>JAPKMW010000149.1 GCA_026645575.1 Caldilineaceae bacterium
TCTCGGTAAAATTTCGATCAAAGTGACTTGGCACTCTGGAAAAGCTTGTAAAGCAACGGTATCATTGCGCGCATAAGTGCGCTTGACTTTATAACCACCTTCGCCAGTGGCCGAAAGAAATGGCTCCTGATAGACTTCTAACTGGTTATCTACCAAATTGACAATCCAATATTCAGAAATTCCTGCCGACGCGTAAAGCTCTAGTTTATCTGTTCGATCACTGTACAGCGACGAGTCCGCCACTTCCACTAAAAGAAAAATTTCTCCTGCTTTGACATGGCGTTCCTCGTACACTTCCGGTTGTAAGATCGCTATGGCCACATCCGGCTGGGGCTGAGAAGCGCGTCCTTCTATGGTAATCGGCGCCTGCACTCGAATCCATGCTTTGTTGTATAACAAGTGATTGACCAGTCTACTCAGTTTGTCTACACAAATAGCATGTCGCGGGTTAATAGGACTCATCTCCACGAGTAGGCCATCGATTAGCTCAAGCCGTTCATCTTCAAAGATGCCTAATTCGATGAGATGCTGGTACTCGTCAAGTGTAAAGCGACGCAGATCTCTTGTCACACCCGTTTGGCCGCTAACAACCGTGAACGGAGGCAGCTTAGGCACACCTACAGCTTGAATTGTCGATGACCGATTTTTTTGTGATTGTTCCTGAACAGTTTCTTGAATTGCAACTGCCATGAATCGCTCTTAATCTGCCGCTACCATCGTATCACGGTTCAGCGGCGACTCACCCACTGGTTTCAAGGTGCTACTGGTCAACTTGCTCGGCTGGCCGGAATCGGGGCGGTAGATTGGGCGGATCGGAATGACTGGCCCTTCGCTGGCCGGATTGGTCTTTTCGATCAAGCTGATAAATTCGCCACGGAACTTTGCCAGGTTGCTTTGCAGACCCCAGACCGCCGCATCACCAAAGACACAGAAGGTCTTGCGTTCGATAAACTTACTGATGTGTTCCATCAACTCCAGGTCTTGCATCCGACCATTACCGGCTTCAATGCGTTCGAGAATGGTCTCCAGCCAGCCCGTGCCTTCGCGACAGGGGGTGCATTTACCGCAGCTTTCCTCGCGGTAGAAGGAAAGGGTGCGTCGCGCCACCTCAACCATGGAAGCCCGTTCGTCGATAACAAAGATGCCGGCTGAACCCAAGAGTGAACCAGCCGCTTGCACATCTTCAAAGGAAAGTTTCGTATCGATCTGATCCGGCTTGAGCAGCTTCATCGAGATGCCGCCAGGGCAAATGGCCTTGATCGGCGCATTATCATCCTGCGGTCCACCACCATACTGGTAAATCAGGTCACGCAGGGTAGTGCCGTGTGGTAATTCATAGAGACCAGGGCGCTTAACATTGCCGCTGAGGCAGAAGACGCGCATGCCGGAACTTTGCTCGGTGCCAAGCTTCTTGTACCAATCGACCCCATAGCGCATAATGTGCGGGATGTTGCTGATCGACTCGGCGTTGTTAACAATCGTCGGCTTGGCGTACAACCCTTCCACGGCGGGGAACGGTGGTTTCATACGTGGATGGCCGCGGTAGCCTTCCAGGCTGGTCAACAGCGCGGTTTCTTCGCCGCACTCATAAGCGCCGGCGCCACGATGAATTACTAGCTCTAAGTTTTTGCCAGTGCCAAAGATGTTTTGACCCAAGAAGCCTTGGGCTTTGGCTTCTTTGAGCGCAGCCACCAGGCGTGTATAGGCAAAATAGTATTCGCCGCGAATATAGACAAAGGCGCGTTCAGATTGAATCGCAAAGGAGCTAATAATGATCCCTTCAATCAATTGATGGGGATCATACTCCATAATAATGCGATCTTTGAAGGTGCCCGGCTCAGATTCGTCGGCGTTGACTACCAGATAGTGGGGCATGGCTGGCGCCAAAAAGCCCCATTTTGTTCCTGTTGGGAAACCGGCGCCGCCGCGGCCACGCAGACCACTGTTTTTTACTTGATCAATCACTTCCGCCGGTTGCATGGTGGTGAGAACACGGCGCGCCGTTTCATAGCCGCCATCGGCCATATAGCTTTCGATGGTGTGGCTGTTCTCTTTGCCCACGCGACCGGTCAGGTAGCGCTGCTCCATCCCACCAACGGTATAGGGGCCGGCTGCTTTGCCTTCGCCCTTGGGATCACCCTTCGGCGTCCAGCGTTCCAGTGTCTTAAAGGCGTTGCCGCTCTTGATCACTTTCAAGAACTGATCGACATCGGCCTCGCTCTGTAATTCCTCGAAGTAGCGGATCTCGCCACTCTTGCGTCGTGTCACCGAGACCATCGGCGCCGTGCCGCAGGAGCCAAGACATTCCATGTGATCGAGCGTGTACTTGCCGTCGGCGGTGGTTTCGCCGTGGTGAATGCCTAGCTTTTCTTCCAGGTGGTGCATGCACTTGTTGGCGCCACGCAACATACAAGGCACGTTGGTGCAAACCTCAACGTGGTATTCGCCCTTGGGTTCTTCATGGAACATATTGTAGAAGCCAACCACTGCCCCGACTTCCGCCGGTTCAAGTTCCAGCATCGTCGCCAGTTCATTCTGGGCATCCACCGGACAGTAGCCAAACTCGCGCTGGATGACATAGAGCGCGGGCAGAATCGCCGAGCGCTGTCGCCCCGCCGGATACAAGTCCATCCACTTCTTAATTTCTGTGCGTACCGCTTCAGATAGCATCATAATTTATATTCCTAAAGATTCGCTATGATCAGCCAAATCCGCTTAATCGGCGTTCTATTATCTGTCCACTTCACCCAACACGATGTCAATCGAACCGATATTCGTCACCACGTCCGACAGCATGTGACCGCGGCTCATATGCGCAATGGCATAGAGATTGTTAAAGCTCGGCCCACGGACATGCAAGCGGTAGGGAACGCCCGATCCGTCGCTATATAAGAAGTAGCCCAGTTCACCCTTGCTGCCTTCGATGCCATGATAGAGCATCCCTGGCGCGACGCGGAAGCCTTCCGTCACCAGCTTGAAGTGGTGGATCAGCGCTTCCATGCTCACATCCAACTCGGCGCGGGGCGGGAGGCTGACTTTGCGTTCGTCGCTCTTATAAGGGCCATCAGAGAGGCGGGCAATGGCTTGCTCAAGGATGCGCACGCTTTGGCGCAACTCTTGCATCCGCACCACGTAGCGAGCGTAGCAGTCACCTTCGTTCATTACCGGCACCTTGAAATCATAGGTTTCGTAGCCGCCGTAGGGCATATCGCGGCGCAAGTCCCAATCGACGCCGCTGCCGCGTAACATGGCGCCGGTCAGGCCCATGTTGATCGAATCTTCCCGGCTAATATAGCCGATGCCTTCCAAGCGTTCCCGCCAAAGCGGGCTGTCGCTCAACATGGACTCATATTCGTCAAATTGCTTGGGCAGCATCTTGACCAAATCTTTGAGATTATCCATAAAGGCGGGCGGCACATCTTTCCAGACGCCACCGACACGGATATAGCTGACGGTCAAACGGGCGCCGGCAGCAATCTCAAAGAGATCAAGAATTCGCTCGCGTTCGCGCGTGGCGTACATCAGCAAGCTCATGCCGGTGCCGGAGACATCCAGGGCATGGGTCGAGAGCCAGAAGAGATGGGAGGCAATGCGCTGGAGTTCGCTCATAATGATCCGCAGCACTTGGGCGCGTTCCGGGATCTCAATGCCCAGCATCTTTTCCACACCCAGCACATAGCCAAAGTTATTGGTCATCCCCGACAGATAATCCATGCGGTCAGTGTAGTAGACAAAGTCTTTGTAGCGCTTGGTCTCACCGGTCTTCTCAAAGCCGCTGTGGAGATAGCCCAGATCAGAATCCAGGTTGACCACCGTCTCACCATCCAACTCGGCCACCAGGCGCAAAACGCCGTGGGTGCTGGGATGATGCGGCCCCATGTTAATGATCATGTTTTCGCGGCTCATGCCGGGGGGCAGCTTGGGCGCCACGCTTTCGGAGGGCAGAATCTGCCGGCCCAAGGTGGCGAATTCGGGGTCGCCCCAGGTCAAGGTAAAGGGTACTTCTTCACCGCCCACGGGAATTTCTTTACGCAGTGGGTGATAGGGCCAGTGTTCCGGCATGAGAATCCGGCGCGGATCGGGGTGGCCTTTGAAGGTGACGCCCATCAGATCCAGCACTTCGCGCTCCGGCCAGTTGGCGCCCTGGAAAACAGGGGTCAAGCTCGGCATGACCGGGGTGTTGCCACCGGGCGCCGGCGCTACCACCATCATATGCTTTTTGTGCTTGTAGGAGCGTAACTGGTAGACCAGATGAAAACGCTCGGAACCCGGTTCAATTGGTAATTTTGACCGATCGACTGCCGTCACATCAATCAAGGCTTCATAAGCCAAGGTCGGGTCGGTTTTAATAAAGGTGGCAAGATCGACCAACCGGTCGGCATCAACATAGACCACCTGTTGGCCGTTATGCTCACCGGCGGCCAAAATATCTTCGCCAAAGCGCTCAACAATGCGCTTCGTATCCTCTGTTTCTCCACTGGGCAAGGGAGCAACAGCCGGAATCGTCGGGTCATTCAGACCCGGCAACGTTTCATACGGTCGATAGGTTGGAGAAACATTTAACATGGCGCGCTCCAAAATGTTCGCCTATTGTAACGTAATTCGTAATTCGCCATTCGTAACCTGAGCTTATCGAAGGTTACGAATGACGAATTACGAATTACGCTTCATTGTGACGATGAATAACAAATTTCGATAACGTTACGCAGCCTTGCGTAGCACTTCTAAAGAATCAATCTGGCCGGGCGCAGTAACAATATCGATCTGACGATATTTACTAAAAGTTTCTTTGCCCTGTTTTTCGCGCAATTTATCCAGCGCATAAAGCAGCGCCTCGGGGCGGGGAGGGCAGCCGGGGACGTAGACATCGACTGGGATAATTTTATCAACGCCTTGGATAATGGCGTAGTTGTTAAAAGGCCCGCCGGCGCTAGCGCAGATGCCCATCGCAATCACCCACTTAGGTTCGGACATCTGGTCATAGAGCCGCTTGATCACTGGCGCCATCTTGTTGCTGACGCGCCCGGAGACAATGATCAAGTCGGCTTGGCGGGGGCTAGCGCGGAAAAGTTCGGACCCGTAGCGCGCAATGTCATGACGGGCGGTGCCGGTGGCGATCATTTCCATCGCGCAGCAGGCCAGACCAAACAATAGCGGCCAGGTACTGTTTTGCCGGCCCCAGTTCACTAGCTTTTCTAATTGGGTAGTTAGTACACCTTCAGGTAATCGATCTTCAAGGCCCATCTGTTCACCTTACTAATGGTTAATAAACAACGTATAACTGATAACTGCTAACGATTACTATCTCATCGTCTGCTATCTCATCGTCGCCGCTTTTTTGAAAAGCTGAGTTAATCCCAGTCCAACGCGCCTTTGCGCCACTCGTAGAGCAGGCCAATGACCAATACCAGCAGGAAAAAGCCCATTGGGAAGAGGGCAAAGGCAATCGAATGATTGTCGCGCAGCGTGCGCATAACTGCTGCCCACGGGTACATAAAGATGACTTCAATATCAAAGAGAATAAAGAGCATCGCTACCAGGTAATACTTTACGGGGAAGCGGCGCCGCGCATTGGCAAAGGGAATGATGCCCGATTCATACGGCTCTAGCTTCTGCGGGTTGGCGCGTTGCGGGCCAAGCAGGGCCGGCAACCCAACGGCAACCACACCGATAAAGGTCGCCACTAATAATAAGATGAGTAACGGAACATATTCAATCGCCACGAACGCTTCCTCCCCTTTGCGGCTCTAATTTTGTAAATAACCTCTGTCAATTGGCAGGTCACCTGTTTGTCTGGCAATCCCGTTGTGTCACATGCAGAATTAATAACCAGCGTTACCACTGTGCTGGGTCACACAAAGCTATCCTATTCTCTATGCCTGTGAAATACCGACGGAGTAATATGGACGACTGACAAAATACTGTCTCTCAGAATGTTGGTGAATTCTATCATGAGCCTATAGGCGTGTCAACTTTGATAATGATATTGTGAAAAATCGAACATTGCCTCCATTTTCGTGCTTTCCCGCTGTATTACTCCTTGCTTTTTGGCGGTGGAAGGCTCAAA
The DNA here is from genome assembly GCA_026645575.1 of Caldilineaceae bacterium. The sequence goes on from JAPKMW010000149.1 coordinate 6,068, forward strand.
AAGGCGTTTGTATTTTACGATTTGTTGCCGCGCGAATTTTTCTATTGTTCGGCAGGTATGCTACCATACATTAGCATTTGTTCAATTCTACACAAATGAAAACGTTCATCCGCCAAACGTATAAATAGTCAGTAGTCCGCAGTCGCGTAGTCCAAAGTCGACGGGCGCTACTTTAAGATTGCTCGTGTCTACTGATAATAATTTGTCCGCGAGCTTTGTCTACTGCTTTAGGAGTATCGTAATGCTCACTCAGTATGGGTTCATCCTGATTCTTAGCACCTTTGCGTTTTTGTTGCCGGGTGTAGCTGTTGTACTCGGCTGGTTGTTAGGCCCCAAGCGTCCTGATCCGGTAAAGAACACGACTTATGAGAGTGGTGTGGAGACAATCGGCGATACCTGGGTGCAGTTTCGTGCGCAGTACTATTTGATCGGGTTGATCTTCCTCATCTTTGATGTTGAAGTGATCTTCCTCTTTCCGATTGCTTTGGCCTATAGTCAGTTATCCCTCTTCGCGGTTGTGGCTGCGATCACCTTTGTGTTGATCTTGTTGCTTGGCCTCTTCTTGGAATGGCGCAAGGGCGCTTTGGAGTGGAGTTAGGCGGCATGGTCACGGCGTGGCCTCTGCACTGATATTTATTGATAACTCGGCTGATAGGCTGGGTGAAAGCTTGCAAAAGAAATTTGGTGGAGACAATTTATGGAGCAATGGAGTGAAAGCCTGAGTGGTCTAATCTCCGGGTTAACCACGGGATTGGGCTTACCGGATGTGGTGGCAGTAATTCTTGCCCTCGCCATCGGTGCGTTGGTGCTTGCCAGTATCGGCCCTGTTTTGGCGTTGGTGTTGATTTGGATTACGCGCAAGGTGATTAGCCGGATGCAGGACCGCATTGGCCCGAATCGGGTTGGCCCTTATGGTCTTTTCCAGACAGTGGCCGACGCCTTGAAGTTATTGTCCAAGGAAGACATTCGACCAACCAATGCTGATTTTTTTGCCTATGCGGTTGCGCCAGTCTTGTCGGTCTTTGGCGTGATTCTAACGCTGGCTGTCGTTGCTGTGGCGCCCGGTTGGATTGCTGTTGATCTCAATATTGGCGTCCTCTACCTGGTAGCGCTGGGGTCGATTGGCATTATGGCCGCCCTTATGGCCGGGTGGAGTAGCAATAACAAGTATGCGTTGCTGGCCGGTTTCCGCGTGGTGGCGCAGTTGTTAAGCTACGAAATCCCAATGGTGCTGGCAATGTTTGCGCCGGTGCTATGGGTGGGCAGTATGCGCTTAGGCTTGATTACCGAAGCGCAATCTCTCAACCTCTTTGGCTTCAACCTGGGCCTGGGCTGGTTTGTACTCTTGATGCCAGGCATGGCGCTCATCTATTTGATCAGCGCCCTGGCCGAAAGCGAACAGACTCCCTTTGATCTGTTGGAAGCGGAGTCGGAGTTGATCGCCGGTTTCCATATTGAATACTCCGGCATGAAATTCGCCATGTTCTTCCTGGCGCAATTCCTCAACACCTTCTTCCTGGGCGCTATTGCTGTCATGCTTTTCTTTGGCGGCTGGCAAGGGCCTTTTGTGGATCAACTGCCGATCTTGGGTCTGGTCTACTTTCTGATTAAATGCTTCGCCTTCTATACGGTCGTCATGTGGATTAAAGGCACCTTTCCCCGTGTTCGTGTCGATCAGATGATGTCCTTTGCCTGGAAGGTGTTAGTGCCGTTGGTGTTGGGCCTGATTCTCTGGCAGATGTTGGCAATGAAGCTCTTTGGCCCCGTCTGGCTACAATATGTAGCGATTCTGGCCGGCAACTTCATTGTGATTGGCATTGTCATCAATGTGCTGACCAACCACTTTAAGCAAGAGCAAGTTCGCACCAAGCGCGCCTTTGAACCCAAGTCGCTCATCGGTACGATGCAGCCCGTGTCGGGTGATTGAGAAATTTGGATTAGGTGATTAGGTCATATCGTGGTTTCGCGCCCAACGGACACCCGCTACAATCACCGTGTGACCTAATCACCTAATTTCTAAGCTATAGCTGGAGAGTAAGTGCTTCCATGATCGAACAATTAGAACAATTAGGCTTGCAATTGATGGAGCAGACGGCGCCGACGATTCCCTCGCTTCAGCAAGTGGTTTTTGTGGGAATGGCGCTCTTTGCGGCAGCGTGCGCTTTGATGGTGGTATTGGCACGGAACTTATTTCATAGTGCGTTAGCGTTGGTTGGTACACTTTTTGCCGTGGCTGGGATTTATGCCCTGTTAGAAGCTGAATTCCTGGCCGTGAGTCAAGTGCTGGTCTATATCGGCGCCATCTCGACCTTGATTACTTTTGCCATTATGTTGACCCGCGGCATGATGTATGGCCCCACCTCGCCGCTGAACCGTCAAGCCGGCACGGCAACAATGATTATTTCTTTGCTCTTTGTGGTTTTGGGTGGTCTGGTGGCTTACATGCCCTGGTCGAATGAAGCGCTCGATTTGACTCAGCTTTCCTGGGCGCCCTTCACGGATCGCACAACTGGCGAGGCCATTATTGCCTCGTTGGGTTACAAATTTTTGACCACTTATTTGGTGCCTTTTGAATTGATGGCCGTGTTGCTGCTAGTGGCCCTGGCTGGTGCAATCATGCTGGCTCGCGACCGGGAGTAAACAGAAATAATTAATCGTTCATGATTGATCATTAATTATTAGAAAGATTGGGGATGATGAGATGGTTCCTCTAACTTGGTATCTGGTGCTGGCGGCCTTTATCTTTTCTTGTGGTCTCTTAGCCGCCCTCGCCCGTCGTAATGCCATTGCCGTACTTATGGGGGTCGAATTGATGTTGAACGCTGTGAACATCAATCTGATCGCCTTCTGGCGCTATGGCGCTGCAGCAGAGCAATTAGATGGCTTGATCTTTGCGCTCTTTGTGATTGCGATTGCTGCGGCAGAGGCGGCGGTGGGGCTGGCCTTGATTATTTCCGTCTATCGCAGCCGTAAAACGGTTAACCTGGACGAATTGAATCTGTTGCAGGGGTAGTTGGGAAGCGCACAAGTGCCGAATACAATATCTAATAACACATGATATTAGGTGTTAGATATTCAGCGTGGATGAAAAGGAATGCCAAAGCAAACACTAACCGGCACCCTGGAAGAGCAATGTGAATTTCTCTACCAGATGGCACAGGAAAAGATGACCCAAGGCAATTTTACTGGCGCCGTGCATGTGTTACAGGAAATTGTAAAGCACGCACCGAAGTTTCGTGACGCTGCCGCTTTGTTGGCGGAAGCCAAACGTAAAAAGGCCGAGCAGCGCCGGTTGATCTTCTGGGTGATCGGTGGGTCGGTTCTCTTTATTGCTTTTGGCACCTTGCTACAACTGCCGAATGATTGGTTATTTATCACCTTTGCCGTGGTCGGCGCCCTTGTGGGCTTTGCCGTCGGCAACGTTTGGGAAATACGTAAACGTCGTCATCAAAATCAATGATTGTGCAGCCACCAATTTGGTGGCTCAGTCATGACAAATGGGGTTTACTCATGGATGGATTTTTAAATTTAGCGTGGCTGGTTCCGGTTCCGCCCTTCTTGGCCTTTCTGGCGATTGTTCTCTTTCTCAATCGCAACAAGAGCATGAGCGCCATGACCGCGATCGGCGGGGTGGTTGTCAGCTTGTTATTGAGCTGGCCGATTGCCTTCTCAGCCTTTTTCACCGAACACTTTGGTGAGCATCCGGTGGAGGGACAACTTTTTGCAATCCCGACCGGCGCCAGCTCCTTTTCGGTGGGCTATCAGGTTGACCCGGCGAATGCGCTCATGTTGTTTATGTCGTCGTTTCTGCTGGTGATGATCTTTGTCTACGCCAGCGGCTACATGACCTTCCCGCATCATCTACAGCCGGAAGCCTACCCCGAAGCGCATCGCCAGGGCAAAGATCCGCGCTATAGCCGCTTTATGGCCTACATCAGCCTCTTTGCGGTAGGGATGTTGGGCTTGGTCGTCTCGAACTCGCTGCTTACCTTCTTTATCTTCTGGGAAGTGATGGGCCTCTGTAGCTACCTGCTCATCGGTTTTTGGTATGAGAAGAAGTCGGCGCAGGCGGCTTCGATCAAAGCCTTTATGACCACGCGCATCGGCGATGTGATCATGTTGATTGGTGTGATGTTCCTCTACATCCACAGTGAGCCGAGCAGCTTGATGTTTAAGGACATCTTGAACCCGGAAAATCTGCATCACCTGGGCGAGATGATGGTGACCGTGCCGCTGATCAACCAGGAAATGCCCTGGGTGGCGGCGATTGCGCTCCTCATCTTCTTCGGTACAGTTGGCAAGAGCGCCCAATTCCCGCTCCATGTCTGGTTGCCCGATGCCATGGAAGGCCCGACTCCGGTCAGCGCCATGATCCATGCGGCGACGATGGTCTCTGCCGGCGTCTTCTTGCTGGTGCGCATGTTCCCGCTCTTTTACGTCGCTGGTGAAGTCTCGCCGGGTACGATGACCTTTGTCGCCTTTATCGGCGCCTTCACCGCCATCTTTGCCTCGACGATTGCCGTGGCCCAATGGGACATCAAGCGGGTGCTGGCCTATTCGACCATCAGCCAGCTTGGCTTTATGGTGGCGGCCATCGGCACCGGCGCTTATATTGCGGCGATCTTCCACTTGATCACCCATGCCTTCTTCAAAGCGTTGCTCTTTCTCGGCTCCGGCAGTGTGATTCATGGCGTTGAACATGGCGCCCACCATGTCCACGCACATGCCGGTCACGGTCATGGCAATGGTCATGATGCCGGCCACGGCGCTCATCACCCGCACGACGCGCATGGGCATGAAGATCATGGTGGTACTCCAGGTGAAACCCATTCGACCCGTGTTCTGATTCCACGCCCGGATGGCGCGCTTGATCCCGAAGATACGCAAGATATGCGTAACATGGGCGGCCTCTTGCGGCGGATGCCGCGCACGGCCATCACCTTTATCATCGGTGGCTTGGCTTTGAGCGGCTTCCCGTTGATCACCGCTGGTTTCTGGTCAAAGGATGAAATTCTGGCGAGCGCCTGGTACAACGGCAATACCATTGTCTTCTGGACGCTGGCCGTGGCAGCCTTCTTGACGGCCTTCTATACCATGCGCCAGATCTGCCTCTCTTTCCTGGGCACAGCCCGCACCGAAATGGCGGCTCACGCCCCAGAGAGTGTGGCGGCAATGACCATTCCGCTGATTCTGATTACCCCTTTTGCCATTGGGTTAGGGTGGTTCGGCATCCCCGAATGGTTTTTTGGCGCTACGAACTGGATTGCGCATTTCTTGGACCCCTACGCCGAATATCTTGGTTTCCACAGCGTGCATCCCAAATTTAGTGTGGTTCCGTTGGCTGCGTCCGTATTGGTGGCGCTGGGCGGTTTAGGGTTGGGTTATGTGGTCTATGGCAAGGGGTTGCAACCCGGTCAGATCGACCCGCTGCGCAATGTGCTTGGCCCCTTCTGGTTGGTGCTGCATAACAAGTATTACATTGACGAACTCTACAACAGCACGATTGTCGCCTTCTCTCGTGGACTTTCCAGCTTCCTCTATTGGTTTGATGATCTCTGGGTGATCGACCCGATTATCAACGGTATTGGCGCCGCCGGCGTCTGGATCTCACGCTTCCTGGCGGAATTTGATCGCATTGTAGTGGACGGTTTGGTCAATTTGATGGGGTATATCTCGGATGGCGCCGGTCGTGTGCTACGCAACACACAGGACGGTCAAGTCCAGGTTTATTTAATGGTGTTGGCTGTCTCGATAACGGTTTGGCTCCTGCTCAAGGCGCTGCCGATCTTCTTGACGTTGGTTTAATGTGGGTAATAGAGAGACGAAGAGATTAGTACGCAATGGCGTAAATAAAACAATAGTGAATCAGTAGGACAGTAGTTCAGTGAGACAGTCAGATAGTCACTGTCTTACTGTCTCACTGAACTACTGTCTTACTTCCGCCGCTCTGTACCAAGTAACTGAATCTCTCTTTTGACGGATAAATTTTTGTTAAATTTTGTGATAAATTGAATTCCAAAAGCTAGGCTCTGCGGAGGGAAAGTTCATGGATTTCCTAAATTCGTGGTTGTTAATTCTGATTCTATTCTGGCCGGCTGTTGCTGCCATCCTGGCGTTGATGACCAGCAATGAGCGGGCGATCAAGTGGGGCTCGATCTTTGCGAGTTTGTTGCCCCTCGGCTTGAGCATTTACATGCTCTTCGCTTTCGATTTCACTGCGACCGGGATGCAGTTTGAAGTGCGCGTCCCCTGGATTGAAGCGCTTAACGCCAGTTTCCACCTGGGCGTGGATGGCCTGAGCGTACCGTTGATCTTCTTGACCGCGCTGTTATCGACCCTGAGCATCTATTATAGTGCCGGGACGATTCGCACACGGGTCAAAGAATATTTTATCATGTTCCAGTTGCTGGCTTTTAGCATGTTCGGCGTCTTTATGGCGCTCGATTATGTCCTCTTCTATGTCTTCTGGGAAATCAGCCTGGTGCCAATGTACTTGCTCATTGGCATCTGGGGTGGTCAGAATCGCAACTATGCGGCGATTAAGTTCTTTATCTACACCTTGATCGGTTCGGTTGCCATGTTGCTGGCGATTCTCGGTACCTACTTCGCCACAGGCACCTTTAATATTTTGGAAGCGGCAGCACTCAAGCCCTTCCAGGATCTGCCGGCGTCGGATGCGTTGCTGTTGACCAGCCTGGCCTTCTGGGGGTTCTTCTTTGGCTTTGCCTTCAAAGTGCCGAGCTTCCCCTTCCATACCTGGTTGCCCGATGCCCATACCGAAGCGCCAACAGCCGGTAGCGTCATTCTGGCTGGTGTGTTGCTCAAACTGGGCGCCTATGGTCTTTTGCGCATTGTGTTGCCCACGTACCCAACGGCTAGTCAATATTGGGCCATGTGGTTGGTGGCATTGGGCGCGATTGCGATCGTCTATGGCGCCTTCGTCTGTGTGGCACAGACCGACCTCAAGCGTTTGATTGCCTATAGCTCGGTTTCGCATATGGGTTATGTCATGTTGGGCATCGGCGCAGCGGCGCAAGTCATTACGCCGGAAGGGATGGCCGAGGCGGCCAAAGTCTTCCACCTTTCGGAAGAAGCGATTCGTGACAGTGCTGCGATGGCGATCAACGGGGCGACGCTCCAAATGTTCAACCACGGGATTATTACCGGTGCGTTGTTCCTTCTCGTTGGCGTCATCTACGAACGGGCACACACCCGTGAGCTTGCCAAATTCGGCGGTCTCAGTTCCAAGACCCCGTATTTCTATGCCTTGATGTTGGTGGCTGGTTTTGCCAGCTTGGGGCTGCCGGGGTTGGCCGGTTTCTGGGCCGAGTTCTTCACCTTCCGCGGCGCCTTTGCCATTGTGCCCTACTGGGCGGCCTTTGGCACCATCGGCATTGTGATGACCGCCGTCTACATTCTCTGGCGCATTATCCAGAATGTCTTCCTGGGTGAATACGACGCCCATAAGCTGCACCACTGGACGACCGTGCAGGGGGATCATGCTGACGGCCCGACCGACATGGTGGCCTTTGAGAAGCTGACCCTCTGGCCGTTAATCATCGGCATGTTCATCCTGGGCATCTACCCGACGCTCATCTTGAACTACTTCAACGGGGCAGCGTTGCAGTTGATCGATTTTGTTCACAGTATCCTGTAAAACGAACTTAATCTCTCAATCTCTCAATCTCCTTAGTATCTAAAGAGATTGAGAGATTGAGAGATTGAGAGATTAGATAAACAAGGGGGACGACCTTGAGCGAAGTAACAGTCGGGTCACTGGGGTCGATTTTACCGGAAATTATTCTGTTGCTGGGTGGGTTGCTCATCTTATTGTTAGACACTACCCTGGGCAGCAAAAATGATTCCGGTCGTGGCTACATGGCGATTTCGGTGTTGTTTTTATTTGTCGGTTTGGTGGGGGTGATCGCCCAGTTTGGCCGTTTTGCCGCCGTCGGCAACTTGAGCCAGCCATTCACTGCATTGTCGGTGATTGAAGTCGATGCCTTTGGCCTCTTTCTCAAAGTGACCATTTACGCTGCCATGTTAATTGTGGCAGTCGCCGGCGGCGGCTTTATGAATGCGCGGGTGACGGGCAAAAGCGAATTTTGGTCGCTTTTCCTCTTTGTCACCATGGCCATGAGCTTTGCCGTAAGCGCCAACAATCTGTTGTTGCTCTTCCTGGCGATTGAAGCGCTCTCCATCACGAGTTATATCCTGGTGGGGATCGTGCGCAATGATAAACGTAGCGCTGAAGCCGGCGTCAAGTATTTCTTGTATGGGTCGGTGGCTTCGTCGATCATGCTTTATGGCATGAGTCTATTATATGGCGCTTCCGGCTCGTTAAATCTAACTGTGATCGGGCAGGCGTTTGCTGAAAATGAAGCTTTGCAACCAGTAGCCTTAGTAACATCGCTTCTGCTCTTGGTTGGTCTAGGTTTCAAGGCCAGTCTGGCCCCCTTCTATCAATGGGCGCCAGACACTTATGATGGCGCACCAACGCCAATTACCGCCTACTTGTCTACTGCCTCAAAAGCGGTTGGCTTTGCTGTGCTGGCGCGTGTCTTCATCGTTGGCTTTGGCGCTTTCCGCGCCGACTGGGTGCCGATCTTGACGGGTTTGAGCATTTTGACCATGAGCCTCGGCAACCTGATTGCGTTGCGCCAGACCAATGTTAAGCGTATGTTAGCCTATAGCTCGGTAGCGCAAGCCGGCTACATGTTGATGGGGTTGGCGGCTGTCGTTTCCAGCACCCAAGGCGATGTCGCGGTGTTGACGATGAATGGTCTCAATGGCCTTTTGATCTATCTCTTTGCCTACCTCTTCACCAACATCGGCGCCTTCATGGTGGTGATGGCCGTAGAAGATGATGCGGGTAACGCCGAAATCAACAGCTTTGATAATCTCTTCCAACGCTCACCGGCGCTGGCGTTGTCTATGTTTATCTTCCTATTGAGCCTGACCGGCATTCCGTTGACCGGCGGCTTTATCGGCAAGTTCTATGTCTTTGGCGCTGCGGTGCAACATCAATACTTCTGGTTGGCCGCCATCGCTATGATCAATGCTGCCATTGCGGCCTACTACTATTTGAACATTGCCCGCGCCATGTTCTTCTCGACATCGGCAGAAGGCCAGAAGCCGTTTTTGATCAGCATTCCTGTGCAAATGACCCTGATCATTTGTGTGGTCGCCACTTTCTGGATCGGCGTCTACCCACCCAGCGTCATCGAATGGGTGGACAGAGCCTCGCGCCAACTGCTGTCAATGGGTCTTTAGCTATAGTGCGGTTGCAAACCGCACAGGGGTATAGGAAAACGTCAAGGTGTGTGGCGATCAACCACACACCTTGACGTTTTTTTGTGCTGTGGATCTTTTTTGTCCTGTACGTTTTTTATAGAGTATAATCTATAATTGTGAGCGCTACTATTCTCGCACACCGCTGGCGTGTGCTTCAATCCTGTGGTACACATGTGTTGCCTTTTCTGGCTCTAGCCTTGCTGCTGGCGTTGGTGTTGTTACCTACCTGGGCCAGAGCGCAAGGTGGGGCTATCCCCACGCGCAATGCAGTAGTAAGTTTGGCGATCATGCCGGGGGCGCCGGACAAAGTGCTGGCCGGCACGCTTAATGCCCCTGACGCCCCTAGCGTCTATCGCACGGCTGACGGTGGAATTACCTGGACACGCGCCAGCGCCGGCCTGGTGCAAGAAATGAGTGTGGCTGGTTTGGCCTTTGATCCCCAAAATCCACGTTTGGCCCTGGCCGGTGATGGTGGCTTTGGCAATCTCTTCCGCAGTCGCGACAGTGGCGATACCTGGGAAGTGCTGACTTCATTTCAAGGGTTGCTCTCCGAAAACAGCGCAGTCGGCGAAGTCTACGCCGCTATTGAAAATGGCAAAAGCACCTTTTATGTCTGCACTCGCTTTGATGGCGTCTTGCGCACGATTGATAGTGGGAATAGCTGGCAGAAGGTCGATGGCGGTCTGGTTGGGGAAGCCCGTCGCGTGCGCGAATTGGTGCAGGTAGGCGATGTTCTCTATGCCGGCACTCATGCTGGCCTTTACCGTCTAACCGCCGGCAGTGTGGTCTGGGAAGTGGTTGCCAGCTTTCCCACTAACGTGATTGTCTTTAGCCTGACGGCTGACCAGGGACAGATTTACGCCGGCGCCGGCAATGGGCTATATCAAAGCGCCGATGGTGTAACCTGGACACGTATTAGCGGCTTTCCCAACACGGTGGTCTATGATGTCGTGACGACCGGACGACTAGTGGTGGCGGCTACGGAAAATGGCCTGTGGAGCGGCGCCGGTGAGAGTTGGCAATTGGCAACGTTCAATGGCGTGCCATATGACGGTGTTGTCTATGCCGTCGCCAATACGCCCAAAGCGCCTCGCACCATCTATGCCGGCACAGTCACCGACTGGGTCTTGCGCAGCGATGACGAGGGCGTCACCTTTACAGCGCTTGCCAACATGCCGCCGCTTGATGTGCGCGCTGCGCTGGCTACCGCTACGCCCACCTTTACACCGACCCCTACCCCGACCGATACGCCAACGCCGACCAACACCCCCACCGAAACGCCAACTCATACGCCAACCATTACGCCGACTGATACGCCGCTGCCGACCGAAACGCCGACGCCGACCCACACCCCTACCGAAACGCCAACCATGACCGAAACACCAACGTTGACCGAAACGCCCGTACCGGCTATCTTTGAGCCGCCAGCGACGACGGCGATTACAACAACGGTCGATGGTGGCGCTTTGGCCCTGACAACAACGGCGACAACAACGGTAACAACAACGGTAACAACAACGCTGACCTTACTCTCAACGGCGACCCCAACCGTGACAGCGTCTAGTGACCTAACGACAACGTCTTTGCTGACCGGCAGCGGTGCGATCACGGATCTCGATGTGATTACCGTCAATATTCCCGATGTACCCCCAACCCCAACGCCGACGCCTACGGCGACGCTAACGCCTGTGCCGCCCACACCGACCGAAACACCAACAGCGACCGCCACCAGCACCCCCACCCCGGAGATGCCACCCACGGCAACCCCGACGCCAACAGTAACGCCCACGCCGATCGATGTGATAGCGGTGGTTTCGGCCAGTTTACCGCCTGTGTTGATGGCAGTCAGTCTAGTCATGGTTGCCATCATTTTACTAGCCGGCATCTCGATTGTGCGCGGGCCGCGCGATATTTAAAATGGGTACGGCTAAGCGCTGTTACTAGGATGGATTCTTTATGCTTACACTTGCCGACTTACTCACCCATCTACCGGCCTTTCAGTTGCACGGAAATAGCAATCCGTCGATGATTCTGATCGACCAAGTTGTCTTTGACAGCCGCAAGGTGCAACCCCACGCTCTCTTTGTCGCCTGGCCGGGGCGCACGGTGGACACCCATCGCTTTATTGCCCAAACCGTTGCGCAGGGTGTTGCGGCGGTGATTGGCGTCCATTCCCCGGCGACTCTTGCCCAACTTGGTTATGCTTTGCCAACGACCATTCCCTACATCCAGGTCGAAAACAGCCGACTTGCCCTGGCGATTTGCGCCGCGGCGCTCCATAACTTTCCCAGCCGCACGATGCCCGTCATCGGCGTCACCGGCACCGACGGTAAGACGACCACCTGCTCACTGCTTGAAGCGATCTTTCAAGTGGCGACTACCAGCGTTACTGCACCGCAAGGTCAAGTCGGCGTGATCACCACCGTTGCGGCGCGCATTGCCGGAAATGAAATTGATACTGGTTTCCACGTCACCACCCCTGACGCGCCTGACGTGCAACGTTTTCTCGCCCAGATGCGTGATGCCGGCTGTCGCTATGCCGTGGTGGAAAGCACCAGTCATGGCCTCAATCAGGCGCGGGTGGCGGCCGTCGATTTTGACATTGCCGGTGTCACCAACATCACCCATGAACACCTGGATGAGCATGGCAGCCGGGAAGCGTATGTGGCGGCCAAAGCGTTGCTCTTCCGCGCACTCTATGGTTCCTCCCCGAAGCCACATGTTCCCCGTTGCGCCGTTCTCAATGCCGATGATGATGGCAGTTTTGCTGCGCTCCAAACGGCCCTGGCGGAAGAGGCGAACAAGCAGGGCTTTTCCGTCCCCGTTCGCACCTATGGCATCGCCGGCGCGCCCACGGCCACGGTAAGCCCGGATGTAATAGCAGAGGCAATTGAATATCTGCCGTCCGGCACCCACTTTTGTGTACGGTGGTGGGGCGGTGAATTTAGGGTCAATTCCAATTTGATTGGGGAATTTAATGTGGCTAATGTGCTGTGCGCGGCTACCATTGCGTTGGCGCTGGGCCTGGAACCGACCGTGATCCAGCAAGGCATCACTAACTTTGCCGGCGTCCTGGGGCGAATGGAGCGGATTGATGAAGGGCAATCGTTCCTGGCCGTGGTCGATTTTGCCCACTCGCCGGTCAGCTTAGAGCGCGCGCTGATCACGCTGCGTAAAATGGTCGGTCAAGGCGAAAATGATCAACCGGGGCGTCTCATTGCGGTCTTTGGCAGCGCCGGCCTGCGCGATGTGGCCAAACGGCGCTTGATGGGCCGCGTCAGTGGCCGCCTGGCCGACTTTACTGTTGTCACCGCCGAAGATCCGCGCACCGAAGATTTGGACGCTATCAACGCCGAAATCGCTGCTGGCGTCGCCGAATTCGCCTCTGCCGGCGCCTACACCGTCGTCCCCGACCGCACCGCCGCCATTCAACATGCCGTCGACATGGCCCGCCCCGGTGATATTGTCGCCGCCTTTGGCAAAGGTCACGAGCGCAGCATGTGTTTCGGCGAAACCGAATATCCGTGGAGCGACCAAGACGCCATGCGCACGGCATTACAGCGTCATCGAGCCGCTTCGTAATTAACAATTAATAATTGTCAATTGACAATTAATTATTCAAATTGGCGGTGTGTAACTGAAAACCAGCTTTAACACCGCTTGTGTCTTCACCCGAATTGGTGTATCATTTTCCCAAATTGAAACGCACAGGTTTTCTCATCATGGGATGGCGATCGATCGCCCACAAATACCTATCAATTACGTAACTACCAAGCCGTTCCCGCTCGTAGCCGGTCCGTGACCGGCGTCCCCAAACGCCGGTCACGGACCGGCTACGAG
>JAPKMW010000150.1 GCA_026645575.1 Caldilineaceae bacterium
TAACAGGTTATCATTGGCATGAAAGAAGCGATGGCGTAAAATGAGGGCAGCGAGGTTAAAACCGTCAGTACCGGGGGTTCTGTCGCTTGTTGCCCAATTATCCTTCCCTCGTCGTCGCTGAACAATTTGCCATGCTCGAAGCACTGCACCCCGGTCGCATTGACCTGGGTATTGGTCGCGCCCCCGGCACCGACCCGGCCACCGCTGTTGCCCTACGGCGTGCACCACAGGCGCTGAATGTGGACGAGTTTCCCCGTTATCTACTCGACTTGATGGGGTTGTTGGGCGACCGACGGGGTAACGAGGGGTTGTGGACCCGCTTTGCCGCCACGCCGGTGGCGGAATCAACACCGGAAATTGTGTTGCTTGGCTCCAGCGGCTACAGTGCGCAATTGGCCGGCCAGTTGGGGTTGCCTTTCGCCTTTGCCCATCACTTTGACACTGGCGGCACCTTGCAAGCGCTGGCCCTCTATCACCAAAACTTTACCCCTTCCCCTGTGCTGGATCGACCCCATGCCATTGTCACCGCCAATGTGCTGGTGGCGCCGACAGAGGACGAAGCGGCGTGGCTGGCGTCTTCCGGTCAGTTGATGACCTTTGCCATCCGTCGCGGGCAATTTATCCCGTTGCTGCCACCGGAAGAGGCGGCTGTCCATCCTGATCTACCGCTGGCACGCCAGATGCCGAGTAACCGCATCGTGGGGACGCCGGAGGAAGTTGTTACTGATCTGGCGGATCTGGTCGAAGTGACGGCAGTGAACGAACTGATGGTCTTTACCGCAGCCTACGGTATTGAGCAGCGCATTCGTAGCCTAAGGTTGCTGGCCGAGGCTTGGCGGCGCTGAGGAAAGTGGCTTAACTGATTACTGGTAACGACCAAGCCCGCTGTCAGCCGGTCTATGATCGGCTGACAGCGGGCTTAGGGTTGATAGTGACTATCGCTGAATAGTAGTACAAATCCGTTTCCACCGAAATCTGCTGTAGCGTCCCTTCTCTGCGCGCACCCCTTACCCCTTCCAGTTTGACACCCATCCCCGATTGCCCTACAATCACAACAAAGAAAATCTGATCCTGTGCTAAAAAAGTGAACCTTTATGAAACGACTGTCAACCAACGAAATCCGTCAATTATGGTTTGAATATTGGGGCGAATTGAACCACGCCACGGTCGAGAGCAGCAGCCTGGTGCCGGCCAACGACCCGACCCTGTTGCTGACCAACGCCGGCATGGTGCAGTTCAAAGACCTCTTTTTGGGGTTGGAAAAACGGGACTATAGCCGCGCCGCCACCAGCCAGAAGTGTATGCGCGTCTCTGGCAAACATAACGATTTAGAGAATGTCGGCCCCAGCCCGCGCCACCACACCTTTTTTGAGATGTTGGGCAACTTCTCCTTTGGCGATTACTTTAAAAAGGACGCCATTCGCTGGGCCTGGCACCTGCTGGTCAACGAGCTGGAACTGCCGCTGGAACGCCTCTGGTTCACCGTCTACACCGACGATGATGAAGCCGAACGGCTCTGGATCGAAACCGGCGCCGCCCCGGAGCGCGTTCTGCGCTTTGGCAAAAAGGATAACTGGTGGGCCATGGGCGACACCGGCCCCTGTGGTCCCTGCTCCGAAATCCACTACTACTGGGGCGACCTGGACAAGCAGGTGAGCGGCGGCGTCAACAAGGATGACGAGTATCTGGAAATTTGGAATCTGGTCTTTATGCAATACGATTCCAAAGCCGACGGCACGCTGACGCCGCTGCCCAAGCCGAGTGTGGACACCGGCGCCGGTCTGGAACGCATTGCCAGCATTCTCCAGGGCAAAGATAACAACTACGACACCGACGCCTTTATGCCGATCATGCAGCGCATCCAATCGCTGCTGGGGCAGGATGAAGCCCATCGGTTGGCGAACCTGGCCCGCTATCGCGCCATTGCCGACCACAGCCGCTCCTGCACTTTTTTGATTGGCGACGGCGTATTACCCGGTAACGAAGGGCGCAGCTATGTTCTGCGCATGATCCTGCGCCGCGCAGCCCGTTTTGGCAAACTCATCGGCTTTGAAGGACCTTTCCTGGCGCAGATCGCCGAGACGGTCATTGACATGATGGGCGGCCACTACACCGATCTGGTCAACAAGCGCGACTTTATTTTGCAGACCATCACCGAGGAAGAAGAGCGCTTCCATCGCACGCTAACCCTAGGATTGGGACTGCTCGACGATCTGATGACCGATCTGCGCGCCGCCGGCAAAACCGAAATCGCCGGCAAGGATGCCTTCCGTCTCTGGGACACCTACGGCTTCCCGGTTGACTTGACCCGCGACGTAGCCGGCGACGCCGGTTTTACCGTTGATGAAGCGGGCTTCCGCACGGCGCTCAACGAAGCCAAAGAACGCAGTCGCGAAACCGCGCAGGAAAGAACCGCCGCCGACTTGAGTGTCTATGGTCAACTGCTCGCCGACCTCAAGCGCGAAGGCTTGGTCGATGAAGAGGGGGTCAAGCATCTCATTTACGAGAATGTCGCCGAGGTCGATACGCAGATCATTGGGCTGCTGGTCAACGGGCAGCGGGTGGAGGAAGTTCACGCCGGCGACACCGTTGAGATCGTCTTGCCGGAGACCCCCTTCTACGCCGAAAGCGGTGGTCAGGTGAGCGACATCGGGGAAATTTATTTCTTCCCCGAAGAGATGGAAGAGCCGGCGTGGGTGGTGGAAATCACCGACACCCGCCGCCGTATTCCCGGCTTGATTGTCCATGTTGGCACCGTGACCAGCGGTTCCCTGCGTGTTGGCGACCCAGCCCAGGCCAGCATTGACACCGACCGGCGCTGGGACATTATGCGCAACCACACCGGCACCCATGTGTTGCACGCCGTCCTCCGCCACCGGCTGGGGACTCATGCGCATCAGGCTGGGTCATTGGTGGCGCCGGAACGCTTGCGCTTTGACTTTACCCACAGCCAGCCGGTGAGCAAAGAAGAGTTGGCCGATATGGAACGGCTCGCCAACGATCTCATTCTGGCAAACTACAACGTCAACACGCGCTGGACCAGCTATAAACAGGCCGTGAAAGAGGGGGCGATGGCGCTCTTTGGCGAAAAGTATGGCGACGAAGTGCGGGTCGTCAGCTTTGGCGAAGAAGAGGGCGTCAGCATGGAACTCTGTGGCGGCACTCATGTCGATAGCACCGCCGAGATCGGCAGCTTCCGCATTGTCAGCGAAGGCAGCGTCTCCTCCGGCATCCGTCGCATTGAAGTGGTGACAGGGCGCTACGCCGAAAGCTTGATTGAAGAGCGGCTTGGCACGCTGGATCGCGCCGCGGGCCTGCTGCGCACCAAACCGACCGAGGTCGATAACGCCATTGAACAGTTGCAGGCGCAGAACCAACAGATGCAAAAAGAGATTGCCCAACTGCGGCAGAAGCTAGCCCAACAGGACACGCAATCACTGCTCAACCAGGCGGCGCGTGTTGATGGCTTTGCTGTGTTGGCCGTGCAGGTCAATGCTGCCGATGTGGACACCATGCGCCAGATGAGCGACTGGTTCCGTGACAAACTGGGCAGCAGCGTCGTCACCTTGGGCGCCGTCATCGACGAAAAGCCAATGCTGGTCGCTTCTGTCACCCAAGACCTGATCGGGCGGGGGATGCACGCCGGCAACCTGGTGCGTGATGCGGCTAAGGTGATCGGCGGCGGCGGCGGCGGTCGCCCCAACATGGCCCAAGCCGGCGGCAAAGACCCCGCCAAACTGGCCGAAGCCCTTGCCAGCGTCCAACCGTGGGTAGAAAAGAACTTGAAGTAATTACGAGTTACGAATTACGAGTTACGAGTGTTCCTGCCTGTCTCATGGCGCTTTCGTAATTCGTAATTCGTAATTCGTAATTCGTAACTCGCTTATGACTGAAATTCTCGAAATAAATCCAGAAGCCACCCTTGATGCGGTGCGCCGGCAGTTGATGGGGTTGCGCCGGCAACAGGTGGCGCTCCTCGTGCCAGAGGGCTGGTTGGAGGTGCAAAATTTGGCGCAATTGCGGTTGCTCCAACGACAGGCACAGCGGCAACGCTGTGAACTTGGCCTGATCACCCGCAACCCACAACTCCATGAACTGGCGCCGAGTTTGGGGTTGCCGGTCTTCATCAAACCAGAAGAAGCAATGGACGGCAATTGGCGGATGCGCCCGCCACTGCCCTTGCTCCACCCGCGCCGGCTGAGCGCCGGCTTGCCCGATGAACCCCGTTGGCGCCGCCGCAAGATCATCGATCTGGAAACCACACCCACCTATTTCCTTTCGCGGCAGAAGCGCATCCGCTCTGAAGCGGCCTATCGCCAACCGGCTCCGCTCTGGTTAAGCTGGCTGGGGACCGGGTTGGCCGGCCTCTTGATGGTGGCCGCCGTCGGCTTTTTTGTCGCCTATGTGATCCCCGCCGCCACCATTACCCTGGTTCCCGGTCGCGAGCCGATTGCCGTAACCCTCCAACTGACCGCCAACCCTGGCCTGGATGCACCGGATCTTGAGTTTCGCCAACTGCCGGCCCGTCTGATCGAAACCAATATCGAAGAGAGCGGCGTCATTGCCACCACCGGCACCCGCCAGAAAGCCACGGAACGCGCCCAAGGGAGTGTGGTCTTTAGCAACTTAGGCGCCAACCCGGTGAATATTCCTGCCGGCGTCATTGTCAGCACCGGCACCGGTACGGCCGTCAATTTTCGCACGCTCACAGCGGTTCAAGTTCCTGGTGGTTTTAACCAACGGGTGACAGCCGCGATTGAAGCGTTGGATCCAGGCATTCAAGGCAACGTGCGGGCGAATACCATCAATACGATTGGGGCCGGCTACAATTTACGGGTGCGAGTGACCAACCCCGGCGGCACAGCCGGCGGTGGTTCGGCATTGACGCCCGTGGTGACCCAAGAAGATCGCGACAAGTTGTTGGCCGAGGTGTTGGCACGCGCCGAAGCCCGCGCGGCGGAGAGTTTGCAACCGAGTGTGAATCCCGGTGAATGGCTCTCCCCGGAATCGATCTTGACGTTGGTCACCTCACAAGCCTTTAGCGCCTTTAATGATGAAGAAGCGCAAGAGCTATCGCTAACCTTGCGTCTGTTGGTGCGGGGCGTCGCCGTCGATCAAGGAGTGCTGCGCGAGATGCTCTTGGAGACAGCCCAACAAGCCATTCCCGAACGGGGCAAGCTGGTTGCCAGCACCTTGAATGCCCAACGGGTTCCTGGCGCTGATTTTATTGGCGGCGCCGTGACCTTTACGATGACGGTGGGGGCCGATTATGTGATTCCCATCGATCCGGTGGAAGTGCGGAGCGCCATTGCCGGCTTGACGCCGGACGATGCCATTCAGGTGGTGCAAGCGCGTTGGCCCTTGGAACGCCCGCCGGAGATCTACCGCGATCCCGAATGGTTTGCCACGCTCCCAGCCATCGGCCAACGGATCCAGGTGCGGATTGAGTATGATTCGTCGGTAGCAGCGCGATAGAGATACTAGATATTGGATATTGGGTATTGGATACTAGATATTGAATATCCAATACCCAATATCTAGTATCCAATATCCAAACCATCATGAACAAGACAAACCTTGGCAAACTGTTAGCGCTCGATGTCGGCCTGGCGCGCATTGGCGTGGCGGTCTGTGATCCGCTGCGGCTGGCGGCTCGTCCGCTCACGGTCATTCACCGCCGTAGTCGCCGCGATGACTTTGCTGAATTGGCGCAACTTGTACAGCGGGAAGAGATTGTTGCGATCATCTGCGGCTTGCCCTTGAATATGGATGGCAGCGAAGGCCCACAGGCGCAGACGGTGCGCAAGTGGGCGGAACGGTGTGTCTATGCCCTGCGCGCCATTTTAGGCCAGTCGCTCCCGCTCATTTTTTGGGATGAGCGTTTAAGCACCTTTGCCGCCCAGGAGTTGTTGGCCGAACAGGGAAACAATGGAAACAGTCGACAAAAAACGGCAGAGGATGCCGCCGCTGCTGCTGTGATTTTACAGGATTACCTGGACGCCCAGCGGCTGGGTGAAACGCTGGATTTTGGTCGAATTGAATTGTCTAGTAAGGTTTGACGAATCGTTCTAAAGGGTAAGTTACTGCATGTCACTATTTGATAATTCTGCTTCCACCGAGCTACTGACCGCCAATCGTCGGCGTCGCCAACTGGCGCAACGCACCCAGCGCACAACCGAAAAGGTGAATGTTCGTGCGCTGTTGCGCCCGGTGACATTGCTGAATTTTTTGAGCCGTCTCGCCTTTCTGGCATTGGTGATAGGCGTATTGCTAGGCGCGTGGCTGGTGAGTTCGGCCCATTTGCAAGAGCAATTTTTGGGCGTACAGCGTAGCGTGGCCGGCTTGATCGACCCGGACGCCGGCCAGGGCGCGTTGACGCCGGACAACATTGAGAAGCAAATTCTCGCCTATAGCCTGCGCCTACAGGAAAACGAACTGGACATCCCCGCCGGCGAGAACCCACGCCAACAACCCTTTGTCATCAACCTGGGCGAACCCGCGCGCTTTGTCGCTGCGCGATTGGCAGCGGAAGGCTTTGTACGCGATGCTGATCTCTTCAACCTTTACCTGCGGGTCAGTGGGTTGGAGCGGCGCATTCAAGCCGGCAACTTTATGTTAAGCCAAAATATGAATATGCGTGAAGTGGCGCAAGCATTGCAGCAAGCGCTGGAAGCCGAAGCGCTTGTCACCATTCCCGAAGGTTTCCGCGCCGAGGAAATTGCCGAACGCTTGGCCGCCAACAATGTGATGGAAGCCGATCGTTTCCTCACCGCCGTGCGGCAACCCCGTGCGCTGTCGATCTTTGCCGATTATGATTTTTTGCAGGATCTGCCGCCCGATGGCTCGTTGGAAGGCTTTCTCTTCCCAGACACCTACCGCTTCCCGGTCTTTGCCAGTACGCCCGAACTGATCATTGCCCCTTTTCTGGACAATTTTGTCCGCCGGGTGGGGACTGAAGGGTTGGCCGGCGGGCGCAGCGGGTTGCGCGGGCGTGATCTCATCAACCTGGCAGCGATTGTCGAGCGCGAAGCGGTGCAATCAGATGAACGCCCGCTGATTGCCAGTGTCTACCTCAACCGGCTCAACAACACCTGCGCCGATGTCGGTGGACGCTATCTTCAGGCCGACCCCACTGTGCAATACGCACGGGGTGTACCGGGCAATTGGTGGTGGAAACCAGCGAGCGTAGAAGAGTATGGGCAGATCCAGAGTCCCTACAACACCTATCTCAATCAAGGCTTGCCCCCGGCGCCCATTGCCAACCCTGGCCTCAATGCCATTGAAGCCAGCCAAAATCCGGCCCAGACCGCCTACTGTTTCTTCCTTGGCACGGGTGAGGATGGGCGTCATGTCTTTGCTCAGACGTTGGCGGAACATCAGCAGAATTTGCAGATTTATGGGTATCAGTAGACAGGTAGACAGGTACACAGGTACACAGGTAGAGAGGAAGACAAGAAGGGTATGTGTATCTCTGCTCTTTTTGTGTTGTTGGGGATTGGTTTCCTGTACGTCGATCCGGCCGGTGATCAAGATTGGGTTACTGGCGCCCTTTGAGGGGTTGCAGCGACGGAGTGGTTATGTGGCTCTGACGGCCATGCGGCAAGCCATTGCCGATCATGCGCCGGCAGGTGTTGCCATCATGCCCTTAGCGGTGGACAGCGGCGCTGATCTGGCAGGAGTAGAACGGGCAGCGCGTAAGCTGTTACAAGATGATGCCGTGGCGGCGGTTGTTGGCCCCTACACGCCTTTGCTGATGCAACCGATGGCAGCGCTAGTTACACCAACCGGCTTGCCCTGGCTAGTCCCTTTTGCTGTCAACCCGACCCATGGGTTTATCGCGCCGGATGTGAATGGCGAATGGGCGCTGCCGTTACTGAGCGCCGCGGCAGAGCAGGCGGTCGCGTTGGGTAGTCAGCGGTTAGTCCTGGCCGGTTGGATGCCAGGATGGCCGCAATTGACGTCGGCAGGAGCCGCATCTCTATTTGCGCTGCCGCTGCTGCTAGAACCAACCCCGGCCATTCAACCCACTGATGCTGTTTTCTGGTTGGGTAATGCCAATGATGGCGCGACATACTTTACAGAGCTACGTAAACGCTTTCCGGACGTGCCATTTTTGTTGGCGCCGCACACGGATGAGCTAATTTTTTCGGAACAGACCCAGATCAACGGGCCGGTATACTGGTTTTATTGGCAGGATGAGGGCTATGCCCAATGGCATATGCGCTACGCTGATCAGCCACCAATCGCCTACCTTACCTATCGTGCTACACAGCAGGCGATTGCACTGAACTTGGGTCAGGCCGAGCAGGAAAAGCCCTCCTGGCGCGTAGCCACAATGGCCCTCGCGCCGTGAGCCGGTAAAGTCAAGCCGTTACGATTTTTGAGAAAGAGTTCGAGGATGCGTGTACTTGCGCTTAGTTGGGAATACCCACCACACATGGTCGGCGGTATTGGTAAACATGTCGCTGATCTCTTCCCGTTGCTTGCCGGTTATCGCCTGGCTGATGGGCCGCTTACCATTGATCTGATTACGCCCCGGTATGGTGACAGTGAACCGGTTGAAAAACTGAGCGAACACCTGACCATTCACCGGGTCGATATGCCGGTGGTTGATGTGCTGGATCACTACAACAGTGTCATTGCCAACAACGTCTACTTTGTCACCTATGCCAAAAAGCTGGCGCAGAGCCACCGCTATGATCTCATCCACAACCATGAATGGCTGACCGGCGCCGCCGGCATGGCTTTAAAGCACCTTTGGAAAACGCCACTGCTGACCACCATTCATGGCACCGAGCGGGGGCGGCACCAGGGCTATCTGCCCAGCCAGACCAGCCAGCAGATCAATCAACTAGAGTGGCAAATCTGTTTTGAGGCGTGGCGGGTGATTGTCTGTAGCGAGTTCATGTGTGAAGAGTTGCAAAACTACTTTACCGTGCCGGCGGATAAGATCGATGTGATCTTCAATGGCGTCAACCAAAGCGCCGGCGACGATTGTACAGATGAGGAATTACAAGCCTTGCGCCAGCGCTATATGCCCAATGGCGAACGGTTGCTCTTCTTTGTGGGGCGGATTGTCCATGAAAAAGGCGTACAGATTCTCATTCGCGCCATGCCCCGTATTCTGGCGGCTTACCCAGGGACACGGCTGTTGGTGGCCGGTAAAAATGGACAACGCATGTGGCCGCTCGCTTATGAACTGGGCGTGGAAAATTCGGTCGAGTTTCTCGGCTTTATCAGCGACCGCGAGCGCGATTGCATCTACCGCATTGCCGACGCCGCCATCTTTCCCAGCCTTTATGAACCCTTTGGCATTGTGGCGTTGGAGGCAATGGCTTGTGGTTGCAATGTCATCGCCAGCCATGTGGGCGGTCTGCGCGAGGTGGTCGAACACCAGCAAAACGGCCTCACCGTCTTTCCTGATGATCCGTTGAGCGTGGCCTGGGCCGTCGATCAACTCTTCCAAAATCCAGCGTTGGCGCAACAGTGGCGGCACTATGCGGATGCGGTCACACTGCCCCAATTCCGCTGGACGCGCATTGCCGCACAGACGGCAGCGCTTTATGAAGAGATCGTCCAGTCCCGTGGGAAAGTTGAGTGGTGAGCGAAAACAAACGGGTGAGTCGCCAACAGACTTGCCCGTTTGTTCAACCTTTCGTTATACCATTCCCTCATCCTCTGCAATCCCTAGTTCACGCAATTTAGCGGCAAGTCGTTCAGCGCGTAGCCGCTCTTGTTCGGCACGGAGCCGCTCTTGTTCGGCACGAAGCTGCTCTTGTTGTACTCTCTCTTTCCCGGTTGGAATGGGAACACTATTCTCGTCACACCAGCGCAACCATTCCCCATAAACGCCTTGATGTTCGCCATGCCAAACCATGAGACCTAACTCAACTTCAGGCATCCAATGGTCGCTCATCTCCACATAATGATCGTCTTGCAATTGGTAAAGACGCAGGGTTTGGGTGTTCACTTCATGGAGCGGATCGAAGACGGCATAATAGCGAATGCCCAAATCAGCATAGCGTCTTTTCTTGTAGCCCTCTTCCTCGCCTTCCTGGTTCGAGGCAACCTCGATCACCACTTCCGGCACTTTGCCGACTTCCCAAATAAAGTAGGAGCGGTTGCGTTTAGGCCGTCGATCCGCTGGTTTGGTCACACCCAGGCTCAGAAAAAAGTCCGGCACAATAGGTGGTCCGGCGAGGAGAAAATACCGACGTTAGCCGCGACGATAAAAGCTTTGCCATAGACTGAGTGCGCCCACGAATCGTAGAGCGTACTGGTCAACAAACCGCGATGTTGCTCGGTGGTATAGTCGTCTACAGGAGTGTTATCCTCGGTGATGATGGCGTCCCAGTTGATCGCATCCTGCTGGCTGGCATGATCATGGACATGCCCATTGACATAGCCATTGCTGACAACAAACGGTTGTTTTACTTTTGATGCAATTTCGGTCACGGTTACGCCTCCTTTTTTGTCGACAAGCCACGACTCACCCCACTTCGCTATGCGGCTTTCCGTAGGGCGACACTTTGCAAAAAGCGCCTTACCCCAAGAATGGGTTCGACATTTCGCAAGAGATGAAGTTGCGGTTCCTGTAACCTGGCAATAAAATTCTCCAGACTGATTCCGCTAGACTGAAGGTAATTATCAAGGATCAACCGCGGGGCATATTCACTAACGGCAAGGTCGCGCTCGGTTAACTTTTGGCCCAACAGTTTTTCTAAAATTTCCGGCGCCTTAAAGAAAACAATTTCAATCGTAGGCACCATGATAAATACACCAAATGGAACGCCATAGGAAGTAAATCGTAGGTAGGCCATGTAAGCTGCTTGCTGTTCGTCAATGGTCGCAGGATCATTCGTATCCGCATCAACGATCAAAACTACAGGATCGTGAAACTGGACTTGCAAAGTGCGTGCAAGTGAGTGCGTTGCATTTTTCCCTTCTGCAACACGAAATTTCAAATTAATATTCTTGCAATCTGCTAAAAGTGTGCTAAGTATAACTGCATCACGATTGCCTTCGACAACGATCTGAATTGTATTCATTCGTCAACTCCTAAACTTACCAGCGGCAAACCTGATTCTACCGCATACCTGAGCTTATACGTCAATCCTTCGACCATCTTACCGTTAATTATAGCATACTCAAAGTCTTTTGGCCCCCATAAGATAACATTTAATGGGCTAACAAACTGTGTGAATATTTCTGTTGGCAATGTAAAATTGGAGACACTAAAGACAATACCCATTGTCCCCGGTGGTCGTCTTTCTAACCGTAGCCGCAGTTTTGCCACAGATTCGATCCCAAGGGCTTGCTCATAATGTTTGCTTTCGATCAAAAATGCTCTACTTTCATGGTAAATGACGCCATCGATCTGTTCTACTGTACCAAATTTCTGGGGCAATGTGACTCGGTACGGCCAACTGACTTGTAACCCCTCAAATTGAAAGGCGCGTACAACCAGATATTCAAAAGCTTGTCCGCTGCCCCAGTTTGGCGTTGCTTTGAGCTTTATTTGCTGCCACAAATTCACTAAATCGGAACGATTATCGATTGCTTCCGCCTGTTTCTGATAGCGTTGCGCCTTGCTTTGAAACTCTTCCTCTGTTTCGCTTAAATCGTTTACCATTGTTCAAATAGCTCTTATCACTAAGTCGGCTTGAATGATAATGCTATTATACTCAGTCAATGAGTAAAAACCAAATTTATCTTAATTTTACCTTACTGCCAGGCGGGACGGTTCAAAACTGCCGCTGGCAGCGCTCCCCGGTTCACATACCTGACTGCCTGCTCCAGTTGTTCCAATGTGGAAATCCCCACCAGCGCCGTTGACACCGCTGGGTTGCTGATCACAAACCGAATCGCCGCTTCCACCAGGGTGGTGACATGCCCTTCCGCAATCAACCAGCCGAGCCGTTGCGCCTGTACAACATCATCGGCGTATTCCGGCGAAGAAGCAATTGGGTTGACTTCACGCGCGGCGACCGGGTGCCGATCCAACACGCCACTGAGCGCCCCACCGGCCAACACCCGAATGGCGATGACGCCGATCTGCCTCGTCGCCGCGCGGTCGATGATCTGACCGTAATCCTGAAACGGAAAGTCCGCCGCCACGGGGGCGCCGGCGCTGGGGTTGAGCAGATTGTAACAGCATTGCACCGACTGAATGTTGCTGCTGTCTACCACCTGCTGCAACGTGGCCGTTTCCCCCAGGCCGGTAATGCCCCAGTGACGAATTTTGCCCTGCTGTTGCAATTTCTGAAAGGCGGTGATCACCGCGTCCAGATCCGCCGCTGTCACCAACGAACGGGCCAGATTCCGTTCAGCGCCCAGGCTGTTGTGAAACTGGATCAGGTCGATCACTTCACGGCCCAAGCGGCGCAAACTGCCCTCCACCGATTGGATGATCGTCTCCTCAATCTGGGTCAACTCTTCGGGGCGGGTCAACCGCGCCTTGGTGCCAACCAGGACATCCGCCCCTAGCTCACGCAGCACCGCACCTAGGTTGACCTCGGATTGACCGTTGCCATAGAGGGAGGCCGTGTCAAAGTAGTTGACGCCTAGTTCAATGGCCCGCGCTACGGTCTGGCGCATGGCCGGGTAGTCGCCGCGCACGAGTAAGCCGCCAATTGCGCCGCAGCCAAAGCCGAGGGTAGAAACCTGTAATCCTGTCTGGCCCAAGGGTCGATAGTTCATGGTGTGGTTGCCTTTCGGTTGTGCGTATTGCGTGTTGCGGGAACGGTTGACATGGTATCGTCTGTTCGTTAATCATCAAAGATTGCGCAGATTACAGCAAAGGTAAAATCTGTGAAATCGTTCGACTGAGTGCTCACGACGAAGTTTACGCAATCTTTGAGCAAAAGCTGGTTTTCATCATTATGGATGCGCACCCCTCATGACGACTGATGAGATTATAACCTGAAGTTATGTGAACCCAAAAGGGGTGGAACAGCTCTGCTGGCGAAGGTTGCGCTCGGTTTGGGGATTGGTTAGGCTAGTGGCATAATCGTAACTACTAAGCCACCCCTCCCTACCCCTCCCCTGCTAGGGGAGGGAACCGTGGTGCGCACAACTGTTCCTCCCCTTATCAGGGGGAGGTTAGGTGGGGGTGAGTCGTACGCATAATCAGGCAAAGCTTGCAAGAAGCCAACCAACCGAAACCGGAGTGATGATGCAACCGCTACCCTTACCGCCCAATTTTAACCCCGCCACTTTCATGATCAGTAAGACAACCGAATTTGGTCTCTTCCACGAGACCCGTCAGGCGGCGCGACTGGCGGCGCAGTTGGTCGCCAATGGGACGCCGGCAGATTTGGCCCTGGCTGCAAAGGTGTTGGACGCGCTGCTGGCTTGCCAGGAACTCGATCCGAGCGACCCGCACTATGGCAATTTCTACTGGATGCGGGAAGACATGGTTGTCGAAGACCTCAACGCCGTTGAGTTTAATCTCGAAGCCTTGATCCCCATGCTGCTACAGCATGGCGACCGGCTGCCCCCGGCCTTGCGCGAACGGCTCTTGACCAGCGTTCGCCTGGGGCTGGCCGCCATTGCCCGGCTCGATGTCCTAGTGGCCTACACCAACATCACTGTGTTGGATATTCTCAACAGTTGCTTGGGCGGTGAATTGCTCGGTGATGCGCAGATCGCCGGTCGGGGCTATGCCAAACTCGCCGCCTGGATCGCCTATACCAATCGCCACGGCCACCCCCTTGAATATAACAGCCCGACCTACACCGCCGTCACCTTGCGGGCGCTCAAACGGTTGACCGATCTGGTGCAACACGCCGAGACTCGCCAACGGGCCAAGGCCATGACGGCGCGGTTGGCGCTCAGTATGGTTTTGCACATCCACCACGGCACGGGACGTTGGGCCGGGCCGCATGGTCGCGCCTATCAGCCTTCGGTGGTCTGCGAGACGCCACCGGAGATCCAGTTGGTGCGGGGGTGGCTGGCCGATGGTACGGTTCCTCCGTGGGTGGGCGAACTGCTCGATCAACCGCCGGAACGTTTTCAAGTGACCGAAACCGCCGAACGGGATCGCCACGTCGCGCTCACCACCTATCACACACCGGCCTTTGCTTTGGGCACAGCCACCAGCAGCTTCAACCCGCAAGCCAATGTCTGTCTGCTCCACTATGTCCGCCCCGGTGCAGAGCGGCCCGGCGTCCTCTATACGCGGTACATCACCGACGACAAATGGTTTGGCGACGCCTATCACGCCACCGACCGCACCAAGACGCGCAACCTGCCCGACGAGGGGGACTTTTTCAGCGTTCAGCAGGAGAACCGGCTGATCGGCGTCTATGCCCCGCAGAACTTTCGCCAGGGGCGCAGCGCCAAAGCGGTGTTGATCTGGACGCAACGGCAACTGGTGGATGAACTCTGGGTGGGCGACACGCCGGTCACGTCGCTGCCCTGTGTCGTCCCGCCCGGTGCAGTGATTGTGGTGGGGAGTGGGGCAGCGTTGATGGCGGTGCGCCCGTTGACCATCACGCCGCTGGGCAAGGATACCCCACTCCAGTTGGTGGAGCGCGATGGCGATCTGGTCTTAGAATTGTACAACTATCGTGGCCCGGAGAAGCGCTTCTGGGAGCTGGGCTGGCCGGGGGCCTTCTACCAGGGCAAACCGATTGTTGCCTTCTACCTGGAAGTGGGTGAACGCGCCGTCTTTGCCGATGGTCGCGCCTTTGGGCAGAGGGTGGCAAGCGGCCGCTTTACCGAACAGCTCGATGCGCCCTTTACCTATGGGGCCGCCGGGGAGCGCACCTATGCCGTCAGCTATCAACGGGGCGACCAGGAGATCGGCCTCACCCTGGATCTGATGCGCTGGCACCTAAAGCGCCGCTGGACAGCGACTGACGATCTCGGCTGGCCGGCGCTGGTCGCCCCGCAAGCGCAACAAGGGGACAACCGCGTGACGGTCAGTGACGCCGTTTTAACCAGTCCCCACGGCCCGGTTTGGCTGGTCGCCCTGCCTGGGGCGCGCTATGGGGTCGGCTATCTCGGTCTACAGCCGACGACCCTCACCCTGACCACACCGCAGGGGAGCAGCACGATCGACGTGGCCGATGCGACGGTATTGCTCTGGGAAGCGGGACGGTTTGCGGCGGTGTAGAAATCAGTTGGTTCTTGGTTGCCCAATAAGTCAGAAGGCTTCTGACCAATTCAAACATGTATAGAGAAACTTCGCCATAGACGATTACGCGCCTGCTTCGAGTTCAGTGAGGGTGGGAATGTGTTCGCCACGCCACTTCAGCAAGAGCGCAGCATAAGCTTTTTGATACATCACTAGATCGTTCTGTCGCCGCAAGGCATCTAGTTCCTGACTTTCTTCTGGCGATAGGTCACCATTGGCATTTTGCGCCAACAATTCATCATAGCGATCTAGCGTATCATCGTCCACCATAGCATACATCTGGCGGCGCAACGCCTCACTGGACCAGCTTTCCAGTTGGGCCAGCAAAGGTTGTAGCGTAGTGGGCAACTCATCCAACAATGGCGGTAGGATCGATTGTAACGTTTCGGCCACCACTTCATCAATTGGACGATGGGCAATCGCCGCCACCCGCCGCAGACGATTTAATATCTGTATTGGTAGACGAACTGTTACTAATTCGATTGCAACAGTCATTGCAGAACTCCTCCTTTCTGCTTATCGAATAAATGATTCTGCTGTGATTGTACCATATTTAGTTGACAGAACAGCAGAACGACTTTTATTTCTATAAGCCATGTGAAGTTTGCAAATAGCTTACAAAACAGTACAATTTGTTGACATAGTAGGTGATAGTAAGTATACTTCTCATATAAACCATTAAATCGTTCTGCTAATATGTGAGTCACATAAATGCTTGATACACAAAGTCAAAGCGAACTCAAGAGAGAAATAATACAGTGTATTGAAGGGGATCAAACCTTACTTGATCAACTTCGGCAAGAGATCAGCCCTCTAAAAAATCAAATCCGAAGAATTCAGCCTCGAACAACAACATCTATTTCCCTTGTTGCAACTGATGGTGGCAACAACAAACTTCAATTTGATCCATTTTTAGTTCAGATAGTTCGGGTGGTTGATTCCAGTAATAATGAGTTGTGTCTGGATGCTATAACACCAACAACAAAAATTTCTTATCTTAATGCAAAGCAATTCAATACAGATGGCACCCCTAAAACTGATCTTGGCAAAATGATGGCTTATTTAGGCATTACAAAACTCAATGACCTGAGTACAATGATTCAAGGAGATGAAGCCAAACGTCCCCGCAGCCCTAGTTGGGTTCAGGTTTACCGTGAATTAGTAGAGTGGGCAGTTCTATTTGAAATAGTTAGAAATAAAGATTTTGGTACAGATACACTTATTGTCTTTGATGGTTTATTGAGAAGTAAAGTCTTTGCACAAGACTTATTCAAAAAACTACTTCAAGGTTTTCGAGAAGCTATTGAACAGCATTGGAAGAAACGTCGTCGAATTTACCTAACAGGTGTTGCAAAGCACAGCCAGGTTTACACACGTTATCGACTAGCAATGGCACTGGAGGGTATTCTTACTACTGATTATCCAGCTTATTTAGAAATTCCACGTGATATTGAAGAAAAAGCTTACCGTTGGGCAGAATTTGCTCGAGGGGATGACCGTGAACAAGGTGGGGAGATCAACAAGTTTGTAGGCGGTAAAATGTTTTTCGTAAAATTTGGTTCTAAGCCGTGAGATCCAATCTGGCCCATTGACCTTTTTTTATATCAGGCAGCAGAAGCACAAACTATTTTAGGCTGTATGCTTGCCGATGCAATTAACGGTTTTCCAGTACCGTTTTATCCTCAATGCTTGCAAAAAGCTCATGAAAACGCAGCTCTTGTTGATTTTGATTTTGACATTTTACAAGATTATATATTCGACGGAGTACGCAACATTTTAGGTGAGCAAGCAACTGCTTTAGATATATTTCGGTTACAAGATTCTGATCCAGCGCAACGTCGGTATGAATAGGAGTGATCTATGCCATCAGTCAATCTTTTTCCAGATGAGCAAATCATTGGTGTGTTTAGAGGTTTTCGAGAAGGTGGTCTTGAATTTCATGCAGATTTAGCATTGCCTTACAGAAATGATTTTCAAAGCATTGCGATGCATGGGCAGTTTGTTCTCATTCAATTAGAAACTCCTGATGAGGCTGTGCTTGGTCGTATCGCTGCTATGTCTTCAGATGGCAAGTTGGCTGGTGGCTCTGGGGAAGAGTTTAATATTAGAATGGTCCGTGAAAGGCGTTCCGTCCCTGAAGATCTGCGCGAGCAATACCTGAAATATCGGGTTAATATTCGCGTGTTAGGCGTACTCAGGAAGAATCGGGAGGAATCTCTTACATTTGTGCCGTCTCATCGACGTTTGCCACATGTCGGTAGCCCTGTTGCGTTTCCTTCAAATGAGGTTTTGAGAGAAATTGCTGGGCATAACTCCAACGGTGCATCCATAGGTCATTTTGCATTAGGAGAGTATATTTATGCATCTGGTAGTAAAGAAATTAAAGTCGAAGACTGGATGCAAATCAAGTCACCCGAGGTACTCATTAAATTTCCAATACAAAGTTTAGTTTCCCGGAGAACTTTCATCTTTGCGAGAGCAGGTTTTGGCAAATCCAATTTGAACAAACTACTTTTTAGTAGTCTATACCAAACAACCCCTAAGGTAATAAAACGAGGTGACCGTGCCGTACCTGTTGGTACGGTCTTATTTGATCCCGACGGAGAATATTTCTGGCCTGACGACAAGAACAGACCAGGGTTGTGTGATGTGCCAGATCTTGTTGACCAATTAGTTGTTTTTACCTCTCGACAAGCACCTAGTGAATTTTACGGGTCGTTTGTGGCAGGAGGGATTAAATTAGATATTCGACGTTTACGCCCTGCAGACGTTATTGCAATCGCAATTGGACAGGATCGACAAGATCAACAAAATGTAAGAAAGCTACGCTCTCTAAAGCCTTCCGACTGGGCAAAGCTTGTTGATCTTATTGATAAGCAAGGGTTCCAAGCTGATTTAGGCATCATTGGTTCACTCATTGGTTTAGAGGATAGCCAGAAGCAAGAAGCTGAAGCTTTGGCGGCACGGGCTAACATGGTTGCAATTGTTAGAATGTTACATGATAAAAGTAGCCAGCTTATGGACATGCTTTTAGAAGCATTGTCTCAAGGGAAACTTTGCATTGTTGATATTTCTCAAATGCGCGGTGGACAGTCACTACTGCTGTCAGGGCTAATTTTACGATATATTTTTGATCGTAATCAGGAACAGTTTACTGCTGCTGAACCCAAAACAATCCCGACTATTGCCGTTGTTGAGGAGGCACAAGCTGTTTTAAATGACAATGCAAGTGCTTCTGAGCCTTACATCGCTTGGGTCAAGGAAGGTAGAAAATATGATCTTGGCGTTGTACTTGTAACACAGCAACCTGGAAGCATACCAAACGAGATATTAAGCCAGGGTGATAACTGGTTTATTTTCCATCTACTTTCTGCCGCTGATTTAGTTAATGTCAAGCGAGCTAATGCACATTTTAGTGAAGACTTGCTTGGATCACTGCTAAACGAGCCAATTCCTGGGCAGGGTGTTGCATGGAGTTCAGCTAGTAGAACGCCATACCCTATCGCCATGCGTGCATTGTCATTCGAAAATATGTATAAAGTGCAAGATCCAACTAACAAAAGAAGCTCGGTTGATACTTACGCAATGAATTTGCGAAATGAATTTGCGAAGGCTCTTGCAGATACAAGTATTGCTACACAGTTAGAGACAAGTTCTGAGGGGAGTTCTACTACTTTTGAGGATGGAAGTACCATCCTTGTAGATGATAACGGAACTGATGTGCTTGCACTCATTAAGCGTTCAGCGATACAATCTCTTAGAATCTGTCTGAAAAGGTCAAGAACGAGCGAGACGGCGGAGCATGAGGCGAATCATGGCAATCTGGATCA
>JAPKMW010000151.1 GCA_026645575.1 Caldilineaceae bacterium
ATCAAGATTACAGGCAAACTTTATCGAACGTGGAGAGGAAGCCACCATGAGCGCGACTAGTCAACCAACCAATCTGTCTGAGAAGATTGCACAAATTTGCCTGGGTCTCAAACCATTCCAGGCCCTGGAATATGACCCAGTGACCAATACGGTTTCGATTGTAACCGAGTGTCTGGTGCCAAGCAAAGCCGTTGATCAGATTTCGCTTATCATTACCAGCCGTCGTGATGATGAAAAGGTAATGGTGCGGCGTTACGCTGACAAGTTCAAAATCACCTTTGTGCGTAGTATCAAGTTGCAGCAAGGATAGGGTGGTCGTTGCGCCACATGGTAAGAATAACACCCTATTCCGTTTCATTCAGAACGGACTTATCGCTCTTTGCTCCCTTATGATTTATAGCGAATATAGCCAACGCTACCGTTGGCAAACAGAATATAGCCAACGCTACCGTTGGCAAACAGAATATAGCCAACGCTACCGTTGGCAAACAGAATATAGCCAACGATAGTGTTGGCAAACAGAAACTGAATCTTTGTCACACCATGATGCTTTGATATTGTTGCTATCATGCCGGTGACAAAAATATAAATTAGGGTGACTGAATTCCAGCCCCTTCCATTATCTAGGCACGTGAATAGCCGGCCTGTCTTCTTTTGTAGACAGTGCCGGCTATTTTTTTGTTACCAAAACTGATGGATGAAGGAAGCACGAAATGCAATGCGCAGGGCGATGCACCACGTTGTCTTGTTACTTTGTGATTTTGTTATCTTGTCATCGTTCGGGAGAAGTGTAGGATGCGAACCATTAATTTGCAAACCGTTTATCAACTTGTGATTACAGCTCTGCTGCTGGGCGCCTGTTTGGGGCTGTTAGGGCAGCGCTTACAGTGGTTGCCTGGCTCCGCGCCACTCTTTGAGCAACCGATCATGGCTGCTCCCGCGTTCCCCTTACCTAATGCCCTATCGGGCGCACCCGCGGCGGCCCCGCGACCGCAAGATGTGACCATGAGCAGTAATAACGATGCGAATGTTCAGGTGGAAGTCGAAGTGCATACGCGTGGTAACGCCAACGCTGAAGCACGCGCTCGTGGTCCGGGTGATACGGAAGTAAAGTCCAGCACCCAAGGAGAAGGGGATGGTCGTTCAGCCGCTTACCTCAAAGCGCCGGATGTGCCGACCTGGACCCCATCAGTGCAACCAATTCTGGTGCCAACCGTGGTTGTGCCGCCGGTTTCAAGTGCTGTGCCGCTGGGACAGCCCAAAGCCATTGTCATGGAAGAGATGGTGAATTTGCGCGCTGCCCCTACCCTAACCAGTGCAATTTTGGGAACCGCCCGGCGCGGTCAAGAATTCACCATCATCGGGCGTGACCCCACCAGCACCTGGTGGCTGGTCTGTTGCGATCAAGGGCAGGCCCGTTGGATTTATGGTGGCGTGGTGCAACTATCGGGCGTGGTGGATAGTGTCTCTATTGTAGATCAACCGGTTGCCGGGGCGCCGGATACGACGACGCCGATCGGTCTGCCGACCCCGACGGTGGCGCCCCCCTTGCCGACAGCAACACCGGCGGTTCAGTATGAATTTATGTTGGCCGAACAGGCGCAATTTGAAGAACGGATCACCCCCCGCATCCACCTTTATGTTTACGAAACCCAAGAGGGATTGGGGGGATATATGGTCAGTGTCCGTAAAGATGGTCAGGGGTTGCCGGCGACGGCAAAAACTGCCCCCGGTATGCCCGGTATTACCTGGCCCATTCCCAATGAACGCCAGCGGTATACGAATTTGAAACTTGAATTTCCCGGTGTTTCCCCGGCGGGTCTGTGGGAGATTCAGCTAGTGGATGCCAATGGGCGCCCGATTGGCCCCGTTGCCACCTTTCGTTTGCAACCCAATGATCCGCAACAGGAACTCTATATCAAATATCGTAAACACTAATGCGCCTGTCGTTGCTCTCTGCACCAAGATATCACCGATAGGCTGGCTACTGTAGCAACCACCCGATTACACCGAAAGCCAAAGTTATGCAAAAGGTTATTACAAAAAATAAAGGGAGATAGCACCATGCTCCGTTCATGCTTGAAAACAATTTTTTATGTTGTGCAATTGACTGTTTGTTTTATCTTTATCATGGAGAAAACGCAACCCACCCGGTTTCCTGCGCCCCATCCCAGCGGGCGCTTGCCCGCAAAATACCCCTCTACACGCCACTCGTCATATCGACAACCGCGCTATCCCATCAATCAATCGACGCAACCGCGCTTCTTCTCCTGGCGTCGGTTGTTCTTCCTTCTCCGTTAGCCAAAGAGCGTGTGTTACACGGGGTACAGATCCTTTCATTGCCCGACCCGTGCAACGCACGCTCCAACCACCTTTCCCTACCGACTGTGGACAAATTCGCCTGAGATGGCTATACTTGTTGCGTACACAATTCCACTGCCAGCAACAAGGAGCCATTGCATGTCAACGCAACTACTTGATCAACGCTTTCTACAGGCGCTCACCTGGCGCTGTATTGGCCCGCCGCGTGGCGGGCGGGTTGTCACCGTCGCCGGCCACCCGACCGATCACATGACCTTTTACTTTGGCGCTGTGGGCGGCGGCGTTTGGAAGAGCACCGACGGCGGCGCTTACTGGGAAAATATCACCGACGGTCAGTTTACCACGGCGGCGGTCGGCGCTATTGCTGTCGCCCCCAGTGATCCCAATGTAATCTATGCCGGCACCGGCGAAGCAACCATCCGTGGCGATGTCTCCTATGGCGACGGCGTCTACAAATCGACCGATGGCGGCAAAAGCTGGACCAACGTCGGCTTGGCTGATACCCACCACATTGCCCAAATTCGCATCCATCCGCAAAACCCCGATCTGGTCTACGTGGCCGCCCTTGGTCATGCCTTTGGCCCCAATGCCGACCGGGGCGTCTTCCGCTCCAAAGATGGCGGCAAAAGCTGGGAAAAGGTGCTCTACAAGAGCGACAAAGCCGGCGCCGTCGATCTGAGCCTGGATCGCAATAACCCCCGCATCATCTACGCCGCTATCTATGAAACGGTGCGCAACTTCTGGTCACTCACTAGTGGCGGCCCTGATACCGGTCTGTGGAAGTCGACCGATGGCGGCGACACCTGGACGGAAATCACCCAAAACCCCGGCTTGCCGACCGGTTTGTTGGGTAAAATTGGCGTCACCGCCTCGCCGGCCAAAGCCGATCGCGTCTGGGCGATCATCGAGGCCAAGGACGAGAAGGCCGGCGTCTACCGTTCCGACAACGGCGGCGCGACCTGGGCGCAACTGACGGACAACCGCGACCTGATCCAACGTCCCTGGTACTACTGTCACATCTTTGCCGACCCACAAGACGCCGACACGGTCTACATCAACAACCTCAAGATGTGGAAATCGGTCGATGGCGGCAAGAACTACAGCGAGATCACCACGCCCCACGGCGACAATCACGACCTCTGGATCGACCCGCATGATCCCCAACGCATGATTAACGGCAACGACGGCGGCGCCTGCGTCTCCTTTAATGGCGGCGCCTCGTGGTCAACCATCTATAACCAGTTGACTGGCCAGTTCTATCACCTGGATGTTGATACCCGATACCCCTACCATGTCTACGGCACGCAACAAGACAATTCGAGCATCGGCGTCCCCAGCGCCACCGAAAAGGGAGGCATCCCCTGGACAGACTGTTACGCCGCCGGCACCGGCGAGAGCGGTTACATTGCCGTCAATCCGGTTGACCCGAACATTGTCTTTGTCGGCGCCGTGGGCAGTTCACCGGGGGGCGGCGGCGCGCTGCAACGCTATGACCATCGTACCAAACAGATCCGCCTGGTCACCGTCTGGCCCGAAATTTATACCGGCTGGGGCGCCGGTAGCATGAAATATCGCTTCCCCTGGACCTTCCCCATTACCTTCTCGCCCCATGATCCTGGCATTCTCTACACTTGTGGCAATCATGTCTTCCGCACCACCGACGAGGGTAGCAGTTGGGAAACGATCAGCCCCGACTTGACCCGCAACGACCCCAGCAAACTTGGCCCTTCCGGTGGCGAGATTACCCTGGACACCAGCGGCGCCGAACACTACTGTACCATTTCCACCTTTGTCGAATCGCGCCATGAACAGGGTGTTCTTTGGGCCGGCAGTGACGATGGCCTGGTTCACCGCTCGCGTGACAGTGGCGCCAACTGGCAGAATGTCACCCCACCCGGTCTGCCGGAATGGTGCTTTATTACCGCCCTTGAGCAGTCACCCCACGCGCCAGGCACACTCTATCTCTCGGCGACGCGCTACAAACTCGACGACTACAGCCCCTATCTCTTCAAAACCACCGACTATGGCGCCACCTGGCAGCGCATCGATGGCAGCTTTCCAACCTATCAGGGGCGCAGCCAAATCACTCGCGTCATTCGCGAAGATCCGGTGGCGCAGGGCTTGCTCTTTGTCGGCACCGAAACGGGGCTCTACTTCTCGCTCGATGACGGCGCCACCTGGCAACGGATGATGAGCAATTTACCCATCGCCCCGATTTACGATCTGCTCATCAAAGAAAGCGACCTCGTCGTCGCTACACATGGTCGCGCCTTCTGGATTCTCGACGACATTACGCCGCTTCGTGTAGTAAGAGAGTGTCTCGAAAACGCCAAATCGGCCATCCTGTTTGCCCCCCGTCCAACAACGCGTCTCACCCTCGGCTGGAGTGTCAACATGTTCCGGGGGCCGGGCAAGAATTACATGATGGGTTTAGGCTCGGCGATTACCTTCGTGGAGGAGAGGGGGGAGAACAACGAGCAGAAGCGCACCATGCTCGACGCCGGCGAAAATCCGCCGCAAGGGGTGATCATCTACTACTGGCTGGCCGAGGCGCCGACCGCGCCAATCAAGTTGACAATTTTAGACAGCGCCGGTAAGGCGATCAAAAGCTTTAGTAGCAAGAGCGCCGATACACCCAAAGATGAAATGACGCTATCGACCAAAGCCGGGCTAAACCGCTTTGTCTGGGATATGCGCTACCCTGATGCGGTGAAAGTGCTGAATGATCCGACCACCGAAAAAGCGGCCACCGGTCCCCGCGCTGCGCCGGGCAACTATGGAGTGCAGTTAACGGTGGGGGAAAAGACGCAACAAACGGAATTTGTCATCCAAGTGGATCCGCGTATGGATGTTTCCCAGGCCGATCTTGATGCACAATTTGCCCTCTGGCAGCAGATCAGCGACAAGATTTCGGCGACGCATACTGGGATCAACAAAGTGCGCAACGTGCGCCGCCAGTTGGATGGCTGGATCGAACGGGCCGGCGACAACCAGCAGGTGGTCGATGCCGCCCGCGCCATTCACGAAAAGTTGACCACCATTGAGCGGGAGTTGATCCAGACCGACGCCAAGAGCAGCAACGACCGCCTGCGCTTGCCGGCCCGGCTGAACACCAAGCTGATCGGCCTCATCAGCATTATCGCCGCCGCCGATGCCCGCCCGCCCCAGCAAGCCTATCAAGTCTTCGGCCACCTGGGCAGCCAGGTGGATGAACAACTGGCCCTGCTCGACGGAATTATTGGCGATGATCTGGTCGCCTTCAATGATCTGGTGCTGTCGGCCCATCTGACGCCGGTGACAGTGTAAAAAGGTGAAACGTGCGGCGTGGTTTGTGTGTCCACACCGCACGTTTCACAACTCACCGATAGTAGGTGAATTGCCAATCGCCGCCTAGGTAACGAATGCGTTCATAGGTTGGACTGGTGCGCACCAGCAGCAGACCCCAGCGATAGGTCGCCGGCTCCAGCCGGTCGCCTAGGTCGTTGTCCAGCCGGCGGAGATCGACGCTGACCTCGTTGCCCCGTGTCGGTGCGGCTACCCCGAAGCCGTGACGCAGCGGGTTCTGGTCGGGCCGCCAGAAGACTAACTCAAAGGCATAGCCCTCAGCCGGGGTAAAGTTGGCTTGCCAGGCAAAGCGTACCGTACCATTGCTCGATTCATGGTCTAACGGATTCAGCGGCTTTACTGTACCAGCGACGGTAGTTGGTGTTGATGTTGGCGGGCGACGGGTAGCGGTGTTGGTTGCTGTGGGGCGTAGTGTGGGTGTCTGGGTGGGAAGCGGCGTGGGCGTGGCGGTCGAAGTGGCCGTGGGGGACGGCGTCGGTGGCGAGGTGGCCGTCGCCGTCGGCGTGGGCGTTGGCGTCTCGGTGGGGCGTAGGAGGGGGGTGGCCGTGGCGCTGACAGTGACTGTTGCCGTTGGCGGCGGGGTAATATTCACCACCGGCGCCTGGGCTGTGGCAAAGGGCGTTAAGGCAATGGTTGGGGTTGGCGCCTCATCTTGCGTGACGCCGGCAATACTTGTGGCGACCGGAGCCAGCCATTCGACGCCGACCCAGCGGGTAAACCAATTGTCTGCTGCTGCGCCCGCTTGCTGGGCTTTCTCCGCTGGCGTCGTGCTACGCACATTGATCGACACCGGCGCCACTGGCGCAACCAAGGCTTTCGGCGTTTCACCCCGCATACGGCTGAGGAGGGTATCAACCCGCAGTGCGCCGGTCTCGGCCTGGCCAACGCCCCACCAGCCCAGCAATCCGACATTGACCGCCAGCAACACCAGCATAGCGCCGCCGCTAAAGGAAAGCCCCCGCACCGGCATCCCGTCGTCGCCCACCTCGGTCAGCGCAACATCCCATCCCTCTTGCAGCCCGTCGATCAGCGCCTCGATGCACTGGTAGAGCAAGAAGAGCGCCAGCAGCGCCCAGACGCCGGCAATGATCAAACCAATGTCCTGATTGGCGGCATAGGCGTGGAGCGCCAGCCCAATCACAAAGAGCGCCAACGAACCATAGAGCGGCGCCAACACACGAGGCGCCTGGGCCGCGACGCCAGTCTCCCAACGCTGTTTGCGCCGGTATTGGAGCAGCGCAAGCAACGCCAGGATCGCACCAAATAACCCGATCATCCAGAGGAAATTCACCAGCAGCAGGATAAACTTATTGTCAACGATCATCGATCATGCCTTTGTTACAGAACAGGAGAGTGGTCAGCAGCGCATCGCCTGGATAACAGCAACCACTCGCGCTAAATCTTCTTCACCCAAACTTGAACCAGAGGGCAGACAAAGCCCACGCATAAATAGTTCCTCGGCTATGGCGCCGCCGACAGACTCACAATCGGCAAAGATCGGTTGCAAGTGCATCGGCTTCCAGACTGGGCGCGCCTCAATATTTTCCGCTTCCAGCGCTAGCCGAATCTCCTCGCTGGTGGCGCCAAAATGCGCCGGATCGACAGTCATACAGGTAAGCCAACGTGTATGGCGCCCCCAACCGGCTTCCGGCATAAAGTCCAGACCTGGTAGGCGGCCCAGCCTTTCCTGATAATAAGCGAAGTTATGGCGACGCGCAAGGACACGCTCTTCCAGGACTCGCAATTGCCCGCGGCCAATACCGGCCAATACATTGCTCAACCGATAGTTATAGCCGATTTCTGAATGTTGATAGTGGGGCGCTGGGTCGCGCGCTTGCGTCGCCAATTTTTTCGCATGAGCGATTAGCTCTGCATCAGGGGAGACCAACATGCCGCCACCCGAAGTAGTGATAATTTTGTTGCCGTTAAAGGAGTAGATCCCGGCCTGACCAAAGGCGCCGGGCATACGGCCACGGTAGCGACTGCCCAACGCTTCGGCGGCGTCCTCAATCAAGGGTACGCCATAGTAGTCACAAGCCGCCATGATTGGTTGCAGATCGGCGCTTTGCCCGTAGAGATGGACAACCACCACCGCTTTGGGTAAGCGCCCTTGACGTGCTTTGCACGCTAGCGTCTCTGCCAACAAGTGGGGATCCATGTTCCAGGAAGTTCTTTCACTATCGATAAATACGGGGCGCCCCCCCAGATATACAATTGGATTGACGCTGGCGGAAAAGGTGAGCGTGGAAACGAGAACTTCTGCGCCGGCTTTCACACCCACCAACAAGAGGGCAAGATGAAGGGCGGCTGTCCCTGAACTGAGCGCCGCCGCATAAGGCGCCCCCACCAGTTCAGCAAACTCTTCTTCAAAGGCGGTGACATGCGGCCCCACCGGCGCGATCCAGTTGGTGGCAAAGGCATCGGCAACAAATTCCTGTTCCAACCCGGACATGTGTGGCGCTGATAGGTAGATGCGCTTTGCTGCCGGTCGTACACCAACAGTGGTAAAGGATTGACGCCTTAGTCTATTGCGCGTAGGCCGGTTGACTAGCGTTGCGGTAGCTTTCATGCAAATGTTCCCCTTTGCGCGCCAATGACTCTTTGATCTTTGCCGGTACGCCAATTGCTGTCACCTGCTCCGGTAGGTTGCAATGGACTAACGCCCCAGCCCCCACCGTACTCCAGCGGCCGACACTCCGTTGGGACATAATGGTTGCCCCAATCCCCACCAATGTCCCTTCGCCCACCTGCACATCGCCGCCGAGATGCACGCCAGGGGCGACATGGGCATGATCACCAATGTGATTATGGTGATCAACCGTACAGCCTGTATTGAGGATCACATTGGCGCCAATCGTGCTGCCGGTATTGACGACAACGCCACCAAATACCACCGTGCCGGGACCTAGCTTGACGTCTGGCGCAATGATGGCGCGCGGGTGACAAACCGTCGCAAAGCGGTAGCCCTGCGCTTGCAACTCCAGGTAGAGTGATTTACGCACCCAATTGTTGCCAATGGCGATAACAAGGGCATCGTGCGCAATGGTGGCGACAGCATAGAGCGTACCCAGAACGGGCAAGCCGAGCCGCTCTTGACCAATAAGGCTTGGGTTATCGTCCAAATAGCCAATGGGTTGGCTGTCGGCGCCGGCATCCCTGGCCCGCAATAGTGCATCCGCCACCACTTGGGCATGACCGCCGGCGCCAATAAGTAAGATTCGCACTGGTTCCCTTCCTTTCTCTCCTAAAGAGCGGGCTTATAGAGAAAACGCATAGACTCCGCACATGCCATAGGGGCGTCCCCTTGCGGGTGCCCGCACACGCCCCAAAAATGGAATTTAACTCCGGCTCCCTAAAAACTTCTCGACAGTGACCTGCCCGGTTTGATTGATTCCTTCGCGTAGTAAAACTTTTTGGCCGGTCAACCACAAAATTTTGAGATCCAGCCACAAGGAACAGTGGTCCACATACCAAACATCCAGGGCAAATTTTTCGTCCCAACTAATCTTGTTGCGCCCATTGGCTTGCGCCCAGCCGGTAATCCCCGGTCGTACGTGATGCCGCCGCGCCTGTTCCGGCGTATAGCGCGCCAGGTACTCCATCAGTAGGGGACGGGGGCCGACCAAACTCATGGCGCCGGTCAGCACATTGAAAAGCTCCGGCAACTCATCCAGGCTTGTACTGCGCAGGAAGCGCCCAAAGGCCGGTAATCGTTGCGTATCGGGCAGCAGGTTGCCTTCGCCATCCCGCGCATCGGTCATGGTGCGAAATTTATAGATCACAAAAGGTTTGCCATACAAACCGGGCCGCTCTTGGCGAAAAAGAACCGGCGCGCCCAGCACAAGCCGCACCACCACCGCCACCAGCAAGAAGAGGGGCGAAAGCAAAATGATCAGCAGGGTTGCTACCAGTAGATCGAACCACCGTTTGCCATAATGTCGGTACATCTCTTCTCCTCTACCCCTGGGGGAAACACCCCAGGGAAATTCACGCCAGAGGAACCCTTGCAGCGATGGGCGAACAGATGATGACGAAGGCGGTAGCGGAAACGTTGGGAAACAACTGGAAAACATAGAATAACAATACCTATCGATTGGTCGGGTAGCAGTTTGCGTTGAACAGGCGCTGGTGCTACCCTAAAAAAGACAAAACAGAGCCGCTGCATGTGATGAACATACAGACTATGAAATGCTCACGGCTTCGCTCATCCTTGTCACAGGAGAAGCCGTGAGTGCCGGTTCGTTTTGTTACAACTGGCGTCACCGTGGTCACTACACCGCGGTGACGTCTTTTTTATTTCAGGCTACTTGCGATTGATAACCTGGCGATAAACCAATTTGCTTGCTTGCGAGCAAGCGCTGATACTCCGCCTTGACTTTGCTAAAGACAAACTCTTCATCAAAGCGCTGTTCGGCCAGCCGGCGTCCGGCGGCGCCTAGTTGTTGAGCGTAGGTCGGTTGCTGTAACAAGCGGAGAATGGCAGCCGCCAACGCCTCAACCTGCCCAAGCGGCGTCAACAACCCATTGTGTTCATGTTCCACGGCCTCGCGACAACCGCGAATATCGGTGACGATACAAGGTACCCCCATGGCGGACGCTTCCATTGGCGAGCGCGGAAAGCCTTCACGATGAGAAGGCAGGACAAAGATGTCCATCAAGCCGTACAACGCCGGCATATCCTGACGCAGACCGGTAAAGGTAAAGGCATGGGCAACCCCGTATTCCTGCGCCACGGTAGGCGTCAGTGCATCGGCTTTTTCCTGGTCAAGCGGCCCGATGATCAGAAATTGGGTGGTTGGCGCCACCGCCAACACCTGTTTGGCGGCCTGCAATAGCTCTAGAATCCCCTTCTCGGCCACCAGCCGCCCGACAAAGCCTACCACGGGGCGATCTGGATCCAGCTTGAATTCTGCCCGCCGTTGGGCTAATGCCTGGGCATCAAGCCGGTGACGGTCAAAGCGGCGCAGATCAATCCCGTTGCCCAAAAACTTAATCTTTTCCGGTGCGCAGATTCCTTCGGCAATGGCCGTTTGAATATCCTCGCTATTTTGCGAAAGGATGACATCAGAGCAGCGCGCCGCCAATTTTTCCAGGGTGATGTAAAAGCGACGGATGGCTGGCTTGGTGCCGGCATGAAAATAAAAGCCGTGTAACGTATTGACCACAAAGGGCACACCAGCCAACCGCGCCGCCACCTGCCCCAACAACCCCGGTTTGGGGTTGTGGGTATGGACAATGGTAAAGCGCTCTCGCCGCATGATCCGCACCAGCCGCCCCAACGCCTGTAAATCGGCCAGTGGCGACAGGGTGCGCGTCATCGGCGCACTGATATGCGGAATGCCGGCGGCAGTCAAGACCGGCACATCGGGACCGGGGGTCGAAATCCCGGTCACCGCATAGCCGGCGGCCTGAATGCTGCGTAATTGGTTCAACAGTAAATAGCGTAGTGAGAGATCGATGGTCGTAATATGGGCAATCTTGACGACAGTCATCCCATCTCCTTGTGATCGTTTCGTTTTGGTTCGTGTGCGTACATCATGCCGGTTCAGCGGGTGTAAGCGTGGATGGCCGAATCGGTCAAGCCAACTGGACGTTATGACGTAGTGCTGTCTTAGTTTATCGCAAATTTGTACTGTAATATACTTACAGTAAGTGAAATCAACTTACAATATTTTTGGACTTCTATTGGGCATTTGTATGGTTTGTTTTCTCGTAGCTACGCTGCTCTGTACGAGTCCGTGACTCGTAACCGACTAGTGCGAGTCACGGACTCGCACTGAGCAGCACTTGTTTTTAAACGCTTACTAAGCTTCTCGCCCGTCACGGACGGGCGAGTGTCGTTAACGCAAACGGGCATAAAACGCTTCTTCATTCGCCATCCGCCCCGCTACTTTCGCGCGAAAGTAGCGCCAACCATCACTGCGTCGAATCGGTAG
Organism: Caldilineaceae bacterium; assembly: GCA_026645575.1. Next base: position 11,604 of record JAPKMW010000151.1, read on the forward strand.
GCGCGGAATGCGATAGGGATGAAAGGCCGCGCCTGTAGCGGCGCCACCCCCGCCGATGACCGCCGTTTCATAATATTGACCGATCTGGACTTCCAACGCCGGGCGCCAGCGGGCGCGCGGATAACAGAAGTGCTTGGGCGTTATGCCGATGCGTTCTTGCAAGAGCGCCAATGGTTTTGTCAATTCCTCCTCGACTGCTTCCGGCGCGACCGCCGTCAGATCGGGGTGCGTATGGGTGTGGGCGCCCAACGTCACCAGCCCGGACGCCGCCATTTCGGCCAACATGCCCCAAGTAACCGGCTCTACCGCCAGATGGGGATAGCTGACCATTGGGTAGGCCACCCGCTCCTCGACAAAGCCGGTGGTGACAAAGAGAATGGCCGGCAATTGCCAGCGCTGCAACAGCGGGTAGACGGTGGTATAGAAGTCAAGGTAGCCATCATCAAAGGTCAATACTATGTTGCCGGCGACATTGCTCCCGCTTTGTAATCGCTGTAACGCCGCGTCATAGGCAATGACGCGACCGCTCTGGGCCAGATAGGCCAATTGCCGTTCCACCAGCGCCGGCGCCAGATCCAATTCGATGGGCAGGCGCCCGGTGACGCTATGGTAGATCAAAAATGTACACCCGGTTTGCACGGGCGACCGCAGCCGCCCGCTGAGGAACAGCACCTCTTTGATACATCGTTGCACCCACGTTTTGGCATTCATCCTGATTTTTCTCATAGTGTCACAACAAGTTAGCTCTTCGCCTGTCACGGACGGGCGTCCGCCCGTCGTTGACTATTCGCGCTTAGGCCACTATAAATTAAATGTTTTGGTATTAAACGTAGGGGTATGAGGTCGGGCGAGGCTCACTTGGTTCGGTGTGACCAATAGATTTGCCCGACCTCGTACCCGTCTAACCGAATCCTGAAAAACTGAATAGAGCGTAAAATAATTTCGTTAGACGGGCACGAAGTCGGGCGAATGGGCCTTACACACTATAATTGATCGGTCCCGCCCGACTTCATGCCCCTACGGCAAATACTGAAAAACTTCGTTGATAACTACTTAGCTGGTCTGTGACCGGTGTCCGACTGGGGGTGACTGTAAAATCGTTGTATAAATTTCTTCAATCGCGGTGACGCGCTGTTTGATATGATAACGCGCTTCGACTTTGGCCGCCCCCTGTTGCCCCATCCGTTGCCGCTGCGCTGGGTCAGCCAGCAAAGCCAACACCTGTTGCGCCAGTTGATCAACCGCTCCTGCCGGCGCCAATCGTCCTTCGCCGCCATCCGTGATCACTTCGGGAATGCCGCCGACAGCCGTCGCTACCACCGGTTTACCCAGCGTCATCGCTTCCAACAGGGCAATGGGCAGCCCCTCAAAGTGCGAGGTCATGAGATAGAGATCCATCAGCCCGATACAACGCCGGCCATCGGCACGAAAACCGGGCAAGCGCACCCGTTCCTGTAAGCCCAATTCGGCGACCTTGGCACGCACTACGCCCATCTCCGGCCCATCACCCACCAGCAGAAAAGTGACCTGCGGCTGTTGTTGCGCCACCTGCGCCGCCACTGCCAGCCAGTCGGTCAGCCGCTTTTGCGTGCGAAAGACCGCTACGCTCCCCACCACCGCATGGTCGGCGGGAATGGCAAATTCAGCGCGCAAGGCGTCCAACCCGGTCGCTTCCTGGCGCACCTGCTCGACCGGCACGCCATTAAACAAGGTGCGCACGGTCGTCTTCTTGTCCCCACCCGCCCGCTGGATCGACGCCTGCACCTCTGCCGACACGGTGATGACCTGCTGCTGCCAACCAAAGGTGGCGTTATGCAGCCGGCGGGTCAGCGGGTGATAGCGTTCTAAGAGATTGTGTTCCGTGTAGACCACCGGCACGCCCAATTGCCGCCCCACCAACCGCGCCAAGATCCCGGCCACCGGCATATCGGCATGAATCAAATCAAAGTGCTGGCGTTGTTGCCAGGCATAGAGCCGTCGATAGGCCAGCGGCAACGTGAAGGCCGACTGGAATGAGCGCGGCGCGGTGACGGTTGCGTGTTGCGTGTTGACTTCGGCGATCTCAGTCGAGCCGCTTGGTGCGTGTTGCGTGTTGCGCTGCCTAGTTGATAATCCGTCTAAGCAAGTAACCGGAATGCCGGCGGCTTCAATTTGCGGCACGAGGGTTGCTTTCCACGGTACAAGATAGGCCACCTGATAGGCAAAGCGCTCCCGGTCGAGATAGGGCAAACTGTCAACCAGCAACCGTTCGGCGCCGCCCAGGCCCAGGCTTTTGATGAGTAATAAAATCTTGGATTTGGTCACAGCGATAGACTTTCCGATGAATCGCAATCGGTAGAGGCGCGGATTTTGATAGCGCGGATCATCCCCCTACCCTGCCGGCATCTGCATAATCCGCATCTGTATTTAATGGACGTGAGCAATTTATTTCGCTACGCGGTGATTACCGGTTTATTTACCAAACATCCATCAAAACAGCGCTTCGGTGCAATAACCTTACGCTCAGTATAATACAAAAGGATGAAAAGTAAGCTTACTGTTTTGTTTGTAAACTTACACTTTGTATGCGATTCTCAACAGTAGGCGCAAACACAAACAGATGTTCTGTGGTTGACAACTACACTGAACCAACATATACTACGCTTATGAACAAGTCATGGTCGGTGGAACTGTTTGATGAGGCAACCAAAACTTTTTACCAACAGCTTTTCACCCAGTGGGGACTGCGGGTGGAAAGTCAACTGGCGATCTTTTTCCGTAGCCGCACCATTGATCTGGTGGTGCATTGCGCCGAAACAGAGCGTCAACGCTTGGCCGGCACGGTTTTTAGCCACTTTCGCCTGCTCAATGCGCTGGAATTCAAAGGCGTCCATGACCCGCTGACACTGACCGACTATAACCGCATCCTGCTACGCGCCTGGGGGTTGGGGGCGCTTAGCGGGCGGAGTAAGCAGCGCCAGTCGGCCTTTTTACAGCAGATTCTGCAAGACGAACGCTATCAACTGCCCAGCCAACGCACCGTGACCATTGTTTGCGTTACGCGTCCCGATCGGATTCTGGATGAACTGCACAGTGAGTTGCGTTTTTCACCAACGGAGGAGCCAGGCATCTATTACAGCGACCAGAGCCTGGGGCAGTGGATTATCCATCCGAGTGAACTGGCCCTGGTACCCAAGAATTACCCATTGCTGCCCCTGGCCCGTGGTGAAAAACTGGCTCGCTTTACTGAGTTGTGTTTGCAAGCCAGCCTGACCGATTACCTCCAGTTAATTATAGACGTTGGCCTGATGACCGATCCCGATGTCATCTGGCGGAAGCTGATGGAGATGAACGATATGAAAACCATGATTCGTGAAGATACCTGGCCTTATATTGAAGAGTATCTCCGTACTGTACCGGAAGTGCTGGAAAAAATTCCTACCTTCCAGGAAGCCTTAGCTGAACGTGAACAGCGTGGCGAACAACGTGGTGAAGTATCAGCACAACAGCAAATGTTGCTACATGTGCTTCGCCACAAATTTGGCGATATCCCCGCTACCCTGATCAACCGGATCAAAGCGACCACTGACGCCACGCAACTCACCCAATGGCTAGACCAGACGTTAGATGCAACCACAATGGCTGAACTGGACTTGACCTGAAACCAACACAACAACGGATTTGGGCAGTAACAGATTTACCCGTGCTACAATCAACCTGTTACTTCCCAAATTCGTTGTTGTGTACCCCGCTCCCCCCTCCAATAAACAACATCCACAAAAAAGGCAGCGCCATCACCCGTTGACGGGCAACGATGCCAAAATTCCCCATGGACGTAAGCGCAAGCAACATGGTACAGGCATAAAAGAAAGCAAAGCTGCGCACCGGATCACCACGCAGCGTGCGTAGGTTGTGGAGAAAGGCGCGCCGTTGCACCCAACAAAAGAGCAACCATCCCATGGTTTCCAGCGAAGTTAGTAACATGGGTAGACTGTTGGCTTCCCACGGAAAGGGGCGCACCGCGGCCGTCAACAAACCTATGACCAAACCGGTGGGCGTAAAGATCGAAATGGCTTCATAGCGTGACCCGCCTTGGGTGGTGCGTCGTTGCTGTTCTTCAATGCGCGCCTGCAGGGCATCCGCGGAAAGCTCCTCTAATTGTAAAAAATCGGCGCCGGACTGCACCATGTAAATGCCCAGCCCAACGACAACAATGCCGCCCACCAGCCAGGCCAGAAAGGAGCGCTGCCCGCGTGTGCTATAGAGTAGATAGGCGGCGCCCATGCCTATTGCCAGAAAGGCAGCAATATGGGGGCGCACCAGTTGCAACAGCAGCAGCGCCACGCCAATCCAGAGCAAGCCCAGCAGGTTATTGCGCCGCGTAAAGCTGGCCCAGCCCCACACCGCCACCCCGGACCAGCAGAGAATCCAGGCATCCTTGCCTAGGGCCGCCGGCCAGAAGAGGATCGACGGCAGGAAAAAGACACAGAGGATATAGTAGCCCAGCTTCGCTTCCGGCCAGGCAATGCGGGCAGCGCGATAACAAAAGACGACGCCGGTGAAGGCCAGACCAGCAAAAAAGAGAAAGGCGCCGGCCATGCTGACGGGCATGACGGTATAGAGCAGACCGGTGATGTGCGCCAACATGGTCGTGCCTTCGCCCCGCACGGTATAGGTTTCGATAATGGAAAAGTCAAAGACTTTGAAATACTGGGCGAGAATCTGCCCATGTTCGTGATAGAGCGGCGCGTCGGCGGCGCCATCATAGAGATCAAAGACCATCCAGTAACGAGCGATACTCGACAGGATCTTGATGATGAACGCCAGCACAAAAAGCGTGGCGGGAAAGGCCGGGTCAACGCGTTTGATGCCCAAGTGATAGAGGATGAGGCCACCAATGGCCAGGACAAATAAGTAGAGGCTGGCAGCGCTCCATTCGCTAGCCGGAATGACGGCAAAGAAAGCCGGCACGGTGATCAAGGTCGCCAGCAACACCAGCGGGGTATAGTTACGCTGATCGGTGATGGTTGGGCGTGGTGCCGCTAGTGATGGTGCAAGCATAAACGGTCCTTGTTTGTAACTGCTAACCCCTCCCTAACCCTCCCCAGTCTGGGGAGGGAACCTTTGCTCCTCCCCCAAACTGGGGGACGGGAGCCCATTGGGCGCGGAGGGGGTGGCTTCGTCGTTACCCTTGTTAAAAAATTTCAAGATCACCCAACGTTAAATCCCACTGCGCCGGCTGGCTCAACCAGTCCAGCCCTGGCTGTAATGGCCGCACGGTAAAGGTTATTTGCTGGCGTGGCAAGCGCAGGAAGCCGCTTTGGCGTAGTAACTGTCGCTCCATGGTTGCCTCGGCAAAGTGGGCGATCACATAGTCGCCACGGAGTTGACGGGTTAGGTTGCGTAACAGCCACCGTCCAGTCGCGCCATCCGGCTCTGCCAAACTGAGTTCGGTCAGCACGATTTCCTGCCAACTGTAACGCACATTGGGGCGTAAGATGGCAAAGCCAATCAGTTGGTTATCGGTTGTCGTCTCCGCATAGACGCCATATTGCACCGTCGGGTGCTGGCCGTAACGCCAATCCAGGTAGGCCAGGGTGCGCGGCGTGCGTAGCCCAACCTGCCTGCGCACGGCTTCGCTGGTTGCCAAGAATGGGGGCAACTGGTCGCCGTAGGCCGCCACAAAGGCCGGCCAGGTCAAAATTTTCGCCCCAAAGTAAGCGGTAAAGGGCCAAGTGCGTGCGGCAGACTGTGGTTGCACGCGGCGCCACGCCATGCGCAGCGGCCGCAGTGGCTTGATGTACAGCGGCCACTGCGCCGCCACCTGCCACCCCATCTTCAAATAGCCAGGCAGGCTTTTCTGATTAGGCGTGTTGAAGATACAATCAGTGCCCGCCGCGCTTAGTTCGTCAATTGCCTGACGGGTTAAGCTCGAAAAGATGCCGCGCCGTTGGTAGGCGGGGTGGGTGGCCGTATCGACGGCGCGCACGCCCTGCACAAGATTGCCCTCCTTGTCCCGAAAGATCCAGCGCATCAAGACGCGCAGCCCGGCGGCGCGCTGCGCTGCTTCATCCCAGGCATAGAGGCCATAGGAGGCGCCAAAGGGGTTGGCATGATGCTTCCACTGCCAGAAGGCTTCTGTTTTGCGTACCGCGCCACTGTTACCTAGGGTGACCTGCAGCAGATCAAGAAGGTGGGGTAGCGTACCTTCTGCATAGGGGTACACTGCTAATGCAGTCGCACCACTTTTATCATTGATTCCAGTAGTCATGGTCATAGACGGTTGCACTTACACAAACAACATCAACATTAGGATCGATATACTCGATTCGAATAGAAAGCTGTTTTACGCAAAAGGTTACAGCCTCTTTTTACGATGACCGGTTATACACATATGTTTTCAATGCTGTCACGATTCTCTCTGCCGTGCGCCCATCCCACAATGCTGGTCGTCTTGTAGGACGTTCTGGTAAACTTAGTACTGTACGAATATTTGATATAATGTTACAAGGATCTGCGCCAATGACACGATTAGTACCATGAGTGACTGTAATGGGCCGCTCAGTGTTGTCTCGTAAGGTAAGGCAAGGTATACCAAGAGCGGTTGTCTCCTCTTGGATTCCACCTGAATCTGTTAGGACTACCGCTGCTTGATCCATAACAGAAAGAAATTCGAGATAGCCAAACGGTTCAGTTACTTTCAAACCTGAAGTGTTGACAATCTGATTCTCTAAATTAAATTCTTGAATACGCTTTAATGTACGTGGATGCATCGGAAAAAGAACTGGAATTTCTCGTTGTAACTCTGATAATGCGGTAAGAATCTGTTGGGTGTGATTCAAATGAGTTGAAAGAAAAGGGCTGTCTCTGGTAAAGTGAGAGTGCGAACAAACACTTGAAGCAG
>JAPKMW010000152.1 GCA_026645575.1 Caldilineaceae bacterium
CGTCCAGCCTGCCAAAACTAAATCTGCCGTCAGACGGGCACGAGAACGGGCGGATGATATTGGTCGCGTCGATTGCGATTGGTTCCCGCCCGTCCTCGTGCCCCTACGGTTATCGACTTACGCGTAGGGGCATGGGGTGCGGCGGGCGATACCATTGCCCAACGCGACCAACTACTTCCGCCGCACTCCGTGCCCGTCCAGTTCCCAAACCCACACCGACCGCCATCACGGGCACGAGAACGGGCGAATGACATTGGTCGCGTCGATTGCGATTGGTTCCCGCCCGTCCTCATGCCCCTACGGTTATCGACTTACGCGTAGGGGCATGGGGTGCGGCGGACGACGACTTTGGACGACGCGGCCAGTTACTTCCGCCGCACCCCGTGCCCGTCCAGCCTGCCAAAACTAAATTTGCCGTCAGACGGGCACGAGAACGGGCGGATGATATTGGTCGCGTCGATTTGGTTGGTTCCCGCCCGTCCTCATGCCCCTACCATCCCCACCGCGCGTAGGGGCATGGGGTGCGGCGGGCGACGGCTTTGGACTAGGCGACCAGTGACTTCCGCCGCATCCCGTGCCCGTCCAGTTCCCAAACCCACACCGACCGCCATCACGGGCACGAGAACGGGCGGATGATATTGGTCGCGTCGATTGCGATTGGTTTCCGCCCGTCCTCATGCCCCTACGATTGGCCAGTGCCACGCACCGACGGTAATTCGTAAATCAGAAAGGCCAGCAGTCAGCAATCAGAAGCCAGAAATCAGAAATCAGGACTTGACACGAGAGAGGGGGACCACCACACACCGAAACCCGTAGAGGTGGAGCCAGTCGAGCGGGGAGTACCAGTCGCGGGCGGACGAGGTGAATCTATCCGTTTCCGTATAATATGCGCCACCGCGCAACACTTGTCCCAATTGGTGTTTGTCATGATTCCATTCCCACACAGTGCCGCTTAGTTCTTCGACGCCATAGGGGCCGGCGCCATTGGCAAAACAGCCCAATGCGCTCGTACTGTTGATTTGGGTGGCGTCGTAATTGGCCTCCTCTTCCGTGATCGTTCCCCCCCAAGGGTAGCGGCGGTGTGGGATCGGATTGTCACACAGATCGGCGGCCGGGTCAACTTCCCAGCCGCCTTGGGTAAAGGTGACAACCTGCGGTTGCCGCGGCAGCCGCACCCCGCCGCGCGCCGCCTTTTCCCATTCGGCTTCGGTGGGCAGCCGCACCTGCCAGCCCCGATCAGCAAGCTGTTCACTCAACCAGCGACAAAAGGCGACGGCCTCATACCAGGTGACGCCAACTACAGGGTGATTAGGCAATGGGAAGGGATCGGGCAATGGAACAGGGGCAATACGGGCTTCGTCATCGAAACGACCCTTAAAGCCTGCTGTTGTCCAAGCGCCCTCAGCTTGTGCCTCTGTCCAGTAACGTTCCTCATGATAACCACCGGCCGCCATAAATTCGGCAAATTGGGCATTACTCACCGGCCAGCGTCCGATCCAGAACGCATAATCGAGTGTCGCCAATTCATTGTTGGCGGTGCGGTAGAAATCACCGGCGGGCACGGCGCAGAATTCCATCTGCGCCACGGTCATCACATTGGGACGGGGGTCACCCAGGAGCGCCAGGGTGCGTCCGGCCAGGGCGCGTTCGCGGGCGGGTAGGGTGGCGCCTTCCACTACGGTTGCCAGTTGTTGACAGAGCGCGGCCAGCTTTTCCGCTTCGCGTAGGCGGTTTTCGGCATCAATACTTTCGGCCACGGCCTGACCGGCCAGCAGGACGCCCCAAGCCTGGGCATCACTTGACTCGTCAGCCCGGCGCGGTGCGCTTAATTTTTCAACGAGCGACCAGACGGCAAAGGGGTTGCGGGCGCGGGCGGCGGCCAGTAGCGCCACTTCACGCCAGCGGCTAGGCTCGCGGCGGGCCAGCGTGGCCAGCCCATAGGGAAAGTCTACCTGTTCCAGATAGCAGGCGGCCAGAAACTCCTGAAAGGTGCGATGGGGCGAGGCATAGACGCCGGGGCGGCGCTCAATGAGCAGACCGGTGCGGTGCTTGAGATAGTGGAGCAACTGTTCCGTGCTGAGTTGGGGCGTGCCGCTGCGCCGCGCCAAGTCGTACAAGGCTTTGAGTAGCTCGCCTTCGTCAATATCCGCCGTGCCGGTCAGCGTTGGTTGGCGGGCGTGGGCCGCATAGGCGAGTGCGTGCAAGGGATCGCGTAACTGGCTGCGCGCCACCCCCAGCTTGTCGCTCAAACTTTCTTGTACTACCACCGGCGGCGCGCTACCCTCACCGGCGGCGCTTGTGACCTGGACAATGCGATCCTCCCAACGCATCAGCAACAGTTGCACGGCTTCCTCATAGAGGGCGGCCCGTCCTTCGGGCAGTTGCCCCTGACGAAAGGCGTGGATGCCGGCGGTCAGGGTCAGCAGCAGAGGGCGTTCGGCCAGTTCATAGAGGCGCGGGTTGGCAAAAATCGCCGCTTGCAGTTGGGCGGCGCGCACCGTTGCCTTTTGGGCTTCATCACCCAGGATCGCCGTGCGTTGTTCATACCAGCGGGCGACAAAGTGGCGAATCTGTCCGCGACTAAAGGGGGCCAATTCGGCCACGGCAAAGTCGTCCAGTTGCCAGGCTGGATCCTGATAGGCATAGGGCCGGCCACTAACCAGAAAGCGACAATGGCCAAAACTTTGCGTAAAGGCCGTGACAGCCTGCTTGATCTGGACGCGCCGCCGGTTGGCCTCCGGCACCTCATCCAGCCCGTCGAGCAGCAGAAGACCACCTCGGTCTTTCAGGTAATCTTCTAGCCAGGCCGCACATTCGCCCAACCCCGCTTTGGCGAGTTCCGCTACAATAAAGTGCAGCAGGTGTTGGGCCGTCGCCTCTTCCCCCACGGCTGGAAAAGCGGGCCAAGCGACAAAATCGCGTAGGATGACACGCACCGGCAGCAGCGCACCATGCGCCCACGGCTGTAACTTGGGCTTTTGTTTTTTAGCAGTGGCGCCAGCGGTGGCAGCATCGGCGGTGGGGTCGGGTTCTTCATCCGGCGGCAGCGGCGCGCGCAAGAGCTTTAGATTGACCTGTTTATCACGCAGCAATTCACCAGCCATACAGAGCGCGACAAAATCGACCAGGGTGCTCTTGCCGCTGCCAGGGTCGCCCAACAGCACCAGCTTTGGCTCCCGGTTGAGCTGCTCCACGGCAGAGCGGTGGCGGGACGGATCGCCGGGGCGACGGTTGTGGGCAAGCAGGGTCACGTCTTGATCCGGCGTTTTGGTCAGCAGGGCGGTGTAAATGGCGCTCAAACGCAAGCGGCCAGCGCCTTCTTTCGCCATTTCGGGGTCAATGCCGTCGAGCGGCACCCGGTTCAGGCTGGTCAACAGCCAGTGGAGATAGCGCTGTTGTAGAGCGGCGTCGTTGCGCCCACCCATTTGCAGATTGACCTCTAGTTTGCCAACTGTACTTTCGTTGAGTTCGGCCTGAAAGGCGGCGCCGGTGCGCGGCTGTGGGCCGGCTTCCACATGGTCGATCCGTAGTTTGGGGGTCTTGAGCCGTTTCCCCCGGACGGCCTTGCCGCTGGATTGGATGTTGCGCAGGACAATTTCCAGCCCAGCCTCCACCTCTTCCAGATCAACGGCGATCACAGCGTCGTTGCCCTGGGCCTGGCGCACCACGTTGAGCAAGGCCAGCGCCAAGGTTGCGCAGGTCGCATCGGCGGCGGCGCTGGTCTCGGCCAGTTCCTCGGCCAGCACGTCGCGTCTGGCCGTCGAGTCCGGCCGTTTTTCAAGCGCACTCAGATCAAGATCGGGATAGTGGGCAGCCAGATGGGCGCGTAATGACGTATAGGCTTGTTGAACGGTTTCATCCTTGGTACGGAGTGCAGCGCCGATGGCAATAGTCTGGGCCAAAAGTGCATTCGGGGTCATGGTCGATCTTCCTGTTGGTTGTGAGACGCGGTTTGGTTTGTTGGCTCCTATTGTTCTATAAGGTTGTTAAGTTGTCAAGCGAACACCGGGAATGTAGAGACCAATTGCTAATTTTTTACAATTGCAATCAGCCAATAAATGTGATATAATCTTTTGCGTGTTTCCAAACAACAGCAGCGGTAAGTGAAAATTCGCCCGGCTCCCAACCATGACACCAAACCTACAACTGAAACTCTTTGGTTCACCCCAAATCAGCTACCAGGGCCAGCCGCTCACCGGTTTTGTCTCGGCGAAGGTGCGCGCCCTGTTGATTTATCTGGCTGTCACGGCTCGACCGCACAGTCGCGATCACCTAGCCCATCTGCTTTGGGAAGATACGCCAGCGTCGATGAAACCCAATCTGCGCAAGGCATTGAGCAACCTGCGCCAGTTGCTTGGCGATCTGCTGGTGGAGGAGGGCAGAGATCTGATCGCCCTTGATGCGCAACGCTGTTGGGTCGATGTCGTAGCCTTTGAACGCGCCTTAAACAGTGGGGCGTTGACCGAGGCGGCGCAACTCTATACCGCCGATTTTCTGACTGGCTTCAACCCTTCCCTGAGCTACGAATTTGAAGCCTGGACGCTACGCGAACAGAGCCGCTTGAAGAGCGCGATGGTCGATCTGCTACGCAAACTTGCCATGCAACAGACTTCGACGGCGCTTAGTGCAGGCTCCTCACATAACACACTGGGCGAAGCCATCCAAACCGTGCGCCGCCTGCTCGATCTCGAACCCTGGCAGGAGGAGTCACATCGGTGGTTGATGGAACTGCTGGTAAAGAATGGGCAGCGGAGTGCGGCGCTGGCCCATTTTGAGGCGTGTAAGCGGGTGTTGCAAGAGGAGTTAGATGTTGCGCCAAGCGCCGAGACCTTGCAGTTGGTGGCGCAAATTCAACAGGCGACTTTCCCCGCTCCTAAACCAACCGCCAAAGTGACTGCCATCGCCCAACCGGAATTCCCCTTGATTGGTCGCGAACGCGAATGGCAAACGATTCAAGCTGCCTGGCAGCGCTCGTTACACAACGGCCCCCATTTTGTTTGCATCGCCGGGGAAGCCGGCATTGGCAAAACCCGGCTCACCGAAGAGGCGCAACTCTGGGTCGCGCAACAGGGCTACGCCAGCGCTTATGCCCGTTCCTATGCCGCTGAAGGAGCGTTGTCCTACAGCCCGGTGGTCGATTGGTTGCGCAGTGAGGCAATACAACCACATTTACAGGAACTCAATGATCTGTGGCTCAGTGAAGTGGCCCGCCTCTTGCCGGAGTTATTGATTGCGCGGCCCCATCTGCCATCGCCAAAACCGATGAACGAAGCCGCCCAACGTCGCCTCTTCTTTGAAGCGTTGGCGCGGGCCGTTACGGCAAGTGGGCAACCGCGCTTGCTGGTGATTGATGATCTGCACTGGTGTGATCGGGAAACATTGGAGTGGCTGCGCTTTTTGCTGCGATTCAATGCCAAGCAACCGCTCCTGGTTGTGGGCGCCTTTCGCGTCGAAGAGGTTGGCAAAGAACATCCATTGCAGCGGTTGCTGCTTGAATTGCGCCGCGATGAGCTTGTCACCGAAGTTGAACTTGCCATGTTGAGCGAAGGTGCCACCACAACGCTGATTCAAAAGGTGGCCGCATCAACCGTCTCCACCGATCAGGTGACGGCGCTGTGGCAAACCACCAAAGGTCATCCACTCTTTGTCGTCGAGAGCCTACGCAATCGCGATGAACAAAAAGGGCAGGGCGCCCTTTCACGCAAGGTGCAAAATACCATTCAATCTCGGTTTGCGACGCTTTCGCCAGCGGCACGGGATCTCGCCTGCGTCGCCGCCGTCATCGGCAATTCATTTACGTTGCCATTGCTTGAACAAGCAAGCAAAATCAAGCCAGAAAACGTGCTACAACTGTTGGAAGAATTATGGCAGCGCCGCATTATCCAAATACGCGGTGCAGAAGCATACGATTTTGTCCATGACTTTACCCGTGATGTTGCTTATGGGGAGATCAGCCAAATTGCGCGACCGCGCATTCACAGACAAGTTGCCCAAGCTCTACTGATGATTCACGCCGCAAACCTGTCGCCGGTCAATGGGCAAATTGGGGTTCACTTGGAGGCAGCCGGCAGTTTTGCGCAAGCCATTCCCTATTTTGAACAGGCTGCCGATGATGCCAAGCAACTGTATGCCCACAGTGAAGCGGTTCACTACCGCCAAAAAGCTTTACAACTCGTTGCCCAGTTGCCGGTTACGGCGGAAAATCGCCAGCGGGAAATTGACCTGTTGCTGACGTTAGGGCAGGATCGGATCATGACCGATGGCTGGGGTAGCCAGCCTGTGGCCGAGGCGTGGCAAGCCGCGTTTGACTTAGCCGAAATCGCCGGTACGGCACGGCAACGCTTTTTTGCCCATCAGGAACTGGCGCGCCTCTATCGCAACCAAAGCAACTGGCTCAAGTCACATCATTATGCCCAGGAAGCTCTGCCATTTGCCCACCAACTTGGCGATCCGGTTGTGTCAGGCCATGCGGCCTTTTCGGTGGCCTCGGTGGCCTTCCATCTTGGCAATTTTTCTGAAAGCATCACCTATTTTGAAGAAACCAGGCAATGGGCGGATGAAGGCAGTCGGGATCTGGCGCTTTATGCGGCCAGCCTCTATCGCTCCGGCCAATGTCTTTGGTTACTGGGCTTCCCCGATCAAGCGCAGATGCGGGGCAGTCGTGCCCTCACCCTGATGCGGAATGCCGCCCATCGGGAGCTGTGTCAAACGTTTTGTCACAACGCCAAGATTTTGTTCTATCGTCGTGAGATAACCCAGCTCCATCAGGTCGCCCAAGAGCAAGTTGCATTGGCGACCAAACAAGGTGATTCGTACAATTTACTGACGGGCAGGATCTTTGCAGGCTGGAGTTTGGCCCATGCCGGTGACGCCGGCGCCGGCTTCGCACTGGTGCAAACCAACTTCGATCTGATGTTGCTCAAGGCCAACATGGGCTGGATGTTTGCGCCAATGTGGTTTGGGATGCTGGCGGAAGCCGCCCTCGCCGCCAATGAAGTTGAAACTGCGTCCCAGACCATTGCACGCGGGATTGCCTATTCCAACGAGACGATGAACCGCTACTGGCTCGCCTATTTGCTCCAACTCAGCGGCGACTTAGCGCAGCTCCACCCGGCCACCCACAACGATGCAGAAGGACGCTATCACGATGCAATGGCGTTGGCACAGCAACAAGGCGCCAAGTCGCTTGAATTGCGCGCCGCCGCTAGACTCGCACAGCTATGGCACACCCAAGGCAAAACTGCCGCCGCCTATCAACTCCTCGCGCCCATCTACAACTGGTTCACCGAAGGCTTCGACACGCCTGATCTGATCGCGGCCAGGCGACTATTAGAGGAAGTAGCAAACACCGTCCACTGAGGTTTCCTTCGTCTCTTTTGGAGAGAACAACGCAAGCTATCCTTATGCCAAAGCAATCTGTGGTATAATCCAGATAAGCGATACGATGTTTATCTGGGGAATGATTATTATGCGCACCTTTTCATCCTACGGGCCAATCAAAGTCAATCAACATATCTATGCGCCACGTACTGAGCTAATCGACCTTGCCTGTCAACAATTGGTCGGCGAAACTGGCGCAGAAGATGGTCACTACATCACCGTTTGGGCGCCGCGACAGACGGGAAAAACTTGGTTGATGCAACAGGTGGTGGAACGGGTGCGCGCCGGGGGTGACTTTGAGGTCGCCATTCTCACTATGCAATTTGCGCGCAATGTGCAGGATGAACAAGTTGTCCTCAAGATCTTGACTGACGGCCCGAGACGCTGGTTTCGACGTGATTTTCCTACGCTCACAACCTTTGTCGAGTTAGCGGACCTCTTTACCGAGCAATGGTTCAGTAAACCGCTGATCTTGATTCTGGATGAATTTGACGCCTTCGATGAAGCAATCATCAACGCGTTTGCCGCACAGTTTCGCAGCATCTACACACAGCGCTCAAACAAGCCGGATCGCCCCAGCGCTGAGAAATCCTCTACCCATTACCATGGAAACTTTTGATAAGGCATACGCCGCCGCGACCAAGGTGCTGCCTAACAACAATATCCTCAACATCATCAGCAAGGCAAAGCAAGCGCTCTATCAGGAAGTGGTGTTGGAATTTTTCAAGGTTGATCGCAAAGTTCCCTTTACCTTTGACGACCCGCAGTTGAGCTATCTCTACACCAACGGCGTGATTGATTATGAAGTTACGGCGGATAACAACTATTACGTGCGCTTTGCCTCCCCCTTTGTCCAAAAGCGGCTTTTCAACTATTTCGCGCATGATCTCTTCCGTCATCTGGGGGGCCTCCACTTCAACCTCTATATGTACCTAAGTCGCTTTTTGGAAAGCTATGGTGGGCGGGTGACGCCGGAATTTCCCACCGGCAACGGCAAGCTAGATCTATTGGTGCAATATACCGGTCAACGCTATGGGCTGGAAGTGAAGAGCTTTTCTGAGCAGACCGAGTATCAACGCTCCCTGCGCCAAGCGGCTGAATACGGTCGACAGTTGGGGTTGACGACCATCACCCTCCTGCTCTTTATCGAAACTGTCGATGACCAGAACCGTCAAAAGTTTGAAGTACCCTACCAGGCTCAGGCGACGGGAGTCTTGGTGACGCCCATCTTTGTGGCGACCGGGTAGAGAGTTGGCAACCTATTCAAAGATTTGCGCAAAGGGTAAACAAATCGCCATCACTTGATCAACCGCATCGGCGCTGTCCCAGATTGGCAATACCCCCTCCATTTTTTTGCCAGTTGCGTTTTGCCATTAGTTGTGATATATATATAGCACTTTCGCAAACAATCGCAAAAATAAGTTAAAAATCGGCTTAACCCCGACTATGACCCTAGCCTTACAACTCAAGCTCTTTGGTTCACCCCAAATCAGTTATCAGGGACAGCCGCTGAATGGCTTTGTCTCGGCAAAAGTGCGCGCTCTGCTCATCTACCTCGCTGTTACAGCGCGGCCCCATAGTCGTGACCATCTGGCCCATCTGCTCTGGGAAGATACGCCGGCGTCGATGAAACCCAATCTGCGCAAGGCGTTGAGCAACCTGCGCCAGTTGCTTGGCGACCTGCTGGTGGAGGAGGGCAAAGACCTCATTGCCCTCGATGCACAGCGCTATTGGGTTGATGTGGTAGCCTTTGAACGCGCCTTGAACAGTGGGGCGTTGACCGAAGCGGCGCAACTCTATACCGCTGACTTTCTGGCTGGCTTCAACCCTTCCCTGAGCTACGAATTTGAAGCCTGGACGCTACGCGAACAGAGCCGTCTGAAGAGCGGGATGGTCGATCTGTTGCGCAAACTCGCCACACAACAGGAAACTCGCAACACACTCACCGAAGCCATCGGAACTGTGCGCCGCCTGCTCGATCTCGAACCCTGGCAGGAGGAATCGCACCGTTGGCTGATGGAACTACTGGTGAAGAACGGGCAACGGTGCGCGGCGCTGGCCCATTTTGAGGTGTGCAAAGGGATACTAAAGCAGGAATTGGATGTTGAGCCTGATGAAAAAACCTACGCTTTATATAAAAATATTCTAGCTGGGAGCCTAACCTTCGACGATGCGAAAAAAGTTTTTACTAACCGCGTTGAAAAAGCGAGCAACCTGCCTCCACAGTTAACTTCGTTTGTTGGACGAGAACAGGAAATCCAGGCAATTTGTGCTTTGCTGACAAACCCACATTGTCGTTTAGTCAACATTATTGGAGCTGGCGGCATTGGGAAAACACGATTAGCTCTTGCAACTGCGGAACGGTTGTTGCAAAAATATGCCGATGGTATCTTTTTCGTATCACTGACCGACCTCAATCAGGCAGACTACATTCCGGGTACCATCGCTGAATCCCTCCATCTACTCACTCCACGGGGTAAAGAAGATCTGGACCGCCGCTTGATGGACTTTTTGTCAAGCAAGAAGATCATGCTGATTCTGGATAATTTCGAGCATCTGCCGGATGGTGCATCCTATTTAACCAAATTACTCGAAAATGCGCCAGCGCTAACTTTACTTGTCACATCAAGAGAACGATTGATGCTGCGGGAAGAATGGCTCTTTCCGTTGAATGGACTCCCTTATCCTGAAAAGATCAGCGCAGAAGGCGAAGCAAGCGGTTCTGCGGTTGATCTCTTTTCGCAACGTGCTACTCAATTTCAACCAGACTTTGCCACACACCGACAATGGTCGGAAATAATCCATATCTGTCAATTGGTTGAAGGGATGCCATTGGCTATTGAACTTGCCGCGGCATGGCTCAGAAGTATGTCCTGTGCTGAAATTGCGGCAGAATTACAACGCAGCTTTGATTTGTTAGCGACACAGATCAAAAATGTTGAGCAGCGCCATCGCAGCATACGCTTGGTCTTTGAATATTCCTGGCAATTGTTGACACCAGGTGAACAGGAAATGTTGATCCGGTTGTCTATCTTCCGCAATGGGTTTACACGGGACGCGGCACTCTCCGTCACTGAACATTCACCCGCGATCTTACGGACGCTGATTGACAAATCAATGCTCAGTCGAAACAACACAGGTCGTTTATTGATCCACGAGTTACTACGACAATTCGTCCTCGAAAAATTAAAGTTGACCACAGATCAATACGAGAAAACCTGTACACGTCATTGTCTGTACTTTGGAAAATTTCTAGCGGACCTTCCTAGCTCATGGTACGCTGTGAGTATGAGCGAACAAGCACATCCAGATACAGCACAGAAGGTGGCGGCAGAGATCCATAACATTCGGGTGGCATGGCAACGAGCTGTACAGTTGCGCAATGTGAACATAATCGAACAGATGATGAATGGCATTGTCCAATATTTTTATGAGCTTGGCTTTGCTGAGGGTGGTAAACTGTTTGATGAAGCCATCGCTGCAATACGTTATGATGATACATTACCAGAAGGTAATCGCTATCGTATTTTGGCCTCGCTTCAGCTACGGCGCATTTGGATTTACAATCAAGATAATTTACAGGAAGGGTTGCAGAAGAGCGCCGAATGTGTTGCGCTACTACGCCTGGCTGGCGCTGATCATTCCCCTGAACTCGGTCATGCGTTGGTATGTTATGGTGTTTTTCTGGGAACCAGTGGTCAAAATGCCGATGGCGAAGCGAAGATTCATGAAGGAATCGAAATCTTTCGTAAAACAGATCACACTTTAGCGCTAGGGAATGCCCTGATCTATCGCGGGTTGCTATTGATGGGATGGGGCAAGGTGGCAAATACAGAAAAGACATTGGCAGAGGCAATGACTTATCTTGCCCCCAATTATCGCCATCAAAGTATGTATGCGCATTGGCTTTGGGCAAGCACAAAGATGATGCAAGGAGACTATCAACTGGCAGACTCAGGTCTACAAGAAGCTTTTCAGTACTATCAAACCGTGAATCCCGAACATCAATTTATTCCTTTTATTTTGCGAAACAGGGCAGAGACATTGATTGGCAAGGGTGATTGGCATGAGGCTGAAAGGCTTTTTCAAGAAGCAACAGTCCGCTTTAAGAAATCGAATCACGAATGGAAAGTAACCATCGGCTTCATCTACACCCCTGGGGTACTTGCCCATGTTCGGGGCGATGTTTCTAAGGCGGATGCTCTCCTGTCTGAAAGTGTAGCTATCGCCCGCAAGGTAGGTTTTGAACAGCGCATTGCCACAACATTGCATCATTTGGCTAGACTACGCCACGATATGGGTGAATATAGCGCTGCTTTGATCCACCTGGAAGAAGCGCTCACGATTGCGCGCAAAATCGACTTTCGTTATGCAACGACTTTGGTGCTTTGCCAACTAGGGCATACGCATCTATCATTGAAAAATCTTGATGATGCGCAAATACATTATGTTGAATCGCTGCAAATCGCCTTGAATGAATCGATTGATCGTCTTGTTTTAGAGGTCTTCGTTGGCATCGCCCAATTGTTGCGAAGTCGTACAATCATTGAACAAAGCGCTTTCTTGTTGGCTTATGTGCATCAACACCCTGCTAGTGATTATGCAACAAGACAAAAAGCCGATCGTTTACTGCAAGAGTGGGGACAGCAATCCGCACTTGCTTCAAATAAACAAAACCCTGCCTTACTTGATCTGGCAGAAGATATACGAAAAACCTATTTAACACTGGGCAAACTAACGGCAGAAACATTGTCCATAGCCTAAGCTATGCCTTAGCAAAAAACTATGATAAAATTAGCTCCGTTCAACCAGAGCAAGGAGTTAATCATGTGTTTTTTCAATACGGCCGGGCCGGTTTTTCCAGCAGATCATTATTGTTTACCCCCGCTAGAGCGTGTCAACTTAGCCGAGATCATGGAGCTGATCGCCCAAAAGAAATATTTTATCTTACACGCGCCGCGTCAGGTCGGGAAGACGAGTACATTGCTTGCCTTGATGGCGCACCTCAACGCTGGTGACCGCTATCGTTGTTTGTATATCAACGTGGAAGCGGCCCAAGCCATGCGCGAAGATATTGATGCGGCCATGCGCGTCATTTTGGGGCAACTGAGTTCACGCGCCCGTGAAATGAACTGTTGACGCTTTGGTGTCGGCAAAGTGAAAAACCCATTGTTTTGCTGATCGATGAAATCGATTCGTTGATTGGCGATACCTTGATCTCCGTTTTGCGCCAATTGCAGGCCGGCTATGATACGCGACCAGCCGGTTTTCCGCAGAGTATTATTCTCTGTGGTGTGCGCAACGTGCAGGATTATCGCATCCATTCCAGCCGGGAAAAGACAATCATCACCGGTGGCAGCGCCTTTAACATTCGGGCAGCATCATTGCGCTTGGGTGATTTTGACCAAAGTGAGATGGAACGGGTCTATTGCCAACATACGGCGGAGACCGGCCAGTCCTTCACCCAAGAAGCACTGGCTGAACTTTAGCGGCTGACGCAAGGGCAACCCTGGCTGGTCAACGCCTTAGGGTATGAAACATGTTTCAAGATGGAAGGCAGCCGTGACCGCACTCTCCCTATTACCATACAGCGCGTGATTGAAGCCAAAGAACGGCTCATTGCCCGCCGCGAAACGCACCTCGACCAACTAGCGGATAAGTTACAGGAAGATCGGGTGCGGCTCGTGATTGAACCAATCCTGAGTGGTGAGGGGGACCCGAGTTTAATCCCGACCGATCATGTCGATTATGTGCGTGATCTAGGGCTGCTCAAAGCCAACAGCAAACAATTGCAGCTCGCCAACCCGATCTACCAAGAGGTGATCCCGCGTGAATTAACCTACAGCACTCAATACACCATCACCCACGATGCCACCTGGTATGTCACGGCTGATGGTTCGCTCGATATGAACAAATTGTTGGCCGCCTTTCAACAGTTCTTTCGTGAACACTTTCAACAGTTCTTTCGTGAACATTCGGAACATTGGATCGAACGCTTTCAATACCAAGAAGCGGCACCCCAGTTGCTCTTGCAAGCCTTTTTGCAGCGCATTGTCAACGGTGGCGGCTATATTCAGCGTGAATATGGCTTGGGCCGTGGCCGCACCGACTTGTTGATCCTCTGGCGCTTGCCATCCGGCGAGTTTCAGCGGGTGGTGATCGAAACCAAGTTGCAACGCGGCTCGCGCAAAGCGACCATCAAACAAGCGCAAGAACAGACCTGGCAGTATATAGATCAGTCCAACGCGCAAAAGGGTCATTTAATCGTGTTTGACCGTTCGGCGCGACCGTGGTCCAAGAAGATTTTTACCCTGGCCGTCCGCTATCAAGGGGTTGTCATTCAGGTATGGGGGATGTAGACAAAGGCGTCATTCACCCTCCCGTACCCGCACCGTAAAGCCATACTGCCTTGCCAGCGCGCCGATCTGTTGCACCCGTTCGGCCTGGAGAGCGCCGTAGGAGAAGTGTTGACGAATCCCCGCCAGCCCCAACAGGATCACTTCGGCGATGCAGGCGTAGGCATCGCCCTGGGCCAGCGCCATGCCACGGATCGTGACCTCCTGGTTGCCGGGGAGTTGGAGAATGCCGCCTTTGAGGACGCGCACCTGGGGCATCTGTTGCGCCAGGCCGGCAGTGACATCGCCCGGCACGGCTACATCACAGATCACGGTGGGGTGGGCGTTGAGATGGGCCGGGGTGATCAAGGGTTCGGGGGCGTTGCTGGCGCTGATGATGACGTTGCACGCTTGCAGGTGCGCCAGATCGGTGCTGACCTGGAGGTGGGCCGTGGCGCCGCTTTGTTGCAAGGTGGTTGCCAGCCGTTGCAAGCGACTTTCTGAGCCATTGCGCCCGAACAAGGTGAGCGCTTGCACCTGCGCCGCCTCGATCTCGCTGATCACCCGCCCAATGTTGCCGACGCCGCCGAGAATGCCCAAATGCACCTGCGCCCAGGCCAACCCAAGTTGCGCCGCCACTTGCTGGGTGGCGCCCAGCGCGGCTGCGGCAGTGAGCGAGTTACCGCTGGTCAGCCCCACTTCATCTTCCACCAGGGCCAGACAGTTGTTGGTGACAATCGAGGTGTAGCCGGCAAAGCCGATCATGGTGGCGCCCCAACCTTTTGCCAGTTCCACCGCCATTTCAATCTCAGCCAGCACGGCGGGCGCTTCCCCCTGGCGTACCCGCGCCATCAACTGGGCGGCCGACATGGGCAAGCCGACCACGGCCAGTTGCACCCGTTCACCCCACGCCCCTTCGATAGTGCATTCATCGGCGATAAAGGGATCAAAGACCCGGCTGCTGCGCTGCAAGAGGCGATCACAGCCCGCCGGGGTGAGCGCGGCCAGCGACGGGTCCCAGTGGCGAATATCTTCCGGCTGGATAAAGTGGGCGACACAGGCAACCCGCCGCAGCGCCCTTTTGGCGGCAGGGCGCTGCGGCGCAGCCGGGGTGGCTGGCATCGCTGCGGGCGTGTTTGTCCCTTCGCCGGCGATGTGGCGGGTCAGCGCATAGGCGTCAGCACGGTCGATGGCGGCGACGGCGGTGGCAAAGGCGGTGCAGAAATGGTCGATTGCGCCTGCGCTGATCAAGGCTGAAGGCTCCAGCCGGATGGTGTTGTTGGCCGAGAGGGTGGGGGCGATGCGGATGGCGGCTTCGTGCAACAGATAGCCGCTGATGAGAAAGCCCAACAGATTTTGTTCAGAGGCCACGCGCAGCAGATTGGCGGGTGATTCGAGTTGCGGGGTCAGTTCAATGCCAATCATCAACCCCCGCCCGCGCACCTGGCGAATGACCTGGGGATAGGCCGCTTGCAGGTGGTGCAACCGTTGCAACAGATCGTCCCCCTTGCGCCGACACGCCTGCATCAATGCCCAATCGTCGGCTTGCAGCAGGTCGAGCGTGGTGAGGGCGATGGCTGCCGAAAAGTCATCTTCGGCAAAGGTGGAGGAGTGCAGATAGCCAAAGCGTTCGATGTAATGGTCACGTCGGATCAGCAAGGCCGCCTCTTTGGCCAGCGCGCCGCCCAGGGTTTTGGAGAGCAGGTAATAGTCGCCTACCACCCCGCTCGGCGTAGCGGCAAAGAAGCTGCCGGTGCGCCCCATGCCCGACTGGATCTCATCAAAGATCAAGGCGGCTTGCGTCTCATCAGCCAGAGTGCGCAGGCTTTGCAGGAACACTGGCGTAAGTTCGTGGATGCCCCCTTCGCCCTGGATCGGTTCGGCAAGACAGGCGACCAAGCGTGAGAGTTTACACTCGTGCCATTGCAGCCAGCCGGCGTCATCTAGCGCGAGTTGATAACAGGTCACTTGCGCCAATTGACTGATCTGGCGCAGGTGCGCTTCGTCATTGCGGGCGACAAATTCGCCGTGCAAGCCAAAGCTGTGCCAGGGGACGCGAAATTCGGCGCTGTGGGTCAATTTGACGGCGCCGGTGGTTTTGCCATGAAAACTGCCCACCACGGCCAGAACAATGGGAGCAGCGGTCAGTTGCCGCTCATTGTAGTGGACGAGCGCCTGCCCCAATTCGCCCAAATTATTGATCTCGGCAACGCCCAACTGGGCGGCGGCTTGGGCAAAAAAGTGGGGAGGAATCTGCAATCGGCCTTCGCTTTGGGCCAGTCGCGCCGAACGCAAGCCGCGTTGCATGGCTTTGCGAAATTCTTGCAAGCGTTCCTGGCGCCTCATCTCGGCATGTTTGAGGCCGGCTTCCACCACCTCGGCGCCGCTGTTCGCCAGGGTCACCACAAAGGCGCGCCCGGTTTCCTGCTGGGCAATGGCCGCCAGGCGGTGCGCCAATGCCCCGGCGGCGGTGCGAATGCTGGCTTGGGAGAGAAAGGGGCGTTGTTCGGTCAACACCTGTTGCGCACAAGCCACCAACGCCGGGTGATTATGGCCCAGCAAGCCCGCGCCAAAGCCGCCCACCATGTCCAATACAGCGCGCTCGTTGCCCGTAGCATCGGTATAATAGAGCGTGTCACCCGCGGCTCGGTGATAGATCACATCCAGCCCCACGGCACTGAGCAGCCGCGCCACATAGGGTTTTAGATCGGTGCGATAGCCGAGATCGCCGTTGAGGTTGTTTTGCATATTACTGCCCCACTGCCCCCTGCATCATCATCTGCCGGGCCAGGCTGCGCTGCAATTTGCCGCTGGTGGTGCGCGGGATGCTGTTGCGTGGCACGATCACAACTTGGGCTGGCAAAATGCTGGTGCGTTTGCCAACGTGGATTTGGATGGTGCGTTGCCACTCTTCTAGCGACAGGGGCAGCGTCTTCTCGCGCGGTTGCTCGCAGAGGATGACCAGTTGTTCGGTGCCAGCTTTGGGATCGGGGATGCCCACCGCCACCACGCGCCCAGAAGTGACATGCGCCACTTCCTCAGCCGCCCGTTCAAAATCGACCGGCGCATAGTTGTGACCGCGAATGATGATGATCTCCTTGCTGCGCCCCACCACAAAGAGCCGGCCGTTGCGCAGATAGCCCAGATCGCCGGTGTTGAGCCAGCCATCTTGCAGGAGGGTGGCGTTCTCGCTGGGCAGGTTGATATATTCCTGCAAGAGCGACGGTCCCGCCACCCAGATTTGCCCCACCTGCCCATCGCCCAACCTATCCCCCGCAGCGTTGCGGATGACCAGTTGCGTCCCTTCGACCACCGCCCCGCAGTCGCACAGCGTCGTGACCGGCTCATCACTGGCGGGGTCGGCTAACAGCGCAATGCCCCGTTCGGCCAGATCGCTTTGCAAGACGGTTTCGTAGTTCAACGCTTCGCCGGGGCTGTACATGGTGATGCACAAGGCGGCTTCTGCCATGCCATAAGCAGGAACCAACGCATTGGAACGAAAGCCGACTTGTTGGAAACGCTGGACAAAGCGTTGTAACGTTGGCACCTCAATCGGTTCGCCGCCACAAACCGCAGCTTTCCAACTGGCAAGATTCAAGCGTGCCAAGTCATCTTCGGTAATGCGTTGCGAGACCAAAGCAAAGGCAAAATTCGGGGCTGGTGAAATCGTCCCTTTGTAGTCTGTAATGGCTTGTAACCAACTCAGTGGTTCACGTAAAAATTGAAATGGCGTGAG
Source organism: Caldilineaceae bacterium (assembly GCA_026645575.1). The sequence continues at coordinate 17,452 of JAPKMW010000152.1, forward strand.
AAAGACCCCTGGCATTTTCCAGAACACAGCAAGAAAGAAACAGCCAATGAGTCCCATATCGTGAAAGAGGGGCAACCAGCACACCTGAACATCGGTATTATCAATGCGCAAGCGCTGACCATCCTGTTCGAGATTTGCCAAAACATTGAACTGGGTAAGAGCCACACACTTCGGCGTCCCCGTCGAACCAGAGGTCGCCTGGATCACCGCCAGATCGGTGGCAAGTTGGGTGGGTCTTTGCCAGGCGGTCGCGTCCCCCAGTTTAATCAGTGCAACGTCCCACAGGTGGCAGGCGTGTTCTGTGTTGGCAAAGGCGGCCAAATCATCCGCCGTGCCGATGATCACGGTTGCGTCGATCTGGTTGGCAACGGCCAAAATTCGTAGCACCGCGCTGGTCTGCTCACGTCCGCCGCCGGGGGCAGGCAAAACGCAAGGCGCCGCGCCACAAAGTTGCAAGCCCCAATAGACCTGGGCAAATTCGGGCGATGTCCCCAGGGTCAACAAAACGCGGTCGCCCTTGGCCAAGCCGCGCTGTTGAAAGGTTGCCGCCATTTGGCGCGCCGCCAGCCAAAGCTGGGCATAGGAGAGATTAATGGGCGCATTCCGGCTCAGAAAGATATAGCCACGCGTATCGCCACAGTGGGTAGCCGCCGCGGCCAGGGTTTCGGTTAAGGTTTGGTAACGAGGTTGCATAATCAGTAATTGTGAATGGTGATTAAAGATTGAGAGATTGAGAGATTGAGAGATTGGGAGATTGGGCAGGCAAAATCTCCTAATCTCCCAATAAGGTCAAATGAGCCAGAGGTCAAATTTGACAAGCCGTGATCGAACTAATCGGGTTGAAAGAAGAGGATCTGC
>JAPKMW010000153.1 GCA_026645575.1 Caldilineaceae bacterium
AATTTGCGACTTCTCCTTAGAAGTTTACTACCACGGCTACGATAACGCCACTCCCTTCAATTTCGCATAATCGGTTATCATGTATTTTTAATAAACCATTCGCTCATCAAAAGAAAAATTTATGCAAGCAACAATCGATGAACAGATTGAAAAGCATATTAATAAGGCTGCAATCAGTTTTTTACAAGCTAGGTGAGCATCCTAAAATAACTTCCGCTCTAGGCGAGTCACGGACTCGCCTAGAGCGGGCAGGAAAAGCGTAGGAGTCCAATGCGCATTTCACTCTTTATCACCTGTTTCAATGACACCCTTTTCCCCGACGCCGGGCGCGCCACGGTGCAACTGTTGGAGCGGCTCGGCCACACCGTCGAATTTCGCCGTGAGCAGACCTGCTGCGGACAGATGCACTTTAACACCGGCTACCAGCGTGAAGCCATTCCATTGGTGGAACGCTTTGTCAAGGTCTTTCACGATGCTGACGTGATCGTCGCCCCGTCGGCCTCGTGTGTCGGCATGGTGCGCGACCTCTACCCGATGGCCGCCGACCTGGCCGCCAATCCCACCCTGGCGCGTGACGTGGAGGCGCTGCGCCCACGCGTCTTTGAACTGACCGAGTTTCTGGTCAAGAAACTGGGCGTCGAAGATGTGGGCGCTTACTTTCCGCACCGCGTGACCTATCACCCAACCTGTCATTCGCTACGACTGTTGCGGGTTGGTGATGCGCCGTTGCGCTTATTGCGCGCCGTACGCGGCATCGATCTGGTAACGCTGCCCGACGCCGACCAGTGTTGTGGCTTTGGTGGCACCTTTGCCGTGAAAAATGCCGATACCTCCATGGCAATGCTGGGCGACAAATTACGCGCGGTCCGCGAAACCCGCGCCGAAGTCTGTGTCGCCGCTGATAACTCTTGTTTGATGCACATTGGCGGGGCGCTGCACCGAGAACGGGCCGGGGTGCGCACCATGCACATTGCCGAAATTCTCGCTACCACCGAGGAGGGCGCATGAGCAACCAGAAACCCAAACCAACTTCTGTTCTCATCGAACTGGAACCAAAATTTGAACGCAATGCCCCCGCGGCCCTGGCGAACACCCAATTGCGCCGCAACATGGGCAAGGCCACCCAGACCATCCGCGGCAAACGGGCCAATGTCGTCGGCGAGTTGCCCGATTGGGAAGAATTGCGTGAAGCCGGGCGCGCCACCAAAGCCCACACCCTCGCCCACCTAGACCAATACCTGCTTCAACTGGAAGCGGCGGTGCAAAAAGCGGGCGGTCATGTCCACTGGGCGGCGGACGCGGCGGAAGCCAACGGGATCATCACGGGCCTTGTCCAGGCGCACGGGGCCAAGGAAGTGATCAAAATCAAGTCGTTGACGACCGATGAGATCAAGCTCAACAAGGCGTTGGCCGGCGCCGGCATCCAGGCCGTTGAGACTGATCTGGCCGAGTTGATCATTCAACTGGCGGGCGAACATTCGTCCCACATCCTCGTCCCGGCGATTCATAAAAATCGTTCCGAGATTCGTGAAATCTTCATGCGGACGCTGGGGGTGCGTGAGCTTTCGGATCAACCAAAAGAACTGGCGGCGGTTGCTCGTACGCATCTGCGGCGCAAATTCTTATCCACACCGGTAGCGATCAGCGGGGCGAACTTTGCTGTGGCCGAAACCGGCACCGTCTGCATTGTCGAAAGCGAAGGCAACGGACGCATGTGTCTGACCCTGCCTAAGGTGCTGATCTCGGTGATGGGCATTGAGAAGATCATCCCCACCTTCCAGGATTTTGAGGTCTTTTTGCAACTGCTGCCCCGCTCCTCTACCGGCGAACGCATGAACCCCTACACCTCGCTCTGGACGGGCGTCACCCCCGGCGACGGGCCGCAAGAGTTTCATCTGGTGCTGCTCGACAACGGGCGCACGAATGTTTTGGCCGATGAGATTGGGCGGCAGACACTCAACTGTATTCGCTGCTCGGCCTGCTTGAATATCTGCCCGGTCTATGAGCGCACCGGCGGTCATGCCTATGGCTCGGTCTATCCGGGGCCGATTGGCGCGATTTTGACGCCGCAACTGGTGGGGGTGGAACATGCCAACTCGCTGCCCTACGCCTCGTCGTTGTGTGGCGCTTGTTATGATGTCTGTCCAGTGAAGATCAATATTCCCGAAGTATTGATTCACCTGCGCGGCGAAGCGGTGCGCCAGAAGCAAGACGAAGGCGGGCTGCGCGCAGCGCTCGACCCGGAAAATGTCGCCTTCAAAACCTTGGCCAAAGTCTTTGCCAGTCGCGCCGCCTATGAAGGAGCGCAAAAGGTAGGCAAAGTCGGCCAGTGGCCCTTAGAACAGAGCGGCTATATCACCTGGCTCCCCGGCCTGTTGAGCGGCTGGACCGCCATGCGCGATATGCCGGCGCTGCCCCAACAAACCTTCCGTGAATGGTGGGAGGAACGAGAAAAAGCATGAGCACCGCACGCGAACGAGTCTTACAACGCATTCAAACGGCTCTCCACAACAGCGCACCAGCGGCGACAAATGCACCGGCCCCGGCGGTCAACACAGCCGTCGCGCTCACCTACCGCCAGCGTGACGAAGCCCCGCGCGACGAGATCATTACCCGCTTTATTGAACGGGTCACAGAGTACAAAGCCCAGGTGCAACGCGTGACAGCGGAGCAACTGCCTGCGGCGATTGCCGAAGCGCTCCAGCGACGTGGGATCGAACGGCTGGTCATCCCGGCGGATCTGCCGACGGATTGGGCGCCGGCAACCGTTACCTGTCTGCGCGACAGTGACGATTTGTCCCATGAAATGTTGGACAGCACCCAAGGCGTCCTCACCGGCTGCGCTCTCGGCATTGCCCAGACGGGGACGATAGTCCTTGACCACAGCGCCTACCAGGGCCGCCGCGCCATCTCGCTGGTGCCCGACTATCATCTCTGCATTGTGCGCGCCGACCAGATTGTCGGGCTGGTGCCGGAAGCGATCCGGCAACTGGAAACGGCGGTGCAAGCGCGGCGACCGATTACCTTTATCTCCGGCCCTTCGGCCACCTCGGATATTGAACTGAATCGCGTTGAAGGTGTGCATGGGCCACGCACGCTTGAAGTGTTGGTTGTGCTATACTGAGCAATGCCATAGATGATAAAATAGACAAGCCAGTACACTGGTAACGGATTATCATCTGTGGGCTATTGCGGTATATAAGTCGTAGTGGAATGATAACAAACCGTGCGTTGTCAGAACTCCGGTTTGTTATTGGACAATCGTGTGGTGTACTAGATATGGGCGTTAACGCTCCACCAGGTAAAGCTGCCCACGAATATCACCAAAAAAGGTTTGGCCGGCCGTGTGCAAATTGAAATAGAGTTCCCCCTGGCGGGCAATCAACTCCATGCCGGCAATGGTTTTCACCTTGTCCATGGGGATGGCAGGCACAATCGGACAGCCGCTGGTAAACGCGCCAATCAGCCCCTGGCTGTGATCAGTGACGGCGACAATGTCTTCGTTGGTGATTTCCAAGGCCAGGAACCCATCCGCCATGAATTCCTTCAGGTCGCCAGCCAGACCAAAATCGACAAGGATGGGGCCAAGTTGGCCTGGCCGTCCACAGTGGATATGGAACATCACAATCTCTTCCAGCTCCACCCCCTCCACGGCAACATAGACGTAGGCTTTGCTCAAATCCTTGGTAAAGGTCAGCACGCCATGCCCGCGCGATGGGCGGTCGTTGCGATCCACTGAGGGCGCGGTCGAACGGAACTGCGCCGGGATCGCGGCTGGGGTGTCCGCTTCCTCGCCCCCCTCTTGGTGTGGACTCAGAAAGGCTTCGTACATGGCGCCGATCTCCTGGCCTTGCGCCGGGTTGAGTTCAATCGGCCCGCGCTCCGCCAATTCAGGGCGCGCTTCATTCCCTGCTGTCACCGCTTGATGGCTCTCTTGTCCACTCGCTGCCCCTTCTGCTGCCGCCATGATGGTTGCATGGTGGGCGGGCGCAGCCATAGGCTGACAGGCCGCGACCATAAACAGCAGACATAACAAGCTGCTCAAGCTAATAACGGATGGCTGCTTGGCAAACAAGCGTTGTGCTATGGTCATGTCGTATAATCCTCCTCCATTAGTTGTACTGGTGTTGATCTCATGATTTTATGCGCATCAATGTGTCATATCTATCTGTAATTATACAACGATCTGACTCAATTTACACAAACACCAATGATCCTTTCCACTATCTATACTGCACGGCAGCACATAAAGTAACCTATTTACACCTGAAAAAGTGTTACTTTATGGCGCCGTTGAGCCATAATAAGCAGTGGTGCTATATGCCGTTTGCTCTTTGTTCTGCTATAATTCTTCGCAGTTATACTCTGTCGCTCACACCACTCAGCTCGGCTATTTGCGTCACACAAAGAGATTGCGGCTCTATGCTTTTGGCAACGAAACTCTATGCACCTCAGCACCACACCCATCTCGTGGCGCGTCCACGGTTGTTGGCAAAAGTGCAAACCGGCTTTACTGGTAAATTGATCTTGCTTTCTGCCCCTGCCGGCTTTGGCAAGACGACCCTGGTGACCGAATGGCTCGCCATCCAACCACCCCCGCAAAAATGGGGCTGGCTTTCCCTGGACGAACATGACAACGACCCGATCCGCTTTCTGGCCTATCTAATTGCGGCGCTGCAAACCGTTGACGCGTCCATCGGCCTTACGGCGCGCAACATGATGCAAACGCCACAGCCCCCGGCAGTCGATCTCTTATTGACAATGGTGATCAACGATCTCAGCGCCATGCCCCAACCCATCACCCTGGTCTTGGACGATTACCACGCCATCACCAGCCCGGCCATTCATGAGATCGTCACCTTTCTAGTGGAACGGATGCCGGCGATCATGACCCTGCTGATGACCACGCGCACCGACCCGCCGCTCCCGCTCTCCCGGTGGCGAGTCCAACGGGTGCTAACCGAAATTCGCCAGCGGGATCTGCGCTTTAGCGAGGCAGAAACAGCGCAGTTCTTGACCACAACGCTCGACTTTGTGCTGAGCGATGAAGAGGTCAAAGCGCTGGAAAGCCGTACCGAGGGCTGGGCAGCGGGGTTGCAGTTGGCTGCGCTTTCCTTGCAACAACAGGACAAGAGCCGCGACTTTGTCCGTCACTTCACCGGCAGCAATCTCTTTGTCATCGACTATCTGGCCGAGGAGGTGTTGCAACAGTTGCCGCCTGCCACCCACAACTTTCTGTTACACACTGCCATCGCCGACCGCTTCTGTGCGCCGCTCTGCAACGTGCTGACCGAGCGTGAGGATGGGCAGACAATGTTGGAAGCGTTGTTGCGCGCCAATCTTTTTCTCATTCCATTGGACGACCAGCGCCGCTGGTTTCGCTACCATCATCTCTTTGGCGAAGTCTTGCGTAGGAGTTTGCTTCAACAAAACAAAGCGCAGGTGAACGATTTACATCGGCGCGCCGCCCAGTGGTTTGCCGAGCAGAGCCTAACCATGGAGGCGATCCACCACGCACTGGCCGCCGGTGAGTTTGTCTACGCCGGTGAGTTGATTGAAAGCAGCGCCATGACCTGGCGCAATCAAGGGGCGATTGTCACTCTTGCCAAGTTGCTCGATCAGATCCCGTCAGCCGTGCTGATCACTCGCCCCCAGCTTTGCCTGGAAAAGGGCCATGTCCATATGTTCCACCATCAGCTTGATGAAGCTGATCACTGGTTAGCCGCCGCTGAAAGGGCGTTGCAGGCAGCGGAACGCAGCGATCCATTGTTGGTGGGGCGCATTGGCGCGGTGAAAACTGATGTTGCTCTCAATCGGGGGGAGGTCTGGCGCGCTATCCAACTAGGCGAGGCGGCGCTGACCCACTTGCCGGACGATGAGCAGTTTACTCGCAGCTATGTCTTCTTTCTCCTGGCTATTGCCTATTCCTGGCGTGGACACAATAGCCAGTTAGGGCCAACCAATGCAGCAGTAGCGCCGGCGGCTTCCTACATGCAAGCGCGGCAAGCCTTTGAAGCCGCCGTGCAACTGGGCAAACAAGCTGGAACCATGTTGATCACCGTCTATTCACTGGCGGCCCTGGCACAGTTGTACTTGCGGTTGGGGCAGTGGCAAAATGCCTATAGCACCCTGCAACAGGCGCTGGAGTACGCCCAAAAACAGGGAGTCGAGCAGACCTTGATTGTCGCCAGCACCTATATGCACCTGGGCGAAGTCTACTATGAATGGAATAATTTCGCCGCCGCCGATCACCATTTTTCCACTGGTTTGCACCTGGCGGAGATGGCGCGTAACCCCCGCACCCAATTGTCGATTCATCGCTGTCGGCTCCTGCTCTATGCCGCCCAACAGGAACGGGCGCAGATCGTTCAGAGCATTGAACAAGCGAATCGCCTCATTGCGCAATACCCGTTGGCCCCGGCCATGGTCAACGACTTTCGCATTGCCCAGATCCAGCACGAACTGCCGGACGCCCTCAGTCCGGCAGCCGCAACCTGGCTTGCCACGGTGACTGCGCCTGCACATGGGCCAGTCGAAACGGACATGGCGAACGTCGATCTGCTTTGGGCGCGTTTACATTTGATCAAGGACGAATATGAACCGGCGCAATCGCTTCTGCAGCGCGCTTGCCATCATGCCCAGACCATCGGCGAAATCCCCATTGCTGTCGAAGCGTTGCGCTGGTTGAGCATTACCTACCTCCGTATGGGCAAACGTGATGAGGCCCACCAAACAGTAACGCAGATGCTGACGCTGGCAGAACCGCTGGGTTTTCTCCGCACCATTGTTGATGGTGGTGCGGATCTGCGCGCCCTATTGTTGACCTGTCAAAGGGAACGCGTGTTTGCCGGTCAGCCCCCGTTACAAGCCTACATCGACCGTTTGTTAAGCGCATTTCCAGCAGCAACTGCTGACGTGACGCCGCCGGTTGCGCTGCCTCAATCACCTGCTGCCCAAACCTTTACGAGCGTAATCGCCCATTCACCAATGGTTGAACCCCTTTCCGAACGGGAAGTGGAAGTACTGCGCCTGGTCGCCGCCGGTCTCTCCAACAACCAGATTGCCGAGCGGTTGATTGTCACCGTCGGCACGGTCAAACGTCATCTTAACAACATCTTCGGCAAGTTGGGCGTCGGCAGTCGCACCCAGGCGCTGGTGCGCGCTCGTGAAGCGAAACTACTCGACTGATCGACAAATCCAGCAAAGAGCACACAAACGCTCGGTGCAGGCACCGAGCGTTTGTGCGCCTTCTACCGCGTGATAGACACCAACCCCAGTTTCTGGTAGAAACTGGAGTTGACGTCACTACAGCAGGAAAATCAGCAGACCAATCAGAATCGCGACGGTCCCCAGCACCGACTGCCAGGTCAATGGCTCCCCCAGAACGACCACCGAGAGAATCAGCACCAGCGCCACACTTGCGCGGTCAATCGGGGCGACTGATGAGGCGTTGCCCAACTGTAAGGCCCGGAAGTAGCACAACCCGGACAACCCCGTCGCCACGGCGGAGAGGATCAACATCCACCAGCTTTGGCGCGTAATGGTCGGCAGGGCGCGAATCTCGCCGGTGAATGCGACAATGCTCAAGGCGATGCCCAGCATCACCACGGTGCGGATCGCCGTGGCCAGATTGGAACTGACCTGCTCGACCCCCAGTTTGGCGAAGATGGTCGTGGGCGCCGCAAAAACGGCGGAAAGCAGGGCAAAGGCCCACCAGGGCAGATTGAAGAGATTCATGGTTGCATTTTCCTGTCATTGTATAAAAAGCGAATTGTATAAAAAGCAAAGGGTCTGAGTGAAAATATAAGTTACTGCTCTCCGCGAGTCCGTGACTCGCAACTGGCCAGAGCGAGTCACGGACTCGCGGAGAGCGGCGCCTCAAGTTATATTTTGCGTACCCTACCGCAAGATCTGACAAAGCATTTTTGCATTAGTCCTGCCCCTATGGTTCAACCACAGGCAGATAGCGCTGCTGCCCCGGCATTAGACGCCGCCGGTTTTCCTTACGGCGCCGGCACATCCCCGGCCTCACCAAAGGTGATCTCCTGTTCCTGACCATCCGAACTGCGCTGGATGTACCAGCGGAAGAGGCCGAAGTTGCGCACCATGGTCAGATCGGCCTTGCCGTCACCATCGTAATCGGCGGGGGCGGGGATGTCGTTGCTAAGCCCCCACTGGGTAGTCTGGATCGCACCGTCGCTGCTCTTGATGATCCACCAGGTGCCGTCGCCCGGTCGCCAGATGGCGATATCCGTCTTGCCATCGCCATCGTAATCACGGGCCAGGGGGATGTCACCGGCTTGCCCCCATTGCACCACCTTTAGCCCATCTCTGGTTTGGGAGAGCCACCATTGCCCGGTGCTGGGGCGGTAGACTGCCGAGTCGGCGCGCTTGTCACCATCGTAATCGGCGAAGACTGGAATGTCGCCCGCTTCGCCCCATTGATAGGCGGTGATGCCGATCACGCTCGGTTCGGGCCAGTAGGCGGTGCGGTTGCTTGGTCGCCAAACGGCAATGTCGGTGCGGCCATCGCCGTTGTAGTCGCGGGCCACAGGGATGTCACCGGCCTGCCCCAATGGCACCGTCTTCACACCATCTCTGGTTTGGGAGAGCCACCAGTCGCCGGTGCTGGGGCGGAAGATCGTGGCGTCGAGCTTGCCATCGCCGTCGTAGTCGCCGGGGGCGATCTGGTCGCCGGCTTCGCCCCACTCGAACGTGCGCATCGTCCCCGTGCTGCTCTCCAGCCAGTACCAGGTGTTGTTGGCCGGTCGGAAAATTGCGATGTCGGCTTTGCCGTCGCCCTCAAAATCACCGGCGGTGTATTTGCTGCTCAGTTCACCCTGGCAGTAGACCAGCAGCGGCTCGGTCGTGATGGCCGGGGCGCTAAACTGGGCAACCACCCATTCCTGATACACCTGCCAATTGGGGAGGGGGTTGAATTTCAAGATCTCGACATTGATCTTGAAGTGGAAATTGAAGGGTTCGAGCACCAGATTCACGTCGAGACACCAGCGGCGGTTGGCGCTGTTCGGTTGGTATTGCAGCGTCCCCTGAATCGGGAACTTGGTCTTGAAGAGGTCGCCGCGGATTTCGACGTTGCCGCGGTAGATGGGGAGCGCCGCACTGCCTTGGGCGATCATCGAGAGCGAGACGCCGGGAATCAGACGCAGGCGCAGGGTGCGGACACCGTTGCCGCAAATGTCTTTGGCGCCGGCATCCAGCGACAGGTAGAGTTGGGCCCCGGCGGTGAAGTTGGCCGAGATGGTGATCACGCCGAAGGCGGGAAAGTTCACCTGTTTGCGGTAGAAGGGGAGGACCGTGAAATCAAAGAGGTTAAAGGGGCCGATCTCTTGGGTGCAGCCCAGGGTGAAGCGTTGGTTGAGCACCTCGTCGCCCGCCAGGCTCACCTTGGCGGTGATGTCAAGGCCGTTGGTGCTGTTGACGCGCGCCTCGGCGTTGGCGCTGACAATGTTCATACTTGGCAACGCCTCTAACACATGGGCATCAATGCGTTGCGACGCCCGCGCATAGAGACCGCCGCCAAACTCATTCGATTCCGGTGGTGTCGCCGCATAGAAGCTGCCAACCGAGCGCACCCCCACATCGGCATTGCCCAGCGCTTTGTTCCAATCGCGGGCGTAGGCAGCATCGGTCTGCTGGACGACCGTGGGCGCATTGGCGTTGGCGCTGACTAGCTCCTGGTTCTCTGTCTGGTCATAATCATCGTCCCAGCTATCCAGATGGGCATCGATGTAAGCATTGAGGGCCGCCGCCGCAGCCGCACTCAGACCAACCTCCTCATCCAACTGGCGGTCGAGCAGCAGTTCGGCGATGATGTCGCGCAGCCAGCGTGACAGGCTCTCATTTTGCAGGGTCGCCAGGAGTAGATCCTCGGCTTCCTGACCAGGGATGCCGCGCAGGGCCGTGTAGGCGGCGATGTTCAAGCGCTGGATGTCGTGGATGTCGGTCAACAGCTTGCCGTCGATGGTGATCTTGTCGCTCAGGTAGGGCTTGATCTGGGGGAGCGAGCGCGGGTCACCGATATTGCCCAGCGTTTGCAGACAAGTCAGCGCATCATCCACCGTCTTGACGTTGTGCAGATCGTTCTCGTAGTAGGCAATGATCTCGCTCTCCAAGGCCGGGTTGTCCTGGTCAAATTGATCGACCAGCCCGCCTAAGACCCGCGAGGCGACCGGCGAGAGCGGCGCGCGCTTGTCAAAGCCGATCTGCTGCAAGGTGTTGATCGTGCTGGTGATCGGTTGCACCAGCGTCCCCATGTTGACCAGCGCCTGCTGTTGGGTGGTGATGGTGGCCGAACTGGCGAGATTGGCCGCGGCAATTTCGGAATTGTTAAAGAGACCATTCAGATAGGTTTGGGCCTGCGGCGTGCCGATGGCGCCCAAGAGATCGATGTAACTCTTCGCCAGCTTTTCATGACCGATCACCTGTTGCAGCCGCTGACCGATTTTGTCGACCACGACGGTGCCGGGATCGCCCTTTGCCAGCTCAATCAGATAGAGGAAGCGCGCTGTTCTGTCCGCGTCCGCTTCAAACTCGGCCAGCACCTGGTCGAGATCGATCTTGCTCAGATCAATCCGCGTGGCGCTGGTGTCCACCCCTTGCAGTTCCGCACCGAGCGTATCGGGCGCATAGAGGGCATCCTGCGCCGTCGCGGCCACCAGCGTATCCGTCGCCACATCGTTGACATTCTGCAAGCGCAGCGAACCACTGCTTGTAAAGGTTGACCAAACCGAGAGGCCACTGCCGCCGCTGCTGGGCGTGTTGGCGGGCATCTTGGTGCCATCGTTGCTCAGATGGTTTTCCACTACCGTCACTGAGTCTAACACCTGGTGTTGGGCGCCGAGCACCATTTGCAGTTGGATGTTGAGTTGCAAGCTCGTGGCCTTGTCACCGCTGGTGATCAACTGTTGAAAGTCCGCAGTGCTGATGGTTTTGGTGATCGCCACCCCTGTGGTGCTGTCGGCCAGTTGATAGTGAACATTGTAGTGGCCTTGCGCCCCTGCCTCCTGGGCAACATAGTCATTGCTATCGCTGCGCAGGGTGGTCTGGAGGAAGTTGATCACGCCCTTTTGCAGATTAGTGACGGTGTTGGTGATGGCGGGTTGACTGGTTACGGCCAGCACCACACCGTTGGCGGCCTGTTGAAAGCGGATGGGCGTGGTCAGTTCGGTCAGAAGCTGGGCGTCGTCGCTGACGATCTGCTCGCCTTGTCCCCCACTGGCGCACAAGAAGGGGTCGCGCAGCGCCAGTTGTGCGTCGATCGTGCCGTCGGCAGCCTTGGCCAGCACGGTGAGATCGGCATAGGCGTTGATGCGCGTCACCGCGGCGGTGGAGCTTTTCTGCCCGTTCTGTTTGTCCAGGCTGTTGTTTTGGGTTTCAATGACATAATCGTAGAGATAGGTGTAGCGCTTGCCCACCTGGTAATTGAAACTGCGGGCAGTTGTTGTCGCCGGGTCTTTGGTTGCCGCCGATGCATCAGCGCCGACCAAAGCGGCGAGTGACGTTTTGGCCTGCGCCACCAGGGGCAGGAACAGGGTGTTGGCGCCGGTAGAACCACGGTTAGGGGCGGCGCAGGCGCCAACCGTAGGCGCCGGTTGGTTCAGTGGCGCAGCGTAGGTCGCCGGGGGTAGAATGCCCAAGAGCAGGGCAACCACCACCAACAGGGCCAAACTTTTTTCAACGATGCGCCGTAAGCGCGGGAACTGGGTTTGCCGGTAATGGAACAGCGGTTGCCTCACACTTCGCAAGGGTTGGGTTGGGAAATTTGGTTTCATCACATTCTCCTGACTCAAAGTTGTCAAATTAATGGTGCATGTGGATAATTTGAAGTTGTACAGACTTCTTGCTATTTGCTTTGATCCCCCCTTTCCTGGTTGTATAGCGCTTGCTCGTCGGTCATTGCGCTACCGGTGGTACAGAGAAACAGATATAAGTCATCAATGGTGACAAAGTGGTGCTGTTCGGCTGGATCATGCACATTCAACAAGGAGGCCCGAACCATCGTCTTGTTGGTGGTTTGCCACAGGCGCAACAGATAGGAGCGATAGGTTGGCTGGTTGGTGGTCATATACGTTCCTTTCTGGTTATTGCTGCATTGTTGACATGATTCCAGCATAGCGGCGCCCGTTACCACTCCATTAATCAATCATTAATGGAAATGATTCAGATCAATCCCAAGCACTACAACGGATTCGGAAAGTACTGGATTTGCGACGATGTAGAGCAGGCTTTGGCATACCCTATAACGAACCTAGGAAGCCGAATGTATATCGGCCAAGCAGAAAATAGAGGATGAATAAGATGTCAACCAAACGTGGACAGATTATCTTTTTTACAGGGCCTGCCGCTGCTGGCAAATCAACTGTTGCCGAGGCATGGGCTACTTCTCGCACGAAACAAACCGCTCACTTTGACCATGACCATGCACGATTCCTTGTACGCGCCGGCTATATCGACCCCGCGGCATCCCTTGCGAATCCAGCATTGCGCGAAGCCGCTGAGGATCAATGGCTCTTAGCCGCGGCGGTATGCGCGGCGATGGCGGTCACCTATACGACGCGGGGCGTTGATTTTGCCTTGTCAGCCTTTTGCCCTCCTGATAATTGGCAAGAATCTTGGGCGCCGCTTGATGCGCTGAACCCACTGATTGTTGTCTTGTTGCCAAGGCTGGAAGTCGTTTTGCGACGGGATACGAATCGCGTTGGTCGAAGTCACGTAGGAGAGCAAGGTGTTCGACGCAACTTTGCCTATGATTGGGAGACTTGGCGTACTGACAAACGCGCCTATGTCATCGATAATTCGGCGTTGAGTGTCGAGCAGACGGTCGCTTTGGTAGAAGCTGAAGTGATCCGAAGATCCCACTTAGATGGATAGCTCGAAAAATTGTACTAAAAACCGTTCCTAGGCCCATCATAATCATGCTACAATCAATTCAACATAATTCGTAACGGCTCAGGTGCATGGCACAGGTCAGGCGTAACCCGTTCATCCGACCATCAGTTGACCAGTGCCGCGCACCTGAGGCTGAGTAGTTACCATAATTCCAGTTAATGTTAGGCTTGGCTGTCCGTTCATGGATCGGTGAGGCTCATGGTCACAGTAGAGGTTCGCTTATTCGGCGCCGGGCAGATACGCGACGCTGCCGGCAAGGTCATCGCGGTGCGTTCGCGCAAAGAATTGGCGGCCTTGACTTATCTCCTGTTGGAAGGTCATCACCCCCAAAGTCGGGAGGTGCTACAGGCGCTCTTTTGGCCCGATTTTGACACCGAGAACGCCCGCAACAATCTGCGGGTCATCCTAGCGCGTTTACAAGCGCTGGTGGGCGCCGGCGCGGAATCGGCCAAGTGGTTGCACGCCAACCGGACAGAAGTTCAGCGCAACCCAGCGGTTGATCTGTGGCTGGATGTGGCTGAATTTCAGGGCTTGATCGACAGCACACAACGCCATGCCCATGCCAGCCGTGGCACCTGCGCCCACTGCCAACCGGCGTTACAGGCCGCCGTGGCGCTCTATACGGCTGAGTTTTTAACCGGCTTTGCTCTGGCCGATTGTCCGGCCTTTGAAGAGTGGCTCTTTTTGCAGCGCGAGCGACAGCACCTATTGGCGGTCAGAGCCTATCAGGATCTGACCACCTTTGCCGAGATGCAGGGAGAGTTGGATGCGGCGTTGACCTATGTCCAACGGCAGATCGCCATCGATCCGCTGCGCGAAGCGGCTTACCGTCAACAGATGGTCATCCTGGCGCGCCAGGGCGAGCGTAATCTGGCGCTAGCGGCCTTTGAACATTGTCGCCGGATCATCAGCAACGAGTTGGGCATCGACCCGGAGCCGGAAACACTCTTGCTTCATCAACAAATCCTCTCTGACCAGATTGCGCCCTTGGCCCAACCCACCACCATCCTGACGGTAAAGCCACCGGAACCGCTGCCGACACCACCAATCCCGGCGGCGCAAGATGGAAAGCCGACGCGCCACAATCTGCCCCAAGCCTTAACGACCTTTATTGGCCGCGAAGCGGAGTTGGCGCAATTACAGGAACGGCTGGAGAGTGGTGAGTCGCGCCTGCTCTCGTTGGTGGGGCCGGGCGGCATTGGCAAGACCCGTCTGGCGCTCCAGGTGGCCGGCGCCAACCAACAGCTTTTTCCCGATGGCGTCTTCTTTGTGGCGTTGGCCGGTGTACAAGAGGTGGCAGCGATCCCGGCCACGATCCTAGGGGCAATGGGCGCTGACTTGGCGGGCAGCGCCGCGCCCACCGCGCAGCTTTTACAATTCCTGGCGCAACAAAAAGTCTTACTGGTCATCGACAACCTGGAACATTTGCTCGACGGCGTTGATCTGTTGCTGGCGATTTTGCAGGCGGCCCCCGCCGTGACTTTGTTGGTGACGACGCGCGAGCAACTGAACTGCCAGGTCGAAGATAGTTTTGCGTTGAATGGTTTAGCCACGCCAACCCAGAGTAGCCTGGCGGAGGCGGGGCAGTATGCCGCCGTGCGGCTCTTCTGTGAACGGGCCTATCGTTTACAGAAGAATTTCAAACTCACCGCGGAAAATTGTCCCGCCGTGGTCAACATCTGCCAACTGGTGGACGGGCTGCCGTTGGCCATTGAATTGGCGACCACGTTGTTGGGCGCGTTCGACTGTGCCGGGTTGGCGGCGGCTATCGCCCAAGACCAGGCCATCCTGATGACCACGCAGCGTGATCTCCCCGCCCGCCACCGCAGTATCCAGACCGTCTTTGACCACTCCTGGCAAAAGCTGACCCCGCGTGAGCAACAGATTTTGGGCCAACTCGCCCTTTGTCAGGGCCGCTTTTCCGGGCCGATGGCCGCCCGTTATACCGACGCTTCGTTGATCGATCTAACGGGACTGCGCTACAAATCGCTCTTGCGCATCGCCGAGGCGGGTTACTATGAATTTCATCCGTTGCTGCGGAGTTTTGCCCTGGCAAAGGTGGATGCGACGGCGCAGCAAGTGGCCGAAGCACAGGTCGCGACCCTTTATCTCCAACTCGCGGCAGAGCAGGAGAGCATCTTCTATGGGCCTACACCGCAAAACGCCCTCCGTATGATGGAGGGCGAATTAGACAATCTGCAACAGGCGTGGCGCTGGGCCGAAAGGCAGGAGCGCACCGCATTGCTCGTGCAGAGCGTCAATGCGTTCGGTGAGTATTATGCGGCCAGCGGTCGTAGCGCGGAGGGCGAAGCGCTCTTTGCGCCGCTCACCCAGCATTTGTTGGCACAACCGCAACCAATGGGCGACGGCAGCGCGATCCTCTGTTGCCATCTGCTGCATCAACGCGGTCGGCTCTTGCTGATGCAGAGCAAACTGGCCGAAGTCCTTAGCTTGTGTCCCCCATTTGTTACCCTGGCACAAAGGACCGGCGCTCGCGAATTTGAAGCGCGCGGCCTCGCTTTGTGGGGAGGCGTGTTGAAAGAACAGGGCACGATGGCGGCGGCCCAGGAGAAATTTACGGCCGCCTTGACCCTCGCTCGTCAATGCGGCCAGCCCCGCCTGCTGGGTGATGTGCTGCTCGAGTTTGGACGGGTGTTGTTGGATGAAAGCACAAGTAGTCCGTCCGCCGGCTATCTGCGTGAAGCGCTACTGCTTGTGCGCAGCCAGGGCTACCGGACGGCGGAACAGCGGGTTTTGCTCTATCTTGGCGTTAATTGTATTGAGGATGGCGACTTCCAGGTGGGTGGGGGCTACCTGGCCGAGGCGCTGCGGTTACTCCAACTGACCGGCAACCGCCATCAGGAGGCGCGCATTGTCAACGCCTTGGGCTATACCGAAGCGATGCTTGGCGATTACGCCGCCGCGGTGGAACATCATGCTGCCTCGCGCCAGATTAGTCGTGAGATTCGGCAAGGCGTCCAGGAAAGTCAAGCCCTCCATAACCTTTGCACCGTGCAGCGCAAAATGGGCAATTTGGCTCTGGCCGAGGAATATGGGCAGGAAGCCCTGCGCTTGGCCCTGTTGGATGATAATACATTGGAGAACATCTGCTCTGCGCGCTTGCATTTGGGCTATGTCTGGTTAGCGCGCGGCGATCTGGAACAAGCCGCCCTGGCCTTTCAACTGGCCCGCGAGGGTTGGCAAACCTTAGCCGGCGACAGTCGCATCCAAGAGGCGACCATCGGCTGGGCGGCAGCCCGCTTGCACCAGGGCGATGTAATCGGAGCGGCGGCGCTGCTCGCCCCTTATGTGCCAGGCTTGCTCGAACGGGTACCCTATGGGGTGGATGAAGCCTGTGAGATGTACCTGGCGGCCTATGCCATCCTAACGGCGCAAGGTGACGCCCGCGCCAGCACCCTGTTAGCCACGGTGTACACCCAATTGCAGCGCAACGCCAGCAAAATCGCCGATCCGCGTCTGTTGCGTTGCTTCTGGGCCGCGCCGGCCCATGACAAAATCCGGGCGTTGTGGCGGGCGTTGCACGGGTAGATGGCCTATGCGTTTTCTGTAAGTTGCTGTATAATGGCACCAATAGTGTAGACGAATGGGTACGATAGTTGAGGTAAACAATGCCATATCAAGGGGTGATTACGATTGAACCAGGGAAGCGTGGCGGCAAACCCTGTATCCGGGGCATGCGCATTACGGTCTATGATGTGTTGGAATACCTTGCTTCCGGCATGAGCCAGCACGAAATTTTGGCGGATTTTCCCTATTTGACCCAAGAGGATATTCTGGCCTGTTTGAACTTTGCCGCCAGTCGTGAACGCCTGATGGTTGCTGTACCCTAACTTGATAATTTGTCTTGCAAAATCACAGCCAGGTCCATTTCGTATCAGTTTCGTCAATATCATGAGCAATTCGCGCTAAGATGCGCTTGGATAGAATAGAAGGTAAGAAGCCTAATTCAGAACTACAAAATTTGACGACCTCACGACGCTCACTATCTTGGTAATGGTTGTAAAGTATATTTACTATCCCTTCTTGAATCTGCATTACATAAGTTGCGTCTAATCTTCTGAACTGGGTATGGGCAGCGAGTACATATATTTTTCTCCATTCATCCTCGAATTTTTGAGTTGCTCTCAAACTAGTCTCTTGCAATTTTCTCGGCAAAAAAGGAGCAAAATTGCCTAAAGCTCTCGCTCGGTAACCTTCGTCCTGTATTTTCAAGGCTATTTCTAGTCCCGACTTGAGTAAATTGCCATACAGATGTGGTGTGATTTCCCATAACATCTGTACACGCCTTTGTTCATAATCTTCCTTTTCGATATCTGCAAGTCGAAGTTGAAGTTTTGTTTGTAGAAATGGTACTTGTACTAGATTTATTAATTCGACCAGTAATAAATGTATAGGTCTCGCATAAATCAAGCAAAAACGCATTGCGGCCAAAAGCAAAAACAACTGTTGGCCCGAACTTGTCGGTTTGAACATAACTAGGTCTCTTGCATGGATTTGTTTAAGGCGAAAAGGTAGCCATCTAGAAAGATGAGTTAGCCATTGTAGCGAATTATCTTCAATAATAAGCTGAGGAGCTAAATTGGCAATAACAAATGCTGGTAAACTATCAATACGGCTTTCCATCAGGTGAGCTTGTGCGAGCTTTCGCTGTAAAATGTCTTTATTCATGTAAGTAGCCAGTACTTGCAGCGCTTCTCGTCGAGTATATTTATCATTAATAGACATTGCAATTTCAACTGCTATAACCATAAGCTCACTGGTCAATGAAGGTGCGAGCATCGTCAAAATTTTTGCTTGCCACGGTTTATTCTCTCCGTTTTGGCGAACAAAATCTAACGCTGAGTGCAAAATTTTTTCACGGGTTTTTCCCTGTACGTATGGAGCCAACATAGCCAGCCCCGGTATTTGATGGTGTGGTTCATCAAGTGCATAAATAGCATCCAGTGCTTCTTGCAGTTGATTATCATTTAGAAAGGGAGCAATCGTTGTTAATGCATCTATTCTTTCCCTTTCTTCCACTGATAGCGCAATATTCAACGCTCGCTTAATCACTTCCACTCTTTCAAGTTCTCCTAGATGTGCTGCTATTGTTGTACAGGCTCGCACTATCGAAACACTGTTGTAATATTCCGTTGTTAATATTGCAATTAGGCTTTCTTTTAGCGCCTTGTCTAACATCTCTCTCTGTAAA
This sequence comes from Caldilineaceae bacterium, assembly GCA_026645575.1. The sequence goes on from JAPKMW010000153.1 coordinate 18,125, forward strand.
TAAGGTACTAGTGCAGCAAGCAATTCTAATTGCAATGATCCCATAAAGCAATTACTGATAAACGCAAAGGTTAGTAATAACCGCATTGTTGAAAACAAGCTTGGATAATCTCTGGTTTGTCGCCAAGA
>JAPKMW010000154.1 GCA_026645575.1 Caldilineaceae bacterium
ACTTCTCCTTGGTTGATCCTTTGCTTTTTTTGCTTATTGTATCAACCTCGAGGTCATTTGAGCCTATATATAATCTCCTAATCTTCTTACCTTGGCCTATGCGTATTCGACCCACGGCGCGCCTGCTGGTGCTTGATGAACAGCAGCGCATTCTGCTTTTCAAGATCGATGATCGTGTCGCGCTCCATGACCAGCGCCCCGATCTGATCGTCTATTGGAACACCCCCGGCGGCGGCGTTGATCCGGGAGAGACTTTCGAGCAGGCGGCACTGCGCGAACTGTGGGAGGAGACGGGGATTCAGGACGCCACCTTAGGGCCGTGGGTCTGGTCCTACCAACGGCTCTTGCACTTTCCCAGCGGCCGCAGCGTTCTCTTTGAAGAACGGTTTTACCTTGTCCGGGTTACTATGCCCCAAGTTACCTTTGCCAATTTGTTGCCCCATGAACAAAACACCCACCTTGAACATCGTTGGTGGCATTGGGTTGAGATCGCAACCGCCACTGATGAGCTTTTTATGCCACCGAACCTGGCCGGCTGGTTACACCCGATCTTACAAGGGATCATACCAACGGCGCCGTTGGCATTACCATAGGTTATTGTTTTCTAAGGCAACAACGCGACTTTCGTGACGCGCAACTTCCGCCGCAAAGACCATCATGTGCGTTTCCAAAGTTTCTTCCGGCCCAGAAAGGATCAACCCTGGCTCCTGCTGGGCAAGCGCGGCAACAAACCGGCGCATCAAACCTTCGTCGCCACCGCCATGTCCACTGAGAATAGCGCCATCGCGCTTGGCTTGTGTGTCAATCCGCTCCGTTTGGCCGGTCAAGAAATCATAAATTTCCAGATACCGACCATCGCCGTAAAGTTCACCCTGTGTGCCAAAAATGCGCGTTTCGCGGTCACGTTGCCGGGTAAACGCCGTCATGGTAAACGCAGCGGTTGCCCCGCCCTCAAAAAGCATGGTCACCACCTGATGATCGACCACATCGTTGTCGCAAGCATAGACACAGCGTCCATACGGGCCATTGCGTAAGGCTGTCGTGACTGTTTCAGCCGATGGCTTAGGCGTCAACACATAGAGCCAGCCACTGTCGCCGCGTTCCAACAATTGCCCATAGAAACGGGGCGCAGAGTACGGGCAAGTCGCCTCAACCGCGCAATCCAGGCACCGATCGGCGGCGCCGACTGGCTTTTCCGCGGCGCGAAAATGGTGCAAATTCCCAAAGGACGAAACCTGGAGACAGCGTCTTCCCATGAGATAGCGAATCCAGTCCAGGTCATGGCAGGATTTCGACAGCAACATGGAGGACGATAAGCCTTCATTGCGCCAATTGCCCCGGACATAGGAATGGGCGTGGTGCCAAAAGCCAACCGGCTCTAAATGTTGCAGGCTGATAATCTCGCCAAGCCGGCCACGATCCAGCAGCGCCTTCAACTGTTGGGTGTAGTCGGTATAGCGCAAAACATGACAGACAGCAAAGATTCCTTGGTTGCGCAAGGCCGCCGCCACAATCCGCTGACATTCAGTCGGTGTTGGCGCCATTGGCTTTTCCAAGAGAATATGGTAGCCCAAGTCCGCAAAAGCCACCGCCGGATCGGCATGGAGCAGATCTTGGGTGGTGATGATCACACCATCGGCAAATTTGGGTGCGTCCGCCACGGCACGCCAATCGGTGAAAACAGCGTGCGCCGGCAAATTGTGGCGGGCCGCAAAACGGGTTCGGTACTCTTCACGCGGTTCGGCGACGCCGACAATTTGCACCTCTTCTGGATGATGAATGGCATATTCGGCGTAGGTCGAACCGCGACCGCCGGCGCCAATCACAATTAACTTCACTGGTTGCATAAGTTTTCCTGGTCGTTCAGTCACTAATCAGGGGCGTGGAAGCCAGCGCCAACGCTGGAATAAAGGACAGGGTTTAACGGCGTATTGATCACTTCGCCAACCTGTGCGCCGGGGAGCCAGCGATCCCAGTCCCTTTGTTGATTAGCGTTTTGTGGGGGCGCGACCTTCATCGCTTCGTCCATGTAGATAATGGTGAAGACGCCACGCATTTGCGCCGTGTTGTTTGGCCCGGCGCGATGGAAGAGCCAGCCAGCGTGAAAGCTCACTTCCCCTAGATCATAGGGCGTCTCGTCTTTGGGATAATCTTTGAGGGTGCGACCAATCTGCGCTTCGCTTTCATCACTGATCCCAATGTTGCGATGGGCCAACAGTTGATGACTGCCGATGCAAAACGAGAGCGGCCCCATCGCAACGGGTGTCGCTTGCAAGGGGATCCAGGCGGTCACACTGTGTTCATTGCTCAAGGGCCAGTAGAACTGATCAGCGTGCCAGGGGGTAAAACCGCCGCCCGGTTCTTTGAAGAGCGCTTGGTCATGATACATACGCACGCCGCTGACCCCCATTAATTCGGTGGCAATCCGCGCGAGGCGCGGGGCAAAGGCAAATTCTTTCACCTTTGCACTATGTTCCCATAAGTTAGGCACCTGGAGAAAGGCTTTGCCATAGGTGCCCCGTTCGCTCAGGGGCAGAGACTGTTTGTTCAGCTCCTGCACCATATGCGCAATCTCGGCGCCATACTCAGCCAGCACCGCCGGCGAGAGTACCTCTTTTAACTTGATATAGCCATCACGGCGGTACTGGGCGATCTGGTCAGCCGTTACGGAATAGGGAGTCAATAAGTCTGGATGCATAAGGAAAGTCACCTCATTGGTAAAATTGATTGGTAAAATTGGAACTGCTCAGGTGCGTGGCACTGGTCAGGCGTAGTTTGTTCATCCTACCATCTTCTGACCAGTGCCGCGCACCTGAGGCTGAGTAGTCACGTAAAATTAACAATTTATCCCTTGATGCCAGTCAAGGCGATACTTTGGACAAAGAAATCCTGGGCAATAAAAAAGATTACAAGAATGGGCGCAATCGCCACCGTGGCGCCGGCCATCATATGCGCATAGTCGGTGTCGTATTGCCCACGGAAGAGTTGTAGGCCAACGGCTAGCGTCATATTTTCCTGGCGGGTCAGGTAAATAAGGGGGCCAAAGAAATCATTCCAATTATAGATAAAAGAGAAGACCGTGACCGTGGCAATGGCCGGCTTGGCCAATGGCACCAGGATCTTCCAGAGGATCTGGAAGCGGTTGGCGCCGTCAATGATGGCTGCCTCGTCTAAATCTTTGGGTAAGGTAAGGAAGAACTGGCGCAACAAAAAGGTATAGAACGCGCTGCCAAAAAAGGCTGGGACAATCAAGGGCAAAAACGTGTCGAGCCAGCCCAGGTTTTTATAGAGAATGAACTGGGGAATCAAGGTCACTTGGCCCGGCAGCATAAGGGTGGAGAGCAGCAGGGCAAAGTAAACATTGCGCCCCTTGAACTGTAAGCGGGCAAAGGCGTAACCGGCCATCGTCGAGGATAGCACATAGCCAATGGTCGCCAGCACCGTAATAACGATCGAGTTTTGGATAAAGCGGCCAAAAGGGAGCTTCTGCCAGGTTTCGGGGTAGTTCGCAAAATAAAGGGGATTGGGAATCCATTCGGGCGGGTTGACATAAATATGCCCTGGCGCTTTCAAGGAGGTGCTGACCATCCAGTAGAAGGGGAAAGTAAAAAGAAGTCCCAAGGTGATCAACAGGAGATAGAGCAGAAACCAGCGCCCGATCCGCAACACATTGGCAGAACGCTGCGCCTTGTGCTGGGTCAGCGTCGGCGGTGCGTCTTTGGTGTTCCAGCTGGTTTGCACCTGTGAATTACTCTTCATGTCTTATCCCTCACCTTCATAGTAGACCCAACGCGGCGCCAGTTTGAATTGCAGAAAGGTGAAAATAATGACCACCACAAAGAGAAACCAGGCCAACGCCGAAGCATACCCCATCTTGAAAAATTGGAACCCATTGCGGTAGAGATGCAGTAAATAGAAGAGCGTCGCATCCGCCGGGCCACCGTTGGTAATCACCAAGGCCGGGGTGAAGACTTGAAAGGCGCCAATAATGCCGAGGATCAGCGTAAAAAAGATCGATGGCGTCATCTGGGGGACCGTCACATGCCGGAATTGCGCCCAGGCGCCGGCGCCGTCAATGGCGGCGGCCTCGTAGAGCGACTCCGGCACACTTTGCAACCCGGCCAGATAAATGATCACCACATTGCCTACTTGCCAAAGGCCCATGAGGATCAGCGCCGGCTTGGCCCAAGCCGTTGACCCAAACCATTCCGGGCCGGGTACGCCAAAGACTTTCTCAATAAAGAGATTGATTGGCCCAAAGGTTGGGTTCAACAGCCATAACCACAAAATGGCTGAGGCCACCGCCGGTGTAATGGTGGGGATATAAAACATGGTGCGAAAGATGGCGCGCCCACGAATGGGGGCGTTGAGCAGCAATGCCAACAGAAAAGCCACCAACAGCCCCAGCGGCACCGAAAAGATCGTGTAGTAGAGCGTATTGTACAACGCCAGCCAGACCTTACTGTCACCACCATCCGCCAGAACCAGGCTGGCAAAGAGCCGTTGATAATTGCTCAATCCCACCCAGGTCGGCGCACCGAACAACTCATACTTGGTAAAGCTAAGATAGAGCGACGCCAAAAACGGCCCCAGGATCAGAAAGAGAAAGCCAAAGAGCCAGGGTGCAATAAAGAGGTGTCCCCAAAGGTCTTGTTCCGTAATTTTAAATTTGCGGCGTGTGCCTGGAGTTACAGCCATATTTATGTCCGTGCTTGTTGAAACCCACCTGCTGATGACAAGGTGACAGGGTGACAGGGTGATACTGCTGGCCTATCTTACAACGGGATTCAAATCCCGCTCTGACAGCGAGAAGCCGCCTCAGCGGCTATGAGTGTTCTCTCAGCCGCTGAGGCGGCTTCTCGCTGTTAGCAAGGGGTTTCAACCCCATTTTCTATCACCTTGACGCAGTATACGTCACGATCCTTTACTGATTCAAAATCCGGTCGCCTTCTTTGACGGCGGCGGCGATAGAATCCTCAATGGACGCTTCCCCAATAAAGGCGCGGTCCAACTCCGCTTGCACCCCGATGATCCATTCCAGCCAATATTTGGTGAAACGCAGATCCTGGGCAAAGGCATGGCCTTCGGCCAACCGATCCATACCGGTGGGCGGCGGTGTGGTATAGGGCGCGCTCGATGCCGCCGATTTCAAGGCCGGCATGGTCAATTTTCCTTCGGCCACCATCTTCATGCCTTCGTCGCCGGATAAGAAGGTGAGCGCATCAAACGCCTGATCGACCACTTTGGAGCTAGAGGCCACACAGATGGGGTTGCCATTATAACTCGGCGTTGGCTTGGCGTCAGCCTTGGGCGCTTTGGGCAAGGGGTAGAGACCCCACTCAAAATCGGCAATCTGCGCCACATAATCGGGAATATAGGCGTTGTTGCCAATATCCATGGCGACCTTGCCAATCGCGAAGGGTCTGGGCGCGCCCGATTGGAAGACATTGGGATCGCCCGGCTTGGGCGCAACCTTGTGGGTATGGATCAGATCGACGGCAAACTTCATCGCCTCCGTTGCTTCCGGCGTATCGAGCGGGGTCTTGAGATTTTCCACATCACAGACTTCGCCGCCATTTGACCAGACAAAGTTGCCCCAATAGAACTCAAAGCCATTATCGGACTGGACGCCGTAGCGTTCCGTTCCTTTGGTCAATGCCTGGGCGGTCGTCAAGAATTCGTTCCAGGTCCACTGGGGGTTATCCCAATCTTCCGGTGGCAAGGCCACACCAGCCTCTTCAAACGCGCTTTTGTTGACATAGAGGACTTGGACACCCATCGACCACGGCATCCCATAGTAGCGCCCCTGCCACTCAAAAATATCAGGTTGGGTATAATACTGACTGACGTCAAAAGAAGTCTTGGCAATCAGATCGGTCAAATCGAGCAACCCCCCCTTCTCGGCCAGGTTGAGGAACATGGCGCCGCTCATCCAGATCAGATCAGGTGAGGTGCCACCGGCCAACGAAACCTGGAGCTTGTCCCAATACTGTTGCCAGGGCGCCGATTCTAACACCAGTTCGGTGTCCGGCGTCTTGGCATTATAGGCGGCGGCAATCTTCTCTTCCAGTTCCAGCCAGGCGCCGCTCGACCAGACGCCCCAAGTCACGGTCGCCTTTTCGGTGGTCGGCGCGCTGCCGCTTTCCGCCGCCGGCGCGGCTGGTTGGGCGACACAGCCGGCCAGGGCATTGACGCTAAGTGCGCCGACGCCAACGGCCGTCATGGCCTTCAACAACTGTCTGCGGGAAAACTTCTCCATAGATGCCTCCTGTCAATGTTTGTGATAAGATGCTGGTGGAAACAGTAAACTTGAACAACAAACGTGGCGGTGTGCGGCGGTAGGAATGCACGTCGCCCCGGAACCAACAGACGATCAAGAAAGCGCTGATTGGAAGAAGGGGATCAAGAGGTAGTGCGGCCCCCATCTTTTAATTATTTATCTCATGAACGAATTACTTTGACTTTTATCTTACCAAAACTACTAATAGATGTCAAGTGCGAATTTTTCACCAAATATAGCCTTTTTCCAAAGTTCTTGACTTCTCAATCCTTTTTTCATATACTCTATTTATTCATTACATAAATGAATTTTGCAAGCAAGGAAATGATGAACAAAGAGTATGTTGCCTAAATCGCATCAACAAAAAACTGCGCCCATTGCCTTGCGCCAACAAAATACCCGCCTGTTGCTCCACCTCATTCAAATGCAACGCGCAATTTCGCAGGCTGAACTGGCGCGTCAAAGCGGTCTGAGTCCAGCCGCCGTCAGTGGGATTTTGCAATGGCTGTTGACCCAGGAACTGCTGGTGGAAAATGGCAAAAGCCATCAACAAGGGGCCGGTCGGCGGGGTGCCCTGCTGACCTTTAACGAACAGAAGGCCATTGTCGCCGGGGTGGTAATTGACCAGACCCAGTGCGAAGTGGCGTTGCTTACACTGTCGGCTCAGGTGCTGGCCCATACCAGCCAGGTCAACCCGGCCTATGACGATCCGGTGCAAACGCTGGAGTTGATCGTGGCTTTGCTTCACACGTTGCTCCAGCAACTTCCCCTGCCAACTAGCGCGCTGGTCGGCATCGGCGTCGCCATGCCCGGCCTGATCGACGCCGATGCCGGCGTGGTCAACGTTGCCGCCAACTTGGGGTGGCGTAATGTCCATCTGGGCACGATGTTACAGGAACGGCTAGCCTTGCCTGTGCGGCTGGAACACCTTGGACGCGCCAAAGCCATTGCCGAAACCCTCTGGGGGCGCGGGATTGGCTGTGCAAATCTGGTTTGTGTCGAGATTGGTTCAGGCATTGGCGCCGGCATCATGATGGCTGGCAATTTACTCAAAGGCGGTAGCGGCTCGGCGCCAGAGATTGGTCATTCGGTGCTGGATCTACATGGCCCGGAGTGCGCCTGTGGTTTGCGCGGCTGCTGGGAAAGTTACTGCGCCGGACCGGCGATCCGCAAACGGATTGGCTGTTGCCTGACTACCATGCCCCAGCTTAAAACGAGCCTCACACCCCAATCAACGCTAGCTGAATTGGAAGCGGCTGTCGGCGCGGGTGATGTCCTGGCCCAAGTGGTTATGAGTGAAACGGCCACTTACATGGCACGCGGTCTGCTCAACGTTATTTGGAACTTTGACCCAAGTCTGATCATTCTCTCCGGTTTTGTGGTGCAGGAATGTCCAACCTTGATCGAGTTTACCCGGGTCGTCCTGCAGACCTTGCAGGTCGTCCGCACCGTCGATATACCCTTAGTTGTCACCGCCCAAGGCGCCGATGCCGGCGTGATCGCCGCTTCGGCCCTGGCGTCCGTCCATTATCTTGAACAACTATCAATAAGCTGAATGGCAAGAATGGGAAACAGGTTCTATGACACAACAGCAACTGTGCATCTTAGCGCTGGCGGCCCATGCCGATGATCTCGAAATCCTTTGCGCCGGCACCTTGGCCCGTTGGGCGGCGCAAGGTCACGCCGTAACCATGGCGACCACCACTTGGTGCCAATATGGCTCCTATGAACTCTCACTGGCGGAATGTTCACGCATCCGTCATGCCGAAGCAGCCCAATCCGCGGCCCTGATCGGCGCCGCCTATCAGGCGCTGATGATTCCCGATAATACCATTAACCCCTATGATCAGGGGCAGCAGCGCCAGGTGATCGAGTTGATTCGCCAAACGCGCCCCCAAGTCATTCTCACCCATGCCCCTAACGACTATCACACCGACCATTCCAACTTGAGCGAATTGGTCAAGTGGACGGGGCCACTGCTGGGCCTGCCCCAATATGAGACCGCCAGCCCGGCGCTCGATTATAACCCGGCGCTCTACTGGATGGACACGTTGAATGGTCGTGGCTTTGAACCAACTCATTATGTGGACATCACCGAAACGCTGGCGACCAAAGTGGCAATGGTCAACTGCTTTGCCAGTCAAATCCCTTTTCTACAACGCTATTTTGGGCTGGATCTGGTCGAACAAGTGCAGACCGTCGCCCGCTTTCGCGGCATCCAAGCCGGGGTGCGGTATGCCGAAGGCTTTCAGCGCTATCAAGGTGCGGGGTGGGGGAATCTGACTGTGCATTATTTGCCGTGAGGAAACATCCCGGCAGTGCCGTTACTGTTACCATAGCTGGACTGTTTGCCCAGAGGCAAGAGAAGAGGCTATAATAGAAGCCTATCAATATAATATTGAAAATCAGGACGTCAACCAGAAGGAGAAAAGAATATGTCCTACGAAGCAAAGTTGAAGGAACTGGGTTATACGCTGGAAACGGTAGATCTGAACGCAGGGCGGTTAATGCACGCCGTGCGCACTGGCAACTTGGTCTATACCTCCGGTCAGGTCTCTCGCTTTGGCGGCAAAGAGATTATCGGCAAGGTTGGCCGCGAGGTCACGGTGGAACAAGGCTATGAAGGGGCCAAGTTGTCGGCGCTCTGCTGTTTGCAAGCAGTCAAGAGCCTAACCGGCAGCCTGGATAATGTGGTGCGCGTGGTCAAGGTGCTAGGCATGGTCAACGTTGCCCCCGATTTTAGCAACACCCCGGCGGTGATTCACGGCGCCAGCGATCTCTTTATCGCCGTCTTTGGTGAAGCGGGTCGCCATGCCCGCAGTGCCGTTGGTATGCAAATCCCCTCCGACTTTGCCGTTGAGGTCGAAGTGATTTTTGAGGTTAAATAGTCTATTGGAGATTAGGTATTGGGTATTGCGGACTACCGAATATCCAATACCTAATCTCTAACTGCTTTCTCTTACTTCTTGATCAACCGCTCAATCGGCCGCGATATAGGCGCCGGCAGCTACATGTCCATTGCGTTCCGGCAGCGGCAACTTGCCGTTGCTGCGATAGGTTGGTTTTTGGACACTCTTGAGGACCTGGTCGATCTCATCCGGGGCAATGGCGGCGGGGCGGGTGGTTAGCAGATCATCGTTGACGGCGATGGTGGCGGCCAACATCTTGTGTTCTAGGCCCATATCCTCACAAAAGCTCATAAAGGCTTCCGTGTCTTTGGGCAAACAAGCACCGCCATAAGGGGCGCCGCCGCGTGTGCCATAAAGCGGGTTCCACATGCTTTCGGCGCTACGAGCCACCACGGCGCCAATCAAATTGCTGTCCACGCCCAACTGCTCACAGATATGGTGAACCTCGTTGAAGTAGCTGATCTTGACGGCATTGTAGATGTTGTTAACATACTTGATGGTCTCAGCCTCGGTGGGGGTGCAGTGAATCAGCAGACCGCCAAAGGGAACGTAGAGATTGTTCAGAATTTGCGTGGTCGATTGATCGGTAACACCTAACACGGTGATCCAAGGGCGATCAAAATCGGCCTCGGACGTGCGCTGGCGTAGAAATTCGGGGTTCATTGCCAAACCAAAATCGACGCCGGCTAATTTACCCGAAGCCTTTTCCAGAATTGGTTTAAGGGCCATTTCGGTGGTGGTGGGGGGAACGGTGCTACGCACAACAACACAAATATATTTGCTAGTGGTGGCTAACCCGGCGCCGACCTGGTGGGCTGCTTGTTTGATGTGATCCAGGACAATACGCTTGTTCCTGGTGGGCGTGGAAACAGTCAACATGACAATATCAACCGTGTTCCAGTTCACCCCATCGATGGTGGAAGCGCGAAAGCCTTGCGCGTTCAGGTCTTTAAGCTTGGTGTTATCGACATCAACGAACGAGACAGTGTGTCCTTTTCTCGCAAAACCTTTGCCTGTCGCTTGACCAACGACACCTGCGCCAACGACTAGGATATTCGACATGCGGGTTTTCTCCTTGCAATGATAACTGATAGATATATAGATATGTAGTACAAAAAGACAACAATAATCAAAACTAGTAGAACTTACGGGCCATCGATGAAGTTGCACAAGTTCTACTGGCCATCTCATCATTCATTTGCCCTACGACATTAATCGCTATGATTGGACAAATCCTTCAAAAAAATATTAAATCTGTAATTTTAGTATTTTAACAGAGTTGAACAACAATAATTTCAAGTCAGACACATTACAATGATCAGATCATTGTAATGCTCTTCTATCCACAAGGGTAATCCCATCGTGCGGTGGGCTACGCCAAAGAATAATACTTCTTGCTCTGTAAGGTAATCTTTACGGAATTTATTTTTCTACAATAACCTTAACAAAAATCTTTGCTGTAAGCTTACAACAGATTACAATGAAATCACAGTAATGTAATCTTTTGTAATAATTCTACTCTGTTCCTCCATTTACAAGAAATTTAAACTATAAACGGAGCAATAATCATGTAATATTGCAATATCTACCATGATATAAAACGATAATTGCTAAATTTGCAATTTTATTTCCCTATGAACTCATAATATTTAGTCTTTCTCTCTTGACCCCACTGATCACCGTCATTTTCATCAAATACTCTCCATATTTTGTACTAGCCAGTATAACGCTTTTTTATCGATTAAATATTACAATTTGCTGAAAAGTTTCGATTACTTGCTGATTGAACAACGGTTTTCGCTGGACCTGACAAGAATTTGCTTAACAATGTTAGGAAACCACGCAAGGGAAATTAAGCTTTCAAATTACTGACGATACTGCTTTTTTCCCCAAGCCCATCAACCTGCTGCATTTGTTCAATGTCACCTTCTGGTTTTTCCAGCCTTAGCATATAATAATAACTATGCAAATTAACGTCGTTTCAGCACAACCACCCATCTATCAACGCATTTGCCTCATGGTTCAACAGATTCCGCCGGGGCGTGTCGCGACATATGGACAGATTGCTTCCCTAGTCGGCAACTGTACCGCCCGAATGGTTGGCTACGCGATGTCGGCCCTGGATGGCGCCAGCAATGTACCCTGGCAGCGTGTGGTAAATAGTCAGGGCAAAATCAGCCCACGCGCCGATAGTCACAGCACCGCGATGCAACGGTTGCGATTGATCGAAGAAGGAATTCTCTTTGATAAGCAACAACGAATCAATCTGCGCCACTACCGCTGGGCCGGCCCTTCGCTGGAATGGCGCTTAGAACATGGCTTTGATCCCGAAACAAGTTGGCATGGGGAGTAATTGTTCTTGACAACGCTCGCGCCATACCGCAACCACCGCCGATCCTGGCTTTGGCTACTCGCGCTTTTGTTGCTCTATTTGTTGCTGGCCGGCTATCAACTCAATTTGCCTGGCTTGCACTATGATGAAGCGCGTGAGGCCGGTGTAAATGCAATGGAATTGCGCACAGGTGCACCGGTCACGGCATTCCGTCACGTAACTCTTCCGGTCGCCGGTCTTGCCTTGCCCGTGATGGTGCAAGATTATATTGGCGCACTAAATGTCTATCTAGCCCTGCCCCCCTTGTGGCTCACGGGCATCGGCGTCCCCAATCTGCGCATCGTCCCCTTGCTTACCGGTCTGGCGAGTCTGCTGCTGCTCGAACGGGCCGTAACAGCCTGGGGAGCCTGGCGCACCAATACCCCGCCTGCGGTGCGCCTTCCACTTTCCATTGCCGGTCTGTTGGCGGTCGGGCTGCTGGTGGCTTCCCCCAGCTTTGTCTTCTGGAGCCGACAGGGCATCTTTGTCACCAATTTGACCCAACCTTTGACCTTCTGGTGCCTATGGCAGGGAATCCGTTGGTTGCACACCGGTTGTGACCGCCACTTGCGCTGGAGCGCCTTTGCTGGCGGTTGTGCGCTCTATGCCAAACTATTGGCGCTGTGGGTCATTGGCCCCTTTGTCCTGTTCGCCGCCGGCTGGTGGTTGTGGCAACGTTGGCAACAGCGGGCAGTCCCCTTGTTATCCGCATCACGCTTGTTCGGGGTTGTGGTGGCCTTTCTGCTACCGCTGACGCCACTCCTCTTTTTCAACTGGCAGAGCGGCGGCGTCTGGCGCGCCTTCACCGATCATCTGGACACCAGTTATTATGGCGTGGCAAACCGGGATCTGGTTGCGAATCTGGCGGTGCGCAGTCGTCAGGTGGTACAGACGCTGGAAGGGAGTCATTTCTGGTATTTGGGGGGACTTTACGGCAATCCGCTTGCGCCGTGGCTGGCACTAGTCAGCAGCGGCTGGAGTCTATGGCGTTGCCGCCGGTTGATCCTGGCGCCGTTGCTACTAGGTCTGGCCGCTTTTGCGTGTAGTTTGTTTACCATTAGCGATCTGTTTATCACCCACTACGCCCTATTGCACCCTTTGTTCATCGGCGTTGTGGCCCTGGGGTTAGCGGTGATCGACAGCCCGCTAAACACAGTGGCAACCAGTAGAATCTTTCAGGCAGGTGATAGTGGACGATCAGAGCGTCCACTATCACCTGCCCGGAAGATTGCCCCATCACCCGCTGATCGATCGACTGCCCCATTGCCCTGGTTGCTGGCGCTCCTTATCGTGCTATGGTTTAGCGCCGATCTTACGGCAACCGTGCGCTATCACTTGGCCTTGACCCGCAGCGGCGGCCTGGGCGACCATTCTGATCTCAGTTACCATCTGGCGTATCACTTGCGGTATAATGGCTTCGGGTCGCCGATTGCCCTGGACTGGGGTTTTGACGCGCCAGTGCGCTATTTGAGCGAGGGCACAGTGACACCCATCGAAATTTTTGGCTATGCTTCCCCTGTTGCACCCGACCCGGCCTTTGGTGAACGATTGCGGTCGTTTCTCGGCAACCCGGACAATGTCTACTTGCTACATATTCCCGCTGCCACCAGTTTCCAGGGCCGCCGGGAACAGTTTTTTGCCGAAGTCAATCAGGCCGGTTTACAGGCCCATCTGGAAACGACCTTTGTCCAACGCGACGGCGTCCCCCTCGTCGAGATCTGGCGCGCCCTCCCGCCGTAAATAATTCTTGACAAGGCGACAAGGTGACAAGGTGAATTATAATTTCCATGTCTTCTTGTCCTCTTGTCTTCTCGTCACCAAAAAGGAGCTACACAATGTCTCTCTCAACACCCGATCTACTGGATAGCCTTGACTCGGCGATCACCATCCCCATCATCCCCTTCCAAAGCGGGCAAATTGATTATGACGGCCATGCCCGTAATATTGAATATCTCATGCGCAACAACCGGCTCGAAAAAGGACGCCGTCGTGTCATTTCGGTGGCCGGCACCAGCCTCATCCACCACATTGAACCGGAAGAACAGACGCGCATCTTCGATGTCACCGGCCAGGCGATGGGCAAGGAGGGCGTTCTCATGTCCGCCATTGTCCCCAACCCCTATCGGACCGCCGGTCAGTTGGTGGAAGAACAGTCCAAGTTGCAACGTCCGCCTGATATTTACCTGATCATGCCGCTGGGTGGCACCTATAGCACCGAAGGTCTATACGAATCGTTGATGGCCTTTGGCGAGCGCTATGGCAACGCCTGCGGCGCCCGTTTCCTCTACTACCACCGGCTGGCGCGTGACAAAGCCGCCGTCATCCGCCTGCTCAATGATTCCCCCCACTTTGTCGGTGTCAAAATTGGCACCGGCGAGGAAGATGTGCGCCCCATGATCGACGGTGTGGGCGACAATGCCATGGTGATTTGGGGGATTGGCGACCGCAGCACCAAAGCCGCGGAACTGGGCAGCAAGGGCCACACCTCCGGCACAGCGGTTCTCTGCACCGGCATCTGCGACGGCATCAACAATGCCCAACGGCGTGGTGACTTTACGGCAGCGCGAGCGTTGGAAGCCGCGGTCCATGAACTGGAGGAGATCCGCTTTATGAATGGCCGTGTCTATAACTACTCGGCGGTGGTTGAGGCGATGAAGTTAAGCGGTTTTACCGACATTGTCCCTGGTGATTGTAGCGGCCCCTACAACCCCCCCGTGCCGGCGGAAGTCTCAGATCGCCTTCGCCAGGCGATTGAACCATTGCGGCAATATCATTAGCCATTGGTTTCTACCTAACCAATCCAATTTGGCTGTTGCTACGCCTGCCAGGGTTGCTCATTCCCTATGAGCAACCCTGGCAGGCGTCTTTTTTGTTGGTAACTACTCAGCCTCCGATGCACGGCACTGGTCAAACGCTGGCAGAATTCATGAATGACACCTGACTAGTGCCACACACCTGAGCAGTTACTTTTATTGTAGCAACCAATAAAAATTGATTTGTATGCAGATAAATTGAGAAAATTTTGCAAATTTCCGCAAAACATTAATTTATTCAATACAAATATTGAAAATTTTAAAATTTAGGTATTGACATTTTTAACTTTTATGATAGAGTGTGAATATCGAACTAGAGCATCGTAAAAGGAGGCACATTATGAATAACTGGCTTAACCCACAAATTGTTGAACAAGCGCGTGAACGGCAAACTCTTCTCCTCCAAGTAGCAGCCCGCCATCGATTATTGCAACAGCTTCCGCAACCAACCGTGCGCTGGGCGCTTTTACGCACGTTTGCGCTCTACAGCGGTAATTTGCTGATTGCTGCCGGCCTCTGGCTTAAGCACCGTGCTGCGCCAGCGCAAAATCATCGTCATCTGCCCACAGTGGCCGGACGTTTTTCTTGATTCTGCAAATGGCTTAGCCGTTCGGCTCCTTGACAAAGTTGAATTGCTAGCCGCAGCGATAAATACAGGAGTGAATGAATGTTACCATTACCCACCCAGTGTCCGCTTACCGGCGGACCGGTGATTGTCACCCGGCTCTACTGCCCGGAGAGCGGGATGACCATTGAGGGTGAATTTGCTGTCACCTTGCCCTTTGCCCAACTCTCGCCGGAACAGTTGCGCTTTGTCGAACTTTTTGTGCGCTGTGAAGGCAAAATCAACCGCATGGAGGAAGAGTTAAAACTTTCCTACCCCACCATCCGCACCCGACTCCATGAAGTCATTCGTGCGCTCGGTCATGAACCCCGGCGCGAGGAGAACGAAGCCGTTCCCCCGGCCGCTCGCAAGAAAGTACTCGACGAATTAGACAAAGGCCAAATTAGCTTTGAAGAAGCGATGCAACTGTTACAACAAGGAGGAGATGACTGATGCGCCCACAAAATTTGATCGAAACCAGCCCTTTTCCGCGTATTGTGATTGAAAATATTGGCGGCGATTTTACGCTAACCGGCTGGGAGCGCACCGAATTTCGCATCACCCACGGCGAAGATGTCGAAATTCGCGTCGATGGTGACACCATTTTTATCCAATGTGATGATGACTGTCGCGCCCATGCCCCACGCGGCGCAACCATTGAACTCTTTAGCGTCGGCGGTGATGCCATTCTTCATGCCATTGATGGCGGCGGTCAAATTCACACCGTTGGCGGCGATCTGCGGCTGCATAACATCGGTGCGCTCGTGGTTGATCAGGTCGGCGGCGATTGTACGGCCCAACAGATTGCTGGTGAGTTGCACCTATCAACCGTCGGCGGCGATGCCAAGGTGAGCAATGTCCAGGGCAACTGTCACGTCACCGCCGGCGGCGATCTGCAAGCATCACAAATTGGCGGGCAACTGGTGGCCGAAGCCGGTGGCGATGCCAATCTGCGGGTGAGCCTCAAGGCGCAACAGAACTGTCAGGTTGAAGCTGGCGGTGATATTCTTTGCCGTCTCCCCGATAGCGCCAATGCTACGATTCAGGCCACTACCGGCGGCGAAATTACGGTGAAGCGGCTACCAGCGCCGGTGCGGCGGGTGGAGCATGAATTAGTCTTTAGCATGGGAACTGGTGAAACGCTCTTGACGCTGAACGCCGGTGGTGACATCACCTTATTGGGGCAAGGCGCTGAAGGGGAGAATGGTTGGGGCGCAGACTTTGGCGCCAACATGGGGGCCGAGTTTGGCACCGACTTTGCCGAGCGCGCTGCCCAAATTGCGCAACAGGTGGCCGGTCAAGTGGAACGGCAGATGGAACACCTCTCGCGTCATTTAGATGAAAAACTCTCACGCGTCGGTAACGGTGACGAGATTGCCGTGCGCGTCCAGGAACGGGTGCAGAGCGCCCTGCGCAAAGCTGAGGAAAAGATCGCCGAAACGATGCGCCATACCGAGCAACGAATGCGCGACGCCGAAAGTCGGATGAATGCCCCCCAGGGTCCCCACGGTTCGTCCTGGCGCGGCGTCCAACCACCGCCGCCCCGTCCCCCCCAGCCACCCCGACCCGCCAAAGCGCCGGCGCCGGTCAACGACGAAGAGCGCCGCATGATTTTGCGCATGGTGAGCGAAGGCAAGATTTCCGTGGAACAGGCCGATCAACTGCTGGCTGCATTGGGTAACCCGAAATAGAAATAAAGCAGTCATCATAGATAGACACCTCCCGTAGGGCTAACTTTTACCCACAACTTTTTCCACGCGAGTCCGTGACTCCCTAGGGGCAGGGCGAGTCACGGACTCGCGCCGAACTTGAAGTTACTTCGGATGGTTACTTGCGGGTAAGGGGTAGTCCTATAGGGCAAAAGCTCAGTCACCTACCCCCCTTATTTCCTTATCGCTACACCCATCGGCTATACTGGCTCTCAACCCAACATCTTCATCTCAAGCGCAAAGGAGCCTATAGCATGCCCGAACGCATTGTCGATCTCACTCGTGTCATCGAACCGACAGCGGCCACCGCCCAACGCAAATTTGTTGTCCACATCCACGACGCGCTTCAGGAAATCCCCGGCAAGGTGCGACCAGCCGGCGAGTGGTATGTCATGTCGGATGTCGAGTTGATGAATCATGTCGGCACCCATATTGAAACACCCTTTCACTGCTTAAAAGACGGGGCGGATCTGGCCCGCATCACCCTTGATCAATTGACTGGTGACGCAGTGATTTTGAACCTGATTGCGGCAGAAGGAGAAGCGGGCGTCACCTTGACGGAAGTGCAAAGGGCCGCAGAAAAGGCCGGTGGCATTCGTCGCGGCGACATCGTCTTTGGCCGCATGGCGCATTCAAGCCAATATTTTTCGACGCTGGCGTTGCAATGGCTGGTCGATCAGGGCATCAAACTCATGGGCGTCGATTCCATGGGCGTCGAGTTGATGCACGACACCACCCACGCCAATGTCAATCACCTGTTACTCTTCCGCGCCAACATTCCCCTGATTGAAAACCTGACCAATCTCGACCAACTGAGCCAAGCGCGCGTCAAAGTCTATGCCCTGCCGGCGCCGGTCAAGGGCTTGGATGCCTTTCCTCTGCGTGTGATTGCTGTCGAAACCGTTTAATTGCTAACTCACATCCGCGGCTTGGGTGGTCCAACGACAGAACAAGACTTCCTGGGCTACCTCTCTACAACGCAAGGGGGTTAACCGCCCATAGACATTGGCAAGAAAGGAAACACGCATGACAACCGAAGTGGGCGCCATCTTCTGGCGCGATTTGACCGTACCGGACGCTGTACAAGTCAGCGAATTTTATAGCCAGGTGGTCGGTTGGCGCGCCGAACCGGTGGACGTAGGCGGCTATGCCGATTTCAATATGATCGCCCCCGGCGCCGATCAATCAACCGCCGGCATCTGTCACGCGCGCGGCTTTAATGCCGACCTGCCAGCCCAGTGGCTCATCTATATCAAAGTCGCCGATCTGGATCAAGCCCTGGCCCACTGTCAAGCCCTCGGCGGTCGCATCGTCGCCGGCCCTAAACAAATGGGTGAAACCCAACGCTTTGCCGTCATCCAAGACCCGGCGGGGGCGGTGGTTGCGTTGATGGACTGACAAGGTGACAAGGTGACAAGGTGACAAGGTGACAAGGTGACAAGGTGACAAGGTGACAAGGTGAC
>JAPKMW010000155.1 GCA_026645575.1 Caldilineaceae bacterium
CGGTTTTAATTTCGTTACAGCGTCCCTATTCCAAGTTTTTCAGAGAGAGCTACATCACTCAATTGATCAAGGTATTGTAGATAACAGCATGATAACAACACCAGCCGCACGAAAAGCTTTTAAAAGTTTATTAAGGATCCCTTTGCCCAACTGTTGATTGCCATGAACTGGCACTGAAACTGATGTACCGTCCTTGAATTCAATCACAACATGTGAGCCTTTGCCTTCGCGAATCGCTCGAACTTGATCCGATTTGCGCGCAAGTTGGACAAAATCTTTGCCGGTTTTAGGGTGCGATTCTGCCATTGGAACCATGCTCACTATCTGGGTCGGTGTATTCTTGATGGCTAATTGTTAGCGCCGCTAAAGCATTGTGCTTCTCAATGTATTCGATCATGGCGTCGAATAAACCATCGAAAAATGCCTTCGTGTCAACAGCATTTTCAATTTCAACGACGCCATCAATGACGAGTGAGTATTCTTTTGACATGACGCTATCAACATCTGTAAACGCTGGGACAACTTTCACAGCCATTGTTACCCTCCTTTGAGGAATGTTTGCACTTGCTCAATCATGCCTTACCTTTGGAGTTTTGTCAATGAACCCTGTACAGAATCGATCCATCAACCCCATCACCCGTGAGATCATCCAAACGGCGCTATCAGCCGCCGCCGATGAGATGTCCCTCGGCCTCTACCGCACTGCCTACTCGACCATTGTGCGCGACTGTCTCGACTATTCTACCTCGATTTGTGACGCCAATGGCGAGATGATTGCGCAGGGCGTCACCATCCCCTTTCACCTGGGGTCGGTGCCCTATGCGCTAGATGCCCTCTTCAAAAAATTTGGCGACAAAATGGAGCCGGGCGATATTTTCATCATGAACGACCCCTTCGATGGCGGGATGCACATTCCCGACATCTTCATCGTCAAGCCGATCTTCTGGGAAGGGGAACGGGTCGCCTTTGCCGTCAGTACAGCGCACCACCTGGACTTGGGCGGACGCTTGCCGGGCAGTTCGGCCTGTGACAACACCGAGATTTTTCAAGATGGCCTGCGCATTCCGTGGTTGAAACTCTACCGCCGCGGCGAACCGGATGAGGCGATCTTTGCCCTCATTCGCGCCAATGTGCGGGTGCCGGAGATGACCATCGGCGACATTCGCGCCCAATTGGCCGCCTGCCACATTGGTGAGCGCGCCGTTCATGACCTCATTCGGCGCTATGGCGTGGCAACCTTCACCGCCTGCGCCGCCGACCTGATCGCCTACACCGAACGGCTCATGCGCGCCGAGATCGCTGGCTGGCCCGATGGCAGCTATAGCTTTACTGACTATCTCGACAGCGACGGCGTCGGCGGCCCGCCCACCAAGATCCAGGTGACGCTGACGGTGGAAGGCGATTCCATCACCGCTGACTTTACCGGCAGTTCGCCCCAAGTGCGCGGCGCGCTCAACAGCACCCTTTCCTTTACGGCGTCGGTGGTGGCGCTCTGTGTGCGCGCCGTGCTGCGCGACGAGATTCCCAACACCGCCGGCATGTTCAAACCCCTCAAGATCATCGCCCCACCTGGTACGGTGGTCAATGTTGAAATGCCCGGCGCCTCCTCCATGCGCGGCGTGACCGGCTTTCGCATGGCCGATGCCGTCTGGGGCGCGCTGGCTGGTCTGTTGCCGGATCGGGTGTTGGCGGCGGGTGAAGGGGGCAACACGCTGGTGATTATCGGCGGCCAACGACCTAATAAGACGCCTTATGTCTACTATGAACTACTCTCCGGCACCTGGGGCGCCCGCCCGGATCGCGACGGCAATGACGGGCTGTGCAACCCGGCCAATGTCGCCAGTAACATTCCGGTCGAGCAGGCCGAGTGTGAATACCCGGTGCGCATTGAACGCTATGGCCTGGTCGATGACAGCGGCGGCGCCGGCAAGTTTCGTGGCGGTCTGGCGATTGAACGGGAATGGCGTCTGTTGAGTGGCGAAGCCCATCTCGCTATCCGCTCAGATCGGCGGGATCACTTGCCCTATGGTCTCTATGGCGGGCAGCCCGGCACGCCCTCCACCAACATCCTCTACGCCGCTGATGACGAGGCCAACGAACGGGGCATCGTCCTGCCGACCATGATTTCTACATCCATGAAAGCCGGCGAACGCATCTATCATAAACAGCCGGGTGCTGGCGGCTGGGGCAACCCGCTGGAACGACCCGCGGCGGCGGTGATGAACGATGTGCGCAACGGCAAAGTTTCACTGGCGGCGGCACGGGAACAGTATGGCGTGGTATTCGATCCGGCGACGCTCACCGTGGATGAAGCCGCAACAACCACGTTCCGCCAGCAAAGGCAGAACCAACCATGATCCAGCCCTATGATTTGATCATTCAAGGTGGCGTTGTGGTTGATGGCACAGGCGCAGACCCAATGCAGGCCGATGTTGCCATCGCTGATGGGCGAATTGCGGCGATTGGGATGATAGAGCCGCCGGCCCATACACCGATACTGGAGGCGCGTGGACTGGTGGTGGCGCCGGGCTTTATTGATATTCACAGCCATTCCGATTTTACGCTGCTGGTTGATCCACGAGCGGTCAGTTCGATCACCCAAGGGGTGACGCTAGAGGTGGTGGGCAACTGTGGGCATGGCTGCGCGCCGATTGTGAACCCGGAACTGGCGCGCATGAACATCTACGGCTGTCAACCCGATCATGAACTGAGTTGGCGCACGATGGGCGAGTATCTGGCACGCATGGACGCGGGGCGCCCGGCGGTGAATGTCATCACCCTGGTGCCCAACGGCAATTTGCGGCTGGCTGTTACCGGGCTGGTCGATCGACCCGCTGCCCCGGACGAAGTGCGGCAGATGAAAAAGCTATTGACCCAGAGTCTGGAAGAAGGCGCGTGGGGCTTTTCTACCGGGTTGGAATATGGGCCGGAACAGGGCTGTAGCGAGGATGAGATTGTGGCGTTGTGCCGCGTCTGTGCCAAGCATGGTGGCCTCTATGCCACCCACACGCGCAATCGCGCCGGCGAAGCACGCGAGACGATTGCCGAGGCGATTCGCACCAGCGCCCAAGCCAAGGTTCCCTTGCAAATTTCTCACATTTCCGTCGTGGCGCGACTGGTGGCAGAAAGCGGTTGGGCCGTGGCGCAAGCGTTGGAACAGGTGGCCGCCGCACGACAAGCCGGCTTGGATGTCCGTTTTGACATGCACACTCGTCTCTTTGGCACCACCAATTTAAGCGCAGCTCTGCCCCCCGCCCTGCTTGAAGGCAGCCAAGCCGCCATTGCCTACCGCCTGCGCGAGCCAAGCACCCAACGCGCCATCCGCCAATACCCCAGCATTATCAACGCCCTGGCCCGTGGCGACTGGGGCAAGATCGTCCTCTTCAATAGCAAAGCGCATCCGACGCTACGTGGTCGCAGCCTGGCCGAGGTGAGCGACCTGTGGCAGATGGACCCCTATCAGACTATCTGCGAACTCTTGTTGGCCGAAGTGGATGACCTGCACAGCCTTATGATCCTGGCTTTCACCTATCGCGCCGAAGATCTACGTGCCGCCTTTGAACACCCCGATTGCATGGTCGGCTCCGACGCCACGGCGCTGGCGCCTGATGGACCGTTGGCAAATTCGGCCTTTCATGGCGCCTACACCTGGGCCGCCTGGTTCTTCCGCCATTTTGTGCGCGAGCGGGGCGTCATCACCGTGCAAGAAGCAGTGCGTCGGCTTACCTCTTTACCGGCGGGGCGGCTGGGATTGGTGGATCGTGGCGTCCTCAAACCCGGCGCCTGGGCCGATCTGGCGATCTTCGACCCCAACACCTTTGGCGAACGGGGGACGACGCTGGAACCGAATCAGCCAGCGGATGGCATGGTGCATGTCGTGGTCAATGGCGCCGTTACGTTGCGGAATGGACAATTAACCGGCAACCGCAACGGTCGTGTCCTCCGGCGCAGTTGATAGCGTCGCTCTTGTCCGCGGCTTGGTCTCCTCTCTGGTACAATGGTACAATAGAAACAGAGAGGAGGCGAACGATGCAATATCCGTTAGCAGAAAAAATTGGCGTACCGGAACTCCTGGTCGGTCGCGCCAGGGAGTTTGATGTCTTTGGCAAATGGCTGGACAATATTCCCCGACGTCTGTCAAAGTCGCGCGTCATTCTGGCGCGGCGCAAGAGTGGGAAGACGGTCTTTGTCCAGCGCCTCTTTAATCAGGTCTGGAGCGCCAATGGGCAGGTGATCCCCTTTTATTTTGATTTTGCCGAGCAAGCCATTTGGTACCCTGATTTAGCGATCAAATATTACCAGACTTTTGCGTCCCAATACATTTCCTTTTTAGAACGGGACGCGACCCTGGTGCAAACCCCACTTTCGCTGGAAGAAATTCGTGAGTATGGCCAAAGCAAGGGTATGCACCCCATGGTGCGCGATGTTGACTTGTTATTGGAGGGAAGAGCCACCGGCAAAAGTCATGGGTTGATGTGGGATGCCGCCTATTCCGCCCCGCATCGCTATGCGGATGTCTATGATCGACGTGCCGTCGTCATCTTAGATGAATTTCAGAATATTAGCCTCACGGTTTATGCTGATGAAAACTTTGAAACCAAGCCAATCGAGTCAATGGCGGGGAGTTACCACTATTATTCGGAATCGAAACTGGCGCCAATGCTGGTAACTGGCTCTTATGTTGGTTGGCTGATGCGTCTGATCGATAAATATCTGGAAGCGGGCCGGCTGAAACCTTGGTATTTTACCCCTTACCTGACACCGGAAGAAGGGTTGGAAGCGGTCTACCAATACGCTGAAGTCTATCGCGAACCGATTACCAACGAAACCGCCTTGCTGATTAATGAACTTTGCATGGCCGACCCTTTCTTTATCTCTTGTGTGATCCAGAGTGATTATGCCGACCGCAATTTAACCACTAGAGACGGGGTGGTCAACACGGTCAATTACGAGATTACGGATCGCGGTTCCGAGATGTCCAAAACCTGGAACGAGTACATTCAGTTAGCCATGTTGCGCATCAACCATTATCATACCAAGCAGATGCTGCTCCACTTGAGTAAACATGCCGACCGTTACTGGACGCCGCGTGAACTGAAAGCCGAACTCCAGATTGACTTAGGCGAATATGAGATCCAAGAACAACTCGTCACCTTGGCCGAGTCTGATTTGATTGAGCGCGGCACGTCCGATATCCAATTTCGTGGCTTACAGGATGGTACGGTCAATTTGATTTTGCGTAACCGCTTTGAGGAAGAGATCAACAACTTCGTGCCTGATCTCAAGCAAGAGTTTCAGACAAAGGTGACCGAACTCCAACATGCCAACCGTCGTTTACAAGGGATGCTCAATCATCTCTCTGGCAAGCTGGCCGAACAACAACTCGCCACCGAGTTGCGCACGCGCAAACGCTTCAAGTTGAGCGATTACTTTACTGGAATGAATGATGACGCGCCGGTCAACCTGCTTGATGTACGGGATCGTGTGACCGCCCAACGCGCTGACGGCAAAGGGCAAGAATTTGATGTGGTGGCCCAATCTAGTGATGGACGGGTATTGGTGGTGGAGGTGCGCAAACGGCAGAGCAAGACTACGCTCACCGACGTGGCCGATTTTTGTGACAAGGTGACAGCCTATGCCACCAATCACCCACAGGCAATAGTGCGATCAGCCTTCCTCGCCTTGGGTGGATTTACCGAGGAAGCAACAGCGTTTTGTCGAATGCACACGATCAGCACAGCGGAACAGATTGCCTATTTCTGGAATATTGCAGAGTCCACATAGCTGCTACCCTTGCGGTGCTAACCGCGATCATTTCTGCTTTACGAGAGGTGGAACACCATGCTTTTTTCGGAGTTTGATCTGCCCAACTTGCGACCAAATGAGAAAGTAACCGGCTGGCTCGACGTGGCCGGACGCGCCGATGGCAGCGTCTGGCGCTTGCCACTGCTCTATGTAACCGGGCAGACGGCTGGCCCTACGCTCGTAGTGACTGCCGCCGTTCACGGCGACGAGTATGAAGGCGTCGAGGCGATCCCCCAAATTTTTCAGCAGATGGAACCGGTGCGCCTACGGGGCAAACTGGTCATGGTTCCCGTCTGCAACATGCCGGCCTATGAAACTGCCACCCGCAGCAGCCCAATCGATGGCTTGAACCTGGCGCGCGTCTTCCCCGGTGAGGTCAATGGCACGATCACTCAGCGCATTGCCTACTGGATGACCGAGAAACTCTTAAAGTACGCCGATTTCTACATTGACCTGCACAGCGGCGGCGCAACCTATAACATTCCCACCCTGATCGGCTACATTCATGATGAGAGCGAGATCGGGCGGCGTTCATTGGCCGGAGCGCAGGCGTTTGGCGCGCCGGTGTTGTGGGGGCATCCTTTGCCAACCGCATCAGGGCGGACAGTTTCGGCGGCGACGGACTTTGGCGTGCCGTGGCTCTATACCGAAGCGCCCGGCGGCGGCTATGCGCGCCCGGATGATGTCGCCTGTTTTGTGCAGGGGGTGATCAATGTCATGCGTTGGCTGGGCATGATCGACGGCGCCCCGGAACCCCGCCCCATGACCCATCAGCTCTTTGGCGACGGCAACCTGGATCAGGTGATCGACGCTGCGGTGGCCGGCTATTTCCGGGCCGAAGTCAATTTGCTTGATCCGGTGGTGGCCGGTCAACGCTTGGGGGTGATTCTCGATCTCTTCGGCCAGGTGCTCCAGGAAGTAACCGCCGATCAGGCGGGGGTGGTGATCATGTTGCGCCGTTTTCATCGCGTTCATGTTGGCGATGGGTTAGCGCAAATTACGCAAGTGATTCGCACGGCGTGAACCGTGCTGCGTGATTTGTGAACCGTGGTATCGTCCGGGAAGCTTGGCCGGCAACGTCCTTTGCCGGCCAAGCTTCCCGGACGATGGTTAACCAGTAGTGTGGGCGCTGTTCATCCATTATCCCCACTGACTTGGATCGCCAGCAACGCGGTGTTGGCCTTCATACTCGTTGACTTTGGCGACGCGATGTTGGCCTTCATATTCGTTGACTTTACGTGCCAGCGTGTTATTGCCGGGATATAGATTCAACAGGGTGGCGGTGAGCATGGCTAGGGCAGCGAGGCCGAGGGTCAGTTTGTATTGTAGCGTCTTCATAGGTAGTTCCTTTCTGCTTGTGTCCATTTGGTTTGGTTGTCATCTACGTCTTCATTTAATCACCGAAGTGGGCGCTACACCAGCAACCAGCCGTTACAAGAAGTGCTACAACGAGTACTACCACTAAACTCGGTTTCCATCATCCCCCAACCGGATAAACCAGCCGCCCATATCGATTACTGCCATCCAGATTGACCAAATAGCTATGAATCGTCTGCGCCAGCGTAAAGAGAAACTGCTCTTGCGCCAGCGGGTTGACCATGCCATGTTTGGTCATCAGCGCAACCAGGTAGGGCCGCCGGGGCAGTTCGACCAGGGCGGCGTCACACATCACGCCATCGACCCAGCCCGGTTTGTTGGCAACGGCGACCGTCGACGGCAAGGCACGGTCGATAAAGCCATGTTTGGGCTTTTTCAGAATTTCTAGCGCTTGTTGCGCCACCCACGGCGAGGGTTGCCCTTCATAGAGCAGATGGTAGAGCCGCACCAACTCGTTGGGTGTGGCGATGTTCTCCTGCTCGCGCACGGCAGCCAGGTGATCCATCATCTTGCGTTGGAGCCGGGTTTGGTGTAGCCCCAATCGCTGGATCAGCGCATTGGTGCCTTCCAGCCCGGCGGCGTCGATACAGAGGTTGGTTGCCGTGTTGTCCGAGGCGATGATCATCAGGATCGCCAGATCGCGCAGCGTCAACTCGACCGGCCCGCTCAGATAGGCCAGCACTCCGCTGCCCAAGACATGCCCGTCCGGCGGAACGGCAATGCGCTGTTGCAGATCAATTTCCCCCGCCTCCGCCCGCGCCAACAACTGCACCAACACATGAATCTTGATCGTCGAAGCCGTTGGAAATATTTCATCGGCGTTAATCTCCAGTGTCAACCCCGTCGTCAACTCCTGGATCGCCACCCCAACCACACCGGGAAAATCGCTCACCAACCGCTGTAATTCCTGTTCCAACCGCTGCCAGAGCAAAGGTATTGTCATATCGCCTCATTTCTGCCCTTCGTCCCGTAGGGACGCTTGCGTTTAGGGGCATTGATTCATGAGATTTATGCAATGGTTCCCCACCCTAAACTCAGATGTCCCTACAATACCTTGATCAAATGCCTTTCTCTGGTAGATACCCCAAATGGGGTATCCAGATTGGGCGATATGCCATTAAAACTTGAGGTGGAAATTCCCGCTCTCGGTTTTAATTTCGTTACAGCGTCCCTATTCCAAGTTTTTCAGAGAGAGCTACATCACTCAATTGATCAAGGTATTGCCCTACGAGACGGGTTTATTTCTTCACCCAACTCATACTCTCGCCACGCACGAGGAACGAGCGTTCGTCATAGGCGCCGGGGCGGGTGACGGGCATGACGCCCGTTTCGACGGCGACATCGAGCGGGTTGGCGCGGGTGAGCAGCGGTAGCACCACCCGTTCGTGACAGCGCGCCGATTCATAGACGGCCATCATGATCTCCAGCGCGGCGCGGCCATACTTAGCGGAACCGCGATAGTCCTCCACCTTGCCTTCAATCCAATCCACAATGCCATAGGCTTGATCAACATGGGCGCGCCCATAGCCGGCGCGCTCTTCTTCGGTCGGTTGGAAAGTTTGCCAGCCGCCGCTGGTGGCCGTCATATAGCGTAGGCTGTTGTCGTTGACTTCAATGATGCCGTCGGTGCCATAGAGGGTGGCGCCCACTTCATAGCGGTTGTTTAACTCATTTTCAATGACCCCTTCCACGTCGTTGGGGTAGCCGATGACGCCGACGCAGCGGTCTTCGACGCGGTGGCCGAAGATGTAGTGGTCGGTCTGGCGTTCAACGGCGCCCATGACCCACAGCGGTTGGACGTTCCCCAGCACATAAAGTTGGAAGTCGAGACAATGGGTGCCGGTATTCATCATGCCGGCGCGCACGGCGGACCAGAGGCGCACCGGCTTGCCGATCTCACCGGCCTGCACCATGCGCTTCGCTTCCGTCCAAGAGGAGTAGAAGCGGCGTTGATGCCCAATCGCCAGTTTGACGCCGTTGCGTTCACAGGCGATCATCATGGCGTCGGCCTCGCCCAGCGAGACGGCCATCGGCTTTTCACAGAGGATCGCCTTGGGACGGAAAGTGGCGGCGGCAATGGTCATCTCGGCGTGCATGGGGTCCCACGAGCAGACGCTTACAATATCCGGGCGTTCCTTCGCCATCATCTCCCGGTAGTCGAGATAGCGGTTGGCAACGTTAAAATCATTGCCGAAGACCTCCAACGCTTCGGGATGGGCATCGGCAATAGCAACAATTTCGGTGTGTTCACACGCTTGCCAACCGCGCGCATGTTCACGGGCAATGCGACCACTGGCAATAATCGCGACGCGATAACGAGCAGACATACAAAAGGAGCCTTTCTAATTGGTTACGGGTAGAAATCGGGGTAGGGTTGGGGGTATTATACGCTATGGTGGGCGGCTGCGAAAGTCTCGGAATGAGGGGCGGGATGACAGGATGACAAGGTGACAAGGTGACAGGATGACAAGGGTGATTTACATAACTCCCATCAATCCCCTGTCGGCGAGTCGAGGACAGTAACAGTAACGAGCGGGGTGACGTTGTCGATTTGGGCTGATAGCTGCTCTTTGATGGTAGTGGTGAGTTGTTGGCGGATCTCTTCGTCGGTGAGGGTGACTGCGGGGCGGCGTTGGACATAGATGATACCCAGCAAGCTGTTCTGATCGGGAATCGAAGCGCGGGTAAAGCGGAGGTTGGCTTCCACCAGATAGGCCAAGTTGCTTTCATCCACAATCGTTTGCACCTGGCTGGCGGCGCGCTGGGCAATGGTCGAGCGTTGCAGATTCGGGGTGGTGCGAAATTGCCAAAAAAGCAGCGCCGCCAGCAAAACCCCGGTGACGGCCAACGAAAGATAAAAGACGCTGGTGCGCCCATGTTCATAGCGGGTGCCGCTGGCCGCCAGTCCATAGCGCCGAAAAACCAACGCGCCGCCAATATTGATCCCCACCAGTTGCAACAAGAGAATGAACAGACCGTTGCTACTCATTGCCCACTGGCCGAGCGCACCGGCCATCCCCACCAGCGCTGCCGGCGGCGCCAGGGAAGCGGCCACCAACAATCCCACCGCCGCACCCGGCACCAAGCTATCATTTTCAGCTTGCACCAAATTCAGGGCGCCGGCAGCGCCGGCCACCAGCGGCAACAAGAGCGCCACCGTTGAGACTTCGCTGACGCTGACCATGAGACTGGTCGCCGTCTCTTGTTGGAAGATCAGCGTCAGCAGTGCGGTGGCGATGATCAACAGCGTTAGCGCGGCGAAATAGCGTAGCAGGCTGCGCCAGAGCAAGGTGCTATCACCACTGGCGGTGGCGACGGCAACATTCATGGCTGGCCCAGCAAAGGGCGCCAGCATCATGGCCGCAACCAGCAGGTAGACGGTATTGGTGAGCATCCCCACCCAGACGACAGCGGCGGCAGTGATAGTATAGCCCAAAAAGCCCTTCCACGAGCCGATACTCTGCAAGCCGCTGAGCCAAATTTCAATCGGGCTGCGGGCGCTCACGTCGCGAATCTGCTCCGCCACTTCAGCGGAGGGGGGCCGCATGGGTAACACCCCGGTCGGCGCCAGGGTGATATGCACGTCGGGCAGCGGCTCTAACTCATCCAGCAACGGCCCAACCTTGGCATTGGCAACTTGGAGAACGACAAAATCCCACGCTCCTTGGCCATCCTGCGCCGCCATTTGCACTGTGTTGACTGCCTCGTAGTCAGCGGCGATAGCAAGCACCTGTTCGCCCTGCCCTTGAGGAACTTTGACAAAGAGTTGGCGCATGAGCTGTGTTATCCTTCTTCCGCCGGGGGGTCATCGGTGTGTATTTCATCTTTCAGGGGTGTTAGCCAGCGCAGGAGCAAAAAATTGATGAGGACCGTACCCACCGCAATTTCATAGCGCCCAAAGGCTACCGCCGCGCCCACGGCGCCGATCGCCCAGACGGTGGCCGCAGTGGCGGTGCCGCGCACCGTGGTTCCCTCTTTCAAAATGGCGCCGCCGCCGATAAAGCCAATGCCCGACATCAAGCCCTGAATGGTGCGCACTCTGGCGTCGTTGCTGTCGCCGCTCACCGCCAGCCCCACCAAAACATAGGCGCAACTGGCAACGGCCACAATGGGAAAGGTGCGCAACCCCATCAGGCGCGTCGATTGCTCCCGCTCCCACGCCACCGGCAAGGCCAGGAGAAAGGCCACCACCAGTTTCAACAAGTCAGGCCAGCTCTGTTGCCAGATCAGGACAACCCCATCAATCACAATGTCTTCCTCTTTTCAGTAGAACGTTTGTCACCCTGAAAGGGTCTCTACTTTGCAATACCCTAGAGACCCTTTCAGGGTGACAGGCCAGGCTTTCGGGGTTTCCCCCAAACCACAAAGTGCACCTCCCATTACCTCAGGGCTACCGGTAGCCTACCGGTAGTTCACGGCTTCTGCCTATAGGCAATGATATAAAAAGATGGCACAACCTGCGTTTATACCCAACGCGCCTATCAATATACAGGAAAATGGGCGACAAAGGGCGTATGCTTTGGCTGGTGCTAAGGGCGCGTAAATTAAAAGTTAAACCGCTCAATGCGAGTCCGTGACTCGCACCGGGCTGGGCGAGTCACGGACTCGCTATGGGCGGTGGATGATGTTATATTTTTATGAACCCTAAGCAAGCAAGAAGGAGAGTGTACCGAGATGATTACACAAGAAGCGCGCAAGCCTGTCCGAAGCGCCCTGCACGGAAAGCAGTGGCCGGCCTTGATTATTGCCCTGATCATTCCCTTTACTGCCGCCACCATCGGCAGCGTCGCCACCAACCGTTCCCTTGGTGGCTGGTATCGGCGGCTGCGCAAGCCGCAATGGAATCCACCGGCCTGGCTCTTTGGCCCGGTCTGGACTGCGCTATACATCGGGATGGGGATCGCCTCGTGGCTGGTCTGGCGACGGGGTCAATTGAGCGTAGAAGAGGAAACGGCACAGGATCGCCACGCCACGCGTGCCGAAGTGCAGGGCGCCTTAACCTTTTATGGGCTGCAACTGGTGTTGAATAGCCTCTGGTCGGTTATCTTCTTTGGGCTGCGGCGCATCGATCTGGCGCTAGTAGAAGTGATTGCGCTCTGGACGACGTTGCTGGTGACGCTGAACCGCTTCTACCACATTCAACCGCTGGCCGGGTTGCTGCTGGTTCCTTACCAACTCTGGGTAACTTTTGCGGCTCTGTTAAACCTGCGCATCTGGCAATTAAATCGCCGCCGCCTGAATGGTCCCGTTTCCTCCTGGCTATTGACCCGTTTCTATAATCTGATTGAAGCGTATCGGAAAGGATGGTAACATGGAACGCAAACCCGAAACCGTGGCGAGTGAACTGATCCACTCATTACAGCAGATGTTAGGGACGCAGGAAGATGCCGACACTGCCATTGCCATCTACAAACTGTGCAACTGGGTTAACAGTCAACTAGAGACGGTCAAGCAAGAGGCGCTGACCTTAACCGAACAGGAATTGACGGCCAAGGGGATGCCCGCTATCAAGACGCCCATCGGTTCTGCCGGGTGGACACAGCCGGAGGTGAAACAACTAGACGAAGCCGCCTGGTTTGCCGCCTTGGCCCAAAACCCTACTCTCATGGAGCGCCAACGCGCCTTTGACCTGGCGCAAGCCGCGCTGCAACAAGCCCAGGCGCCCTATTTGAAGTTGCCGGGGTCGCGCTTCTTTATTCGGTAGGCGTAACTGCTTAACGCCTATCCGCACCCCACTGGCGTTCCCAATGACTGAGTGGCGAACTGACTAGGCGCAGCTGAATAGTTAGAAGTATTCAAATTTCTACTGATCCGTCGCGGTTTGACGAACAAGAAACAGTAAAATGAGAAGCAAAATGAACGAAAGCACGAGCATGGGGATGTTGCGTAGTAAAGCTTTAATATAGTCCTGGATTGATAATTGTTCAGCCACAGCGGATTGCTGGAGCTTTTCATGAAGATCAAGTTCTTGTACACCCTCCCAGGTTATCTCGGTTCGTCTAACGTTCTTCGTTGCTACATGTTCATAGGCCAACGGATTTGCCCAATAACAATGGGTACACACGAGAGGGTCTTTTGTTGACCAATTGGCACAATGCTCACAAGACCATGACTTGGCGCGGTTGCATGAGCCACAGACTAACATAAATACTTCCGCGTGCTTTTCTGGCTCGTCAACATCACCAGCGATTTCATAAGGGATACGGTGATCAATTTATAG
The DNA here is from genome assembly GCA_026645575.1 of Caldilineaceae bacterium. The sequence continues at coordinate 13,403 of JAPKMW010000155.1, forward strand.
TTCACGTACAGCAAAGTGTCCGTTACAGAGCGAACAGCGCCCTTGATCCCGTTGGTAAAGCGCAAGCTTAAATCGTTTTGAAAAGTTTCTTCTACCACCCTCTCTACCACTGACCATTGTGGCAGGGACGCCAAACCGATATGCTGCAATCGAGCGACCGTCTGCACCCTTAATTGTAAAGGTTTCAAGCGGGATACCTTCATCGCGCACATCCTTGGCAGCTCTTGGCGGATGGTTATAGCCATACAGATCCTTTAATTCTTGCGTACTGATTGAGCCATGTTGCAAGATGTGATCAATGACCACGCGCGCCCGTTTGTTTTTTACGGCATTTAACTTATCGAGAAATTCTGGAGGTAATGGCGTCTTCGTTTCGTCTGTCATATAAAATTAAATTGGAGTTGAGGTTTTTGTGTTGCCGAGAGGGTTGGTACAAACTTTGCCGGTGCAAGGTATTGGTCATTGGTAATGCCTACCCTGGTCGCTAAGGCAGGTGACAAGTACAACGATTCATAGGTAATATCATTTTGTCCCAAGAGGGTTGATTGCGTAGAGCGACCGGCATCGATCAAAATTTGATAAAGTTGCAGCTCTGCCGGCAATTCTTTGCCATATGTTTTGTCACCTTTAATGCCATCATAACTCAGGGCAAACATAACACTACGTCGGTTGAGATCTTCCAAAAATGTGGCGAGATTGCAAAGCGTAACACCACTACTATAGCGCGCGTCGCGTGTACCAGAGGTGCCTTGATAGGGTGGATCAAGATAAACAAAATCACGCTGCGCACCTATATCTGCGAGTATTTGGCGAAAATCAAGACAAGTAACAATTGTTTTTCCTTGTAAGAGCGCCGAGAACGCTAAAATTTCCTGCCGCATACTTAGCGGATGGCGTCCTTTGCGCCGATTGTCAGGGGCCTGATTAAATTCACCATTGGCGTTGTAGCGGACAGATGCCTTTACACAACGCGCTAACAAATATAAGAATAGATCGGGCGTATGGGTGCGATTAAACTGATCGCGCACTTCGTCATAGAATGTTCGTTCCTGACCTAACTGTTCATGCCATAATCGTTGATACTGATCGGCAAGTTCCGTTGGCCGTTCAATGATTGATCGTAATAGATTCGCCAATGGTTGGTTTATGTCGTTAAGCCAAAATCGTTGCGCTAGATTGCGATAGGCGGTAGCGATTGAAAGGGCAGCAGACCCAGCAAACGGCTCAACCAACCGTTCCACATTAGGCGGTAAAAATTTCAAGATTTGGCGGGCAAGCCCACGTTTGCTACCTTGGTACGGAATTGGTTGTGGCAATTTTTTCATGATCTGTTTCATTGGAACACTTGCAAAGGACAAAACATCCGTTCTGAAGGCAGTATAACATAAGTCCCTTTAAACCATGCTATCAATTGCTGTCAGTTGACATTCGATAATTCTGCGCCTACGCTTTGCGCAAGGCAAAGATGGCGTTCATCTCCTCCTCGCTCAGGGTGAAGTCAAAAACATCCCAGTTGGCCTGGCGATGTTCATTGCTCCCCGCTTTGGGAATGGCGGAAAGACCTTGCTGCAAGATCCAACGTAAGGCCACCTGGGCTGCCGACTTGCCATGCGCTGCGCCGATGGCTTTGAGTGTTGCATCGTTGCGCACAGCCCCTTCAGCCAGTGGGCTGTAGGCCACAAAAAGGTAATCCTTTGCTTTGGCCTGTTCGATCAAAGCATCTTGATTCTTGTAGGGGTGATATTCGACTTGGTTGGAAAAGATGGTGGCATGACGCATCGATTCTGCCACCAATGCCGGCGAAAAGTTGCTCACGCCGATATGGCGAATTAAGCCTTCAGCCTGTAATTCATTTAAGGCGGTCAGCGTTTCGCTCACCGGAATATTGGCGTTGGGCCAGTGCATGAGCAGCAGGTCGATAGGGCCGGCGTCCAGTTTGTGAAAACTCTCGCGCACGGAGGACAAGGCGCGCTTGTAGGCAAAATTGTGGGGCTGGACTTTGGTGACCAAAAAGATCTCCTCACGCGGGATGCCCGATTTTTTGATACCTTGCCCGACCTCCGCTTCGTTATTGTACATCTCGGCGGTATCAATGTGGCGATAACCGACGGCCAGCGCATGGGCCACGCTATCGACACAGGCGGCGCCACGCAACGCCCAGGTGCCAAAGCCAAGGGCCGGCACGGCTTCACCCTGAATTGTGATCTTCATCCGCTACTCCTATGGTTGTTTGTTCTTCTGTGGGAGTCTGTTCGATCTCCCCGCGATGTTGCAGCCATGACATCACCAGCCCACAAAACGCTGCCCAAACCGCCCCCGCCGTCCAGCCGGCCAGCACATCGGTTGGCCAATGGACGCCCAGGTAGACCCGACTGATACCTACCAACAACGTAATCAAAATGGCTAAGGTGAGGCTGTAGATTCGTAAGCGACGGCGTTTTTGCATTCGTGCTAACAGCGCACCAAGCGTAAGATAGGTGGCGGCTGACTGCATGGAGTGACCACTGGGAAAGCTGGTTAAATAGACATAGGAGCCGTGTGGCACCAGGTCCGGTCGTGGTCGGCCAAAAGTTTCTTTGAGCAGATAACTTAAGATCGCGCCACCTACAACCGCCAGCGTCACCAGTAGGGCGGCTCGGAAGCGCCGCTGGATAATGAGATAGCCAATGACACTGACGGAGAGTAAGAGCAAGACGCCGCCGCCACCCAGCGCCGTAAAATCACGCATGGCTTCTTCCACCCAGGGTGGGCCAAGGGGATCAGTGGGGTCGGCTGGGCTGCGTAGGGCCAGCAGCAACCGTTCATCAATCGTTGCGGTTGCCCCTTCGGTTACTTCGTCGGCCAGCTCAATAAAGAGCCAGACACCGCCAATCACAAAGGCAATCGCCAGCAAAATAAAGAGATCGGTGCGTTTGATCCGCTGCCAAAATCCGTTTGTGTGTTGTTTCATTGCGCCTGACCAACTACGCACCAGTTGAGCATCCTTCTGCCAAGGAACGATTGGCAGCTATAGCATACTCAAAAGCGCCCTTTTTGACAAACAGAAAGCTGAGCGCTTGGAAGTGAGCGGCGGTTGATTCGGTGGTTGAGCTTGTCGAAACCACCGAATCAACCGCCGCTCACTGTTTTACTGGGCGCCGACTGTTTCAGTGGCATTCTCCGGTTTTTCAATGTAGCGTTTGAAGTTGTAGAGATCTTCGGCCAACTTGCCTTCGGGGTCGGCAAAGAGACCGGCGACCAGATCACCAATAGCGCCACCCGGTGGGATATAGCGCAACATCACGGTCACTTCCACTTCCTCATCGGATAATTGGTTGAAGGTTACCTGGCCGCTGGTCTTGATGTCGCCGTTGGTGCTACTCCAGGCGACCCGTTTGTTTTCATCCAGACGGGTGGTCTCCGCATCCCACTCAATGCGACTGTTGAGCGGCCCTTCCATCACCCAGTGGCTGGTGCGGTCGCCGTTTTTGGTGACGGTACAGATGTGTTGCATAAAGTTGGGAAAGTTTTCAAAGTTGGCCCACGCTTGGTAAACGGCGTCAATGGGCGCCTTGACGATAATGTTTTTGGTGGTCATCGGCCGGTTGCTGTCAAGGGAGGTGGAGCCGAGACGTCCGCCGAAGGATGCTGCGCTGCGCCCCCGTTGCCCCATGCCGGGGATCAGCCACTGACCGGTCAAAGCATAGTAGACCAGACCTGCGCCCACCGTCATCAGCGTCAAGCTGCCCAACGACCGGCGCAGCCCCCAGAGCGCCAACAAGCCACCGCCCGCCAGCGCCGACCAACGTTTGAGTTCTTCGCGACTGCGTTCGTCGTTCATTGCGTTGTTCAAACTGGAGCGCAATGGTTCCGCCGAACCGCTCAGTTGGTTGCGATTGAGTAACGATTGAAAGCCATTCTCCAGCCGACTGCGCACATTGCCCCACTGCTCCTGCAACATCTCAACGCTGGGCGCATTGCTGGGTTGTTCGGGCGGCATCCCCTCGGTAGCCGCCTCCGCCTCGTTCATCCAAAGCTGTTCTTCCCAGCCTGGACTATTTTGTTCGTACTCAGGTACATTCTGCGTTGGCTCATTGGCCTGTTCCGCCGCTTTGCCGCCTTTGGTTGGGCGCTGCTTGCGTTTGCCCGTTTCATAGATCACTTCCTGTGTCATATTCTTCTCCTCGCTCTTTATCTTGCTGTTGCATCGGTTTATGATGATCTTGGTAGTTGTCTTTTGTTTGGACTCGATCTAGTCGCAGTAAACCTAATCATAATCTTATAAAGAGTGTAAATTTTTGGTATGGTCAAGATACGGAGAAGGGGTACAGACAAAGGCACACTTTTACGCAATCCCTATTAATCTGGTGAAATGAGAAGAAATTCAGTTTTTGGCCGTTGCACTCACCCATTCTGTTGAGCAGGCAAAATTTTTGTTGGGTCAACGGGAATCCAGGGGGTTGACAACAAAATCTTCCGGGAAGGTCATCTTTGTTGACAG
>JAPKMW010000156.1 GCA_026645575.1 Caldilineaceae bacterium
TTTTCGTTCTATTTGTTGCGCTATAAATTGGATGCCTTTCTGCACATAAGGTCGCATGCCTTCAACTCTTGCAGCAACCAAATTTGGATCAGCATCGTTGTAATGGCGCGATAATGGAATACGCTCTTCAAAGTTAGCTTTGTACACATTTATCAGATAGTTGCCTATCACTTTTACCTCTTCGATGTTACCTACCACATTCCCATGCCTCATATCATGCAGCAACTCCTGGCAAGAACGAAGAGCTAGATCTATACCTGCCTGACTAGAAGTAGTAAGTTATAGTTGACCCCAATGTCAAGACCAGAAAAGGCTGAAAATAAGAACCAAAATCCAAAGTGTTCGACCAAGGGAATCGTCACCTTTTCCCCGCTTCCCTTCCCCCGAAGCGGGCAGTTAGTTGCATCGTTTCGGGGAGTGCCTTGCAAGGTGATTTTTGGTTTCACCGTGCTTTACCCATTCCGCACTCCTCAAGACGGTTAGCGCCCTTGCCCTCTGTAAACCAAAGCCGGTGTCTGATAGCCCAAACTTTGATGAGGTCGTTCCCGGTTATAGAAGGTGAAGTAGCTATCCAACCCTCGAAAGAGCAGGGGAACCGTCTCGTAGTGCTTGAGATAAATGTCTTCATACTTGACCGTACGCCAGAGGCGCTCATTAAAAATATTGTCAAAGGCGCGCCCTTTGCCATCCATACTGATCGGGATCTGTGCCGCCTCCAACACCCCTGTAAAAGCTGTTGACGTGAATTGGGCGCCCTGGTCCGTGTTAAAAATCTCAGGACGCCCCTGAGCCAACGCTTGCTGTAACGCCTCAAGACAGAAGGTACTCTCCAGCGTATTGGAGAGTTGCCAGGAAAGAACATACCGACTATACCAGTCCATCACTGCCACCAGATACATGAAGCCTGTACGCATGGGAATATAGGTGATGTCTGTACTCCACACCTGATTAGGCCGGGTAATCGTTACCCCACGGAGCAGATACGGATATACTTTGTGTTCGCGATTCGCCTGGCTGAGGTTCGGTTTCGGGTAAATCGCTTGGATGCCCATCTTCTGCATGAGCCGTTGGACGCGCTTGTGATTGATCGCATACCCTTGTTCCTGTAGATAGACCGTCATGCGCGGCCACCCATAGAAGGGGGTACGCATGTATTGCTCGTCTATCAGGCGCATGAGGGCTAAATTCAGGGCGCTTTCCGTCGCCGGTTCGTAATAATAGCTGGCACGGTTCAAGTCCAGCAGCTCACACTGGCGACGGATACTCAGAGCGGGATGGTCAGGTTCAACCAAGCTACGGCGCATGTTCACCCCCTCAGGCAACTTTTTTTTTCAACCACTCAAGTTCCATCTTGAGGCGGCCAATCTGTTCGTATAAGGTGGCTTCATTCTCGGCTTGGGCCTGGGCAGCTTTGTCCGCTTTCTCATCGAACACTTCGACGCCCCCGTCTTGCAGTTGTTTTTTCCACTGCTTGACCTGGGTTGGATGCACTTCATGCGCACTCGCAATTGCGTTGATCGTTTTCAACTCTTTCAGCGCTTCCAGCGCTACTTGAAACTTAAATTTGGCACCGAATTGTCGTCGTTGTTTTCTCATCATACCCCTCCACATGATTGCTGCTTAGTATCTTAACATGTGGTCTAGTTTCTGGGGTCAATTATAATGATCAGGCTCAACATCTGCGCAGTGTTGTCATGCAGTTCGCGCGCCAGTTGATTGCGCACTTCTTCCTGCGCTTTGATAATGCGCTCCTGTTCTTGACGCAGATTCTCATAAAGCTGGGCATTTTCCAAAGCAATGGCAATTTGCTGCCCCATGGTCGTCAACCACTCCGCATCGGCAGAGGTAAAGCCTTCCTCACTTTCTTTGTTCAAAACCTCCAACACACCTACCGTGCGATCCTGAATGCGCAAGGGCACACAGACAATGTTTTGTGTGGAAAAGCCGGTCTGGGAATCGACAGCCGAATTAAAGAGTTTGCTCTTTTGCGTATTATTGACAATCAAGGGTTGACCGTGCATGGCGACCCAACCGACAACGCCGTGGGTCAGGGGGATGCGCTTTTCTTCCAAGACCTGAGCTGCCGCCCCTTTTGCCACCATAAAGACCAGTTCGCGTTGTTTGGTATCAATGCTGAAGAGCGTGGCCGCTTTCGCCTGTAAAATCGAAGCGGCCAACTCGGTTGTTTGGTGGAAAACGGTTTTTAGATCCAGCGTGCTAGTAATTGCCTGAGAAATTTGATAGAGCAAGTGTACCTGGTCAAGCCGCTGCTGCGTGGCGTGCAACTGCTGCGAGCGCAAACCATTGATGGCATAGAAATGAACCAGCCCCGACAACTCTGTTTCATTGATCCCCAGCAACGTTGCTTCTTTGGTAAAGATAAAGGTGATGGTCGCCCGCAACACCTGTTCAACGACAATATATATGTGCAAAGCGCGGTCACTACATTCACCGCTGCTATCCACGGTCAACCAGGTATGAAACGGGGCATCGACCACAGTCTGGGCTGATTTCTCCCATCCCTCCAGATAGGTAATCGTGCTTGGCGCTAACTCGCCCACACGAATAATGGTGGAAACGAGTAGCGGATCGCTATCCAGCAGACGCAAACTTACCGCCTTGGCCTTGACTGTGACGCATAAGTTTTCGATAGTACACTGCCAATACTCCTGCAAACGATACCCGTCCAGCAGATGATTCAGTTGTAACGCTTCTGTAAAAAGTGATGAACAAGTCGTTGCCACTGCGTGCCTTTCTATACCCATTCAATCGATGGGAATCATATCGCACTTACGAATAGGACAATTATACTACGATTTCAGATATGCACAACTTACATATTACTTACTCAATGCATTGGTTTTGCAAAATTACTATATAACCGCTGTGGGTTCTTAGCCAAACAGCGATAGCCAAAATCTTTAACAATATTTTCACCAAAACCTTACGAAAATACAAGTCTTGCAACGGAGCGGAACAGAGGAACGTTCCGACCTGGAAGCCGGCCAATAAAAATACGCCATTGGACAGAGCAAGAGCCAATGGCGTACAGTTGATATTGTTGATAGCGGTAGGACGAATGTTAGAGCATCACGACAAGCATCAAGGAAGGATTTTAGGCGGCGTCGGCAAAGGCAACTTCATCATCGCCTTTGCTGCCAACCCCTTCGGCCTCCTCCATGCCACCCTTGGTGGCAAAGTTAACCGCCAGACCGGCATTGTTGCGAATCTGCGTTTCGATCTCCGCCGCCAACGTGGTATTTTCATCCAGGAAGGCTTTGGCATTCTCCCGTCCTTGCCCCAAGCGAATCTCACCATAATTGTAGAAGCTGCCACGCTTGGTGATAATATCCAGCGAAACGCCCAAGTCAATCAAGTCACCCATGGTGCTGATGCCTTCATTGTACATAATGTCAAACTCTGCCACCTTAAAGGGGGGAGCGACTTTATTTTTACGAATGGTGACGCGCGTGCGATTGCCGACCACATCCGTGCCTTGCTTGATCGATTCAATACGGCGAATATCCATACGCACACTAGCGTAGAACTTGAGCGCCATACCGCCGGTAGTCGTTTCCGGGTTGCCGAACATGACGCCGATCTTCTGGCGCAATTGGTTGGTGAAGATCATGCAAGTGCCGCTCGATTTTACAGCGCCGGTCAATTTGCGCAACGCCTGGCTCATCAAACGGGCTTGCAGACCAACGTGGCTATCACCCATGTCGCCTTCGATCTCGGCGCGCGGCACCAATGCTGCTACACTATCGACCACCACCACATCAATGGCGCCAGAGCGCACCAATGCTTCGGCAATTTCTAGCGCCTGCTCACCAGTATCGGGCTGGCTGACATAGAGGCTATTAATATCTACACCAATCTTGGCGGCGTAGGTGGGATCGAGCGCATGTTCAACATCAATAAAGCCACAGATGCCACCCCGTTTTTGCGCTTCGGCAATCACATGTAAACAGACGGTCGTCTTCCCAGAGCTTTCCGGCCCGTAGATTTCGATGACACGACCGCGCGGCACGCCACCAATCCCCAGCGCCAGATCCAGACTCAAGCTACCCGAGGGGATGGCTTCAACCGTCATCTTGGTCGCTTCCCCCAGTTTCATCACGACCCCATCGCCAAACTTTTTATTGAGATTAGCCAGGGTTGTCTCTAAGGCTTTCGCCTTACCACTATCCTCGACCTGTTCGACTGCGGTTACAGTTTTTTTGGCTGCCATAATTCCCTCTCAAGCATATTCTGATCGCAAAAGCTCTTTGCCCCTAGCCCCATAGCGGCACCCGGCAGTGTACTATAGCAGTGTACTATAAAAGAGTACAATAGCCGCCGGGTGCCACCATGAGACTATAACGACACAATCGCATGTTGTCACAGTATAGCTCATGCGTTCTAGCAAGTCAAATTGGATTGAGGCTGGGAAATAGGTAGACAGGGAAATAGGTAGACAGGTAGACAGGTAGACAGGGAAACAGGACGTATCTACCTGTCTACCTGTCTACCTATACTGCAATTCAATCCTTCCGTTTTTTTGTGGTATACCAAAAGCTGCTATAATTTTGGTATACCACCCTATCTGCCCGATCAACCTTGCTAACCTTTTGCTCATGTAGAGGAATCGTGCAACGACGAAAATTAAACCGAGCTTGGGAGACTTTGCGGGCGATGCCGATGCCAGCGATTGCATCGGATCGTCTGGTGGATCTGCATAACGATTTGACCGACTACGACACAACCATCGCCAAAATCATGCGTGAGTTCTTACGGGGCCGTACCATCAACAAACATGAGGCCCGCATTGATGTAGAACTTGAGGAATCGTTGCGCGCGTTTAAGACCGAATCACCGGCGGAGGTCGAGTGTCGCCGGGAATTATTGCGTTACAAGCGTCGCATTGATGATGTGATTCGCGAGCTGTTACGTCTGCTTGGTCAAAATGGACAGATCCAAAACGGCTATAGTCAAAATGGACAAAGTAAAGTAGAAGTTGATGAATTGGAAGAAATATAGCGCAAAACAAAAGGCCGTCACAGTTTGTGACGGCCTTTTGTTTAGATCGGTTCGCTATTCAAATTACGATACGGCCCACGATTTTCCGGCGGAAAGAGAATCGCCACGCGTTGCATGATCTGCTCGGCCAAACGGTCTAGGCGATGGCGGCGTTCGATCTTTTGTAAATTGGGTTCAATGGTCAAGGGGCCAAAGGCCGGCCCAATGCGGATGGTGACATTGGTGCGCCGAAACTTCATAATATTCGGCAAAATCTTTTCCGTACCTAATAACGCCACCGGTAGGATACGCGCCTGGCTCTGTAAAGCCAGATAAGCTGTTCCCGGCTCCGGGTGGGTCAGTTGGGCGTCATAACGGGAGATAAAGCCGTAGCTATCTTCCACAATTACCTCACCGCGTGCCCGCCGTTCAGCATAGCGCGGGTCGATGCCCCCTTCGGGAAAAATGGCAACCACACGACCTTGACGTAAGCGATCAATCGCAGCGGTCAACGCTTTGCGGTCAACCTGACCACGCCAGATAGGAATGCCGTGAAAGGCGCGCATAAACATGCGCACAAACCAGAAGCGCTGTGATTCGCTGGCGACCATGAAGGCCGGCTGAAAGGGCAAGCTTAGGGTCAAAAGCGGCGCATCAAACCAGCTAAAGTGGTTGGCAATCACAATCAACGGCCCATCTTTGGGTACGTTCTCCAGCCCATCGATCTTCAAATTCAGCAATACCCGACTGGCGAACCGCCCAAAAAGCAACAAAGACCAGCCCAAAATAAAATTTGAAATCCCTTTGATCGGCTGCATACCTCTCTCCTACAAAAGTGCGTGTTGCGATTTTCATGAATATTGCCACCACTGTGGTGGAAATGCAAATGCGTTATCCAGATGTGATGATTTCCGGCGCTTTGCTCTGGAACAGCGGTGATAATACTAAAAAATACTTAAATGTTTGTAATGGTTAGGCAAAAGTAGCGCTTTTGTAGAGAAAACATTGTGCAGATTTGCTATAGGCGACAGGAACTGTTCTTTTGTACGATCAAGAAACATTCATTCTGCTGCCAGATCGTGTATAATGGTCGCAACCTACCACAATCCCAAAAAATGGAGAGATCTGTGACAACTGTCTATCTTGCTGTTAATGGTACACTCATGCGCGGTTTGGCATTGAATCAAAATTTGCTAAACGTGGGCGCCCGCTTTGTGTGCGAAGCCGCCACCGACGCCGCCTATCGACTGTGGACAATCGGGGATCGTCACCCGGCCATGATGCGCTTCGCCGAGGGCGGCCGTTCCATTGCCCTGGAAATCTGGGAGTTGCCGGCAGCGGCCATCGCCACCATCCTGCAACAGGAGCCGGCCGGTCTCTGCATCGGGCGGATCACCCTGGACACTGGCGAAAGTATGCTGGGCGTCTTGGGTGAAGCGTATCTGTGTGCGACCGGCGTTGAGATCACCCACTTTGGCGGCTGGCGCGCCTATATGGCGAGCAAAGGAACGGGAGGTTCGTAGCCGTATGGAACAGGCACACCCAAAGCCCTTGTTAGAGACACGGGGCTTGACCAAACGGTTTGGCGCCTTTGTGGCCAACCAGTCGATTGATCTGGCGGTCTACGCCGGTGAGGTTCATGCCGTGTTGGGTGAAAATGGCGCCGGCAAGAGTACGTTGATGAAGTCGCTCTATGGCTTTCACCAACCGAGTGCCGGTGAAATCTGGCTCAAGGGCGAAAAAGTGACCATTTCTTCGCCCCAAGCGGGTCGGCAACTGGGCATCGGCATGGTCTTCCAGAATTTCACGCTGGTGCCGGCGATGACGGTGTTGGAAAATATTGCCCTCTTTCTGCCCGATATGCGTGGTCGCTTGCAATACCCGGTGATTGAGCAGCGGGTGCAGGCGCTGGCCGAGCGGTATGGTCTACAAATTGACCTGCGCCGGCGCGTTGGCGCCTTGGCGATCGGGGAGCGGCAACGGCTGGAAATCCTCAAGGTGCTACTCAGCGATGCCCGCATCCTGATCTTTGATGAACCAACCAGCGTCCTGGCCCCACAGGAAGTGGAGGGCTTTTTCCAGGTTGTCCAACGCCTCAAGACGGATGGCTATGCGATCCTCTTTATCACCCACAAGTTGCCGGAAGTGATGGCCATTGCCGACCGCATTACTGTCTTGCGTCAAGGCGCGGTTGCGGGTATACTAACGCGCGCCGAAGCCACACCGGCGGCCATTATTCAGATGATGTTGGGTAAGGCGCCTGCCAAAACACCCGACCTGCCACCCTCTTCATTAACAAGCGAAGCATCTACGAACAGAGCACGCTCATCCAGGAACGGCGCTGAACGGCGCGCCTTGGTGGAGTTACGGCAAGTTTCCGCGCCTGCACAAGGCGGCAGTCGCCTGGTCGGCATTGATTTACAACTCTTTGGCGGGGAAATTGTCGGGGTGGCCGGTGTTTCGGGCAATGGGCAACGCGAAATCGGGGATGCCATTCTCGGTCTGCTCCTGTTGACGCAGGGGGAACGGTTCCTCAACGGCGAGAATGCCACCTACTGGTTGCCAGCAGAAATTCGCGCCAGCGGCGTCGCCTGTATCCCGGAAGATGCGTTGCAGATGGGCGCCATCCGTGGCATGACCGTGGCCGAGAATATGATTCTTGGTGAACAGGCGCAGCACACGCGTTTTGGCGGGCTGGTGATGAATTGGGCAGAGGTGCAACAGACAGCGGCGCAGGCATTGGGTAATGTGTTTGCCGCCAAAGCGCCCCGGTTGGAAGTACCGGTAGAGACGCTCTCTGGTGGCAATCTGCAACGGGTTGTGGTGGCGCGTGAAGTAGCGCGCAAGCCCAAGGTCTTGCTGGCCTACTATCCCGCTCGTGGGTTGGATGTGGCAAATGCTGAGGCGATGCGCCAACTGTTGCTGCGTTGCCGGCAGGAAGGCGCCGCCGTGTTGCTCTTTTCCGAAGACATGGACGAATTATTTACGTTAAGTGACCGCTTGCTGGTGCTCTATCACGGCCAGATTGTGGGGCGCTTACAGCCGCACGAATATGACGCCCATCGGGTTGGGCATTTGATGACAGGGGGAGAATAAGAACGATGGCAACGCCACAAAGTCTGGTGCTACCGGAGCAACCCCCGCGCACCGCCCGTACACTCTTCCTACCCTATCTGCGACCACTCTTGATTGGAGTAACAGCGCTGGTCTGTTTTGGCGTCGTTTTGCTGCTCTTTGGCAAAGACCCGCTGCGCGCCTACAGCGACATTTTCCGCCAAACGCTCGGCAGCCGCTACGGCCTGTCGGAAGTGTTGGTCAAACTGATCCCGCTCTTACTCTGCGCCCTGGCGGTACTGCTGCCGGCGCGTTTAGGGCTGGTTAATGTGGGCGGCGAGGGGCAGATTTACATGGGCGCCTGGCTGGCAACCTGGGGCGCTTTGTCCTTGGGCGATCTACCGCGGCCCCTAGCCTTAACCGCCGTGTTACTTCTGGGCTTTATCGGCGGCGGTTTGTGGGCGGCGATCCCGGCCTATCTGCGCGCACGAGGGTGGCTCAATGAGGTCATTTCGACCCTTTTGCTCAACTATGTCGCCATTCAATTTGTCAACTATTTTATCTACGGCGCTTGGCGCGACCCGGAGAGCGCCAACTTTCCCCAAACGGTGCGCTTTGCCGACGCCTTTCTTCTACCGCAGTTTGGCGGCACCCGTGTGCATCTGGCCTTGCCCTTGGGGTTGCTGGCCGCAGTGTTGATCTTTTTCCTGTTGCGCTACACCCGTTGGGGCTACGCCATGCGTGCCATTGGCGGCAACCCGGAAGCGGCGCTTCGGCATGGCTTTCCGATTGCCCGCTACTTGATCTTGAGCATGATCATTGCCGGTGGATTGGCGGGGCTGGCTGGCGTGGGTGAAGTGATGGCGATCCAAGGGCGCTTGCGTCCCGCCTTTTCACCGGGCTACGGCTATGTCGGCTTTCTGATCAGTTGGCTGGCCGGTCACAGCCCCTTTGCCGCCATCGGCATGGCCTTTCTCCTGGCGGTCATTGCTCTGGGTGGCGACACCTTGCAAATCACGCAGAATGTGCCCTTTTCCACGGTGAATATTCTGATGGCGTTGATTCTCTTTATTGTGCTGGGGAATTTCTTCCGCAGCAAGAAGGCGTAAAGCGGGGTATTTAGATACTGGATATTAGATATTGGGTACTAGATATTGGTAGAACAGTCAGGCACAAATACCCAATATCTAATATCCAATATCCAGCCACTAGGAAGGTAACTTGTGCTAAGTTTTATCATCGGTGTATTGACCGGCGCCATCGGGGCGGGGACTTCGGTGCTTTATGCGGCGCTGGGGGAAGTGGTGAGCGAGCGGGCCGGCGTGATCAATCTGGGGGTGGAAGGCACCATGCTGATTGGGGCGTCGGTCGGTTTTGCGGCGACGCACCAGACGGAGAATCCGTTTCTGGGCTTGCTGGCGGCCATGCTTGCTGGTGGGCTGTTTCACCTGCTCTTTGCCTACCTGGTGATTACACGGGGCGCCAATCAACTGGCGAGTGGATTAACACTCGGTTTTCTCGGCATTGGTCTAAGTGCGCTCATTGGTCGGCCTTATGTGGGGCAGTTGGTCGATGGCTTGCCCAAATGGCCAATCCCCGCTTTGGCCGATCTGCCGGTGGTAGGGCGGGTACTCTTCAACCATGATTTGCTGATCTACGCAGTTGTGCCACTGGCTTTTCTGCTGACTTGGTTACTCAACCAGACGCGGTGGGGGCTGTCGTTGCGCACGGTGGGTGAAGACAAAACGGTCGCCTATGCCGCCGGCTTGCAGCCGACCTATTTGCAATATCAAGCTGTCTTTATCGGCGGTCTGCTGGCCGGGCTGGGCGGCGCCCACCTATCACTGGGCTACACCGGCGTCTGGACAGAACAGATGACGGCCGGGCGCGGCTTTATTGCCGTGGCGTTGGTCATCTTTGCAGCGTGGAGTCCGGTGCGGGCGGTCTGGGGGGCGTTGCTTTTTGGCGGCGCACTGGCCTTCCAATTGCAATTACAAGCGCGCGGCGCCCCCATTTCACCGTTTTTGCTTGACATGTTGCCCTACCTGCTGACGCTGGGAGTCTTACTGGCTTTGCGCAAACGGCCAGGCTATACCATGCCGGCTGGTCTCAGCACAGTGTTTGAAGGGATGCGTTCGTAAAAACCTGCTCTCCGCCAGTCATGGACTGGCGGAGAGCGGTATAATCACTAAAAGCAATCATCGTATTTCAACATCGCAGTTACTTTACCAAAGGAGATTGACGTTTCTATGAAAATGCCGTCGTTGTATTGGAAAATGTTGAGTTTGCTCGCCGTGTTGGCGCTCAGTGCCGCTTGTGCCATGCCGGCAGCCGCGCCGGCGGCTGATAGTGGAGCCGCCGCACCGGCAGAGGAAAAGATTATCATCGGCGCCTTGCATGTCGGCTCGATTGCCGATGCCGGCTATAACCAGGCGCACCATGTCGGGTTGCTTGCCATGAAGGAGAGCCTGCCCAATGTCGAGTTGATCGAGGCCGAGAATGTGCCGGAGAGCGCCGACGCCGAACGGGTGATGGAGAACATGATCCAACAGGGCGCCACCATCATCTTCCCGCAGAGCTTTGGCTATCTCGACCCGGCGCTTAATGTGGCGGCCAAATACCCCGAGGTGACTTTTATGCACCCGGCTGGTTTCAAACAGGCTGACAACCTGGGCACCTATTGGGGCAACAACTTTGAAGCCATGTATCTGGCCGGGATTGCCGCCGGTAAGGCCACGGAGTCCAATCAACTGGGCTTTATCACTGCCTTTCCGATTCCCAACATTTTAGCCTCGGTCAATGCGTTCCACCTGGGCGCCAAGTCGGTCAACCCCGATGTGACAACCACACTGGTGATTAATGGCTCGTGGGTCGATCCGACCAAGGAAGCCGCCGCCACCAACGCCCTGGCCGATGCCGGCGCTGATGTGGTGACGATGATTGTGGATTCGCCCATCACCGTGGTCAAGACGGCGGAAGAACGGGGCATCTATGTCGTTGGCTTCCACTCGGATGCGCTGCAAGAATTCGCGCCCAACGGCTGGTTGACCGGCGTGGCCTACACCTGGGGACCGCTCTTCACCCGGATTGTCAACTCAATCCAAGATGGCACCTGGAAGAGCGAACATATTCGCGGCGGCGTCGAAACCGACTACGTCACCCTGGCCCCCTTCGGCCCCTCGGTCAGCGACGAGACCAAGGCCCAGATCGAAGAGGCCAAAGCCAAGCTGATCAGCGGCGAACTAAAGATCTTCCAAGGCCCCATCCTCGATAACAAAGGCGAGACCCGCATCCCCGAAGGCGAAGCCGGCGGCATGGAACTGCTCGACACGACCGATTGGTTGGTGGAGGGCGTTGTCGGACAGACCGAGTAAAGGGAATTACGAGTTCCGAATTACGAATTACGGCGCATGGGCAACTTGTAATTCGTAATTCGGAACTCGTAACTCGTAATTCAACAGGCACAAGCGAATGAGTACAATCACAATCTCCGCCGAACCCCATCCAGTAACCATAGACTTGACGGCGACGGCGCTGCTGGTCATTGATATGCAGAAGGATTTTTTGTATCCCGATGGCTTTGGTGCGCTTTTGGGGAATGATGTGACATTGTTACAGCGGACCATTGGGCCGATTCAGGCGATGTTGGCAGCGGCGCGGGCGCAGAGATTGTTGATCATCCACACGCGCGAGGGGCATCTCCCCGATCTGAGCGACTGCCCGCCGACCAAGTTGGATCGCTGGCCGCCAGGGACGCGCATTGGTGATGTCGGGCCGATGGGGCGCATCCTGATTCGGGGCGAGGCAGGACATGGCATCATCGATGAAGTGGCGCCGCTGCCGGGGGAAATTGTGCTGGACAAGCCGGGTAAAAGTTCCTTCTACGCCACTGATCTCGAAGCAATCTTGCATCAACACGGTATCCGCAACCTGCTAATCACCGGCGTGACGACCGATGTCTGTTGCAGCGCCACGGTGATCGCCGCCAATGACCGCGGCTTTAATGCCATTGTGCTGGCCGATTGCGTCTCGTCTTATAGCCCGGAACGCCATGCCGCCACCCTGGCGACGATCAAAGCGCAGGGGGGCATCTTTGGCTGGGTGACCGATTCGGCAGTGGTGTTGCAGGCGTTGCCCGCGCCGCGCTGACCAGATCATGGGTACAGATCCACTGCGACAGGAGAAACCTGCGGTGACCAACCACTACCTTTTCGTCTACGGCACCTTGCGCCCGCCACGCCCAGACACACCAGCGCCCGACGTGCGCTATTACCCCGCTATTGCCGACTACATCCGCCACCACCAACCGGCCACTCTGACCAACGCCGCCCTCTATGACCTCGGCGCTTACCCAGCCGCAACTTCTGGCGATGGCATAATTCAGGGCGATCTGTTGCTGGTGGATGAAGCCGCTCTACCGATTGCCGACCGGATTGAGGGCCACCCCGCCTATTACCGCCGCGCCCAGGTGCCTGTGCAGACGGCCAATGGAGCCGTAGACGCCTGGATCTACTGGGCGCCGCCAGGGTTGACCACGGGCCGACCACGCATCAGCAACGGCGACTGGTTCCAACGCCATCTGGCGCCGGCAGTGGTTGTCGACACACCGGTGGCAACCGACAGCGATCCACTCTTGCGCACGTTGGTGAAGCGCTTTGCTGACGAACCTTGCTCCTGGCTCAGTAGTGTCCGGCCCGATGGTCGCGCCCATAGTGCGCCGATCTGGCATGTCTGGCATCAGGGGCGGGCCTATGTGGTGACGCCAGCGCAAAGTGTCAAGGTGAACAACATTGCGGAAAATCCTAACGTGGTCATCACCCATCCCGACCCGCTTAATGCGTTGATTATTGAAGGCTGGGCGACGGCGGCCAACCACCTGCGACAGGCGTTGCGTCCGCTCTTTCTAGAAAAGTACAGATGGGATCTCACTGGTGACAATAGCCACGATACTGTGCTGGAAATTACGCCAACCAAATTGCTGGCGTGGGGTAAGTATGGCGAAGGGAAGTGGCCGGGGGAAGCGATCTTGCAGGTTTGGTAAAGAACTACAATAGAGTAACGTCTACTCTGCTCCCAGCCGGTCCGTGACCGGCGATGAAGCCGCCGGTCACGGACCGGCTGGGAGCAGAGTGATTATATAAACAAGAGCCGACCCAGTTCGCCACTGGATCGGCTCCCGTTCAAAGTTGCAGCAAATTCTATTTGTGCGCTAGATGATAACGCCAGGGTTAATACTTGACCAGCTTCCCACTGATGTCGATCATGTAGGCGCACGGGTGATCATGATGGTTGGTCACGATCACATAGAAGGTTTCGTTCGCCTTGGCGCTGCCGGCCCAGCGTAAAACCATCTCATCAGGCACATAAAAGCCGTGTTCGTTCTGGGCATCGAAGCTGGCGGCAA
Source organism: Caldilineaceae bacterium (assembly GCA_026645575.1). Next base: position 13,457 of record JAPKMW010000156.1, read on the forward strand.
TCTCTTCCGGCGTGCCGTCATGGTTGTGGGTTTTGACCCAGATTAGGGAACCAGCGCCCACCGGGTTGCGCCAGTTACCGTCTTCATCATATTTCGGTCGCGCCAGGTTGGCCGCGGTCTCAATGGTAAAGCTGATGGCATCCGGCATCTCTTCCTTCACCATCACAATCGCTTGGGGCGGCTCGTCGCTGTCATCATAGTCATAGGTGAATTTGTACCAGTGCGAGGCGCCGGGGGCGAGGCTGATCCAGCCCGGCAACGGGGCACCGGCGCCACCTTGGCCGGTCGCCGGCTCGGACACCGCAGTAACCGGCGTCACAAGCGCAACCAGCAAGACCAAACAGGTGACAACGGCGATGGCAATGGGTCGATAAATCCGCGTAGACATACGCTCTCCTTTCTTATCGAACCACAGAATTTATAGAGAATTGTTCAGTTTCTGTGTCTCAGCCGAACAATCACTTCGCCACTTACCCATTCTACCAGTTATAGACTCTTTCTAGACGCGCCACTAGACGGGTTCTATCACTCGCCACCATACGAGTTTCTGGCCTGACCAAATGACCAGTGCGGAAAGGTGTATTTCAACCTAGAGGAATAAGGAGAAATACACCTCAAAGCAGAAGAGAATAGAAAAATGTCAGTTGACAACTTTTCAGGAGTGATTTACACTAGCTTTATAGGACAATCTGATGGCCCTATAAAGTGATTCCTTTCCGTCTCCCCGCGGACTGACCGTAACTCACATTCAACTACCACCCATGAAACAAGGAGTATTGTATGGCATTTTACCGCAAAGCATTATTGCGCGTCCCTGTTGTGCTGGTGATCTTGCTCGCCCTCCTCGTCTCCGCTTGTGTGGCGCCAGCGCCCGGTTCTGGCGGGCAGGCCGCCGCCACGGAAAAGCCGAAATTGACGATCTGGGCAGCAACCACCTTTACGCCCGACGCCGATACCACCCAAGATGATCAGATCAAGGCGTGGGGCGAGGCCAACGGTGTCGAAATTGACTTGGCGCGCATGTCGCAAGATGAGCGCACGCCGCGCTGGCAGACGGCCATTGAGAGCAAGCAATTCCCCGATTGTGCGGCGATTGAGCAAGCCGACCTGCCCAAATTTATTCAGGAAGGGGTGCTGGTCGAAACCACTGAAGTGATGCAAAAGCTGAATGAACTGGAAGGCGGCTTTACCGATGGCGCCTTCCTGGCCGGTCGCACCGCCGATGGCAAACATTGGTCGGTGCCCTCGTTCAGTTCCACCGAAGTCTTCTATGTACGCAAAGACAAGCTCGAAGAAAAAGGGCTGGCGCTACCCGAAACCTGGGAAGATGTCTTAACTGTCGCCCAGGCGATCAACGACCCCGACAATCAATTCTGGGGCTGGGGCAAGCAGATGGGTACGCCCTCGTGGGACTCGGAAGTCTCCTTCACTGCTATGCTCTGGGCCTTTGGCGGCAAAACCTGGGATGAGGAAGGCAAACCGGCGATCAACTCAGATGAAACGCGCCAACTACTCGACTTCCTCAAGAGCGCCTGGGATGCCGGCGTGATCCCGCCCGACGGCCCAACCTGGGACGATGGCGGCAACAATCGCGCCTATCAGAGTGAGATTGTGGGGTTGACGCTCAACACAGGCAGCATTCTGCGTTATCTACAGACCGAAGATAAAGAACTATTGGAAAAAACGGCGGTCATCCCGATCCCTGCCGGCCCGGCTGGTCGCTTTGTCTCCGGCTACTACTATCAATGGGGGGCCTTTACCACCAGCGCCCACCCGGAACTCTGTCTGGACCTGTTCGAGCAAATCTTTGCCCCCGATCAACTGCGCCCGTTCTATGAAGCCGGCGGCGGCAACATGTTGCCCGTTTACAAAGAGATGCTCAACGACGAGATGTGGCAAGACCCAGCGCGCAAAGTGCTGGCCGATATGGTGCCCAACACCCGCCCACAAGGCTATCCCGGCTTGACCACCCCCTGGATTCTCGACGCCTGGATGGATCACACCATGGCGAAGATGCTCAACCGCGTCCTGGTCGATGGCTGGACGAATGATGACGCCATTGCCGAGGCGGAAGCTGCGTTGCAGAAGTGGTATGACCAGTGGCAGCAGTAGAGTAATGAAGAGATTGAGAGATTGAGAGATGAAGAGATTGCAGTAGAAAATCTCCTAATCTCTCAATCTCTTCATCTCCCTAAAAGGAGATTGATCGAATGGCTGTTGAAGTCGAGCGCCGCGCCATTGCCCCTGTCACCAAGTCCCGCTCCCCTCTCTGGCAGAAGTTGGGGCGGGATTTTGTGTTGGCCTATGTGTTGTTGCTGCCGTTGATCTTGATCTTGTTTTTGTTGCTGGCCTATCCGATTGGTTCGGCGATTTGGATTACGTTGCAAGACAAGACGATTGGCATGGTGGGGCGCTTTATCGGGCTGGAAAATTATCGGGAACTCCTGTTCAATGATCCCTTTTTCTGGCAGGTGGTGCGCAACGGTTTTATCTTCACCATTGGCTCGGTGCTGCTCAAGTTGCTGGTGGGCCTGATCATGGCGTTGGTGCTGAACCAACCACTCGTTTTGCGTGGTCTCTGGCGCGGGTTGCTGTTGATGCCCTGGGTCGCGCCCACGGTGGTGACGGCGCTCAGTTGGCGCTGGATCCTCGACCTGACCGGCGTTCTCAACCTAGTGCTGCGCGACCTGGGGTTGATGACCAGTTCGATTCCCTGGTTGGCGCAGTATGGCACGGCCATGTTCTCGTTGATTCTGGTCAACACCTGGCGCGGCTTTCCCTTTTTTGGCATCACCCTGCTGGCTGGAATGCAGGCGATTCCGCAAGAACTTTATGAGGCGGCGGAGATTGATGGGGCGTCAGTCTGGCAGCGCTTCCGCTATATCACCCTGCCCAGCCTGCGCACGGTGATCCTGGTGGTGACGATCCTCTCGACCATCTGGACCTTTAATGACTTTAGCATTGTCTGGCTGCTTACCGGTGGCGGCCCCGGTCATGCAACGGATATTTTCGCCACCTATACCTACAAGCTAGGCTTTGTCACCTCGCGCCTGGGCTATGGGCAAACGGTTTCCGTGATCCTGGCGCCGGTGCTGATTGCGATTATTATGATGCTGTCCCCCTTGATGTTGCGTGGAGAATCCGAATGAGCAGAACCAACACCAAACAACAGCAAAAAATCCTGTTGGCGATTGTCACCTATCTCACGCTGGCGGGGCTGCTCATCGGCGCGCTTTTTCCCTTTTACTGGATGGGATTGACTTCGCTGCGCAAGGGTAAGCAGGTCTATGTCAAAGAACAGGTATTGGTGCCGCGTGACCTAACCCTGGAAAACTATCAATTTGTCTTCGAGGAACGCCCGACGGCGCGCTGGTTGCGCAACAGCATCATTATGGCCTTTAGTAGCAGCGCCATTGCGGTGGTGGTCGGGGTGTTGGCCGGGTACAGCATTGTGCGACTCAAATTTTGGGGGAATCGCACCATTGCCAAGGGGGTGCTCTTCACCTACCTGATTCCGACCTCACTGCTCTTTATCCCCATGTTTATTCTCATGTTTAATCTACGGCTGACCAGTGGTATTTGGGGGCTGTTACTGGCCTATCTCTCTTTCAATGTGCCCTTTTGCACCTGGCTCATCCTGGGCTACTTCCGCAGCATTCCTGAGGAATTGGAGGAGGCGGCGCGCATTGACGGTTGTACCCGTCTGGGCGTGTTGTGGCGCATTGTCTTGCCGCTGGCCGCGCCGGGAATTGTCACCGCCTTTATCTTTGGCTTTACCAATTCGTGGAATGAATTTCTCTATGCCGTCACGTTGGTCAACCGGCGCGAATTGATGACCCTGCCCACCGGGTTGGGCAGCTACATCTTGGGTGATGTCTTCCTGTGGGGGCCGCTGATGGCGACAGCGATCATCACGGCCCTGCCGCCGGTGATTCTCTTTATTGTGGTGCAGCGCTTTATTGTGGCCGGGATGACGCTGGGGTCGGTCAAGGGGTAATTCAGTAGCGCCTGCCATCCTTTGGATCATCTCACTTTGCCTTGTGCCTGTTTGATTTCTACGCTAAATAAAACTGTTCCAACTATCTTCTGCGCCGTTTGTCCGCGGCAATACGGCGGCAATACGGCGCAGAAGCCTCCACAACCACCGGTTCGCCTGGCTCCCAATCAGTGATCAAATGCCAATCTGGACTAAGATCCCATCCGAATAACCCAAACCTTGTCATCGGGGGAAACCTCGATGACAAGGAAACGAAAGACCCCTTAGGAAAAAGGGGATGATAAACTAGGC
>JAPKMW010000157.1 GCA_026645575.1 Caldilineaceae bacterium
ATAAAGTTGTTTGTTCACAACTTCAGCTTATACCACCTTCTCAACTGACAGCTTTTCCTTTTCAGACAGATTCTAAGCGAGGAAAGAAAATGCGCATCTGCTTTTGGTCTGAATTGAAACCGAATTGAGTCAAACAGATCAGTAAATTCTGATCTATACTGAAAAGTATTTGCACCAATGAACTGTTCGGCATTATCATTTATTCAGGCGCTTGTAAGGTAAACCGTGATTCACCACTATTCTCAAGATCGTTGCCTTCGCTGTGCGCCCTCAAATCAATCATCCAGGTGTGAGGTTATTCGTGGCTCGTTCGATTCTGCTCTCCTTTTTCGTTTCTGTTCTAATTTTGGGTGCGTTTGCTATCATCTCCCAGGAATACCGCGTCACAACCCAAAGTGACTTAGCCAGCCCAGTGCGCGCCGCCATTGCGGTGGCGCCGATGGGTGAAACACTACGTGAATCGTCGCAGCAGGCAGTTGGTCGCGCACACTAGATGCCCTGTCGATAGGATCTCCCTCTTGCTTTACCGTCACCGGAATAGCCAGCAACAACGGTATCGACGCCTTTGCCACCTTGCCAACACCAACAGGGGCGGGTATGATGGTGGGTGGGCGCATCGGGTCACGGTTGTGTAGACGCCGGCTCGACGCAGAGTTGATTGAAAGCAGAGGTGATTACTATGCGCTTCCTACGCACCCCACTCGGTCTAGCGTTGACGCTTGTGCTGGGGACGCTGTTACTCCTAGGCGCCAGTTGTTCCCAATTGGGTGGCGGCTCGTCTGGCGCGCTAAACCCCATGCAGGCCGAGATTGCCACTCGGCAACAACGCATGGCCGCCGCCCTCACCCAAGTGCCAGCGGCACCGTTGACAATGACAGCCGCGCCGGTCGCCCCGGTGGCGCCTGTATTGGTGCCAACCGCAACGCCATTGCCAACGGTTACGCCGCCTAAGCCAATAGCCGCAGCACCGGCCCATCAACCCGCGCAAGCGGCCGTGACCCTTAGCGGCTTTACCCATGAATGGCAAACCTGGAATAATTGTGGCCCGGCCACGCTGGCAATGAATTTAAGTTATTTCGGCAGCACGCTCACCCAGGCTGATGTGGGCGCAGTTCTGCGGCGTCATCCTGATGATAAAAATGTCAGCCCAGAGGAGTTGGCGGCTTTTGCTGCCGGTCAGGGGTATCAGGCCCAAGTGCGGGTCAACGGATCAACCGATCTGATGCGCCAGCTTTTGAGTAATGGCATTCCGGTCTTGATCGAAACGTGGCTGGAAGAGGAACCCAACGACGGCATGGGTCACTATCGTTTGTTGGTGGGCTATGACGATGCCGAGCAGTATTGGATCGGCTACGATTCGTATGTCGATACTGGTCTCTTCTCGTCGATTGGTTCCTACCGCGGGATTCGGATGAGCTATGCCGAGACGGATGCGCTCTGGAAGGTCTTCAATCGCACCTATTTGCTGATCTACACGGAGGCGCAGGCGCCGCTGGTGGCTTCGATCTATGGCGAAGCGCTGGATCAGGGCATCATGTGGCAACGGGCAGCGCAAGAAGCGCAAACGATGGTTCAGCAGACGCCAAACGATGCCTTCGCCTGGTTCAACCTCGGCACCGACCTGACCACGCTGGGTGACTATGCCGGCGCCACGCAAGCCTATGACCAGGCGCGCCGCTTGGGTCTTCCCTGGCGGATGCTTTGGTATCAATTTGGCCCCTTCCAGGCTTACGCGGCTGCCAATCGCGCCCAGGATGTGCTGACGCTGGCTGACGCCACCCTGTCTACGACACAAACGATTGAAGAGCTGCACTACTGGCGTGGTCGCGCACTGGCGGCGTTGGGGAATCCCGCCGAAGCCCAGCGCGCCTGGCAACAAGCCTTAGCCTTAAATCCTGATTATCGCCCAGCCGGAGAAGCGCTGGCGTCGGCACAATAGCAGGTGTGGTTGCCATTCCGCCATTGGCATATTGAGGAGTAGGCACGCCCCGTACCGGTCTGCGGTTTGAACCGGCACGGGGCATGCCTACTCCTCAAATTACCCATGTCGCATCAAGAAGATAAGCCGAATGGAGATAAGCCGTTTATGATCCTCGTTACCGGAGCAGCAGGCAAGACTGGCCGCGCCGTTATTAGCGCGTTGGCCCAACAGGGCGCGATGGTACGCGCTTATGTCCGCCGGTCAGAGCAAACCGCTACGGTTCAAACAGCCGGCGCTACCGAGATTGCCATTGGTGACATACAGGATACGGCGGCCCTTCAACAGGCCATGCAAGGGGTACGCGCTCTCTACCACATCTGTCCCAACATGCACCCGGATGAGGTGGCGATTGGTCATCAGGTAATTGGCGCAGCGTTAGTGGCGGGTGTTGAACATTTTGTTTACCACTCGGTGCTACATCCGCAAACGGCGACCATGCCCCATCACTGGCACAAGTTGCAGGTCGAAGAAGCGCTGTTCGAGTCACGTTTGCCCTTTACCATTCTCCAACCGACCGCGTACATGCAAAACCTTCTGGCCGGCTGGGCGAAGATTTGCACCGAAGGTCGCTATGTTGTCCCCTATCCGGCAGAGACGCGTATTGCCCTTGTCGATTTAGCCGATGTCGCTGCTGTTGCGGCGCTGGTCTTAACGCAGCCGGCACAACATCTGGGCGCCATTTATGAACTGGTGGGTACAGCGCCTTTCACACAGAACGCGGTAGCAGCAACACTAAGCGCCGGTTTAGGTCAGCCGGTAACGGTTGAGGTACTCACTCATGCGGCCTGGGAACAGAATGCGCGCGCTGGCGGGTTGGGTGAGTATGCCGTGGAGACGCTGCTCAACATGTTTACCTACTACGAAAAGTTTGGCCTCATCGGTAATCCCAATGTTCTTGGCTGGTTACTGGGTCGGTCGCCAACAGGATTAGCAACGTTCATCCAGCAGGTTATGGCTACACCGCCACACCAGGTCTTGTCGTAATCCCTACCCTTTTCTGCTTACGGTTGCTATCGTAGGCTACACCAAACGGGTTAGGCGGTTTTGATCAATCTATGATCTCCATCTGTATCTGATCATTAGGGTCCCTTGCAGAATAAATTAATCCGCTCTTGGGGTTGACGTTAACCCGAATAGTATATTGAAATTTACCACCTTCTTGCTTATGCTCTGCGTATCATTGTTTATCACTTTCTTTCGCCCGCAAAGGAGCAAGCTATGCGTCTGGTTGTAATTTTCCTCTCTCTCCTAGGGTTCTTCCTATCTCTGCCAACGACTACAACCGCCCAGTCCAATGGGACCATTCCACCGGCGACCGCGCTGGTGATTACCGGTGAACCTGTTGGCACAGCGGAAACACGAGAGGTCGCCTATGCCGACCTCGATCAGGATGGTGTGGTAGTCATGCGCATTGCACGCAACGATACCAACTGGACAAAAGTTGCTACGGTTGTGATTGTCCGCTACAACAATGGCGCCGGCAATTTTACACAGGGAGTGTTAACTTACATCGATCCTGTAGCGCCAACCAGCATTGACAGCAGCCGAATCGCCTTTCTCGCTTTACTTGAGCGCCTCTATCTGCCTTTTGTTCCAAACGGGGAGTAAAGGCCAACGGCGTTGACCTTATCCAAGCCGGCGTGGAGCCGGCTTTTTTGCGCCTTCCGCTCAAGTGGCTCAACGCAAATTGCTCGGAACATCTCTATACCCGCCACCGTCTTCTCTTTGCAAATTAACAGCACTTCACAATCGAATTGCCTGCTGATAGTTTTTGGCCTTGGCGCCGGGTAACGGCGCATCATCAAACCCCTGGAGGGTACTATGCGTAACGTTTTCCGCTTATTGACTTTGTGTCTCCTCTTTTCTTTTTTCCTGCCCGCGACTCCGGTCGCGCTGGCGCAAAATGTTGGCCCCCGCCATACCGATCCCGGTTGGCAGGCGTTTTATTGGAACAATCCTGACCTGAATGGCGCCCCCGTCGTCCAACGCTTTGACAACGACCTCAACTTTGATTGGGGTCTCAATGCACCGGATCGCAACATTCCCGCTGATAATTTTTCCGCCCGCTGGGATCGCTACATTGATGTCACCCCCGGCACCTACCGCTTTACGGCGGTAGCCGATGATGGCATTCGCGTCTTTGTGGACAATGAGTTGATCATCAACCAATGGCGCGACCAGCCGGCCCAAACCTACACTGCCGAGAAATATCTGGGGCCGGGCCATCACCTGGTGCGGGTGGAATACTATGAACGGAGCGGCGGCGCCGTGGCAAAACTGTCATGGACCTTGAATCAACCAGGACCGACGCCAACACCAACCCCTGTGCCGCCCCCAACAGGTGGTAGCTGGCGCGGCGACTATTTTAACAACTTGACCCTCAGCGGCGCACCAGCGTTGGTGCGCAATGACGCCGAGATTAACTTTGATTGGGGCGCCGGTTCCCCGGCTCGTGAGATTGGAGCGGATGGCTTCTCCGTGCGCTGGACACGCAATCTCGACCTGCCCGCCGGCAACTATCGCTTCACGATGACGGCTGACGACGGCGCCCGCCTCTTTGTCAACGGCCACACGTTGATCGATGCCTGGCGCGAACAAGGGGCAACGCCCTACAGTGGTGACATCTTCCTGCCCGGCGGCGCGGTCACGGTGCAGATGGAATACTTTGAAAGCCGTGGCGGTGCGACGGCGCGCTTAAGCTGGCAACAACTTGGCGGTGGTGGCAACCCGCCCCCCATCACCGACTGGCAGGGGGAGTATTACAACAACCGCAATTTGAGCGGGGCGCCGGTGCTGGTGCGTAATGACCGCAACATCGATTTTGACTGGGGCGGTGGCTCGCCGGCGCCCGGCACATTGAGCGCCGATGATTTTTCCGTGCGTTGGACCCGCACGCTGGATCTGCCTGCCGGCAACTATCGCTTTATCGCCACCACGGATGATGGCGTGCGCCTCTATGTTAGCGGACAGTTAATCATCAACAACTGGCGCGAACAGTCCCAGACGGACGTGAGCGGTACGGTCTACGTCCCCGGTGGACGGGTGGCTGTGCAAATGGAGTACTTTGATGCACGCGGCGGCGCCATTGCCCGTCTGCGCTGGGCGCGGGCCGATTCACCCCAACCGACGCCGCCACCATCCGGCAACGCCGTGATTGTCGATGACCGTGACCCCGGCTTTGTCCGCGGCGGCGATCCGACCGGCTGGCGCACCGAGCCGGAGGGCTATGGCAATACCTTGACCTGGTCGAAGAACAATGATCGGGTACGTCCCAACTACAACTGGTCGCGCTGGTATCCGAACCTGCGCGCGGGGCGCTATGAGGTCTTTGTCTATATCCCCCACCGCTTCTCGACCACGGCGAATGCGCGCTACTGGGTCTCCCACCAGGGCGGGCTAACCTTGCGCCCGGTCAACCAGTCGGCCTATAGCAACGAATGGGTGTCGTTGGGCGTCTACACCTTCCGCGGCACCCGCGATGACTATGTCTCGCTAGCCGACGTGACCTTTGAGCCACGCCTGTCACTTCTGATTGCCTGGGATGCGGTCAAGTGGGAACCGCGGTAAGCGTCCGTTTGCCCATTGTCATGACTGCGTCATTGTACGCAACTGCGTGGGTCACATGTTGCTTTTGTAAACGGTAGTTGCAGTCCAAACATATCACCGCGAATCATGATGATTAGCGAATATCGTTTCATGATACGATTCGCTAATCCGCACGATTTACGGTGATTGTTTATAACCTCCGCAAACCTTCCCTGTTACTTTTCACGCTCTGTTAACGACTATGTCACAAGGTTGGGTGTTTTCCCCAAAGCAATCATCGACTATCCTAGCAGGTGTGCTTTGCTAACCAGCAGTTTTAGTAGGAGAGAAGTAATGAAGAAAAGGTGGCAATTAGTAGGATTGCTCTTGGGCGTCTTTGGCCTCAGCTTGTTGACGCTCGTCGCTTGCGTTACGCCGAGCAAACCATCGACAGCGGGAGCGAGCGACAATGGGACGGTGACTGCCTCCATCACGATGCCGAATAAAAGTACAATCACCATTATTGGCGGTGACGAAGCAACACTGCGGAATTTTCTGGCGCACTGGTTAATGCCCACGTTTCCCGAAATGCCAACCAGCCAGATGACGGCAACGATTGGCACACTACCAATGACCTTCCCGCTTTCATTGACATTATCGAACAGCTTTTCCATCATTGGCGCTTTCGTCCAAACAACTGGCAGCTATACCTTGACACAGTTGTTCCTGAGTACGGAGCAATCGGCAGCAATCGCCTTGACAACGCTGGAACAGCAGATCATAGCGCAAGGCTTTGTCAAAGGCCCCATCGTCACGAGCGGTTTTCAGCCCGCTGACCCAACCAGTCATCTTTGGTGCCGCAGTGCTGACGAACTGATGGTCAGCTTCTTTAGTAACACCAGTGCAACCGGCGCGACCGGCATACGCGCGATCATCACGTTCCCGACAGAATATGGCGGGCCTTGTACAGTATCACAGGCAGCGCCGGAACTAACGCCGAGCATCCTCCCCTATTTGAAACCACCCCCCGGCGCTGCTACTGTACGTGGCGGCAACAGCAACTTTGGCGGCGATCACGCTGGGGTTAGCGCGGAAATTATATGGCCGTTGGCCGTGTCAGCGCTGGCGGATCAGTATGCCGATCAACTGATTGCAAGCGGTTGGCAACAAGTAGAAGCCAGCGCAACGGAACACATTGCCTGGAGCGCTTGGACGGTCGTCGATGAAGAGGGTGATACCTGGGGCGCCACGTTTTCCATTGTAAAACAGGTTGGCGAAACGGCAACCTATCTGGTCAACCTGGATCTGAAGCGGCAACAGTAAGATAATGAAACAGGAAACGCTGATCTATTTCTGGTTCGCCACATTGGGGGTGCTAACGCTTCTACTGGTCGCCCTTAGCTGGCGCTTTGTCATGCCGGCAACGCCACGCCTGTACGTGGGCGTGATTGCAGAATTTCCGCCCGGACAGCCACAGCTACGCAATCTCACGTCAGATCTGGCCGTCTACGTTGTAAACAGAAACGAGGCGCTGTGGGCCTGGGATGCAACACCGGCCATGCCGCAACCCTGTGCGCGCTACCAATGGGTTGCGGCCAACAACCGCTTTGAAGATCCTTGCAGCGGCGGCAAATGGTGCATCGATGGCAGTATTGCTGAGGTGCGGTTGCTGGATGCCCACACCTTAACCCGTTACGAGCTTGACATTGACATCAACGGTGAAGTTTACTTATTGCCCTGGCGGAAAATCGTCGGGGCGCCACTGGCGGCTGAATGGCGCCGCTCTCATGCCGTGGATTGGCTGCCGCCGGATACAATTTACTACTGCCAACAAGTGCTGAAATAGGAAAAAGTTGTACGAATTTGGTCTGAAATTGGCCCAGCACGGCGTGCAAACCTGGGTGTATACTACTGGGCGAGGGATACGCTTGCCCCTCGACATATCTTCCGCCTGATCACCACGATCACCACCGATAGAAAGTAAAGTCTATGCGACTACCCATGATGCAGATCAGCAAGAACTGGTAGGCGCCGACGTGCAGACTGACCAAAGAGTAGTTGATTGAAAGGCGTAGCACCCATCATGTGCAACTTTGTTGAACGATATAACCTACGCTTTGTGCTACTATTCGCCATCTTCCTGGCGGCCTGCACACCCACTCGCCCAGGGCGGCAGACTGAGACAACCACACCCCACCCACCTGCCAGCGCAACGACGGTTGAAATAGAGCCGCAGAATGTCGAGCCGCTTTTGGTGGACGAGGCCGTTACCCCCGCAGTCGTGCCTACGCCCACCACGGAAACTACCGCTTCGCCGGCACTTTCGACCGCGCCCGAAACAATTTTGCTTTATTCTGTGCAAACCCTCAATTCGGCTGCGCCTACGCTGCCATCATGGGGCTTACGCACCTGGCCGGAAAGAACAACACCCTTTCACGACCCCACCTTTGATAGCCTCTATGGCGACCTCGGCACAGGAGAAAACTATCCGGGCTATTTTATTGATTTTCACCCCCGCCCGTCACCAGATGGCCGGTATGTGCTGATTCCTGGCATAGGGGGCTTTAGTCCACCAGAGCGGCCAGGAACAGGGCTATGGCTGGCAGATTTGCAGGAAGCTACGGTGCGCCAACTCATGGCAACTGTACCAATTGCCGTTTGGAATCCAGCGAGCAATGCCATTGCCTACTTGGCGGGTGATACACTCTATGTACGCGGCCTAGCCGAAGAGGCAGTAGCCCAAGCCCTCTTTACCCATAATGAACTGGCTTTTCCCTTTCTCGCTTGGTCGCCCGACGGTCAGTGGCTAGCGGTAATCACCGTTCATCAGGGCGCAACCGATTCGAAAATGGGCTACCCAACCCTCACGCAAACGCTTTGGCTGGTGTCCACTGCCAATGGCGACGCCCGTGAATTGGCGACACTGCCGTTTATGGCAATACAACATTCCAATCGCGAATTGACATGGCTATCAAACAGTCAGGCTTTGATTCTGCAAAATCAGATCATCGGTTTGGACGGCAGCCAGGTGACGATTAACCCGGTCATCTCTGTCAGTGGGGTGCAACCACACCCCAATCAAGTCCAGATTATCAGCAATCTGCCGCAAGGTCTCCAGGTGTTGAATACTGATGGCAGCATGGTAGCCACCATCAGCGACACGCCCGTCAGCGCCTGGGCCGTGACGGCTGATGGGCGGCGACTCGCGTACGCACTTGGTCGCTCCACGACAACGCCAGCGGCGATTGGCATTTTCGACCTCGTGGAGCTACAGCCGGTCACAGTTACCCCTTTAGTCGATGAAATTGATCAAATTGGTATCTTACGCTGGAATGCCGTCGGCAACCTGCTCTTCTTTGATGACGGGGGGTACAACAGCCCCATCTGGTCCTTACCGATACCATCCCCAGATGAGGCGACCCTTGCCGAGCCGGCGGTGGTGATTGCGGATGGCTTGCTACTGGAAGTATTGGCTAAACCAGGCATCGACCAACCAGTGCCTGCCAATGCCGAGGCGCTGGCAGGGCGGGAGGTACAACAGTGGTCATCCGCTTCACCCGATGGCGCCTGGGTGGCGGAAGGGCTGGCGGCCTTCGCCAAGGGGAACGACAATATCTACTACACCGAACTGCGGGTCAAAAAAGCTGATGGTTCAGTCGAGTGGATGCCAGTGGCCGGGTGGAGCCGCTTTGGTCTCGGCTACACCACGCCTCAGCCCTTGCGCTGGTCGCCGGATGGTCGCTATCTCTATTTCACCAATGCACCTGTCCCGGACGGTTGCGGGCTGTTTGTGAACGCGTCCGATTTACAGCGCCTCAATCTAGCCGATGGCACGATTAGAGAAGTGTTGCCCTTCGGCATGACGTGGGTGCTTGCCATTGCGCCGAATGCCGAAAAAGTGGTGTATAGTCAGGCGGGTGAGCTCTACCTCCTGGACTTAGCCACCAGCAACTATGCGTCGATCAAAGTAGAGGGGCTGGAAACAGATGCGCAGTGGGGCAACTTCGTCTGGTCGCCCGATAGTCAACAGGTGGCTTTTAGCATTGCCTATCACCCTTGTATGTTGCCGGAGTGGAGCCATTCCCTACTCCTGCTCGACACTCAGACGTTAACAATCACGACCGTGTTAGCAAAAGACCCACGCCGTTTGACCATTGCTGAGTGGGTGGATGCCGATCACCTTGCTCTCAGCGACTATGATGGCAAGACGTGGTTACTCGATCTGACAACTGGAGCCAGTAAGTAAATGGCATCTGTCGGGGCCAGGCGGCAACTCTTTGAAGTAGGAAAGTGATGAAAAAATGGTAGTTTTAGGGCGCGTTACCTTTATTGTGCTGCTGGCGGGTTGGCTGGTCGGCTGTATTCGACCAGAGCAGTCTGAATCGCTCACCCCGCCGGTAGCCAACACGGCGCATTGCACCCCCACAAATCTGCGCCAATGTTTGCCTGCCCCAGATGGGCAATGGACAGCCGAGATCAATGGTGACAAGGGGACGTTGTTGTATAACACCACAACAGGCGCTGTACAGGAACTTTTTCCGCTGGGTAACAGCAGCACCGCCGTCAGTTGGTCGCCGGACAGCCGCCATTTGGTCATAGTCCGTAATAACTGGCAGCTTGATACGGCTGGCACGGTGCGGGTCGATGGCCTACCCCAGCTTTGGTCAGTAACCATTGATGCTGGACAGGTTTCATCACCAACGGTCGCTTTCGATACGGCACAAACCTTACCTAACCTACGCGATATGGGGCCAGGCGAAATTAGGCTAGGTGACTGGTCGTCGGATGGTCGCCATCTGCTCTTTTGGGTGGGGCCAGTGGGCGCATCCATCCAAGCGGATGGCTTGCCTTTCCTAACGCTGGACACGACCACCAAACAGGCGACCTTACTGGCTGATACTGCCCTGCTGAACCCGCGCTATCATAGTTGGTCGCCCGATGGCTCGGTGCTGGCCTACACTGCCGGTGGCTACCGGTCGGCCCAGGTCAACAAGTGGCTGAACCTTTGGGATAGCAAGGCGGGTCAGATCACCACCGTCGTCAGTATGACTGAGCAGATCCCCGGCATTGTCCTCTGGTCGCCGCGGGGGGATCGGATCGCCTATGCGGCGGTGCCGGCGGCTGCGACCAGCGCTGAGTTGGCCGACTGGGGCAGCTTTGACAATCCGGCGATTGCCGGTCGGCGCATCTATTTGCTAAATCCGGTCACAGGGGAGGCGCAACGACTTAATGATGCGGACGCCTTGCAAGATGTGCCCACCTGGAGTGAAGATGGCGCCACCCTCTACTATGTCCAACGCGACGGCGCAGAGGTCGTGCTGATGGCCGCCGATCCGGCCACCGGACAGGCGACAACTATTGAAGCCTCCCGCCAACCATTGCCGGATTATGTTGGTTATTATGGGCAGGGTGAATGGGATCAAATCCTCAAGCACATACCACCAATACCACCGGTAAGGGTAAATGTAGCAGCGCCGCCGGTCATCATCCCGGCTACGGACAATCAACTACCGACCCTTTCCCAAGATTTGATCTTTGTCAATCAGGACGGTGTACAGTACTGGAATCATACGACCAATCAAATCAACACGATCATTGCACCTACACTTGGTGAAGCGCCAAGCATAGTGCAGATCGTAGAGCGACAAGCGGGACCAGGTCTGCCCATTGGTACAATCACGGCGCTGTCAGCTACTAATGCTGGGCAAAAAATAGCCTTTGTTCGTTACACTGGCGTTGTTGACGGACAGGAGCAGTACAGAATCGATTTGTACGATCGCGCCACCGCACAGACAATCATTGTCGTCCCGCTGGTAACGCGACTCTTTGATATGGCCCTATCAGTCAATGGCGAATGGGTGGCCTACCTGGTGCAAGCGACAGAACAGACAGCACACAAAGCAAGTGGTTTAGCTGCGCCCATTCCCGCACCCCATTTAGGGGATGGGCCGCCATCGGCTACGGTATGGGTGGTTCGCACCAATGGGTTGGCGCAATCTAACCAGGTCGGGTTATGCGGTGCGCCTGTGTCATCCGATGTTACGGTACAGTGTATGCGCAGGTTGCTTTGGTCAGCCAATGACCAGTTGGCGTGGGCTGATTCTGCCGGGCTTTGGATGGCTGCAACGGACGCAAATTCGGCTACGTTACTTGCCCCCAATACCATTGTACCGCCAACGTCTATCAAGGCTTATACACCGTGGGCATGGTCGCCAAGTGGCCGCTACTTGTTTACCTGGATTAATCACTATGAAGGTGGTAGTCAAGCAGTCGTCGACAGCAGAAGCAATCATGTAGCCGAGGTAGCAAACTCTTTTGAGTATGTCAATCCAGGGTTGCGCCTGACCTGGCTCCCCAACGACCGGGTCGCCCTGGTTCGGCCAGGTTCACTGTATGACAAAGTTATGCCAACTCTTGAATTTTGGTCACTGCGGGATGATACCGATTTGCACTTACGTCTCGATCTTTCCGTGACCATCCCTGTTACGATCGAAAGCATTCCAACTGCGCCGTTTGCATTCTCTAATGGGAGTATCGGCTTTGCCGTATTGAACAGCCACCAGGAGAGTCATCAGGAACGCGGGTTGTTCGTTTGGGATCAGGAACAGATCCGGCGTGTGAACACACTACCATTGTCGGCTGAGAATCCCGCCATGCCAGGTTTAGCCAGACTCTCTGGCGAGCTGTACTGGTCATCTGATGGTACAGGAGCAATTTTGCAAGACTTTGACTTTGGGTATTTGCTCTACGTCCCAACCGATGGTACGTCGCTGTATGATCTACGCCCGCTTATGGGTGATTCCGTTTGGGGAATTACATGGCTACCGCAATAGGCAAGCAAGCCATCTGCTAATCGTGTTAGTCTAGCGTTGTCAACTATGGGACTTTCTCGCTCCTTACAGTTGTAACACTTATCCTGTTAGGCGCTTAAAATAGAAGTAGACAAAGGGAGCATCGGTCGTAACCCCGGTCAGCTCCCAGCCGTCCTGCCCCAGCGTATTCAACTCATCCGCCGTCGGCGCTGTCTCTTTGCCCAGATTGCGGACGAGCTGCATGTACTCCCACGTCACACTCTTCTTCACAAAAATCATCGGGGAAGCTACGGCCGGCGCTTCCGGCAGTGGCGGTCTGGGCGGCAGCAGGGGGGTAATCTCGGCCAGGAACCCTGGGTCATTGACGCATGTCGATGAATGAATTAGATTGGCAAGCATTGACTCATCTCCTTTGCAATTCATTGCACACAAGCCTGTTCGATTACAGGGCCAAACGCTCTTCGTCTGCTGGCGCAGCCAGTAGCACTTGCCGTGCTAGCGTCTGGAGCCGACCATGCCAACGGGTTTCCTGTTGCGCCAACCATTGGTTGTCAACCGCCCGGTTAGCCCAGCCATTGACCAGGGTCGGCGCGGTGTTACTTGCCACACCCAGCGGCAGAAAATTTTGTGGTTGCTGTAAGTTTCCAATCCCCTGTGCGCCAACCATCGGCGCCTGCGTTGCACCCATCTGCCCGCGAACGGCGTCAACGGCCACATGGTTAAAGGCTTCCTGCACGAGCGTCACCAGGGTGAGACCATCCTTTTCGGTCAACGTAATGGCAATGGTCGTCCACGCCGGCCCACCCGCCACGCCATCCTCATTTTGCAAAAATAGGGCAAGTTGGTGTGGCGGGTCGTAGGTGGTGATTTGGCCGCGCAAAATACAGGGGCGTCCTTGCCAGTGAATGTGTTCTTCACAGCGCCCGCCCGGCTGCGCCTCTAATGTGATCGCCAGCCCCCACCACTGGCGTAGCCCTTCCTCCGTGCCGAGAAAACGCCAGACGGTAGTGGCGCTGGCGGCGATTGTGATCTGTTTCTGAATCAGCATCGGCATCATTGGTCCGCTCCTTCTTCACTTTCAGCGGCTTCGGCTAAGGTTTTCAAGGTAGCCAACCGGCTGTCCCACAGTGCTTCATAGTGGCGCAACCAATCGGCCACCTGTTGCAGCGCAACGGCATTAAGATGATAGGATCGTTCCCGGCCATCCGGCACCGAGCGCACCAGTCCCGTTTCGCGCAGAATGCGCAAATGCTTGCTCACTGCCGGTTGGCTGATGGCCGGCAAGTGGGCGACAATGTCCCCAGCCCGCAATGGCCCTTCGGTGCGGAGGAGGTCAAGAATTTTGCGCCGATTGGCATCGACAATAGCGCGGTACGGTGTTGAATCTTCCATAAGTTGAGTTTTATATAAAACGTTCGACAAATATATAACCATTGGATTATATATTATAATGCAGATTATACCAAAACTGTTAGCCTTCATCCAAATCTCGATGGGTCACGAGAAAAAGGAATTGTCTTGTTTTACGAATGGGATTTTGCTTGCTTCGCCTGTCCCAGAGGGACACACGAGTTTAGAAGAGGTTGTATTCCTTCTTCCCTAAACTCAGCCGTCCCTCCGGGACGCATTCGAGTTAGCCAAATTTGAGTTGATCGAGGGTAGCCTGGAGTGCTTGACGGGTCTGTTCGGCAACTTGGGCAATGTTATCTTCTGGCTTGATATGGATGACCGGTAGCGGCACAAGGCGGGCCTTGACCGGCGCGCGGTGCATGACCAATTGCCAAGCCATGGCTGGTAGCGTGGCGTGGGATTCGTACCAAGTGACAATCTGAAGCGGCTCGTAGTAGAGGGCGCACGGTAAAATGGCAATGCCTTCTTGCTGGGCAATTTCAAAGGCGCCATAGCGGAAGGGCAGCAGGCTGTGACCGGGACCGATCGTGCCTTCGGGGAAAAGAACCAGCGGTGGGTAGGTGCGTTCGCGCAAGGCTTCAGCAATCTCGCCGCGGGAAGCAGCACGCGCTTCCTGGCTACGGCGGTTGACAAAGATCGTCTCCAAGGCCACGGCGATCTGGCCGATGACCGGCAATTTACGCACACCCTTGGTGCTGAGAAAGCGGGCCGGCGTCAAGTAGAGTACCATCAAAGTATCAATAAAGGCCGTATGATTGCAGAAAATCAGCCCTTGATGCTTGCGCACTACTTCCGGCGCCGGGCAATCATAATCAATCCCCGCCACGCGCATAAAAAGCCGCGCCATCATCGTGACCGGCCAGGTCGCCAATCGCGCCCCGCCGACCCGAATGGGAATCAACCCCAGCAACAGGACAAAGAGCGCGCCAATTCCAATCACCAGCAACAAAAGGACGATGCGGATGGCGGCGCGAATGGATAAGAGGAGGAACATAGTGTAATTCCAAGAGAACAAGATATTGGGTATTAGATATTCAAAAATATCTAGTATCTAATACCCAATATCCTAGCGTTTGCAATTAGTCAGCCAGACCCAAATCATCCCCGGCCGTGCGGGCTTGCTTGGGCATCTCTTTGTGCAGTTCCACCGGGGTGACAAGACGGTCAATCAAGTCACGGGTGTTGGTGGCATTAAGCTTATCATAGAAGAAGTGGAACTTCTCTTCCATGGCGGCGAAAATGCCTTCTTTGGCAGCGGCGTCCATGGCCCACAGTTCGGGCTTGAAAGGACCCATGGCCTTCTTGCGTGTCTTGTAGTAGAACTGGGCGTCGGTTTCACCAGCCTTGCGCTCGTCGGCGTTGTTGGCATCCAGGTAGCGATAGATTTGGTCGCGCAGGGCGGTGGGGAAGGCTGGGGTTTCCATGAAGAGATTCTGGAAGCCGGAAGCCAGGTGGATTTCCAGCGTCTGCTTCTCTGGGAATTTGGTGAACATGCTTTCAGGCAGCGTGCTGGCGCCATGTTGGACAACGCCGCCAGAACCATGTTGGCGGGCGCGTTCGCCCAGGGTGCCGAGCGTTTCAAAGTCAACAGCCACATCGGCAATCGAACCATCGGGCAAGACAACGCCGCCATGCGTCGTGCCGGTCTGCACACTGATCTTGCTCAGGCCCACATAGTCGCCCAGGTCGGCCAGGGTTTCGTTGTAGTTCTGAACATAGGCATCCAGCTCTTCGACGGTGGAGTTCTTCTCGCCCACTTCGCCGATTTCGCCGCCCAGGCTGACAGTGACGCCCGCCGGTTCGAGATCGCGCACGAACTTGGTAATCTCGGCGGAGCGCATGAAGTTGTGGAACTGCTGCTCGGCCAGATCGCCCTTGTGCAGATCGACCAGAGTGCTGGTGTCGATGTCGATGTTCCAGAAGCCGGCAGGCACTGCTTCCGCAATCAGGTCTTTGACTTCCTGAATGGCGCCTTCGGGATTCTTTTTGAAGGTAGAGGCCTTGACCTGGATGTGATCGCCCTGAATGAAGAGGGCATGGTGGTAGCCTTCCTTAATGGCGGCGGCGATCACAGCGGTGGTATACTCTTCGGGCGGTTGTTCAGTGTAGCTCATTTCACTACGCGCAATTTCAAAGATCATGGCGCCGGTGTTGGTCTTTTGGGCGGCGCGCAAGGCAGCGCGCACGGTGTCGTAGGTGGTGAAACGAATGTTCATCGCCGGCACGGTGCGGTCGCGCCACTCGCCGCGACTGCGGGCAATGTAGAATTCGTGAATACTAGCTGGGCGGGCGCCGAGCGTTTGTCCCAGTTCCCAAATCAACCAGCGGCTAAACGCCTTGACCGGCGCTGTGCCAAAAACCGCGTCGCGCACCAACACATCAATGGCCGAGCTGCGCAGCTTTTCGGCATCCAGAATTTCGACCTTGCCTTTGGCAACGCCCACCACATTCTTCAGTTGCGCACGCAACTCGTGAACAGATTCGTGAATCATGGTAACTTTCCTTTCAATATTTAACAGCAGTCCAGAGTCCGTAGTCCAAAGTCCAGAGTCAGTACGCCAGACTATGCGGCTATAGACTGCGGACTTTGGACTACGGACTTTGGACTACGCGACTTAGTACAAGAACATCGGCTTGCCCAGGACGTGGCGCACTTTGGGCCGGTATTCCTGGATGTCATAGAGTTCATCGACATCGACGCGCTTGATGCCGCTGCCGACGACGCTCATGGGAACATGGGTGTAGGCGCCGTCGCGCAGCGCCATCATGCGGCCACGA
Source organism: Caldilineaceae bacterium (assembly GCA_026645575.1). The sequence continues at coordinate 16,507 of JAPKMW010000157.1, forward strand.
ACGCCGCTGTTGATCAGGGTCAAGGCCATGTTGGCAAAGTTGACAGCCACCATCAGATCCAACGCATCGGGGGCGCCGGAGCGCATGAGGTAGGAAATCTGCTGGTAGATAATGTTTTCGCCGGTCAACTGCTTGAGCGCATCACCGGTGATGGTGCCGATGCCGCCCAATTTGCGATGCCCATAGGCGTCGGCCTCGCCATACTCGATCACCTTGCCGCCGACAATATGGGCGCCTTCGCTGATCGTGACCATAGCATAGTTGCTGGGGTTGGCGCGCTTGTCCTGCATGACCAGATCAGCCAGTTTCTCCGGATCAAAGGGTACTTCGGAGATGATCGCACGATCAACGCCGGCCAGGTAGGAGCTGATCAAGCTCGTTTCACCGCTGTTGCGGCCAAAGAGTTCGATGACAGCGATGCGCTCATGCGAACCGGTGCTGGTGCGCAATTGGTGGATAAATTGCACGCTGCGGGTGACGGCAGTGCTGAAGCCGATGCAGTAGTCGGTGCCATAGACATCATTATCCATCGTCTTCGGGATCGCCATCACCGGGAAGCCTTCGTTGTGCAACCGCTGGCCATAGCTCAAGGTGTCATCACCGCCGATGGGGATCAGCACATCGATGCCGAGGAATTCTAGATTCTTGAGGACGTGTGGGGTGAAGTCACGCAGACTTTCATCCTTGGCTTCCGCGTCGAGGTGTTGGGGGTCGCGCAGGAAATCCGGCACATCTTTGTTCTTCACTTTGCTGGGGTTGGTGCGGCTGGTGTGCAGAAAAGTGCCGCCAGTGCGATCCACCGTGCGAACAACGCTCTTGTTCAGCGGCAGAATGTATTGCTCCATCGACTGCTTGTCGTCGCGATTCAGATGCAACAGACCACCCCAGCCACGCCGGATGCCGACAATTTCGTGGCCGTCGTCGATGGCGCGATGGACAGCCGCTTTGATCGAGGCATTAAGCCCCGGCACATCACCGCCACCCGTTAAAATCCCAATTTTCATTACCAATCCTCCTTAGGTCAAATTTGTACCAATTTATTATGATTTATACACAAATTTCGGTCAGGCGCGCTATATAACACATCTTACCGAAAATTGTGCTGGGGTAACGTAACATTAAATTCATAAGTTGGTTGGTTAGTTTGTTTATTCGTAACTACTCAGCCACCCCCTCCTAACCTCCCCCTGGTAAGGGGAGGAACTGTCGAGCCGA
>JAPKMW010000158.1 GCA_026645575.1 Caldilineaceae bacterium
TTTGTTCACAACTTCAGCTTATACCACCTTCTCAACTGACAGCTTTTCCTTTTCAGACAGATTCTAAAGCCCAACTGGTCTACCGTCGCCAGTCCGGCTTTAGCGGACTTGGATTAGCAGACCGGCAATTCATTGCTGGGCGGCAACTATTCATACGCCAACGTCTCCCGCACGCTCAACCCTGCCGCATTGCGCGCCGGCACGAGACTGGCCAGAGCGGCCACAACGACCACAATCACCAACCAGAAGAGCGGCCCGCGCGGGTCGTAGACATAGGTGAGCGGCTGTTTGGTAAAGGTCATGCCGATACGGTAGCTCATGGCAAAGCTGATGGGAGGCGAGAGGAGCAGGCCGATCCCCCAAGAGAGGAGGCCGATCACCACCCCTTCGACCACAAAAATTTGTAGAATATCCTGGGTCGAGGCGCCGACCGCGCGCATGACGCCGATCTCCCGTTTGCGTTCCAGCACGTTGATACTCATCGTCCCCATCAAGCCCAGGCTGCCCACCGTCGCCAGCAGCAAGGACATGATCATGAGAATGCTGGTGATGATATTAAAGCGTTCGCCAAAGATGCGGCGATCCTCCGAGGCGGTGCGGGTGGAGCGAATATCCACCCCCATGGCCGCCAAGCGTTCTTGCAGGGTGCGCGCCACCTGTGCATGGGTCGTTGGGGCATGGTCGGTGGTGAGGACGCGCAGGGTGTCGATGCGGTTGTGATTGCCCAGTTCGCGCCAAAAGTAGGGCTGATTGACATAGAGCAACGCCGGCGCAATCGGCGGCTGAAAGGCGTTGACTACACCGACAATGCGCCAGGTCTTTTCTTCACCATCAATGCGCAGGGTAATTTCTTTGTCCAAAGCGTACGCTGGTTCAGCATAGAGTAGGCCAATCGCCACCACAATCGCATTGGTGTCGTTGGGTTGCAGCCAGCGCCCCGCCACCAGATCCGGTTTATAGAGTTGCGTTTGCGCCGGCAGGGCAAAGAGTCGCGCACTGTCGGCTTCGCTGCCATCGGCGCGCACGGGAATAGCTTCGCGCGTGGTCCAGCTTTCGGCAGCAGTGATCTGCGGCACGCCAACTAACAGTTGTTGCATTCGTTGGATGCTCTGCGGTTCGCTCAACTGGATTTGTACATCAAAGCCCTGCGCTGTCAAGGTCGCTTCGAGGGTGGTAAAGAGCGAGGCGCGCAGAATCATCACCGTCATGAAGATGGCCCCACCTAACCCTAGCGGGATCAATGTGCGCACCAAGCGGCCCCGGCGCCGAAAGGTATTACGCAAGGAAAGTTGCAGTGGGCGGGAGAAACGAAGGCGAGCTTGAAGGTGCGCCAGCCGTTCGGGCACGGTTGCCGCGCCGCTAGCGGCGCTTAAGCCTTGATCTTGAATCGCCTCGCGCACGGTAATGCGGGCGGTCTGTAAAATGGGGACAAGCGCCGCCACCGCCGGCACGATCACCCCGATCGCCACCTGAAGGAGCAGGACAATCGGTGAAAGTTGCAGCCCGTTCAGATCGATATTGAGTTGGCTGGCAATAAACTGCGAGAAGAAATAGGCGCCGGTGGCGCCCAGCGGCAAGGCCAGCAAGAGCGCGCCCACCCCAAAGAAGAGAACGATTCGTAAATAAAGGGTGGTAATCAGCGTTGCGTCGGCTCCGACCGCTTTCATCACCCCGATCTGGCGCGTCTGCTGGGTCAGGATGGCGGTGACAACGTTGATGACCAGAAAGCTACTGAGGACGAGGGCCATTGTTCCCAGCGCACCCAAAATCAACTGAATGGTCGGCAAAAACTCTTGGGCAAAGTGCTGCCCTGGCTCCGGCACTTCAGTCCAGAGAACGGGGTAGCCGCTCTCTTCTAGTTTGTCGGTGGCGGCTTGGGCGATTTGGGTAATGTGGGCCACATCAAAGCGGTCGCCTTGGACGATTAGATGGAGTTCGTTGTAGCGACAGGGATACCCCAACCATTCAAGGGTCTCGCAGGTCACATAGGCATAGGGGATGCCGGTAATCTGAGCTGGCGGCTCGTTGAGGTCGTGGGTCAAGCCGGTAATGGGCAAGGCGCGCTGGTGGCCGTCGCTGGTTTCAATAAGAATCGGTTCGCCCAGTTTCACCTGCGTTAAAAAGAGCGAATTGCGTTCGACCAACAGTTGCTTCTCTGGCGGCGGCCAAACGCCCTGCCAGGGATTGATGATGTTGATGGCGCGCACGTTGTAATCTTCTACCACCAGGAGTTCCAGATCATGCCACTCCTTGCCCCCTTGGAGATAGCGGACAACGGTACGAAAGCGGCCTTCAGCGTCGGCCACGGTGGGCATCCGCCGCACGGCGTCAACCATCGCTTCATCAAAAGGGCGGGCATGGAGAATAGCGCTGGCTGGGGCAATGGATTGCAACTGAATGGGTAGTTCGCGCTGCAAAATGGTGATCGCACCCAGGATCGAGCCAAAGGCGAAGATGCCGACGGCAATTGATAAGATCACCAAGAGGGCACGCGTCTTGTGTAACCAAATATCGCGCCAAGCGAAGCGCCACCGAAGTCCTACCATAGATAGGTGCAAGCGTAAGGGGATTTAGTTGTTCCGCGCAATGTTGGGCTGGGTTTCATCATGTTCCGTTTTCGCTTGTTCAGCGCGCCGTTTTGCCAACCAAGCTTCAATCTCTTCGATTGGCAATCTAGTTAATACCTCTTCCGGCTTGTACTGCGCCAGCACATCTTCCGGGCTGATCCCAGCCAAACGCTCCTCTGGGCTGATCCCAGCCAAACGCTCCTCTGGGCTGATTCCAGCCAAACGCTCCTCTGGACTGATCCCAGCCAAACGCTCCTCCGGGGATAGTCCGGCCAAACGCTCTTCCGGGGATAGCCCCACCAAGCGTTCCGTTGCGTTCATATGCCGAATCAACAGTTTAGACCATTCTTCTCCCAGCTCCATGACGCGTTCCGGGGTCACCTTTTCTTTCATTGTTTCTTCTCCCTCCGACATAGACCATAAATGGCGCAACCCGATCAAAAAGATGTAGAGTAACGAAGGTATCTTATTGAGGTGATGTTTGGTTACTGTTGCAAACGCAGCCGCTTTAGCTTCTTTGTGGCTGGCAAAACATTTGACAAAGGCATTGTGCGGCGTGTCGGCTAACTCGTTTAGCACCAACAGCGGGATCGTGCGTACATACACATTTTCACTGCGATAGACGCCGGCCTGCTCGGTGTTGACATAACCTAATTCTGCCAACCGTTCTGCACGCGGGGTTTTGGCGCACAAGACAAAGGTCTGGACATCGGCGGGAGTTAAGCCTTGTGCTTTACGGTAGAGGTAATCATAACTTGCGGCTTGCAGCACAGCTTCCAAGGTCAATGATTCCGTATATTTGAACTCCAGCAAGAGATGACGTGCTTTACTGTCGCGCACACCATCAGGTAAGCGCGCTTTTTGTGCAGCCGTCCATGCTCGGCGCATACGACGTAGCAGCAGAATATCCGCTTTGGGCGGTTCGCTCATCACCTGGATTTCAGTTTGAACGTTTCGTTCGCTTCTTCTTTGCCATGCCCATAGTATACTCCTGTGACAAGGCGCTGTCAAGCATAGGGCAATCGCGCAATTGCGAACCCACCGTGCACTCAGCGAGTCCGTGACTCGCCAAGCCATGGCGAGTCACGGACTCGCTGAGAGCTACACTGGCGCTTCTCTGGTACGCGATTGCCCTACTGTCAAGCACGGTCAAACTCTACAAGCCGGATGAGTTATGGTAAAATAAGTTATCAATCGCCCACATTCAGTCGGGAAAACGAGGACAGTCCACTATGCAAAAGCACTATGATGCCATCGTCATCGGTCTGGGCGCGATGGGGAGTGCAGCCCTTTATCAACTAGCGCGCCAAGGGGCAAACGCACTGGGCATTGACCAGTTTCGTCCGCCCCATACGCTGGGATCGTCACACGGTGAAAGCCGAATCACCCGGTTAGCCATCGGCGAAGGCGCGGCCTATGTGCCCTTTGCCCAGCGCTCCCATGCCATCTGGCGCGAATTGGAAGCGGAGAGCGGGGCAGCGTTGCTTACTCTTTCTGGCGGCTTGATCATCTGCCCGCATACTGGGGGCGCGCAATTTCATGGGCAACGCGATTTTGTCGAGCAGACTGCCGCCATTGCCCGCCAGTTTGCCATTGACCATCAGGTCTGGGACGCTGAAACAGTGCGTCAGCGCTGGCCGCAATTGCGGATCACGGATCGCGACCATGCCTACTATGAGCCGACTGGTGGCATTGTCGCCGTGGAACGGGCCATTGAAACCCAACTCCGCCTGGCGAAACAGCATGGCGCCACCATTCAGTTGGAAGAACTGGTTCTCAGCTATACAACAAGCGAGAGTGGGGTGACGGTGACAACCAAAGCCGGCGCGTATCAGGCTGATAAAGTGATTCTGACTGCCGGCCCTTGGCTGCGCACCTTGTTGCCCAAACGCCTTGCCAATGGGTTGCATGTCTACCGCCAGGTCATTTACTGGTTTGAAAGCGATAAACCGGAACAGTTTCATAGCGACCGCTTCCCCTTTCTCATCTGGATCGGTGAGACGCCGGAAGAGTATTTCTCCCTGTTCCCTTATACGGAAGGCGGCACCGTGGGCGCCAAGGTGTTGACGGAAGAATATGTGCAAACCGTGACGCCAACTTCCGTGGATCGCACGGTTCATGCGCATGAAGTGCAACGTATCTACCATGACTTTGTCCAGCGGCGGGTGGCTGGTGTACAAGCACGCTGCCTGAAGAGCGATGTCTGTCTCTATACCAACACACCCGATGAGAACTTTATCATCGATTTCCACCCGGAGAGCGAACGGGTGATTGTCGCCTCGCCTTGCTCCGGGCATGGCTTCAAACATTCGGCGGCGATTGGGGAGACGCTGGCGCAGTTGGCGTTGACTGGCAGGAGTACGCTGGATATTAGCCACTTTGCCTTTGCGTGGTAGGAAACACTACAGCGGATGTAGGAGGGAACAGATTTGTTTTTGGCATGGTAGGTTAATGATTAACAGAGCTTATCATAAAACAAATTGGTCGCTATGCCCCAAGCTGAAATCCGTTGCTACCCAAATCCGCTGTAGTGTTCCGCCGTCCACAAAACGAAAAGGATAAATTTGTTATGCGATTACAAAACAAAGTTGCCATTGTCACCGGCGGCGCCCAGGGCATTGGTGGCGGCATCACCACCCGCTTTGTCGCTGAAGGAGCGACGGTGGTAATTGCTGATTTGCATGAGGAAAAAGCCCAACAACTGGAGGCGACGTTACGTGCAACCGGCGCCACCGTGGCGGCGCTTCGATGTGATGTCGCTGACCCAGCCCAGGTAGCGGCGCTCTTTGCCCAGACGCTTGACCGCTTTGGGCGGGTCGATATTTTGGTCAACAATGCGGCGTTGGTGCATCACCCGCCAAGCAATGTCAACTTTTTGGAGCTTTCCGCCGAGGCGTGGCATTTGGCGCTGGCCGTCAACTTGACTGGGATGTTTTACTGTTCCCAACAGGCGGCGCGCATCATGGTCAAGCAAGTATTGGCTGGAGAAGCAACCAGCGGTTGTATTATCAGCATGAGTTCAGGCGGCGGCACCCGCGCCCATCGCCATTTGATGGCCTACGACACGACCAAAGGGGGCATCGAGGCGGCGACACGAGCAATGGCGGTTGATCTGGCGCCGTGGCGCATTCGGGTCAACGCGATTGCGCCCGGCAACATTACCGTCAGCAATAGCATGAGCGGCCCAACCGGCCCGGAAGCAGCCAAGGGGACGATTCCGCTGGGCTACCCTGGCGCGCCGGCAGATATTGGCGCCACGGCGGCTTTCCTGGCCTCCGATGATGCGGCCTATATCACGGGGCAATGTATTTGGGTTGATGGCGGGATGGCGGCGCAATTGCGCTCACCGGGCGTGGATCGGCAAATCGATCCGGCGTTGGTACAGCGTCTTGGTTTATAAGTTGAAAGGACAAACGCAAACCCATGCAATCTGCAAGTAATCCCGCCATTGCCCAGGCGATGGCTAGTGTGGCGGCAGCGGCCCCCAGGGCGCAAACCGATCCCACCCGCCCCATCTATCACTTTTGCCCCCCGGCCAATTGGATGAACGACCCCAACGGGACGATCTATCACAACGGCTATTATCATCTCTTCTACCAGCATAACCCATACGGCGACGATTGGGGACACATGCATTGGGGCCATGCCCGCAGCACCGACCTGGTGCATTGGGAGCATCTGCCCATTGCGCTCTGGCCCTCCAAAGAGCTAGGCGAGGAGCATTGCTTCTCCGGTTGCGCCGGCCTTGATGGCGCGGGGCGCCCCATTCTGCTTTACACCATGGTCGGCCCCGGCACGCGTGATAGCCGCCCCGACAACGAACAGTGGGCCGCCATTGGCGACGCGGATTGGATCACCTGGCAAAAGCATCCGGCCAACCCGGTACTCAGCCTAAAAACCCACGGCGGCCCCCCGTTTGAAGGCGAGTGGCGCGACCCGTTCATTTTTAGCGAAGGTGGTCGTACTTTTCTGGTGCTGGGCGGCGACTATGACGATGTGGCCGGTGTGGCGCTTTATGAGGCGACTGATGATACGCTGGTGAACTGGCGCTACCAGAAATTGCTCTATCAAAAGCCACGTGATGTCATTCGTTTTTTTGAGTGCCCCAACTTTTTCAAAGTGGACAACCACTGGGTGCTGATTACGTCACCTTATAAGACACTTGAATATGTCGTCGGCGACTTTGATCTGGAAACCTTGACCTTTACACCAACAGCGGAGGGTATTCTCGACCCTGGCTTTAGCACCGTGCCAAACTTCTATGCGTCCAACATTCTCTATGATGAGCAGGGGCGCTCTATTCTGTTGGGCTGGGCGCGTGGGTTTGCGCCGGAGCATGGCTGGAATGGCTGTCTGGCGCTGCCACGTGTCCTGACCATCGGCCCGGATGGTCGTCCTGAGCAGATGCCGATTCCGCAGTTGCAACAGTTGCGCAAGCAACGCTATCGGCTGGCTAACATCACCTTTGACGAAAGCGGCTATCTACTCAACGAGCTACAGAGCGATGCGCTAGAGATTCAGGCGTTATTAGAACCTGGTGATGCCACAGTGAAGGTGCGCTTACGCCGTTCGCTGGACGGTCAGCGCAGTGTTGACATTACCTATGACGGCACAGTCCTTAACGTGGCCGGCACGGAAACACCGTTTACGCTGGGTCTTGAGGAACCGCTCAAGTTACAAATCTTTTTGGACAAAACTTTGCTGGAGGTCTTTGTCAATGGTGGACGCCTGGCTGTGACCCGTGTGATCGACGCGCCAGTGGAAGATATAGGGGTAGAACTGGTTGCTTACCGTGACAGCGCCAGTGTGATCTCGCTAGATGCCTGGACGATGCAGGCGATATAGAGGCGCGGATTTAGATTGCGCGGATTTATCATCGGAGAAATCCGCGCAATCTAAATCCGCGCCTCTATTTACAACAACGCATTAACAATTTGCCGAGCGTACTTTAGTTCATCCTCAATAATTGTGTGACCCAGGTTGGGGTACAACTTGACTGTCACCTGCGCCCCCATGCGCCGAAACACTTCCGCCGATTCGGTTACACGCTCCTTTGGAATGTGAAAATCCACATCGCTACAGCCCAGAAAGATCGGTGTGTCGGCCAGCGAACCGGCATACTCACGCGGGGCGCCGGGGGGGCCGATCAAGCCGCCGCTGAAAACCAACAAGCCACCATAGCGGCGGGCATTGCGCGCCACAAATTCGGATGCCAGACAAGCGCCTTGCGAAAAACCACCCAGGATGATGCGTTCTGCCGGAATCCCGGCAGCTTCCACCTGCGCCACCACCGCGCCGACCTGTTGCAACGCAGAGGAGAGATAGGGTTCATTCTGCGCCAACGGCATTAGAAAGCTGTGGGGATACCAGGTGTTGCCCGCGGCTTGGGGCGCCAGATAGGCGAGATCGGGGTGCGCCAGTTCGTTGCCCAGCGCCAGAATACTCTGCGCCGTCGCCCCGCGGCCATGCACCAGGATCATAGCCCCTTTGGCTTCGGTCAATGCCTTGCCGGCGGCGTAGATCGGTTGTCCTTGATGCACATCTTGCGTTGCCATGCTCAAGCTCCTTCTGCCACAGGCGCGCCAAAGGGATCAACCTGAATCGGCGCGACTTGCGCTTCAATGGCAGCCCGTTGCGGCTCCAGCCAACTGGGCAATTTCAGGTGTGACCCTAACGCCGCCACATCTTCGTCATAGGTAAAACCGGGCGCATCGGTCGCCACTTCAAAGAGAACGCCCCCCGGCGAACGGAAGTAGATCGAATGAAAATATTGGCGATCCATCACTGGCGAAACGCCATAGTTCGCCTGGTGTAGTTTGGTTTTATATTCGACTTGCTCGGCATCGTCAACGGTACGGAAGGCGATATGATGCACCGACCCCGCACCCAAGCGCGCCGGCGGTTGTCCCGGTCGTTCGACGAGATCGATGTAGAGAGCAATATCGTTCGACGCCCCCTGATAACGATAGCGATTGCCCTCTTGCCCGACAAAGGTATACCCCAGTTGTTGGGTAAGCAGCTCGGCAGTCGGCGCCGCTTGAGCCACCCACAAGGTTGCACTGTGAAAGCCGCGCAACATATACGCCGCCGGCACAGGGCCATTGACCCAGGGTTGGATGGTCGCACGCGCATCGCTGCCGACCAGTTCAACTTCCATCCCATCGGGGTCAGCAAAGGCGATCACTTCCGCGCCAAAGCGCGGTTGTGCTTCCCGCACAGTGACGCCGTGCTTGTCAAGCCGGTCACGCCAATAGTCGAACGCACTTGTGGGAATAGTGTAGGCCGTCGCTGCCACTTCGCCATTGCCACGCACGCCCGGCGCCACATGCCGCCACGGGAAAAAAGTCAAGACCGTTCCCGGTGTGCCGATTTCGTCGGCAAAATAAAAATGGTAGGTGCTAGGGTCATCAAAGTTGACCGTGCGCTTGACCAGCCGCTGCCCTAGCAAACTGTGGTAGAAATTGATATTTTTTTGTGGGTCGCCGGCAATGGCTGTGATATGGTGAATGCCTTGAATCGGTTGCATCTACGCCTCTCTTTCAAATTCATATTTTACTTCCATGTCAAATATCTTAATGTCAAACTATTTAGAAAAAAAGTAGTTATCTTCCAATCTGCAAGCCAAGCTTGCGACATAGCGCCGCTAGGTGGCGCTGTTCTTCTGGCGTTAAGACTGCCATTTCTTGTACAATCGTCGCCACATGTTGTGGGAAGACTTCTTCAACCAGTGCCTTACCGGCAGGAGTCAACGCGATAATAATCGACCGGCGGTCCTCTGGGTTTTGTGTGCGTACAACCAGCCGTCGCTTCTCCAAATTGTCGATGACTAACGTCAAGTTGCCAGTGCTGCGCAGAATCTTATCACAGAGGATCCCAGGTGTCATTGGGCCTAGGTGATAGAGCGCCTCTATGACGCCGAATTGGCTGACCGTCAAGTGGGCATCTTGTAAATGGCGATTAACGCGCTGGTTGACTGAGTCGGCGGCGCGCGACAATTTGATATAGAGATCGAGGGCCAGCCGTTCTTCGCTGGCGCCTTGGTAGTGTGTACCCATATTTAATTCCCTCTGCTATTTCCCTCAATATCCAATTACTCAATATCAAAATAATAATTGGGAGCGCATCTTCTGTCAAGCCCACACCAGGGAAAACGGCTTCAGGACAGGAACGGATTAGCGGCGGGTGGCAGGAACTCTTTTTGTTAGGGAGTAATGTTTTGGCAAAGAAGTTTTGAACGAATAAGCCCCTAGGCCGCTATCACCACGAATCAGAGGATCACGTCAGGAGAAAAAGATTCGTTAATCCTATGATTCGCGGTGATATAGCTGGGACGCTATCTGCGCGTTAGCTTTGCGTTTGTAATGTGCGTAGGCGGGGACTCCTTAACATAGTCCACATTACGGCGGCGCCGATCAGGCTAATGCCGATGGTCAGGGCAAAGAGGGTGCTGTAACCCCACGCAGCGACAAGATAACCGCCGCCAAAGCCGATGACAGCGTAGGCGACGCCCATGGACATGGAGATAATGCCATTGGTCAAGGCGCGCCAGCGGCTATGGACAAGTTCCATCTGAAAGACTTGCAGCGCCGGCATCCAGATGGCGCTTAAGGCCAACAAGCCTAAACGGCCGGCGCCGGCGGCGCCCCAGTGGGGAATCAACGCCAGTGGCAATAAGCTCAGGGCGGAACCGACGGTGCCCATCATCAGGGTCCAGCCGTTGCCATAACGCGCCGCCAATCGCGGCGCCATCAGGGGGGCCAGAATCGTGGTAAACTGGCCTACGCCCGTCAATAACCCGATGGTGGCCGAGGAGAGCATCAGTTCGCGATCCATGTAGGCATTACAAAATGATTGACAGGCCGCCGGCGCCATCTGCCCCAAGACAACATGGAGGACGAGGAAGGTGACAGGCAAGAGTGGAAAGGGGCTATCTGCTACTACTTGGACAGCGCGCGTTGTCGCCTCAGCAGGACGGATGAGCAGAAGCGGAATCAGGCCAAACAAGCAGAGAAGCGCCCCCGTCAAAAGTGCGGCGCGATAGGGTGCCGGGGCCTCAACGCTTTCCCCTAACAGACCCGCGAAGAGGATCGGCAAAAAACCGCCCACCACCGTACCGACAAAGGTTCCCAAGCCGCGCAAGACGCCATTGAAGGCATAGGCGCTGTTGCGATTTTGCGCCGTCGTCACAGCCATGAGCGCCGGCACTTGATTGATGCTGATGAGCGCCCAGCCGATTGTCACCACCGCTTGGGCCAGAATCGGCCAAGCGAGATGCAAGGCAGACGGCACAAATTCAGTAAGCGGCAACATTGCCATGCCCAGCATGGTGACAACGCCGCCGGCGATCATAGCAGCCCGTAGCCCGAACCGACCCCCCACCACTCCAGCCGGCAGACTGGCGAGAATGTAGGTGACTGCGCCGGAGGCATTAAAAATACCGACATACTCGACGCTGTAGCCCAACCGCAACACATAGAGGACGGTGAGCAACATCTGAATACCAAAGAAACTGATCGCCAGGAGGCCCGACGAAATGATGAGCAATCTGGCGTCACGCGCCAGGTTGGAAAAGGTGGTGGTAGGTAGGTTCATAGGTTGGGTGGTTGGGTGATTAGATATTGGGTATTGGGATATTCGTTATTGCGGTCGCCGGATTCAGTAAGTGTGAGCCAATACCTAATAGCCAATACCATAATTTTCATCACAGATGGCGGTCGGCAAAGTCGAGAAAGCAGGCCCAGTCATAGGCCGTCACATCATGTTTGCCGGTGCGGATATGATAGCCGATGGTGTTCATGATGGGCGTATGAACCGCCGGCATGGTCGTGGTGGGGATGCCCTCCTTGCCAAAGAGCGCATAGACCGGGCCGGCATAATAGGCGGACAAAAATTCACCACGGGGATCAGCCCACAGATCTTCCTCTGCGCTGGCGACATAGAGCGGGCGGGGTGCAATGAGGGCCAGTAATGTATGCTGGTCGATAGGCAGATCATCTTCGCGGTCATTGTATTGCTGAAAGTTGGCGCAGAACCAGTGGGGAAAGCGGCTGTTGATCGCTGCCACCGTCTCGCCAAAGCGCCGCCGGGAGAGCGCCGCCCCACCACAGCCCGAATCGTTGGAGATGACCAACGCAAAGCGTTCATCTTGTGCGCCGGCCCAGAGTGCCGCTTTGCCCAGGCGCGAATGGCCCAGCACGGCCACCCGTTTGGCATCAATCAGCGGCTCGTTTTCAAAATAATCGAGCGCGTGTGACAAACCCCAAGCCCACGCGCCAATCGCACCCCACTCATCCGCTGCCGGTCGGCTTTGGCCGGGTTGATAAAAGAGGGGATGGACGCCATTCTGAAAGCCATCGTCAAAATCAGGGTCGAGGTCACCGTAGTAGATGGTCGCCAGTGCATAGCCCCGTTCGACAATCTGTTCAACTGCCCAGCGCGATGCCGCTTGGCCACGGGATGCTTCAGTCGCGCAGTGATTGACAATGCCTCCTTCCGGGTTTTCCCGCATCCACTGTTGGGAAAGATGAATGGCCGGATCAAGGTGGATGGCATGGTTGCCAGCAAAGTTCAGACCAAGAAAGGTCGGATAGGGGCCGACGCCATTCGGGGCGTAAATCAGTAGGTGTATTACCAACCTCTTCTCGCCTGTCCCCAAGGTAATCGTCACCTGCTTGCGCGTCGCGCAGCCCCTCAACGCTTGGTTGTCTATATCAGTGACGGTCGCTTGCAGCGGGAGTGGCTGGTCGGGTGTTTTGCCATAAACTTGGGTGGCAAACGCATCGAGTAATTCAGCGCGACGCTGCGGCCAGGCGTCCTGCGTCGTGATTGACGAGCCATCGGCCATTTGCAATGGATCTGGTAGGGTGTAGGCGGAAACCTGGGCTTCATCATAGATGACTGTGGAAGACATAAAATTTCCAAACTCCGTTGTCTTATATCACACTACTTATGTGTATAGGGTCAATAATGTTGTGTCAGGAAAAGTCAAAGAGCGGGGTTGTATGGTATATCGTCATTGATTAGCTTCTGTAAATCATCACAGAAAAGAGCATCAATCGTTTTAATATGACGACGGAGGAAAGGATCGGACACCATAGTGGGACGTATATCGCAATAATAGACGCCATCCAGCGGATTCAGCTTGACTGTATACCCCTTAAAATGGCCTGGCAAAAAAGTGGAATTGACACCATAGCGATTCTCGAAAATGGTCTGTTTGCGCTGTACATCATTGAGAAAAATGGCGATGTGGGGTGTTGCTGTCTCAGTCAAGCGGCTGTACAGAAACTTATCGACAAAGATTTTGTCCAATCGATCTTTGCTTGACGTTTTAACAGAACCGATGATTTTAAGTTTGTTCTCGTGAAAGAAGAGTAGATCATGTTGATAACTCATCTTAAACGCTTCGGCATCTTCCAGCATAACCGGAACATTGATCACGCCGCTGCGGCAATCGATTCCCATTTCGTTGACCAACAAGCGAATGAACCGTTCAAACAGATCGCCATTGATCTTACGCGCCGTATTCGATCGGCTAGCTGGTAACGCGTCCAGTGTCGCGCCAATCGACTGTTGGATAGTGTAGATTGCATTACGAATAAGCGAACGACTGTTTTCATCGGTCACTGGTATATCGATAGCATTGCGTAATAGGGCCAGAAAGTGTCCACGCAGCCAACTGGCGGACTGATTTCTCAACAATAAATTGGCATTAAGCGGGCGAGTGATATTGAAATGACCGTCTTCACGGTATTGGAGAAAGCAATAATTAGGTTCATTTTGCGAAACAATGACTGCTTGCACCCCTATTTCGATAAAATCAAGGTATCGACAGCAAAACTCAATGTAATCAGCTACAGTTATAAAGTTACTTTTATTGCTGGCGTTCAACAGTAAATTAGCAATTGTCATCGAATACTTTCCCTACGTTCGGAATTTTTGCGGTCAAATTCGATCCATTCCGCAATAGATAGACGGCGCACATTTTCCAACCGTTGAATTGCCCATTGATTATATTCGGCATTTAGATCACAACCCAGCCATCTACGACCTAGTTGTTCGGCAACGACCAAGCTAGTTCCTGAGCCGGAAAAAGGATCAAGGACCACTTGATTGATATCAGAGGCAGCCAATATCAGCTTCCGTAGCAGTTCTTCCGGTTTCTGTGTAGGATGAGGTGTTTTCTCACCCATGCCGTTGCACGTTGTTGGAATTTCGATCACATCTTTCGGTTTTGCGCCAAGCGGGTTTGGCATCCACTCTTCCTCGCGAACTTTGCCATTGCCAAAATGACTGGTTGTCGCTTGCGGATGCGCCGGATACTTAAGGGTATGTCTGCCATAGGGAACGCGGACATCATCTATCCGTAGGGCAAAGTCAGCCGATTTCCGCAAATGCAAAATGCTTTCGTGCGAGCGCCCCCAATCTTTTCCCAGATTTGCCTTATTGCGATAATGCCAGACGAGCCAACGACAGGAGTGAAAATCGCGCGCTGCCGGATGTTTCAGATCGGCTAGAATTTCCGAAAAGCCACAGATATAGAGCGAACCTGTAGACCGCAAGACGCGTGCCGCTTCCCGAATCCAGCGCAGCGACCACGCAATATAAGCTTCCTGGCTTTCAAAGCTGTCCCATTCAGCCTTGTTGATGTTATAAGGCGGATCAGCAAAGACCAGATCAATGCTATTATCGGGAATGCCCTGCAACCATGCGGTAGCATCGCCCAACCACAATTCGCCATTAGGGTGCTTATATTGCACCTGAGCAGTTTGTTCGGTCTTTTCAGCTGGCAAAACATTGCCTATATTTAAAGCAAATAATGGAATGGGAGTCGCTTCAAGCTTTTTCTTCGGCATATTTCGTACTATAGCATTAGAACACATGTTTGCAAAACTTGGAGAATAAAGCTGGTGCGTCAGGGATAAGCACGTAGCGTCTCGATTTCCGCCAGCGCTGCATCCAAAGTCATCCCTTTCGCAGGAAATGGCCCAGTTTCCAGATCGGCGCCAGTGCGTACAGCATTCAATAGCGCTACCATACGCGCCGCAATTCGTTCTTGGTCGTCTTTTTGATACCACTGAAAATTTAGGGGAAGCTGGCTATAATCAACATCCAAGCCAAACATTGATTCTTCCAGGGTGCGTACATAGGGCTCGCCAAAGTCAAAAGCAAGGACATCACCTCCTTGCAAAGGAATATCGACGATTGGCAGCGTTTCATCGACATCAAACTGGTAAAGACGGGCGATACCTTTCATCAAGGTCGGACGCGGATCGATGACGACGATCCGATAAGGGTGGGCATCTTGTGGGAGCGTATCACCATTTTCAACCGGGCGATAGTTGGGAATGCCGGGGAAAGTGGGGGCAGATTCATGCAAATAGTCGATTTCGATTAACACGATGCCACTGCGAAGCAGTTTCAGCGCTTTCTCATGGTAGTAAACGGCATCCTGCCCACCAGGTTTGTTGGAAAGCGAGAGAAGTTCAATCCAAACAACCGGCTCACCACGGTCGCGTTTCCCGGGTGAGAATTGATAAATACTGATGGCGTGATACTCTTCAATCCCTTGTTCTTTGACCTCTAACAATTCCGGCACAGGCATCACAAGCAGACCATGCCCACTCCGTGAAGGTGGTAATGGCTCATAGCTACGTTGTGGATCGGTATCGTAGATGAGGACATCGGCTTCCAGTCTACCATCAGGCGTGTTAGCGCGACGAATCTGGAGGGACTGCTGAACGCCAGCCATATATCCCATGGGGATGAGCGGAATTTTTAGAGCATTGGCAAGATAGATGATGTGCGCGGCATGAAATTCATCCCACCCGCCCTCGGCTTGCCAGAGGCTATGGAGATGGGCATTGATACCGGTATACTGGTTCTTGATTGTTCGGATCGATTTCATTGTCATTCATAACAACCATTACTGTTCAAGCTGGTTGCAGGGTAGCAGGTAAGAATATCTTTTACTTTTGCCATAGCACATCCTCAGTCATACGTGGCGCTGCTACTTCAAATGCCGTCAACACTCTACCGACATCTTGCTTAAACAGAACACAGACCTTTAAAAACAGGTCTGGCGCGTCAGGAATAACGCCTTGCGCATAATAACACGCTACGGTTTGATGCTTTTCCGTTGAGTATAGAGGGAGAGCGGCCTTTTGTCAATCAGCCCTTCACGGCGCCCAACGTAATATTTGCCAGCAGTTGGTTGCGACCGGCAATAAAGATGAGGAGAATGGGCAGCGTTGCCAGGAACGCGCCGGCGAGGATCATGCCATATTCCACCTTGTAGAGACCGACCAGCGTCGCCAGACCAACGGGGTAGGTAAACTTTTCGGCGCTACGCAGGACAATCAGCGGCCAGAGGTAATCATTCCAGGCGCCCAGAAAGACCAAGACAGCCAGCACCGAGAGCGCGCCACGGGTCAACGGCAGCCCCACCCGCCAGTAGATGCCGAGTTCGGACGCGCCATCAATGCGCGCCGCATCAACCAGATCATTCGGCACACCGATCATGTTCTGGCGCATAAAGAAGACGCCAAACGCACTGATCGCGCCGGGAATGATGATCGCCCAGTAGGTGTCAAGCCAACCTAAATTTAGCATGAGCAAGAAGAGCGGCACCAGCGTCACTTGATACGGAAAAGTGAGGGTCGCCAGCAAAAAGAGAAAGAGGATGCGCTTGCCGGCAAATTCATACTTGGCAAAGCCCCAGCCCACCAGCGAGGAGACCAACAGCGTCAGAATCGTTTGCGTCACGGCGACATAGGCGCTGTTGCCAAATTGGCGCAAATAGGGAATCTGTTCACCACTGAGGAGGCGATCATAGTTGACCAGCGTCGGCTCCCGCGGGATAAAACTGAGCGGGTAGCTGAAGATTTCTGCATCTTCCTTGAAGGAGCCGGCAATCATATAGACAAAGGGCGCGCCGGTCAACACCACGGCCACCGCCAGTGCGCCATAGAGCAACAGCCACTCGACGCCCCGTCGCCACGGCAGCCCACGTCGCCCGGTTGCGGTCACCACTGGTTGCAACGGGGTTGGTTGGGTTGGAGTCGTTGTCGCCACAGGTCAATCCTCCCGAAAGACGCCCAAAATGCGCAGTTGAATCAAGGTCAGCACCAGAATGATCAGGGCCAGCGCGTAGCCAATCGCTGCCGCATAGCCAAATTTCAAAAAGCGGAAGCCGGTGAGGTAAAGGTACATGGTCATAAAGAGGCCGGCGTTACTCGGCCCCCCTTCCGCCCCCACCAACACCGCGCCTTCGCCAAAGAGATTGTAGGAGCCGACAATGGCAAAGGTCATGACAAAGATCATCACCGGGCGCAGCAGCGGCAGGGTGACAAACCGAAACGCCTGCCAACGGGACGCCCCATCAATAATCGCCGCCTCTTTCACCTCCGGCGAGATATTTTGTAGACCGGCCATAAAGTAGAGCGCATTGATCCCTGTGTAGCGCCATAAGCCCAGGATAATCATCGCCGGCATAATATAAACTGGTTCCTGTAACCAGCGCACCGATGCCAAACCAAAGGGTTTTAACAAGTAGTTGTTGATCAAGCCATATTCATGGTTAAAGACCAGGCCAAAGATAATCGCCACGACGACGCCGGAGGTAATGTTGGGTGAAAAGAAAAGCAACCGAAAAAACTCCCGCCAGCGCAACTCGCGAATATAGAGGATCAACCCTAATCCTAGTGCTGCCGGTACAATGATAAAGATGCTCCCCGCAGCATAATACGAGGTATTGCCCAGCGCCTTGACAAAGAGGTCATCACTCAACAGTTTGATATAATTGTCCACCCCCACAAAGCGCGGCGCACTGCCAATCCCTACCTGCTGGTAGAGGCTCAAATAAAAGGCCCACACCACCGGGTAGAGAAAAAAAATAAGGTAGCCGATAAAGAAGGGGCTGATAAAGAGGTAGGGAACCAAACGTCGTCGCCACTTGTGCATAGGCTTCATCCTGCGTAAAGGGTAGACAATGACGCTTTCAACAAGGAGATAAAGAGATTGAGAGATTCAGAGATTGGGTCAAACCAATTCTCTTTATCTCTTTATCTCTCAATAAGGTCAAATGAGCCAGAGGTCAAATTTGACAAGCCGTGATCGAACTAATCGGGTTGAA
>JAPKMW010000159.1 GCA_026645575.1 Caldilineaceae bacterium
GTTGCGACGGGAATGGGCAAGGTGTCAAGGATGCGCAGTTCTTCCAAGTGGACGCCAAGGCGGTGGCACAAGGCTTGCCGGAAGCGCTCAATCTCGCCCACGGCTTCCCGAATCCGATGCCACAACCGGCTTTGCCCTGGTAGTTTGTCGAAATAGGGGCGATAGTGACGATTCACTTCACGCAAAATTTCGGTTTCTCCTCGGTTGCCCGTGAGGTGCATGAGCATATCCAACTTGAGAATGGTACTCAACGTATAGCTGGGCGGACGACCCGCTCCCTGGGGTTTGGTGAACAAGACACAGTATTCATCAATGATGCCGAACAGTAACTCTACTAAGTCGGCATGGCTGTACCCGTTTTCGTGCATTGACGTAATCAAGCTTTCCAGGCACAATGGGGGCGGTGTTATCGCGGCCATGGTCTTTGCTCCTTTGGTAGAATTTGCGACTTCTCCTTAGAAGTTTACTACCACGGCTACGATAACGCCACTCCCTTCAATTTCGCATAATCGGTTACCTAATATCTAATACCCAATACCTAATACCATTACAACTATCAACTGGAGACACTCATGACAAAACTCTACGACCTTTCGCAACCGCTCAACGCTGATTGCTCGTTCTGGCCCTTTTACCCGCCCTTTGAAGTGAAATACTTCAAGCGCAAGTCCGAACATGGCGTCAATGCCCAGTATATCCAGACCTCCAACCACATGGGCACCCACTTGGACGCGCCCAAGCACTTTGTCACCAACGGCAAGACCATTGACCAACTGCCGCTGGAATGGCTCTATGGCCCCGGCGTCATTGTGGATCTGAGCGACATGCTGGACGACCTGGACATCTTCACCCCGCAAGATATTGAAAAGCGGGTCGAAGTGCGTGACGGCGACATTCTGATCATCCACACTGGCTGGCATAAATATTCCTTCCTCTCTGAACAGGGCGATGAAGAACGTTATATCCAACGCCACCCCGGCCCCCATCACAGCATCTGCCAATGGCTGCTCGACAAGAAGATCAAGGTCTGGGGCGTCGATATGATCTCGACCGACCATCCCATGAACCTGCCGATTGGGCGCTTCCTGGGCGCCGGCGGTTTGAACCACTGGAAGAAGGTGCGTGGCATCTGTGAACAAAAATTTGGCGCCGATAAGATGGACGAACTCTTCCCCGAAAGCGCCTATCAATTGACCCACAACGCCCTCTTCCCCCATGATTGCGTCCATGTCGAAAACATGGGCGGCCAAATCGGCGCCCCTGAATTGCAAAACCGCCGCATGACCATCGGCGTCTTCCCCTGGCTCTTCAAGGGGGGCGAAGCGGCCTTCTGTCGCGCTGTCGCGTTTGTGGAAGACTAAAAACGGTAGGTGCGGTTTGCAACTCATGCGCCTCAAGCGAAGGAGGTGTAGAGGCGCACAACACTACAACGGATTTAGGAAGCATCGGATTTTTGCGACATGACCAAACAATTGCTAACAAGATGTTTATTTTTCTCAAACACTTGCGGTGTCCTCAGTTTCGGTTCAGCAAAAAGACAATCTGGTGCTTCCCTAATCCGTTGTAGTGTTTTCGCTTGACAGGGCGTTGCGTCTGCCTTACAATCAGCGTAACGCCCATCTTGCTCTGTATCCACCAATTTACTTAGTGCAGGCTTGCTCCGATTGTACTAAAATTTTTCTTTGGGGAATTTTGCCAATGTCGCAACACAATCTTTACACCACTGGTCTGGACAAGACGCCGGCCAACTATGTTCCGATTTCCCCCTTGACTTTTGTCGAGCGCGCCGCCGCGGTCTTCCCCCAGCGAACATCGATTGTGCATGGCGAACAGCGCTATACCTGGGCGCAAACCTATGAGCGCTGTTGCCGCCTGGCGTCGGCATTGGCGCAACGGGGCATCGGCTTGGGCGATACGGTTTCGATCATGGGTTTTAACACGCCCCAAATGTACGAAGCCCATTTTGGCGTTCCTATGACAGGCGCCGTCCTCCACTCCATCAACACGCGCCTGGATGCCCCCGCCATTGCCTTCCAGTTGCAACATTGTGAGTCAAAAATCTTGCTGACCGATACCGAGGCGTCTAAAACCATTCGGGAGGCGTTGGCTCAACTAGAAAATCCGCCGCTGGTCATTGACATTGATGACCCTTTCAGCGATGGGGGTGATAGACTGGGCGTGATGGACTATGAAGAATTTCTGGCCGGCGGTGATCCCAACTTCGCCTGGCGATTACCCGCCGATGAATGGCAGGCGATCACCCTCAATTACACCTCCGGCACCACTGGGAATCCCAAAGGTGTGGTCTATCACCACCGCGGCGCTTACCTCAATGCGGTGAGTAATATTATGGCCTGGGGCATGGGCAAACACCCAGTCTATCTCTGGACACTGCCTATGTTTCACTGTAATGGTTGGTGCTTCCCCTGGACATTGGCGGCGGTTGTCGGCACGAGTGTCTGTCTGCGCAAGGTGCGGCCTGATTTCATTTACGACTTAATCGAGAAAGAAGGCGTGACCCATTACTGCGGCGCACCCACGGTTCATTATATGCTGGTCAACGCACCGGACGAATTGCGGGCCAAGAAACAACATCGTATCCAGGGCATGATCGCCGCCGCCCCGCCGCCGGCTGCTGTTTTGCAGAAGATGGCCGAAAATGACTTTGAAGTGACCCACGTCTACGGCCTCACCGAAACCTATGGGCCGGCCACGCTTTGTGAATGGCATAGCGATTGGGACGATCTGCCGATGGAGGCGCAAGCACGGATGAAGGCGCGTCAGGGGGTGCGCTATCACATGTTGGAGGAATTGGCCGTTCTCGACCCACAGACCATGCAGCCCGTCCCCGCCGATGGCGAAACATTGGGCGAAGTGATGTTCCGCGGCAATATTGTAATGATGGGCTATCTCAAAAATCCGTCCGCCACCGAAAAAGCCTTTGAAGGCGGTTGGTTCCATAGCGGTGACTTGGGCGTCATGCACCCGGATGGCTATATTGAGTTAAAAGACCGCGCCAAAGATATTATTATCTCCGGCGGTGAAAATATTTCGACCATCGAAGTGGAAAATGTCCTCTACCGCCATCCGGCGATTTTGGAAGCTGCTGTCGTTGCCCGCCCTGATGAAAAGTGGGGGGAAACGCCCTGCGCCTTTGTCACCCTGCGTGACGGCGCCACAGCGACGGCTGAGGAAATTATCGAATTTTGCCGCAATAACATCGCCCATTACAAAGCGCCAAAAACGGTGGTCTTCGGTGGATTACCCAAGACATCGACAGGGAAGGTGCAGAAGTTTGTGTTGCGGGAACAGGCGAAACAATTATAGACAAATATAGACCAAAATGTAATAGTGGAAGCACTGCGCGCCTTACAACTCTGTGGCGCTTTCTAAGGAGGAATCTTCATGACAATGGCAACTGTCGCCACCAATGGCGCCGCCCACACAACAATCACCAGCGAGGAGCCAATCCTCCTGCGCAGTGACCGCAATGGCGTCGCCACCTTGACCATGAATCGGCCCAAGCAATTTAACGCCCTTTCCCAGGCCATGTTGAGTGCGTTGCAAACCGAGCTTGACGCCATCGCCACCGACGCGACAGTGCGCGTCGTGGTGATTGCCAGCAACGGCAAAGCCTTTTGCGCCGGTCATGATCTCAAAGAGATGCGCAGCCACCCTGACCAGGAATGGCAACATGCCCTCTTTAACCAATGCAGCCGTATGATGATGACGATCAACCGGATGCCGCAGCCGGTCATTGCACGCGTGCATGGCCTCGCCACGGCTGCCGGATGCCAACTGGTCGCTGCCTGTGATCTCGCTGTCGCCGCCGATGTCGCCACCTTTGCCACGTCAGGGCTGCGTGTGGGCTTGTTCTGTTCAACGCCCTCGGTAGCGGTTAGTCGCAACCTGGGGCGCAAAAAGGCGATGGAAATTTTGCTCACCGGTGACTTTATCGACGCCCAAACGGCGGAACGCGAAGGGCTGATTAACTATGCCGTCCCACTGGAACAACTCGATGCCACGGTCCAACGGCTGGCGGATGCGATTGTCGCCAAGTCTTCCTATGCTGTCGCTTCCGGCAAGCGCATGTTCTATAAACAATTGGAAATGGACATGGCCGACGCTTATAATTACGCCGCCGAAGTGATGGCTTGTGATATGATGGCCGCAGATGCAGGAGAAGGGATCGACGCCTTTATCCAGAAACGGCAACCGGTCTGGCAAGGAAGGTGAGACAGTAAGTCAGTAAGTCAGTAGGACAGTGGATACTGATTACTGTCTCACTGACTTACTGTTAATCGGCATCAGTCGTTCCTTTCTCAATTCATTGTAGTTTTGTAGGAGTTGTCTCTTGAAACCGGCGCCCTTTCAATACTTTGCCCCAACCAGCATCGATGAAGCGCTAATTCTGCTGGCCGAACATGGCTACGACGCCAAGTTGTTGGCCGGTGGCCAAAGTCTCATTCCAACAATGAACTTTCGCCTGGCGCAACCAGCGGTGCTGATTGATTTAAATAACATTGCCGACTTGGCCTACATCCAACCAACGGTGGACGGCGGCCTACGCATCGGGGCCATGACCCGCCAGCGCGCCCTGGAAAAGAGCGATCTTGTTGTCCAACGGGCGCCACTCCTGCACGCCACCATGCCTTACATCGCTCATGTCCAAATCCGCAATCGCGGTACCATCGGCGGCAGCCTGGCTCATGCCGACCCCGCGGCTGAGTTACCCGTAATTGCCGTAGCATTGGACGCACAACTCAAAGTGCGCAGCAAACTTGGCGAACGTTGGGTGAGCGCTCAGGATTTCTATGTCGCGCTCTTTGCCACGGATCTGGCCCCGGATGAAATTTTAGCGGAGATCGTGCTGCCGCCGCTTGCACCCCGCACTGGCTGGTCGATCCAAGAGGTTGCCCGCCGCCGGGGTGATTATGCCATTGTCGGCGTGGCGGCGACGGTGCGGCTGGACGAACAAGGCCGGTGCGCCGATGCACGGATCGTCTTGCTCAGTGTTGGCGAAGGGCCGACCCAAGCGCGGCAAGCGATGGCACTATTACAAAGCGAGAAACCAACTTCAGCCTTGATCGCCGCCGCCGCCGAGACCTGCGCGACCAAAGACATTGATCCCACGGCTGATATTCACGCTTCCGTGGCCTTTCGCCGCCATTTGGCGAATGTATTGACCAGACGGGCATTAACGGAAGCTTTTCAGCGCGCTGGACAGGAATTGTTATGACCTTTCAACCGAATCGCAACCAACCCCATCTCATGGCCGCGTATGGCGGCGAAGGCTGGCAACCGCGCAGTCGCTCCCTGGCCGGTGAACTAGGCAATATTTGGGGTGCCTGTGGCGTTAACAGCGAATGGTCAACGCTAAAGGCCGTGTTGCTCCATCGCCCTGGGGCAGAATTGGCCGCTTCTGCGGATGATCCGAATGCGGTGCAGATGGTGGCGCCACTCGATATTGCCAAAGCACAAGCGCAGCATGATGCCCTGGCCCAAGCCTATCGCGACGCCGGGGTCACAGTCCATTACGTCAACCCGCCGGCAACACCCAGCCCCAATCAAATGTTTTGTGCGGATTTGATGTTTATGACACCGGAAGGCTGTATCCTCGCCCGACCGGCTTCGGATGTGCGGGCTGGTGAAGAACGACAAGTCGCCGCCGCCTTGGCCCGTATCGGCGCACCGATTCTACGCAGCATTAGTGGACGCGGTGTCTTTGAAGGTGCGGATGCCGCCTGGATTGCGCCCAAAAAGGTGATGGTCGGGCGGGGCATCCGCACCAATACCGAAGCGATCAACCAGATGCGGACAGTATTGGGCGAGATGGGCGTTGAAGTGGTCTCCTTTGACATGCCCATCGGCACCATGCACCTGCAAGGGATGGTACGCTTTGCCGATCATAATTTAGCGTTAGCCTGGCCAGTGCGGCTGGCCTATGCCGCGGTGGAGACGTTGCGCGCCGAAGGCTATCGTGTCGAATTTTTGCCCGATGTCAGCGAGGCGATTCATAATGCCGCCTTTAACTTTGTCACCCTGGGGCCGCACAAGATTCTGTTGGCGGCGGGCAATCCTATCACTCAACAATTCTATGAGAGCCTCGACATCGAATGTGTGACGGTGGAAGTGGGTGAATTATATAAAGCTGCCGGCTCAATTGGCTGCCTCAGTGGGATCGTAGAACGTGAGCAAGTCTAGTAAAAACAAAAAGAACAAATCACCCAAAGCTAGAGCATCGGATATTGGCGGTAAGCGGCTTGTGAGCCTGGCGCCAACCGAATGGGTGCGCTGGGTAACTGGTGATCTGCAAGCCCAGGCCCTTGAATCTTTGTCAAACGAATTTCAATGGGTGGCGCGGATGAATGATACGCTTATCAAAGCGCAGTCGCCCACGAACGGCGTTTTTCTGGTCGCAGCCGATCTTCAACTACGCCCTGATATACGGATTCACCGACGCTTGCGTGCTTACGCAGCGTTGGCGGAGGAAAAATACAACCTGTTGGTTTATCCAGTCGTTGTCAACATTTTACCGCCACCAGCGAACGTGATTCTGCCCACAGTTTATGATTCGGATCTGATGGGTATCAAAGCTCATCAAGATTTCCGCATGATCAACCTCTGGGAAATTGACGTTGAGTTGGTCTTTACCCAGAATCTGGTGACACTGCTCCCGTTTGTGCCAGTTCTCAAAGGGGGGAACAATGAAGCCGTGGTGAACCGGGCTATGGTAAAATTGAAGTCGGATGAAACACTGGCTGACCTTGAACCGTTGTTGGCGTTTTTTGCCGCCTTTGTGTTGGATATCGAGCTTGTTCGGAAAATTATGAGGTGGGATATGGCTGTTTTACGAGAATCACCTTGGTATAGCGAAATTTTAAAGGAAGGCATTGATCTGGGCCGTGAAGAAGGTCGTGAAGAGGGGCGTGAAGAGGGGCGTGAAGAGGGTCTTTATCAGGGGCAAATGCAAATGTTGGTGCATATCATCGAGCATAAATTTGGGCCATTGCCTGAATCATCAGCCTCAATGCTGAACAAACTTGGCGTACAACAAGTCAAAGAATTAGTGGATGTAGCGCTTGACGCCTCCTCGGTTAGGCAAGTTTATGATGCGGTTGAGCAAATCATTGCTGACGTGTCATCCCCTGCTGCGAATGAGTAAATTTCTGGTGCAACCTATGCAATCTCATTATCCTATTTCTTTAGTCGTCAATGGCAAGTCCTACCAGTGCGCAATCGAACCGCGCCTGCTCCTTAGTGACTTTTTGCGCCACGAACTCAACCTGACTGGCACCCATGTTGGTTGCGAACATGGCTCCTGCGGCGCGTGTACGGTCTTGTTGGATGGCCAGGCTGTGCGTTCCTGTATTATGTTTGCTGTCCAAGTCAATGGTCATGAAATTACAACGGTCGAGGGCTTGACGCCGACGGGCGATCTGACCCAGTTGCATCCATTGCAGGACGCCTTCCGGGAAAAGCATGGTCTCCAGTGCGGCTATTGCACGCCCGGCTTTCTCATGACGCTGGTTCCCTTCCTGGCGGAAAACCCCAACCCGACTGATGAAGAAATTCGCGATGCTGTTTCGGGTAACATCTGCCGCTGCACAGGCTATCAGAATATTGTTGAAGCGGTGAAATTCGCGGCGAATCATCTGCGGCAGGTTGAGCATGGCTGAAAGAATCGTTGTCTATGGCCATCCAGGCTGCCCAGCCGTTCCCCCGGTCACAGCAATGTTGAGCCAAGCAAAAGTTGCCTATGATTACGTCAACATTCGCCAGCAGCCCCAAGCTGCGGCCCAAGTGCGGGCGATCAACAATGGCAACGAAAGTGTCCCGACTCTGGTTTTCCCCGATGGCAGCACCCTCACTGAACCATCGGCTGGTGAGCTAAAACGCAAACTAGAGGCAATGGGCTACCGCGTAGGGCCACTCGCCTGGCTCATGGGCAACGGCTGGTTGCTGGTTACGGGACTGATTATCCTGTTTGCCCTGTTACGCTTTCTAGAAATTTTTTAAGCACGTAGCACGGAATCACGCATTATCTAATCTCTGTATCTCTCAATCTCTTACTCTCTATTTATGACCACACGCTATTTCGGCCAACCCATCAAACGCAACGAAGATCCGCGTCTCCTGACCGGTCAGGCGCTCTTTACCGACGATGTGCACCTGCCCGGCATGGTGCATGTCGCCTTTGTGCGCAGCGACTATGCCCACGGTTATATCCGTAGCATCGACACGGCAGCCGCCTTGGAAATCCCTGGTGTCGTTGCTATTTATACTGCCGAGGATCTGGGGGACTACTGGCGACCTGGTCCGCTGCTGGTGCCGCCGCCGCCCATTCCCAATCTGGTCTTCAACCAACGCACCCAAGTGCCGCTGGCCAAGGGCAAAGTGCGCCATGTGGGTGAACCGATTGCTGTGGTGGTGGCCGAAAGCCGCTATATTGCGGAAGATGCCGCCGAAAAAGTGGTGGTGATGATCGATCCGCTGCCGGCGGTAGTGGATGTAGAAAAGGCATTGGCGCCGGATGTGGCGTTGATTCACGAAGAACTCGACCAGAACCTCAATGCCCACGCCATCCAGCGCAAAGGGGACTATGAGACGGCGCGTCAGCAAGCCGACAAGCTTATCACCCGCCGCTTTGTCTATGATCGCGGTACGGCGGCGGCCATGGAAAACCGGGGGATTGTGGCTAGTTGGGATGCCAAGAGCGAGCAACTGTTGATGTATGACACCACCCAGGCGCCGATTGCCATTCGCAATGGCATCGCCGCCATGTTGGGTCTTTCCGAAAAACAGGTGCGGGTCATTGCACCCTTTATCGGCGGCGGCTTTGGGCCGAAGATCATGATGTTCTACCCCGAAGAGGTGACGCTGGCCTGGATCACGGTACAACTGGGGCGCCCAGTCAAGTGGATTGAAGATCGGCAAGAAAACTTTTACGCCACCACGCAAGAGCGGGGCCAGGTGCATGAAGCCGAAATTGCCCTGACCAAAGAGGGACGTGTCCTGGGCGTCAAAGATGTTTTCCTCCATGATGCCGGCGCCTATGCCCCGTATGGCTTGACGGTTGCCCTCAACAGCCAGTGTACTCTGCTGGGGCAATATGATGTGCCGAACTATTACACCGAATTTAAATCAGTCTTTACCAACAAGCCGATTGTCACCCCCTACCGCGGTGCGGGGCGGCAACATGGCGTCTTTGTCATGGAACGCCTGCTCGATATTGCGGCAAAAGAATTGGGCATTGATCGCGTCGAGATTCGCCGGCGCAACTTTATCCCGCCCGACAAATTTCCTTATAACAACCAGATTATCTACCAGGATTTCGCACCCCTGGTCTATGATAGCGGTAACTATGAACCGGCGCTGGACAAAGCAGTCGAATTGATCGATTATCACCAATTTATTCAAGAAGAGCAGCCACGGCTGCGCGCTGCCGGCAAGCATGTCGGCATCGGCATCGTGACGTACGTCGAAGGCACCGGCATCGGCCCTTATGAAGGCGCCAGGGTGACGGTGGAAACCAGCGGACGGGTCAGTGTCGCTACTGGCGTTGGGACACAAGGGCAAGGTCATTACACCTCTTTCGCGCAAATTGTGGCCGAGCAACTGGGCGTCAGTGTTGAGAATATTCGGTTGACCACCGGCGACACCGCTGAATTTTATTGGGGCGCCGGCACCTTTGCCAGTCGCGGCGCTGTGGTGGCGGGTAATGCCATTCATGCCGCAGCGGTGAAGGTGCGCGAGAAGGTGTTGAAAAAAGCCGGCGAAGAGTTGGAAGTTGCCATCGAAGATTTGGAATTGGTCGATGGCGTAGCGCGGGTGAAAGGTTCACCAGAGACAGCAATTAAATTGGGTGACTTGGCCGCACGCGCCAACCCCATGCGCGGCGCGGTGAAACCGGGAACCGAACCAGGGCTGGAAGCGACCGACTACTTTGGGCCGGAGCGAGGCGCAACGGCCAGCGGTGTTCATGCCATGATTGTTGAAGTTGACCCGGAAACTATGTTGGTGGAAATTAAGAAATATGTTGTAGTCCATGACTGTGGCGTGGTGATCAACCCTATGATCTTGGAAGGGCAGATTCAAGGGGGGGTTGCCCAGGGAATCGGTAATGCCTTCTACGAACAACTCCACTTTGACGAAAATGGGCAGCTACTGAACGCATCGTTTATGGATTATTTGGTGCCGACGGCTGATACTGTACCGGCCATTCTAACGGATCATGTTGAGACGCCGTCGCCATTAAATCCGCTGGGGATCAAGGGCGCCGGCGAGGCAGGTGCCATCCCCGTTGGCCCTCTCTTCGCACAAGCCGTGGAAGATGCTTTCGCTGCGGTGCAACTAGAAATTTTGGAGATTCCGTTAAGTCCAAATCGGTTATTTGCCTTACTTCAGAACAAGCTTACGGCGGATGCCTGACGATATACTTTGTAGTTTCATCATGAGTTATAGAAAACGTAAACAATTTATTGTAGAAATGCCAATTTTCTAGATATTTTGTAGTGTTTCTGTAAGCTTATCAACTTGAAAGTTTGTCAGGTAAACGGTAGAATAAGAAGAGCGCATCACCAACTGTGCAACCATGCCCTCCATGACTTAATTGATGCAAAGGTGTGTTTTGTTAAATAAGTTTTGACCGGTAGTAAAGACTTTAGTCTTTCTCCAAGCAGGCGAAAGACTAAAGTCTTTACTACGGTTTAACCCATCATCACTTGTTTGACAGAATAGTACACGCAGCTAGCAGTAGAATAACAGTTATCTCCATCCAAAACAGTAACTGTGAAATAGGTGTAAGCCTGGGCTACCGATTGGCTTAGGCTCTTTTCGGCGCAGCTTTCCATAAGCGCGCCACTCGTGAAGGACGGATGTATACTTATGAAAGCATTCCGCGATAATCTTGCTCTCATTCTGGTTGCTATCATCGCTATTGTGCTTGTCTTTCTGATGGTACGGCTGCAATCGCTCATCATGACAACCCCAGAACCGACGCCGATCACGCAATCGACGCCGGAGGTGCTCCAACCGCAACAGCCGGCTGTGGCAGTGCAACCAACGGCGACAACGGCTGCTGCCCCAACCAACACCCCTGAATCAGTCCAGCCCCCGGCCCCGCCCACAGCGACAACTGGTGGTTACACGGTCTATGGCTCAGAGGTAATTGGCGCCATTCATGTCGGCGCCATTACCGATCGTGGCTATAATCAGGCCCATCATGACGGCTTGCAACAGATGGTCGAGCAGGTGCCAGGTGTTCGTCTGATTGAAGCCGAAAATATCCCGGAGACGGAAGCCGTTTTGCCGGTGATTGATCAGATGGTGCAACAGGGCGCCAAGATCATTTTTGTGCAAAGCTTCGGCTATCTGCCGTTTGCCATTCAAGCTGCCGAGCGCTACCCTGATGTAACTTTCCTTCATCCCGGCGGTTTTGAACTACGTGATAACCTCGGCACCTACTGGGCCAATAATTTCGAAGCAATGTATCTGGCTGGGATTGCCGCCGGCGCAGCGACAAAAACGAATCAACTCGGTTTTATCACCGCCTTCCCGATTCCAAACATTCTTGCGTCGGCTAATGCATTCCATTTAGGTGCGCGTTCGGCAAACCCGAATGTGACGACAAAAGTCGTCATCAACGAATCCTGGGTTGACCCGACGAAGGAGAACGTAGCGACCCGCGCCTTGGCTGCGTCCGGTGTTGATGTCGTTACGATGATCGTCGATTCCCCTATCACGGTTGTGCAGACAGCAGAGGCGCTCGGCATTTATGTCATCGGTTTCCACTCCGACGCCTTACAAGAATTGGCGCCGAATGGCTGGTTGACTGGTGTTGCCTACACGTGGGGCAACTATTATACCAGTGTTGTGCAACAAATTCGCGCCGGGCAATGGCGCTCTGCCCATGTCCGCGGTGGCATTGAAAGCGATATGTTGCGCCTGGCCGCTTTTGGCCCATCCGTAACCGAAGAGATGAAATCACGGATTGTGACTGCGCGCTCTGACATTATCAGCGGCAAATTGGCGATCTTCCAAGGTCCGTTGATTGATAACCAAGGGGTTGAGCGCATCACTTCTGGGCAAATTGGCGGCTTAGAATTGTTGGATACAACCGACTGGTTGGTGGAAGGGGTAAGCAACTTTGATGTCGCTTCCATCCCGGTTGATTCATTGCCGGTGGCGCAACTGGCGCCGTTGCCAGTAAGCGCAGAACCCACGACGGTCGTCGTGGCGGAAGCGTCCAATTCAACCACAGAAACGACCGTCCCCACACCGATTGCCACGGAAAGCCCGGCCACCGCCACAACGGCGCCAGCCCCGCCAACCCCAACCGCCGATCTTGTTCTGGGCATTAGCGCTGAACTGCCTGAATGTCGCTTCTTCACCCAGGTCTTCCAGCAGATCAGCCAGGAAAAATTGGGCTTGACGGTAGACATTGTAGACTTCTCGTCGTCGGCGGACATGTATGAAGCGCTAGCCAAGCGGCAGGAGCAACGCGCCGTCGATATGACGCTCTGTTTTGCTGATCCCAAGGATCGCGCCTTCCTGCGCGAGTACTTTGGCTTCATTCGTAACGTCGGCGACATCTACTGGCGTAACGACACCATTCGTCTCCAGATGATGACCAACAGCGGTCTCCTGGCCGACCTGGAACGCAATCAAGTTTGTCTCTATCGTCTGTTAAAGAATCTCAATTTTGAAGGGAACGACCTCCCATCGCAGGACGCTGCCCAATGGCTTGCTGACAATGGCGCCTTGGTCGAACAGTGGGCCAGTTGCGAACTGTTGCCGTAAGTTTGGTTAGCTAAGGGTTCGTAAAAATATAACGCCGTCTACTGCGCTTGGCGAGTCACGGACTCGCCAAGCGCTTACTTTATTCTTTTACAGACCCTAAGTGCAATCGCTATGTTGTCGTAAAGAGCGCCGGAAAGTAACACTTTTGATAGGAGCAGTGGGTTACTTGCCGTGTAGCTCATAAGTATAGCAAAGAGCGGCTACAGTTTCGACTGTGACCGCTCTTTGTTCTTGTCGCCGCTAAAATTGCGATGTTTTGCGTTACGGCTAAAGTTGCGACTAGGGCGATTGCTGGTATAATCTTTCAAATTACTTTGCCTGCACTCAACCTTACCATAACCGATGAAGAAAAGACCAGGGTTTAGCTTAAGCATTCGATTATTCTTCCGCCAGGCGATCTCGCTCCTTGTATTGCTCTTGTTGATCGCGCTGGTGTGGGAAGGGGCGAAATGGTTGGGGGGCGATCCCTGGCGCGCTGATACCAATCCCTTTGGCATTACTCACATGCCTCCCTTCCGCTGGAAAGTTGCCTCGGACTTGAACTTACCCCACATCTGGGAGATTGCCGGCGCTTTTAGCAACCCGGCGCGACGGAATGGCCCGCCCTTGGGCAGCGTGCTCTTTGATGCTGCACTTTATACTTTCCGCGAAGCCATTGTCGGCTTTCTCTTTGGCGCCACATTGGGCTTGCTCCTGGGGATTCTCTTTACCCATTTCGGCTTGCTGGAACGGGGGTGTATGCCCTATGTCGTCGCTTCCCAAACCGTGCCAATTCTCGCGATTGCGCCGATGGTGATTATCTGGCTCAAGGCCGGCTGGTTTTCGGTGGCAGTGATCGCCGCCTATTTGACCTTTTTCCCAGTGACGATCAACACGCTACGCGGCTTGCGTTCGCCGAACCCGATGGCCTTTGAGTTAATGCACTCCTATGCCGCGTCGACGTGGGATGTCTTGTGGAAATTACGCTTCCCGGCGGCCTTGCCCTACATCTTCACCGCCTTCAAAATCTCGGCGACCTCTAGTGTTGTTGGTTCAATCATTGGTGAACTCCCATCCGGCATTCGCGATGGCTTGGGCGGCGCCATTTTGAACTTTAACCAGTACTACATTTCCGGCCCGGAACGATTGTGGGCCACCATTGTCGCCAGCGCCGGGGTGGGGATTGCATTTTATTTGATCGTGACGTTGGTCGAATTGGTGGTGTTGCGGGGACGCAATACGGTAAGTGAAATTTAAATTTACAAATCAATGGTTTTTCACATGACTGACAGTATCGTCTCTCTTTCTAACGTCGGCATGACCTTTAATGCTGGACGCAGCAACGCAACCATTGCGTTAAAAGACATCAACCTCGCCATCGCCCCCGGCGAATTTGTCTCTTTGATCGGCCCCTCTGGTTGCGGCAAATCGACCCTGCTGCGCCTGGTTGGCGATCTCTTGCAACCGACCAGCGGTAAGCTGGTGGTTAACGGCAAATCGGCTCACCAGGCGCGGCTCGACCAAGATTATGGCATGGTCTTTCAGGCGCCGGTGTTGCTTGAATGGCGCAGCATTCTCAAGAATGTCATGCTGCCCATGGAGCTACGCAAACTGAGCCGCCAGGAACAACTGAACCGCGCCCGTGAACTCTTGAAGTTGATGGAGTTGGAGGGCTTTGAAAACCACTATCCCTGGCAACTCTCCGGCGGGATGCAACAGCGCGCCGCCATTGCCCGCTCATTGGCAATTCACCCGCGCCTGTTGTTGATGGATGAACCCTTTGGCGCCCTCGACGAGATGACGCGCGAACGGATGAACCTGGAACTCCATCGTATCTGGCAACAGACGCAAACAACGATCCTCTTTGTCACCCACAGCATTGCCGAAGCGGTCTTTCTCTCGACGCGGATTGTGGTCATGTCGGCGCGACCGGGGGAGATTCTCCATATCACGGATGTCGATCTGCCCATGCCCCGCACCTTGGAGACACGTGAACACCCCCACTTTTTCGAGTTGGAAACCGAAGTACGGGAATGGCTGCGGCGGGCAAAGGGGTATATTGCCTGAACGCCCGTAATATAACCTGATGCCCCGCTCATGGCGAGTCCGTGACTCGCAACCGATTGGGGCGAGTCACGGACTCGCCATGAGCGGCAACGTAACCAAGCAGTTGCGAGTCACGGACTCGTCATGAGCGATAACTTCATCTTTGATGGTTTTCGTTAGGAGCGGCAGTTGAAGACGCTACAACGCAATTTACCGGCAATTATTCTTTTTGTGGCGGTGCTATTGCTCTGGGAGGCAATGGTTTGGCTGCTTGCCATTCAACGGTTTCTCTTGCCGGCCCCTTCGGTGATTTGGGATGCGTTTACCGGCAATCTGGAACGCCTCACCCACATTGGCTGGTTTACCACCAAGGAAGCGTTGGGCGGCTTTGCCATTGGTTGTGGCGCCGGCATTTTGGTGGCGCTGGCGACGGCGCGCTGGACACTGGCGAATGAAACGCTCATGCCCTTTGCCATTGCCGCCAACTCGGTGCCAATCATCGCCTTTGCCCCCATTTTTAATAACTGGTTTGGTGTTGATAACCCCTTTTCCAAAATGATGATCGTCGCCGTGATCGTCTTTTTCCCCATGATGATCAATACCGTCCGCGGTCTAACCGCCGTTGACCCGGCGATGATCGAACTAATGCGTTCCTATGCCGCCAGTGAGTTTGCATTGTTATACAAAGTGCGGCTGCCCAACGCCTTGCCCTACATGTTCAACGCCTTCAAAGTCGCCGCCACCCTGAGCATGATCGGCGCTGTGGTGAGCGAATACTTTGGCGGCAATCGCTCGGCGCTGGGTGTCTTTATCACCCAGGAAGCGGCCCAATTTCGTTTCCAGAACGCCTGGGCCGCCATCATTGTCGCCTGTATCGTCGGCCTGACCTTCTATCTGATTGTGTTGTTACTCGAACGGTTGACCATCCCCTGGCACAGTTCGGTGCGGAATACGAGTGGTCGGTGATTGGGTATTGGGGTATTGGGTGATTGAGCCTGTCGAAATCACCCAATACCCCAATACCCAATCACTACTGACAAAGATAACCATACGCTCAACTTTATCAACTTACAAAGGAGAATGATCCTATGTCCAAAATTCGATGGTTGTTACCATTGCTGGTGATTGGCGCACTGTTGGTCAGCGCCTGCGCCGTGCCGCAAGCCACAGCCCCAGCGGGTGGTGAAAGCGCTGCCACGCCAGCGGCCAGTGAGGAACAGTCCACCGCTGAACTCACCCCGGTGCGCTTGCAACTGCAATGGGTGACGCAATCCCAATTTGCTGGCTACTACGCCGCTTTGGCGCAGGGTTTCTATGCTGAGGAAGGGCTGGATGTCACCATCCTGGAAGGTGCGGTAGAGATTGTGCCGCAACAGGTGGTCGCCTCTGGCGAAGCCGAATTTGGCATTGCCTGGGTGCCGAAGATGCTCGCCTCGCGCGAAGCGGGCGCTGATCTAGTCAATATCGCCCAGATCTTCCAGCGCAGTGGTACGCTCCAGGTTGCTTGGGCTGATAGCGGGATTGCTTCGGTGGAAGATTGGGCCGGCAAACGGGTCGGCACGTGGGGCTTTGGCAACGAGTGGGAAGTCTTCGCCGCTCTGCGCCAAGCCGGCATTGAACCCGATGACGCCAGCCAGGTGACAATTGTGCAGCAGCCCTTTGATATGTCGCTCCTGCTCAACCGCGAGATCGACTTGGCCCAGGCCATGACCTATAACGAGTACGCCCAACTGCTGGAAGCGACCAACCCGGACACCGGTGAACTCTATCAGCCGGAAGATTTCACCGTCTTTAACTACGGCGACGTTGGCACCGCCATGTTGCAAGACCATGTTTTTGCTCGCGAGTCCTGGCTGGCCGAAGAGGGCAATGAAGACATTGCCGTCCGCTTCCTGCGCGCCTCCTTCAAGGGCTGGATCTTCTGTCGCGACAACTTTGACGAATGTGTCAACACCGTGCTGGAAAATGGCCCGACGCTGGGCGAAGGCCACATGCGCTGGCAACTCAACGAAGTCAACGCCCTGATCTGGCCGTCGCCGCAGGGCATTGGCATCATGGACGAAGCGGCCTACCAGCAGACCGTCGATATTTCCACCGAATTCGCCGTGCTGACCAAAGCGCCCGATGAGGCCGCCCTCCGCACTGACCTGGCCCAACAGGCGCTCGATAGCCTGACCGACGCCGACACCAAGGGCGAAGGTTTCGAGAAGCAGGTTGTGGAAGTGACGCCCGGCGGCGAATAGAGACAAGAAGAATCGATACTCGTAGGCGCGGTTTCCATACCACACAGGTCCCGTTTAACTAAGATGCTCTCGGAAACCCTAGAGCGTAGTCTGTCACCCTGGAAGGGTCTCGCGTCTGCAATACCCTAGAGACCCTTCCAGGGTGACAGACTTCCCTTCCCACGTCCCCCCAAACTGAGATACACCCCCCAAAAAACTGCTGATAGCAATTTGTGGAAACTTATGATATACTGCGGTGACACACGCACTGCCGTTCTGTGACAACTGGAGAACCCCATGAACCAAACCGTCCTCATCACGTTGATTATTGTCGTCGCAATTCTCTTTGTTCTCTGGCTCTATCGCGACCGGCTGACCGCGTTTTTCTTTAAGGCCGGCAAAGATGGTCTGGAAGCGGA
>JAPKMW010000160.1 GCA_026645575.1 Caldilineaceae bacterium
TTTTACTCATCCGTTCACATTACTATTCGTCTCTCAGTTTGACAATTTTCCCTAACCCTTAACCTGTCACAAATGGTAAACTGAAACCAATAAAGTTCACCGAAACTCCAGTATTTCCACCGTGGCCGTATAGACTGCGATCCCATCCCATTTATCCACCATCAGCACCGGAATTAGAGTGTCAAGGCGATAGGTGATCTCGCGGCTGCCTTTCTGCACTTTTTGTCCTGGCTTGCACTTGATAAAGCTTGGAGCGTTTTCATCACAAGGGACTTCACCTGTTTCGATCAGCTTTTCGAGGGCAGGATCATGGCTTTCGACCTTTGTCACGTTGGGCATCAGTTGTAAACCCTTGATATACCCAATGGAAAGCCATTGCGTAGGGATATAGAGATTCGGCTCTTTGGAGGTATCTGTAGAGATGTAGCTCGTTGGCGAATCAAATGTAACCATCGTGTCGCCGGTATATTTTGTCTGGAAAATAGCGGACTCTTTCTGTGTTGATTCTATGGTCGTATGTGTCCAGTCGCGTACATGGTTGAAGACAAATTTGTAACGCTGCATTCCTGTTTCCCATTCGTCCCTGTAATACATAGTGAAAGGCGGCCATGCGTTCACAATCGGTATTCTTGCGCGTGTCGGCGTCTGTGGGTGATGCGGACTGCTCATGATCCGGTAGGCAAAGACGAGCAATGTTAAGGCAAGCAGTAATAGAAGCAATTTTTTGACTTCGTTCATTTTGCGCACCTCATTTGAAGGTTAATTTTTCTAGTGTCACCTCGGCGATCACGACGCCATCAATATTAGCAACGAGCCTGGTGAGAATGTAATCCTCAGCGCGGTAGGTGAATTCCCGAGTCACAGCTGAGTTTTTCTGATGTTTGCCGCACTCTTTCACCCCTGTTTTGGACAGGAAGGGGTAGCAGGGGCGTTGAAAGGTTTCGACAGCGGTTACTTCGCCTGGCTTCGGGCCTTCGCGGAGAACAATGGTGGGCTTCTTATACAGGTTGGCCAAGTAACTGTACGAGAGCCATTCATTCGGTGCGAAGTTTGTATCAACTGTCATGGTGTACATTTCATTGTACGCTGGTTCATTTGTAGTTAAAAGGTTGCCGGCCAGGGTCGCTGTTGCTCCTGCTGCGGTTTCGACAGTCGATGATAAAATGGTACGCATCCAGTTCGAGACATCGGTGTAGTCAAGTTCATAGATTTGCGAGCCAGGTTCCATGTCCCAGATAAAGCTTAACTGCCCCTCTTCGCTATATTGTGCGACAAAGGGTGGCCAGTCGTCTATCGGCAGCACACGCACTGGGGGTTGTGGATAAAGCTGACTGCTCACTGTCCGATAGGCAAAGACGATCATTGCGAAAGAAAGCAGAAATAAGATCAGTTTTTTGATCATGCGTCAGGT
Organism: Caldilineaceae bacterium; assembly: GCA_026645575.1. Next base: position 1,412 of record JAPKMW010000160.1, read on the forward strand.
CCATTGAACATGTCGTGTTTATGGCTATTGTACACAGGCTGGAAGCGGCTCGTCAATCACCAAAAATCGCTCCCGCCTTGCCGCAGTGAAATTGGCGACCCTTGCCGGGCTTGCTATAATGCGCTCATCCACTCTCTGTTGTGAACCACAAGCCATGTTTCGGTGCAAGGCACTGACCAGCCGTTGGCAGGGCTGACCGGTGGTCTTTGGTCAGTGCCACGCACCGCAGGCAACGAAGAAAGATGAGGCAAGCGATGAGCCAAGCGTATCTACTCGGCATCGACATCGGCACCTATGAATCCAAAGGGGTGATCACCGACCTGGCCGGCAATGTGATCAATGTGCAGGTCTGCCCGCACGAGTTGTTAATTCCACAGCAGGGCTGGGCGGAACATGATGTGGAGGGGGTCTGGTGGGGCGATTTTGTTACGTTGACGCGCCGTCTGCTGGCCGCCAGCGGCATTGCGCCGACGCAGATTCGGGCGGTGGGGTGCAGTGCGATTGGCCCTTGTGTGCTGCCGGTCGATGAGCAGTGTCGCCCGTTGCGCAGTGGCGGCATTCTCTATGGCATCGACACGCGTGCTGTGCGGGAGATTGCCGAACTCGAAGCGCGCTTTGGGCGGGAACATATCTTTCAACAGAATGGCAACATGCTCTCGGCGCAATCGATTGGCCCGAAGATTCTCTGGCTGAAAAACAATGAGCCGGAAGTCTATGCCCGTGCCCACAAGTTTGTCACCTCGACTACGTTCCTGGTGGCGCGACTCACTGGGCGCTTTGTCATCGACCATATCACCGCCTCTTTTTTCGCCCCGCCCTATAATTTTCACACCAATCGCTGGGACGCTGACCTTTGTGAGGGTATTGTCGAACCAGAACGCTTACCAGAGATCGCCTGGTCGTCGGAAATTGCTGGGACTGTCACCGCAGAAGCGGCGCGTGAAACTGGTCTGGCCGAAGGGACGCCGGTAGTCGTCGGCTCGACCGATGCAGCGGCGGAGGCGTTGAGCGTTGGTGTCACCTCACCGGGGCAGATGATGCTGATGTATGGCTCAACGGTCTTTATGATCCAGGTGGTTGCCAAACCGACGATTGATGAACGGCTCTGGGCGGCGCCCTATCTCTTCCCCGGCACCTTTCAACTGGCCGCCGGCATGGCAACCAGCGGCGCGCTCACCCGCTGGTTCCGTGACAAGCTGGCGCCGGATCTGGTGGCGGCAGAGGCAGCGGGCGGCCCCAATGCCTACAGCGTGTTAACCCAAGAAGCCACCACTATCCCCACCGGCGCCGAGGGGTTGATTGTGTTACCCTACTTTAGCGGCGAACGGACGCCGATCAATGATCCGCAAGCGCGCGGTCTCTTCTTTGGCCTGACCCTGGCCCACACCCGCGCCCACATGTTCCGCGCCGTCTTAGAGGGCATCGGCTATGGCATTGCCCAACATTTCCAAGTGATGGCGGAGATCGGCGCCGCCCCGCGCGAGGTGATGGCGGTCGGCGGCGGCACCAAGAGCGCACTTTGGCTGCAAACAGTCTCGGACATTAGCGGCCAGACGCAAAAAGCGCCGAGTATCACCATCGGCGCCTCCTATGGCGACGCTTTTCTGGCCGGTCTGGGCGTGGGATTGCTCCCCGCCTATACTGCGATCAATCGTTGGCTCAAGGATATACGCACTATCCCGCCCATTCCTGAAAACAGCCAAAGCTATGCGCCCTATTTGCAACTTTACTTGGAATTATACCGGCGCAACAAGGAATTGATGCACCAGCTTGGGGCCTTGAGCCGCTGAAATGTCAGTAGCCTTCACCCTTATAGCAATTTGACAGAAAAAAAGAGTTACGCTTATAATATCGGTTTGAGACTGGCACTAGCTGCGCGCGCTTTGCACGGGTGGCTATTTTTTGGAATAAATTCTATTTTAGGAGCAGATTATGTCGACCAAACGCACCTGGCAGCCCAAAGTTCGCAAACGTCTGAAGACGCACGGCTTTCGCAAGCGCATGGCCTCCAAGGATGGCCGCAACGTCCTCAAGCGGCGCCGCTTGCGCGGGCGCGCCCAACTGACCGTAAAGCTGAGTACACGCAAATCCGTCTACTAGCCTGGCCTGAACAAAGCCTGTTTCGCACGTAACTACTTAGCCCGCTCCAAGCCGGTTCGGAGCTAAGTAATTACTTTCGTCCAATGTTGTGCCCAATGGTGCAACTTTGCGATCAGGCGTGCAGACAGCCGACGGCATTGGGCGTATGCTTATCTCTGTTTATTGTAGATTCAGTAGACGGCAACGTAATCAAGAGTGAGTAGCGTGACTCTGGACTACGCGACTACACAACTGCGGACTACTGAGATTCCGTGAAGATGGTTCCGTGAACAGACGTTACCGCATCCGGGAAAACAAGCGTTTTCAGGAGATTCGTCAGCAAGGGAAATCATACAGTAGCGAACTTTTGGTGATGTGTATACTTCCCAACGCGTTGCCCTATAGCCGGTTTGGCTTTTCCGTTAACGCACGGTTGGGCGGTGCGGTTGTGCGCAATCGGTTAAAACGGCGTCTGCGTGAAGTGTTTCGGCTGCGGTTGACAATGATTGCACCAGGGTGGGATGTCGTGGTGATTGCCCGTCGCCCCATCCTTTGCGCCGACATCCATCAAATGGACGCCGCCTGCGCCCGCCTGCTCCGGCGGGCGCATTTATTGCGCGAGGAAATCCGGTAAACCAGCATGCGCAACCTGTTTTTAGCCTTGATCCGCTTTTACCAATTTGCAATTTCCCCATTGCTTGGTAGCAATTGTCGCTTCTACCCGACCTGTTCGCACTATACGTATGGAGCCATCGAACGTTATGGCGTCATCACCGGCGGGTGGATGGGAATCAAACGGATTTTGCGCTGCCACCCCTGGTACAAAGGAAATTTGATCGATCCGGTGCCCTAGCCATTCGGCCTGCTTAGTTTTGGGCGCGCCACAGTAGGGTAGGAAAAGCCGAATCACTTAGGCTGTGCGACTATGTCAGCAAGCACATGACGACTGACGTGGGTTAGGAGAAAGATAGACGTGAAACGAAAACATATTATTTTGCTGCTTGCGCTCGGCCTGATGCTGATGCTGCTGAGTGGCTGTGGCGTCAACATGGAAGGCGTTGACGTCATGACGACGCCCCCAGATGGCTTCTGGCAAACGATTGTTGTCTGGCCGCTGGCTAAGGCTTTGATTTACATTGATCAACTTCTGGTTAATGCCAATGTACCGCACCACTGGGGTTTTGCGATTATTCTCTTTACCTTGATTGTGCGTATCGTCATGTTCCCGTTGACCTTGAGTCAGATCCGGGGCATGCAGGCACAAAAGGAGTTGCAACCCAAACTTCAGGAGTTGCAAAAGAAATATGGCAAAGACCGGGAAAAGATGGTGGCAGAGCAGACCAAGCTTTACCAGGAAGCGGGCGTTAACCCCCTCAGCGGTTGTTTGCCCCTCCTACTCCAAATGCCCATTCTTTTCGGCCTCTATGCTGCGCTCGTCGCCACTGGGCCTTCCCTGCAAAACTCCAGCTTTTTCTGGATCCCGGATCTGAGCTATCCCCAGTATACCTTGGGCATGGGTTGGGTGACCGATCTCTACAATAATGGCGAGTATGGTCGCCTGATTGGTTATCTGGTTTTGCCGGTTTTGCTCATGATTTCACAGTTTGTCATGCAAAAGTGGATGGCGCCAGCGCCAGCGCCCGGCCAGGATGCGGGCCAAATGAAGATGATGCAGCAGATGACGCTGATGATGACCTTTATGTTTGGCATCTTCACTATCCAGGTGCCGGCGGGCTTGACCTTATACTGGGTTACCAGCAACCTGCTCCAGATGTTGCAACAATGGATTACCACTAGCGACCGTTTTAACTTGACCGGCAGTAGCGGCGCCAAAGGTGGCGGCGCCGGTAGCGCTCCTACATCAATTGCCCAATCGGATTTGCCAGCAACCAAGACAGGTACACCTAATGGCGCCAATGGGACAACGAATGGTCAGGGAAAAGTGACAGAGGGCGCCGGCGCCGACAAAGCCCCTGCCCCCCAAAAGCAGCGCCGTAAAGCAAAGAGGAAATAGCGCATGGCAACGCAAACACACGAATTTAAAGGCAAGACCGTAGACGATGCAGTTGAAGAAGGTTTGCGTGTTCTTGGGCTTGCGCGTGGCAATGTAGCGATTGACGTGGTGCAAAAGGGCAGCCGTGGCATCTTTGGTCTCGGCAGTGAACCCGCCATTGTCCGGTTGACACCGCAAGCATTGGCGACCAGCAATGCCGTCACCAACACACCAGTTGAAGCGTCGCCGGTGATTGCTGCCGAAAGCGCAACAAATGAGACGCCGCGACAAGCAACGATGGCGATTGCAGAACCGGCTGCGGAAGCGGCTCCGGCTGAAGTGTCGGCAATGGCGGGCGTTACAGAAACTGATCCACCTGCGCCGCCGGTTACCGCACCGGCCAGTGAAGAGGAAGCCGACCAAGAATTGGTCACCATGGCTACCCATCTCCTAAGCGAGATGGTGCGCCTGATGGGTTTCCAGGCCGAAGTGCGCGCCAGTTGGCAGGATGATGGCGATGAATCCTTTGGTGACCATGATCATGACCATGACGAGCAGGAAGAAGGCCATGCCCGCTCCGGTCGCTACTTGCTGTTGGATGTGGAAGGCAGCGAGCTAGGGGCGCTCATCGGTCGCCGGGGTGAAACGCTGGAGAATATTCAATATCTCCTGCGCTTGATGGTCAATCAAAAGTTGCACAAATGGAAAAACATTGTCATCGATGTGGAACACTACAAGGCGCGCCGGGTCGCCCAACTCACCCAATTGGCGGAACGCATGGCGGAACAAGTGGCCCGCACGGGTCGCTCCATTTCGCTTGAACCAATGCCGGCCAACGAACGGCGCGTTGTCCACATGACGTTGCGCGACCATCCCAAGGTCTACACTGAAAGCTATGGCGATGGCGGGCGGCGCAAGGTGCATATTTTTGCCAGGACGTGATACGTGTTGCATGATGCGTGTTGCGTGAACCCACCATAAAGCAGATTCGTTACGTCTAAATTGCTCTACCAGGACTTGAGCCATGCAACCATCGACCTATGCAACACCAGCAGCCGGCGCGGCCAACGCCGATCCCGTTGACATCTTGCTCATTGGGCATGTCACCCGCGATTTGGTTAGCGCGGATCCAACTGGCCCCTATCGCTTGGGGGGGACGGTCAGCTTCGCCGCCATCACCGCCTTGCGCCTCGGTCGCCAACCGACAATTATTACACGGGCGGCAGCGGACACCGATCTCTCTGAATTGCCGGCGGCGGTCGATTTGCATCTCTTGCCCAGCGCCACGACAAGTACCTTTGCCAATATCTATACACCAGAGGGCCGGGTGCAATATCTCTATACCCCGGCCGCCCCGATTGTCGCGGCTGATATTCCGGTTGCCCTGCGCCGGCCCAGCGCTGTGCTGCTAGGGCCGCTCACGAACGAAATCCAGCCCGATGTCGCCGCCATCTTCGCTGCCGATTCGCTGGTAGCGGCGGTGCCACAGGGGTGGATGCGTCGGTGGCAGGCCGATGGGCGGGTCTATCATCAAGCCTGGGAGAGCGCCGATGCGATTCTGCCGCACCTAGGGGTGTTGGTCTTATCACTGGAGGATATTGACCACGATTTGCGCCGCCTCGATCCCTTCTTCCAACACATTTCACTCATCGTTGTCACCGAATATCGCGACGGCAGCACGATCTATCAGCGCCAGCCGGACGGTCAGATCCGCGAAACCAAGATCCCACCCCGTCCGGCCAACGAAGTCGATCCGACAGGCGCCGGTGATATTTTCGCCACCGCCTTTCTGATTCGTTATCAAGAGACTGGCGACCCGGTGCAAGCAGCCCGCTTTGCCAATATTACCGCCTCCTTTGGCGTAGAACATGTCGGCGTCGCCGGCATTCCCGACCGTGAACAGGTGTTGGCCTATATGGCGGCGCATCCGTTTGAGAGTTGAGGTGGTTGGGCAATGCGTGGGTTTCGACAGGCTCAACCCACGCATTACCCAACCACCCCTGTACCGTACCTGATGATTGAGACTAGTGCATGAGTGCCCGAATTTACTGTTTTGCCAACCAGAAAGGGGGCGTCGCCAAGACGACGACCGCCGTGAACCTGGGGGCCTATCTGGCCCAAGCCGGTCGGCGCGTGCTGTTGATCGACACCGATCCACAGGGCAATGCCACCACGAGCTTGGGGGTTGACCCGCGCGGCTTGAAGATCAGCCTCTACAATGTGTTAATCGAGAAGACCCCCATTCAACAAGCGCTCACGCTCACGGAACGGGTCGGGTTGGATCTAATTCCGGCCGCCACCGCTTTGGCCGGAGCAGAAGTCGAAATGGCGCGGATGATGGCGCGCGAGCGGCTCTTATCGCGCGCCTTGCAACCAGTGCTGTCGGCCTATGATTATATCTTGATCGATGACCCGCCCAGCCTGGGCTTGTTGACCATCAACGGCTTGACGGCGGCGCATGGCGTGCTGATTCCAGTGCAATGCGAATATCTGGCGTTGGAGGGGTTGAGCCTGCTGCTCGGCACCATTCAGCAGGTGCGTGAAGTGTTAAATGAGCGGCTGGTATTGACCGGCGTTCTGCTCACCATGTATGACAGCCGCACCAACCTGGGGCAGCAGGTGGTGGAGGAGGTGCAGAATTATTTTCCCGACAAGGTTTTCCGCACCATCATTCCCCGCAATGTGCGGCTGAGCGAAGCCCCCAGCTATGGACAGAGCATCCTCAGCTATGCCCCCAACAGCCCTGGCGCCCTGGCTTATCAAACCTTGGCGACCGAATTTTTACAGCGCGAAGAAAAAGGGATGGAAAGCAAGCAGCAAGCAGCGGCGCCGTCGGCGGGTCAGCCTGGCGAAACAACAACTGAACAGAAAGCACAGGAAGGTGGCCATGAGCAGTAATGCCAACCCACGGCGCCGACCAGGGCTGGGGCGTGGCTTAGGTGCGCTTATCATTGACACCTCTACCGCAGCGGACGAAACGCCGCCGGTTGATAGCGCGTCGGCAGACAGCGCCCCAGCACCAACCAACGGCATTCAACGTTGCGCTATTGATGCCATCCAGCCCAACCCGCACCAGCCGCGCACGCATTTCGCCGAAGAGACCTTGCAGGAATTGGCTGTTTCGATCCGGACGCATGGCATTATCCAGCCACTCATTGTCACGGCCAACCCACAGCAAGCCGGCGCTTATTGGTTGGTAGCCGGCGAACGACGCTGGCGGGCAGCCCGCTTGGCCGGTCTGCCGGATGTGCCGGTGGTCGTGCGCGAAGCCTCGGCCCAGCAGTTGGTGGAACTGGCGCTGATTGAAAACATTCAGCGCGCCGATCTCAACCCGCTGGAAGAAGCCGCCGCCTATTTCACCCTCTTTCAAGAATTTGGCTTGACCCACGGCGCCATTGCCGACCGTGTGGGCAAAAGTCGTTCAGCCGTGACCAATACGCTGCGCCTGTTGGAAGCGCCCGCCGCCGTCCAGAAAGCCGTGACTGATAATGTGATCAGCGCCGGCCATGCCCGCGCCCTCTTGGGTCTCAAAGACGCGGCCTTGATCGAGACGATATTGCCACAGGTGATCGCCCAGGAACTCAACGTTCGCCAGACCGAAGCGCTGGTAAAAGAGATCGTCGAGGTCGCTGCCACACCGCCCACCGCTGAACCGCCCCCTGCCCCCGCCACCGAAGCGGTTGATGAACAGCTTGGCTATCTGGAAAACCGCTTCCGCTCGGCGCTCGGCACGCGCGTCAATCTTAGCCGCAACGCCAACGGCAGCGGTCGCCTGGTCATCCACTTCTATAACGATGAAGACCTAGATCACATCTTCCGCCGCATTGCCGGCGATGAAGAGGACGACAGTTGATTCTCCCTGTCTTCTTGTCTCCCTGTCTTCTTGTCTCCCTGTCTTCTTGTCTTCTTGTCTTCCTGTCTTTACCGAGGCGCCCGTGGCAACGCATCTACAAACACCCCGCCTAAAAGTAGGCCCGGCGACGATTGGCTGGGCCGTCGTCGGCGCCAGTACGCGGGCGCAACAGTTCGTGATCCCGGCGATTCGCAGCCAACCGGCGGCCACCCATGCCCCTGATCAGCTAGGCGCATGGGTGGCCGGCGTTTATAGCCACCATGAACAACGGGCGCGCAGCTTTGCCCAACAGAACCAGATCCCGCTTACCTTTGTCAACCTGACTGATCTAGTGGAACGCGCCAATATTCACTGTCTCTACGTCAGCAGCCACCCGCGCCACCACTATCCGCTGGTGATGGCAGCCCTTAGCGCCGGTAAACATGTTCTGTGTGAGCCACCACTGGGGTTAACCGTGGCCGAGGCGCAAGCCATGTGCGAGGCCGCGGAGCGGCGCAAGGTGCTGTTGGGCGTCCACTACCAACGCCGCGCCGACCCGGCTGTGCAACAGGCGCGCACCCTGCTGACTGATGGCGCCATTGGTGATCTCTTGGGGGTGCGGGTGGTCAACACCCAGTTACTCCAGCCGATCCAGCAAACCTGGCGGCTCAAACGCAATGGCGGTGGTGTGTTGCTGACCCGAACCAGCCATGCTCTTGATACCTTGCGCTATTTGCTTCAGGATGAAGTTGCCGAAATTTTTGCCACGCAGACACCGACCATCTTGAGCGAAGAAAGTGGCGGCGTCGAGGAAAATATTCTTGCCATCGTGCAAATGCGACGGTCTCGCCTGGCTGTTCACCTCCACGACTCCTTTTTTATCCCACATCAACCGACCCTCATTGAACTCTATGGTTCTACCGGAATTCTACAGATCCTACACTGGGCAGAGGATCAACCGGAGAGTCGCCTCCTGCTCTTGCGCAATGGACAGACGGAAAACTTTCCCCTGGCCCATCATCATTCGCCCGACTGGCGGCTGATCTATACCTTTAACAATGCTCTACGCACCGGTGCGCCGCTCCTAGCTGACGCCATAGATGGACGCCATAGTTTGGCGGCTGTACTGGCCGCCCAAAAATCGCTCTGGTCACGCCGGCCTGAATCACCCGAAGGATAAAGCCCAACGTAATGATTTAGCCCGCTCGTAGCCGGTCCGTGATCGGCGTCTGGGGCGCCGGTTATGGACCGGCTACGAGCTATGTGGCTATAACCCGATCCTGATCATTTGCTTCAGTTTTGCCTATTGAATTATGGGAAAAGTTGTGTTATGATCGCAACTGTGGTACAAAGACTATACAACTCTTATACACCTTACTGCGGATCCGAAATCGGCACTGCTTTTCAGGCTGTTCTGGCCAGGGTAGCGTGGTAAGCAGCGGCGTAGACGTTCCGATTGGAAGGAGTACGCACTTGCCCAAAAGTTCGACTTTTGAGAAAAGCCGAACTTCTCTGGTCGCCAGACCGCAACTGCGTAACTCCTATGGAAATGGTACGAATCGGGCTTGCAGCAACGGAATGAGGAAAAGCGTGAGTAATGAGATTCGTCTTCAAGAATACCCCGTAACACCCTTATACAATATCAAAGCGGTGGAACAGAGTACGGGCATTAGTTCCAGCACGTTGCGCGCCTGGGAACGGCGTTACCAGGTTTGCCAACCACAACGCTCTGATAGCGGCTACCGGCTCTATTCTGATCGGGACATTGCGATCATTCGCTGGCTCAAAGTGCAGGTTGATGCCGGCATGTCGATCAGTCAGGCCGTGGCGTGGCTGGATAAATTAACCGCCGATGCCGGCGCACTGGAACAAGTCGCCTTGCCAAACAACAGTGAAATGGCACACATGCCGTTGCCGCCCGTCACCCACCATCTCATGCGGCGCGACTACGCTGTCTTACAAAAAGAGTTGCTCCAGGAATTATTGAACTTTGATGAAGATCGGGCGGATCGTGTATTGGCAGAGGCCTTCGCCCTCTACCCCATCGAGTTGGTAGGTGAAAATGTGATTGCACCGGTCTTGGTTGAGATTGGCGACCGCTGGCATCGCGGAGAACTCTCCGTCACACGGGAACACTTTGCCACGGCCCTTTTGCAACAGCGATTGGCGGCCATTTTGCGTACAGCCCCCCACCCCAATCAGAAAAATCTGATTTGGGTGGTTTGTGCGCCTGGTGAAGACCACGAAATCGGGGCATTGCTGTTGACCATCTATCTTCGACGCGCCGGCTATCAAACCCAATATTTAGGGAAAAATATCAAAGCGGCTGATCTGATCAATGACGCCAATCAATATCAGCCGGCCATGATTCTCATAAGCGCTACCACCAAAGAGAGCGCCGCCAATCTGCAAGCACTGACCAAAGCGCTTGCACAACTGCCGACAGTTCGTCCGATCATCGGGTATGGTGGTAGAATTTTTAAGCATCATCCTGAATTGCGCAATGCGATCACCGGCATCTATATGGGTGATAGCGCCTATGAAGCCATTGAAAGCACGGCTGAGTTGCTGGGCGGACCGCTGACCAACCGAACGAAGGCGGCAGCGGCGCAATCAAACGCATGGCTTGTCGCTCGGAATCACGAACAGTCACCAGTCTTCAGTGCGCAGGATGATGATGACGCCCTTTTTGATCAGTCAGTGTTTGATCCTGATGAACTTGATACCGAGTAACTATGTCTAACTTGTCGTCTGATTCATTGTCCGTCTTGCCACTCCGTAATGAAACCCCTGAACAGGCTGATGCGCTGGCACAAAAGGCGACCTTCCGCGCCGAGTTGGCGGCAGTTGAACAAGAATTACACGGCGCCTTGACCGATCTCTATACCCCATTAGCCGATCTGGCGCAGGCGCAATTTCAACGGGCGCGGCCATTGGTGCGTGCGGCTCTGGTGTTGGCGGTGGGTGTTGGCACGCCGGATGGGGAGCGTTTGCGCCAACAACGTCTAGCGCTGGCCGCCGCGCAGGAAATGTTATTTATTGCCCTCGCCATTCACAAATTGCTCCTGACGCACCAGCCGGAAGAAGCCGATGAACAACAAAAGACCCTCATGGGTGGCATTATTTTGACCGGCGACTACTGCTTTTCCCGGTCGGCCATCCTGGCTGCGCAAACCGATCATGTGCAGGTGGTTGAACTCTTTTCACAGGCGCTCAAGGCGATCAGCGAGGGAATTCTGCGCAATTTCTTTGCCAACCGGGAAGCAGCAACCGATGGTGCGCCCCCCAATGCAACAACGCGCTATGACGAACGGCGCGATCTCTTTGTTTCCGGTGTACAAGCGGCAGCCGTTTTGGCCGCCCTGCCCCCGACAATGTGTAATGATCTGGTCGCTTTCGCCCATTTCCTCGGCGAACAGCCCACGCCCTACAATCCGACTATGGTCATGGCCAAACTAAGTGCCATCCGGCAGGTGACGCCGCTGCAACAGGCGCGGTTGTTGGCTTTGGGCGAGTGGCTGAGTGACATGGCAAGGTGACAGGGTGACAAGATGACCGAGGGGCGCTTGACATAAGTGCAGGAAGCCTTAGAAGAAAGGGGCGCCGGTGAGTCAGGAAGCTTATATCTACGCGGCGATTCGGACACCGCGCGGGAAGGGGCGGCCAAATGGCGCTTTGCATGGGGTAACGCCTATCGGGTTATTACAAACGCTGTTGAACGCCTTGCGGGAACGCACTGTGCCGGAGACAGCATTGGTCGAGGATCTCATGTTGGGCTGTGTGACGCCGGTGGGGGAGCAGGGAGCAAATCTGGCGCGCACAGCGCTGCTGGCCGCCGGTTGGGATGAAGGCGTGCCGGGCATTCAGGTCAACCGCTTCTGTGCTTCCGGGCTGGAGACGGTCAACCTGGCGGCGGCCAAGGTGCGCGCCGGGTGGGCCGATCTGGTAGTGGCCGGCGGCGTCGAGTCGATGTCACGCGTGCCACTTGGCGCCGATGGCGGTGCGCTGATGGACGATCCGGTGATCAGCCAACAGATCGGCTTTGTGCCGCAGGGCATCGGCGCCGATCTCATCGCCACCATAGAGGGCTTTTCCCGCCAGGATGTGGACGGTTATGCGCTTTCCTCCCAACGGCGGGCGGCTCATGCGGCGGCGCAGGGTTATTTCAAGTCGCTGATCCCCGTAACAAATGAAGCGGGGCAGGTGTTGCTGGCGTACGATGAGCATGTTCGTCCCAACACAACACAGGAAGGGCTGGCGGCGCTGCCCCCGGCTTTTCAGGCAATGGGTGAAGCGCGCTATGATGCGATTGCCTTAGCCAAATACCCGACGGTCAGCGCCATCAACCATGTGCACACTGCGGGTAATGCCTCAGGCATTGTTGATGGCGCGGCGCTGGTCTTGATTGGGAGTAAGGAGGCAGGCGAACGGTTGAGCTTGCGACCACGCGCCCGCATTGTCGCCACCACCCTGGTCGGCACTGAACCGACAATCATGCTCACTGGCCCGGCGCCGGCAACGCGCAAAGCGCTTCGACTGGCCGGCATGACCCTGGACGATATCGATCTATTTGAAGTCAATGAAGCCTTTGCCGCCGTGGTTTTAAAGTTTATGCGCGATATGGCGCTGGTTGATCAGGACAGGGTCAATGTTAACGGCGGCGCTATTGCCTTAGGCCATCCGTTGGGCGCAACCGGCGCCATGCTCCTCGGCACAGCGCTGGATGAGTTGGAGCGACGCGATCAGTCAACAGCACTCATTACCCTGTGCGCCGGCGGCGGTATGGGCATAGCGACCATTATTGAACGGGTCTAAGCTGTAGTGGCCCACGGTTACTCAGCAACAAGAACGTCGGCCTGCCGCCACCTCGATAAATAGGTGGTTTAGTACAGCCAGGGCAATAAGCGTTTGGTATATTGTTGATAATGCGGATAAGCAGGATAATGGGCGGCCAACAACCGTTCTTCATAGTACAGCTTGATCAGGAGATTGATCAGCAAAACAAACCAGAAACCCAAACGCAGCCAGGTGAAGGCGTCGATCACGAGCGCCAGCGTCGCCAACAAGATGGCGCTGTACATGGGATGGCGAATGAAGCGATAGGGTCCCCGTTGCACCAGTTGCGCGTTAGGGCGCACATCGGGCAAGACATGCAGATTGGCCAGCCGCATGGCGAGCAAGGCCCAGAGAACAAGCGCCAGCCCGGCCAGTTCCATAAAGAGCAACCAGGGGGTGCGCGCCCAAAGTGGCCCTGTCAGCAGAATCGCCAGGATGGCGGCAAATTGAAGCAAAACCAGGAGATAGGAACGCAAGTTTTTATCATCCTTATTGTATCGTAGTAAGGAAGTAGGCATGAACCAAGAACAAAAAAATATTGTGATGTACACCACCAGTTGGTGTCCCGATTGCTGGCGCGCCAAGCAGGTGATGAGCGCCATGAAAGTTACGTATGAAGAGATCAACATCGGCCAGGATGATGAAGCCGTCGAACGGGTGATGGCCCTCAACAATGGCAATCGCAGCGTGCCGACCATTGTCTTCCCCGATGGCTCGGTGCTAACCGAACCCAGCACTAGCGCACTGGCACAAAAGCTCCAAGCCTTTGCGGCATAAGCTTACCTGTAGTAAAGACTTATGAAAGTTAGGAATTTATTTCGGTAACGGTACGGGCATGAGGTTGGCGGGCAGATTCTCTCTGGCAAAACCGGTAGATCTTCCCGCCAACCTCATGCCCGTACGACTACCGGTTTATTTACCTAACCTTCATTAGTCTTCTAGCTTGGAGAAAGACTAAAGTCTTTACTACGGTTCTCCCTCACAATTTTGGGGCTTACTGCCCCGGCTGATAATCACGCAATTCATAAGTGCCGCCGGTGCGACCATCGACAAACTTCACCAGGATATAGGGGGCGCTGGTGCTGACCCAGGCTTGTGATTCGCTGTCATTGGTGGTTAGCTCCACCCGCCAGGTGTCATAGGCGCCGGCTGGGGTTTGCACTTGCTCCTGCCCGGTGACATGAATGGTGGTGCGTTCTAATAGGTCGGCCACCGGCAGGAAGCTGTTGACCTGAGTGGCATAGCCATTGGCCAAGGGCAGGGCGCGCACCAACGCAAGCAAGGTCCGCTGATCGCGAACATCGCTGGGAACATTGATGCGCTCATAGGTGGTAATGTCCTTTGCCGTGGTCAGTTCCAGATCGACTTGCCCCTGATTGTAAGTGCTTTTGACCAGTTCCCGGCGATCACCACCCAACTGTCGTGTCAAGGTGGAGAGCGCCGGACGCAGCCCACTGGCCGTCATCTCCACCACCACGGCTTCCTGATCGCCTTGCGCCGCCACTTCACGTTGCATGGTCCACGCCTCTTCCTGAAGTTGCGTAGCCCCCGCTCTAAAGGTAATGGTCGCCGTGCCGGCTGGTTTATTCTCAATATCCGTAATCTGATAGGTGCTGACCTCGCCATCCGTCCACGGCGCATCCTGCACGCGCAACGGCGTAATTGCCGGCTGTCCACACGCCGCCAATAGCAACATCCCAATTAGCACTATACTTGTTCCCACGCGGAGCGTGGGAACACCAACAAGACGCTCCGCGTCCCGCCGACCCCAAAGACGCCGAAGCAACAAACCGCCTCTCACCATCACCCCTTCTCCTGCATCCACCGGATTGCCGCCGCCGCCAACGCCGCTGCCCCCACCGGCAGCGCATCCTCATCAAGCCGAAAATCAGCGCGATGCACCGGATAAGGGCGATCCCAGGCTGGGTTGTGGGTGCCGATCCGCAAAAAGTTGCCCGGCGCCACCTGCGCCATAAAGCTGAAATCCTCCGCCCCCATCACCATCGGCGCCTCTTTGACCCGCTCTGCCCCCAGCAGATCGGTAGCTGCGGCCAACATTACCGCCGTCGCTTCCGGCGAGTTGACCGTGGGCGGATAGCCGGCTTGCAACGTATATTCTATGCGCGCGCCCAACGGCTCAATTACCTTGCAGGCCCGCTCCAATTCACTGAGCAGCGTGGCTCGACCTTCCTGGCTAAAGGCACGAATGGTGCCGGTCATCGTCACGGTGTCGGGAATCACGTTGCTGACCGTGCCGCCATGAATCGTGCCAATGGTAATCACACCGGGATCAAGCGGGTTGAGCCGGCGGCTGACCACCTGTTGGATGGCGTTGATGACATGGGCCGACAAGGCAATCGGATCAATCGTAAAGTGCGGTCGCGCCGCATGACCGCCGGAGCCATGAATGACGAGTTCAAACGTGTCTGCCGAGGCCATCATTGGGCCGGGGCGGGTTGCGACCGTGCCGACTGGGTGCGAAGGATCGACATGCAGCCCGAAGACGGCATCCAGCCCTTGCAGCGCGCCCTCTTCGACCATGCGCATTCCACCCGATTTGCCTTCGGCATCCTGCGCCTCTTCGCTGGGTTGGAAGAGCAAGCGGATCGAACCGGGCAGTCGCCCTTGGTCGGCCAGCCCTTTGAGAATGGTTGCCGCGCCCATGAGCATGGCAGTATGCGCGTCGTGACCACAGGCGTGCATAATGCCAGGGCGCGTGCTGTCAAAGTCAGTGCCATTGGTTTCGGTGATGGGCAGGGCATCCATGTCGGCGCGCAGACCGACCGTTGGCCCGGCGTTGCCGCGAATGTGGCCAACGACACCTGTTTTTGCCACTTCGGTGTCGGTGGGGATGCCCAGATCGGTCAGGGTGGCGTTGACCAGACCGGCGGTGCGATGTTCGGTAAAGGTGAGTTCGGGATAGCGGTGAATTTCCCGGCGCCAGGTGCGCATCCGTTCGTGGATGGCTTTGGCACGGTCCAGCAGTTCGTGGCTGGTAATGGGTTGGGTGGACATGGATATAACGTTGCCTTTCAAGTTGAAAGTGGGAGATTGAGAGATTAGGAGATTAGGAGATTCGCTTAATCTCCTAATAAGGTCAAATGAGCCAGAGGTCAAATTTGACAAGCCGTGATCGAACTAATCGGGTTGAAAGAAGAGGATCT
>JAPKMW010000161.1 GCA_026645575.1 Caldilineaceae bacterium
AAATCGTCCGGGGCAAGATTCCCCTCTTAAATCTTGCTCCTTTCCCTGTCTAATTCCCTTATCCTGTCACGAATGGACTTTAGTCTTTGTACCGGTTAGGGGAAGACTAAAGTCTGTACTACCGACTTAACGCGTCTTGTAGAAGAGTGATCCGACGATGATCCGACGACGTTTCGCTGCCATGCCCGAAGACGAAGTGTTGGCCTATCTGACCAATGGGCAGAATGACCATGTCGCCTTTCTGCCGGCCAGTGTCAAACATGAGAGCATTGCCGAGACGCTGGCGGCCATGGCCAATGCCAATGGTGGTCTACTCTTCTTGGGGGTGACAGCCAAAGGAGCGCCACAGAAAAATGCGAATTTGGCCGCGCTACGCGAAGCTGTGGTCGAGGCCGGGCTGTTGACCGACCCGCCGCTGATCCTGCCGACGCCCCACTGTGCGGCCTGTAGCGCCGGCGAAGTGGTGGTGGTGCAAGTGCCGCCGGGGCTGCCCCATCTGTATAATTTGGGTGGGCGCTATGTCACCCGCACCGCTGGCCAGAATCGACCCTTGACCACCGGGGAGTTGCGCCGCTTATTGTTGGAACGGGGTGACAGTGGTTATGAAAGCCAACCGGCGCCAGAGGCAACCCTTGATGATCTCGATCAGCAATCGGTTGAGCGCTACCTGAACCGGATTGCGGTGGCCCCGACTGATGATCCGGTGGCGGTGTTGGCGGCGCGTGGCTGTCTCAGCAAACAATTGGGCGCCGACTGGACGCCAACGGTGGCGGGCGTTCTGCTCTTTATCCGCGAACCGCAGCGCTTTTTCCGCAATGCTGAGATCATCTGTGTGCGCTATGCCGGCGCCACCATGAGCGACGAGTTTGTGCGCCAGGACATTGGCGGCACACTGGCCGACCAGATCCGCCTGGCCGAAGCGTTTGTCATCACCAACATGCAGCGGGGAATGCGCATTGTCGGGATGCAGCGGGAAGAGACCACGGCCTATCCGCTGCCGGTGGTGCGCGAGGCGATTGTCAACGCCATTGCCCATCGTGATTACAGTATTCGCGGCGAGGGTATTCGTCTCCTCATGTTCAGTGACCGGTTGGAGATCTACAGTCCAGGGCGGTTGCCCGGTCATGTGACGTTGGAAAATCTCAAGGATGAGCGCTACAGTCGCAACGAAGCGATTGTAGCCGTGTTAAGTGATTTGGGCTATATCGAGCGGCTGGGCTACGGTATCGACCGTATGATTGCGACCATGGCCGAGGCCGGTCTTCCTGAACCAATCTTTGAAGAGACGACCGCCGGTTTTCGCGTCATTCTCTACGCGGCAGCCGAAGAACCCGCAAGCACGGCGGCTCCCCCTGTCTCATCGACGCCGGCAGCGCCTGGACAACAGTGGCCGTTGGGCTATTTAAATGAACGGCAGGAGCGTGTGCTGGCCCATCTGGCAACTAATGGGCGTATCACCAACAGCGACTATCAGGCGCTGGTCCCCGATGTCAGCGCCGAAACCATTCGGCGCGACCTGGCAGACTTAGTGGAGAAGAATTTGTTGATCCGCATCGGCAG
Organism: Caldilineaceae bacterium; assembly: GCA_026645575.1. The sequence continues at coordinate 1,561 of JAPKMW010000161.1, forward strand.
CAAGCGGGCGACCTATTATATTTTGAAGTAGCGGGTGTGCAAGTGGCCGGTGGCAGGTGACGATATTCTGTACCTGCTACTGGCTACCTGCCACCTGCGCACGTTCATAGGAGAGTTTATGCGTAGTGTTTCCATTGTAGGCATTGGGCAGTCGCCGGTAGGTGAGTTGTGGAACCGGTCAGCGCGCCAGATTGCGGCGGATGCCGTGGCGGCGGCGATGGCGGATGCTAACATCGAGACGGCGGATGCCCTTTATCTGGGCAATATGTTGAGCGGGAGTCTGCTCAATCAAGAACATCTGGCAACGTTGGTGGCCGATTACTGCGGCTTGACCGGTATTGAAGCGGCCAAGATCGAGGCGGCCTGCGGCAGCGGCGCGGCGGCTTTGCGCGTCGGCATGATGGCGGTCGCCAGCGGTTTTCATGATGTGGTGATTGTCGGCGGCGTCGAGAAGATGACCGACACGGTGGGCAAGGATACCACCGCCGGGTTGGCGACCGCCGCCGATGCTGAGTATGAGGCGTTGCATGGCGTCAGCTTTGTCGGTCTCAACGCATTGCTCATGCAGCGCTACATGTACGAATACGATGTGCCAATTGACGCCTTTGCCGGCTTTAGCATCAATGCCCACCGCAACGGCGCTAACAACCCGAACGCCATGTTCCAGGAAGCGGTGACGTTGGAAGAGTATGTCAAGGCGCCAGTGATTGCCACGCCGATCAACATACTGGACAGCAGCCCGGTCTGTGATGGCGCCGCCGCTGTCGTACTGGTGGCAACGGACCAGGCCCATCGCTTTACCTCCGGTCGTCACCGGGGCGCAGTGCAGATTCTCGCCAGCGCCGCTGCAACTGACACCCTGGCCGTTCATGATCGGCGCGACCCGCTCTGGCTGGAAGCGGCCCACGCCAGCAGCCAAAAGGCGTATCGCCAGGCGGGCGTCACCCAGGCCGACATCGACTTGTTTGAGGTGCATGACGCCTTTACGATTATGAGTGCGCTCAGTCTGGAAGCCACGGGGTTTGCCCGGCGCGGCGAAGGCTGGCGCATGGGACATGAGGAAGTGATCGGCATTCACGGCGAACTGCCGATTAGCACGATGGGCGGCTTAAAAAGTCGGGGCCATCCAGTGGGGGCGACTGGCGTCTATCAAATTGTTGAAGTGGTGCAACAGTTAACCGGCAGCGCCGGTGTCAACCAAGTGAAAAACGCCCGCATCGGCATGGCGCAAAATATTGGCGGTAGTGGCGCCACCATCTTGACACATATTTTGGGCGTCTAAGTTGGTTTCGACAAGCTTAACCAACGGTGGTTGAGTTTGTCGAAACCAACCAGCCAACTAACTAACCAACATCTGCCGTACCTGCTGAACCAACGATTCAGCCGTATAGGGCTTGGCGAGGAAGGGGACGGCAAGGCCATTATCTAGCTGGGTATTGACTTCCGTTTCACTATAGCCCGATGTAAAGACCACTTTCACCGCCGGCTCGATCTGGCGTAGCACTTGGTAGGTCTGCTTGCCATTCATCCCCGGCATCTTCATATCCAATAAGACGACACCCACCTGATTTTGCAAACGGCGAAATTGTTCGATCCCTTCTGGCCCGCTGGCGGCGGTAACAACATGGAACTGTTCTTCTGTCAGTACATCCTGGACGACTTCTCGTAGCGTTTCTTCATCATCGATCACCAATACAAGCGGGCGCGCTTCTTGCTGGGGGAAGGGCGCAGCGATTGTTGCATCCACGTCAACTGATTGTGGTGGCAAGGCGGGGAGGAAAATGGTAAAGGTCGTGCCATGACCGGGTTGGCTCTGTACTTGCAAGGCGCCCTGATGGGTGCGAATAATACCAAACGTTGCTGCTAGCCCCAGTCCGTGGCCTTTGGGCTTCGTGCTGAAGAAGGGATCAAAAATACGACTGAGGACGCTCGGCTCCATGCCAATGCCGCTGTCAGTAATTTGTAGCACGACATAGGGGCCAGGCGTCACAGCACCGATGATGTAGCTTTGATCAATATCTGCTGGGGTGATCTGTTGGTAATGGGTGGCAATGTGAATGGCGCCCCCCTTTTCTCCTAGCGCTTCCACCCCGTTGATAAAAAGATTCATCACAATTTGTTGAAGTTGTCCGCGATCGGCTTCGATGAAAGGAAGCTGTTGATCCAGCGCCAAGTGGAGTTGCGCCTGGCTGGGTAGCGCCACCTGCATAAGCGAAGTTGTATCGCGAATCAATCCATTCAAATCCAAGTGGGTAATTTGAAATTTCCCTCTGCCGGCGTAAGCCAGCAGTTGGCGTGTTAGATCGGCGGCTCGTTCGGCGGATAAGATCACTTTGTCGATGTTATCCGCCGCCGGTAAACTTCTCGTCAATTTTTGTTTAGCCAACGAGGCTTGCCCCAAAATGCCGGTGAGTAAGTTATTAAAATCATGGGCAATCCCGCCGGCTAGAATCCCTAAGCTTTCCAACTTTTGGGCTTGTCGCTCTGCCTCTTCCTGTTGTTTATCGACAGTAATGTCACGCAGGATCACCTGAACTTCTGCACGCCCTGTTGGTAGAATGCGCGCTTCAAAGTTACGAGGATTTTTGCTGGTTTCATCATAGAATTGATGCTCTGTTAACTGTTCCTGCTTGGTTGCCAACGCCTTTTGGATCGCCGCAACAATGGGTTCAACAACATGGAGGGGAAAGATCTCGGTAATATGTTTGCCAATCAATTTCTCGGCAGTAAAGGGGATGACAAAATTTTTGGGTGGCTTTACATCAGTGATGACGCACCCCTGAGTCAAGCGAAAAACCGCATCAGGAATTGTATCCAAAATCGTGCGTAACCGTTGTTCGCTATGGCGCAGCCCTTCGGCAATGCGCACTTGTACCCGGAAGAATTGATAGATCACATAAGTAGTCAACACAATCATCAACATGACCATAATACTGGCGCCGGTTAAGAGGCCGTTAAGCTGTTGCGCCGACCCCGCCCACGCCAAAAGCTGATCCTCGAAGGCATGATGGCTCACCGACACCATTTCATTGAGCAACTTTTCAGCATCTTGCATTTTGGCGATAATGGCAACCGGTTGCCCCTGGTCTGGGCCGATCGCTACCCACTGATCCAGTGCTGGCTGCAACGCTTCCCAGCGCAAGCGGTATTTACTTAACAAAGCTTTTGCCTCTTGGTTTGTATCCCCCAGGTGACGTGGATTCTCTAAAACTCGGATACGACTCCAGACCAGATCCCGTTGCGCTTTAATCTCAGCACGATCAAAGGATTCGCTACTGCTCATCAACAGCGCTTGCAACCGTAGATGCTCCCGTTGTAACTGTGCGGTATGGCGTACAACACCGTGGCTGAACCGGTAGAGCGCAACCTGCTGTTGGTTGGCAAACTGGCGATTGAGTTGGAGCGCTAGTCCCAGCATGGTGAGCAACAAAATGACCATCGGGGTGATGAGCAGCAGCACGCGCGGCAGCGCAACCGCATTTTGGCGCAAGAGGAACGATTCGAGCAACGCATTAAATTTCTTCACGAAGCACCCATTGTTTATTGAATATCAATGGCTTTGATCTGCCAAATCCATTTGCGCTGCACAGCCAGCAATTCAAATTGGTATTGATCAACAGGATAGACCAGCATGGCCGGACCGCGATAATCGGGCTGCATATAAACACCGTCTGCCTGCAAGGCAAATAGAATGGGATACTGATAAAATTCGGCCACGGGAATAGCGATCTTATAGTCATTCAGTGCCGTCAGTTGCACCATGGTAGCATCATCAGCGACCTGCCAGAGCGCCAACAGATCGCGCATGAGGACGCCGCGATAGCGAATGGAGCGTTGTTCAAAGGGATCGGTGACGGTGTATTCAGCCAGCCCAACAGCCTCAATTGTGGGAAGATCCATCAAGATCGCATTGTCATGATTCACATTCTTAATCTTACCGGTGACAGTTAAGCGCAGATCCTGTTCGGGTTCAGGAATGGCAACGCCGGGCTTCAAGGTCGCTTCCGCAACCACTGTGTAAGCATCTTCAAAGGCCGGCTCTGACTTACAGGATAGTAGGAATAGGGCAATCATGACAAGGAAGTAGCGAAACGATAAGCATGTACCATAATTTGACATAAACAATCCTTTTCCGGTTTGGGTGGAAGTCAATGATACACAATTTAACGATTCGTTTTATAGCTTAAGTTTCTCAAACTTTGATTATATATGCAAATCTTGTTATGTGCATCCGTGCTTTAGCGGAGTTCTTTTTGTAAAAGGTGGAAACAATGGTTACCGGCACAATTGCCGTAAGGCAGAGTTAAAGAAAAAAAGTGCGCCGCACCCAGGTACGACGCACTTGCAATAAATCATCAATTAGAGAAGTGTTGGTGACTCAATTCACCGAAAATGTGGTTTTACACAAGGGGTTAAAGAGTAAGGCAGGTTTGCTTGCTAGGCCAACAAACCTATTAGAAGGGAATGTCTTCATCATGTACTTCAGCCGCACCTGCCGGCGCCGACGCTGAATGACCGACAGGAGCGCCCATAGCGCCATCGCCCCGTTGGCCCAGGAAACGCACGCTCTGCGCCTTGACTTCCAGTGATGCGCGCGGATTGCCGTCGCGGTCGTTGAAGACCCGTGCTTCCTCCACTTCACCAATCACCATCACTTGTCGGCCTTTGGAGAGATATTGGGTTACCGTTTCGGCTTGTTTGTTCCAAACCGAGACACGAAACCAGGTGGTCTTATCCTGTCGCTGACCATCCTGCCCGGTCCAACTGCGATTGACGGCAAGGCTAAAGCTGGCAACTGCCACACCGCTGGGGGTGTAACGCATTTCCGGATCATTCCCCAGATTACCAATCAAAATAATTTGTTGGTACATAAAATTCTCCTCTCGCTTCCCATTGCATGCAAAGTTGATCTATTGTACTGTGGATTAGTGATTCTGTCAATTAACCAGAACACCAAATACGAACAAGCGTTCTGTCCAGCAACGGGCTAACTTCCCTTACCACCAGCTTATCTGGACGAAGCTGGTAAACCATGCGATAATAGGAATGATTGGTTTATTGAAGCAGCGCCTTCGGACCATCACTTACCCTTTGCGGCTCACAAACCGGTAAGGCGCAGTGCGGATTGTTACTTTAGGAATAATGAACGTAGCGTTGGTATGCACAAAAAACAGTTTGCCACACCCCCGCGGCGCGTCGCTCTCTTTGTCACCTGTATGGTAGACATGATCTACCCCGCCGTCGCCATGGCAACGGTTGAATTGCTGGAACGGCTGGGGGTGGAGGTCATTTTTCCCCCGGCGCAGACCTGTTGCGGTCAACCGGCCTTTAATGCCGGCTATCGGGATGAAGCGCAACAATTGGCGGTGCGCTTTCTGGAGATCTTCGATCCGCTCGTGCGCACTGGGCAAGTCGATGCCATTGTCGCGCCCAGCGGCAGTTGCACCGCCATGACCAACCATTTTTATGCCGTGCTGTTTGCAGACCAGCCAAACTCGCCCTATTACAGCCGCGCCCAAGCGCTGGCGACTGTAACATTTGAGTTAACCGAATTCCTCGTCGACGTCTTAGGCGTCACCGACATTGGCTCGCGCTTTCAGGGAAAACTGACCTACCATGCCTGCTGTCATCTGTTGCGCGAATTGGGTGTTGACCAGCAGCCGCGCCAACTGCTGGCACACATCCCTGGCGCCGAACTGGTCGAACTCAATGGCGCCGAGGAGTGTTGTGGCTTTGGCGGCCTCTTTGCTGTCAAGAACGCCGGCATCAGCACAGCAATGGGCCAACGCAAAACGCGCAACCTGGCCGATACCGACGCCGACATTGTCGCCCTCTGTGATGTCAGTTGCATGACCCATATCAACGGTCTGCTCACCCGCCAGGCCCAACGCTGTCGCGCCGTTCACATTGCCGAAGTGCTGAACAATCAAATTGATGTCACCGAACGGGACAGCGCACCACGGCCGGTGCCCCAGCGCGCCCCTCGTCGCTGGCAAGATGCGAAAGAGTGAACCAAGTTACAAGTTACAAGTTACGAGTTACGACGCCTCGCCCCGTAACTCGTAACTCGTATGCCAAGGAAATACTATGCCCACTGCTGTCATCAATCTTCATGCCCCCTACCAGGAACGGGTGGACGCAGCCCTCAACAATCGCCATCTTAAAAGCGCCTTAAGTCGAGCGACAGGACGCATGAGTCTGCAACGCGCCAGCGCCATGAGTGCGGTGGATGGGGAGACGCTGCGCACTCAGGTACGGCAGATGAAAGAGGATGTGCTGCGCAACTGGCCGGCCTTGCTGGAACAGTTGGAAGGCAATCTAACGGCCAACGGTGCGCGTGTCCATTGGGCGCGCGATGCCGCCGAAGCCAATGCCATTATCCTGGAAATTGCCCGTGGCGCCAATGTCAAAAAGGTAGTCAAGGCCAAATCGATGGCGACCGAGGAGATTCACCTCAATCAGCATCTGGCGAAAGCGGGCATCGTCGCCGTTGAGAGCGATCTGGGCGAATACATTGCCCAACTCAATAACGAACCGCCCAGCCACATTGTGGCGCCGGTCATCCACCGCCGAGTGGAGGACATTGCTGCCATCATGCAGGAGAAGCTCGACATGCCCCCAACGCTTGACCCGGAGGTGATGTGCGGGTTGGCGCGCGCCCGCTTGCGCCAGGACTTTTTGACGGCGGACATGGGGGTGAGCGGTTGCAATTTTGCCATTGCCGAGACAGGGACGATCTGCATTGTCACGAATGAGGGCAATGGCCGCCTCACCTCAACCCTGCCGCGCATTTATGTGGCGCTCATGGGAATTGAAAAGCTTGTCCCCACCGTCGAAGATGCCTTCCTGCAATACCAGGCGCTCTGTCGCAGTTGTACCGGGCAGCAGGTTTCGGTCTATTTGTCGATGACGAGTGGCCCGCGCAAAGCCGACGACGCCGACGGGCCGGAGGAATTTCATGTGGTCTTGCTGGACAATGGCCGGAGCGACATGTTGGCCGCCGGCTATGGCGAAGCGCTGCTCTGCATCCGCTGTGGCGCCTGCCTGAATGTCTGCCCCGTCTATCGCGAGATTGGCGGTCATGCCTATGGCAGCACCTACAGCGGGCCGATTGGCGCCGTCGTCAGTTCACTTCTGCCGATGGGCGTCACTGATGTCGCCAAGTTGCCCCATGCCAGTACATTATGTGGCGCCTGTCGCGATGCTTGTCCGGTTAAGATTGATCTACCCCGTCTGCTCCTGGATCTACGTAATGACCAGGTGGAAGCCGGTGAGAGTCCGCTCTTTGATCGCGCCGCTATGCTGGGTTTTATCCAGACTATGCAGAGCCAGGCCCGTTATGAGCAGGCCGGCAAGCTGGCAAGTCTGGCAACTCATGTCATGACCGGCTTTCGTGGCGGCAACCTCAAATTTATGCCGCCACCGCTGAGTGGCTGGACAGAGAGTCGCGACTTTCCGCCCTTTGCCCGCAAAAGTTTTCGCGAATTGTGGGCCGAGCGCCAGGGTCGTCGCCGTTCCATTCAGGGGGAGCATTTGCCGACCGCCGCCACAACAGAGAGTGTTGAATGACCGCACGCGATGAGATTTTGAACCGCCTCAACACAACCCTGGCGCGCCCCGATCTGCGCTTTCCGCCCCAGCAGACCCAACCGCTCACCGCCGCCACCCGCCTTACCGTCACCGAGGCCGCTGGTGACAAGCTGGCGTTGGCACAGCGCTTTGGCGCGGAATTGACCAACCTTTATGGCTCCTACCAGATTGTCGAATCGATGGCTGAAGCGCGCATGGCCTTGATCAGCCGCTTGTTGCTCTGGCAAGAGGAGGAGGAACAGGGGCGCAAAGGGCAACGGCTGGTGACGCAGCAAGAGAAGTGCATCCTGAGTTGGGCGCCCGACGCCTTGCCGGTCACAGCCGTGGACGACGCGCTCAAAGACATGGGCTTTCAGGTGGTGACGCCACTCGATCTACGCAGCACCAACAGCCGCGAGGCGATCCGCTTTATCCGTTATGGCATCACCGGCGTGGAAGCTGCCTTTGCCGCCACTGGTTCGATACTGGTGGCGTCCGGGCCGGAGACCAATCGCGTTGCCAGCCTGCTCCCCTTTCGCCACATTGCGCTCATTCCCTTTGAACGCCTCTACCCCACTGTCGAAAGCTGGTTACAGGAACAGCGTACCAACGGTACACTCGTCGATTTTCTCCGCCGGCGCGCCAATGTCGCCCTCATCAGCGGCCCCAGCAAATCGGCCGACATTGAAATGAACTTAACGCTGGGGGTGCATGGGCCGAAGTATGTTCATGCTATTTTGTTTGGCAAGATAAGTTAACAGCGTCAATGCGGTTACAGGCAACCGCATCGACGGTTACGGCAAGCGCGATTACCGCAACTCCTGCTGGGCCATCTCTTCAATCAAGGTGATCAAGCTGGTATGATCCTGATCGGCCAGGTTGCGCGCCATCAGGGCCGTAAAGAACTGTTGCACAAGGGCGGTGGCTGGCAATGGCGCCGCGTAGCTGCGGCTGGCCTCTAGCGCAATGTTGAGGTCTTTATGATGGAGACGGGTGCGAAAACCGGGTTGAAAGTTGTGATTCAGGAAGCGTTCGCCATGTAATTCTAAGACGCGACTAGCCGCCGCCCCGCCTGACAGCGCCTGCCGTACCAGCGCCGGATCGACACCCGCTTTGGCCGCCAGCACCAGAGCCTCGGCCACGCCCAGCATGGTGACGGCGATGACCGATTGATTGCAGGCTTTGGTTACTTGCCCTGCGCCGGCTTCACCCATGTGCAGAATGCGTTTTCCCATCGCCTGGAGAATAGGCGTCACCTGGGCAAAGGCTGTCGCGTCGCCGCCCACCATGATCGATAGGGTTCCTTCGATGGCGCCGATTTCGCCACCGGAGACGGGGGCATCGAGCATGGTTGCGCCCAGACGGGTTGCTTCTGCAGCCAGGGTACGCGCCGTCACGGGGGAAATTGTACTCATATCGATGATAATCTGCCCAGCTTTGACACCGGCAAAGACGCCATCGTGGCCCTGCATGGCCGCCTGGACATCGGGCGAATCGGGTAGACAGAGCAGAACAATATCCGTTTGCGCAGCGACGGCGCGCGGTGAATCCGCCGTAAGCGCCCCGGCTGCCACCAGTGTTGTCATCGCCTGAGGGAAGAGATCATAGACGACCAGGGGAAAGCCCGCCTTGCGCAAGTTCTGCGCCATCGGTCGCCCCATGATGCCGAGGCCGATGAAACCGAGCGTTGGTTGTCCAGTTGATTGTACAGTCATGCTTAGTCGTCCAATCGCTTGGTGGTGTCAAAGTCGGTCAGATCCATCTCCTCCGCCTCGGCAATGGTCACAACATTAAAGGTAAGGACTTTACAGCCTTCCTCCAGATGACCGCCAAAGGCAATCTTGTCATCGGAAAAGATAATATGACAGTGAACCCGCCCGTTGAAGATAAAGCCGGTCATGTCGGCAATGTCATAGGGGCCTTCGGCTTTGGGAAAGAGTTCAGCCGGCGGCACGACGGAACTGGCAACCACATGAAAATGGTAGGAGGTCACCGACCCAATCGCGCCCAGAATCACGCCATGTTGAATATTCTTGCGAGCCACCGCTTCCCGCAGCCCCAGCAGAATATCGTCGCCGTTGTTGAGATGAATGACATGCAAGCGGTTGAGCTTGCCGGATGCAATACGCATAGTTGTCGATCCTTTTGGTAAAATAGATAGGAGTTTCACAGCGCTCCATCGTAGAGGCACGAGCTATCGTGCCTCTACGATGGAGCGCTTTGGGAAATAGAATACCTTCCAATAGTAGCATTGGTTGAGGGTAAATATAAAAAGCGGAAAGTATGTTAGTAAAGGAATCCGTTGCGTTTCGTTACGGATGGCGCCGTTGGCTCCCCAGGCCATCATCACCATCTTTTGCCAGAATCTAGCTGCGGTCACGGGCAGCCCGGCCGCAGTGATTGCGCAATTGCGCGCCGATGAACAGGCCGGGGCCGAATAGTATTCTCTAACTTTCAATAAGGCCAAACCAGGAAAATAATCATACAGCAGTTAAATATACCAACGAGCGTCAGTAGCGTAAAGACTGTCCTTACTTTGTCCTAACTTTTTCCGTAGATTATTACACCTTTGCAAACCACCATAGCAATTCATACGGTTTTTGCACAGCCAGGCCGACAAAGATTCTGCATAGGTGGGACAGTGTGGAAGGTTTCGAGATGACAAGGTGAAGGGGTGACAAGGCGAAGGGGTGACAAGGCGAAGCTACACGACTATGTCGCCTTGTTACAAACTCGCCAGCCACAGCACCTGATACGGCTCCAGGTGAAGGGGTTGGTCGCTGAGGTGGATGGTCTGGTTGGTGATCAGGTCGGTAAAACGGTAGCCCAAACCGTAGAGGCGGATTTCATTGGCGGCAATGGGTTGGACGCGCTCGGTGAAGTTGGCGAGGACAACGACGCGCTGTTGTTCATGGGTGCGCACAAAGGCAAAAACTTGATCGGAGCCGACGTTGATGACCTCCATCCGGTTGCCGGCGAAGCCAGGGTGGGCTTGTCGGGCAGCGATGAGGCGGCAGAGGCGGCTATAGAGTTGGCCTTCAATGCTCTCAGGATCGTGACGGCGTTCGACCTTTGCCCAGTCAATCGGCGGGCGATGCACCCAGCGGCTGTCACCGGCTTTGGCGGGATCGGCGCGATAGCTGTAATCATTGAGCCAGCCCACTTCATCGCCCAGGTAGATCAACGGGATGCCACCAATGCTAAAGATGATGGCATGAACGAGCAGAATGCGGCGAATCGATAACTCAATCTCGCCAGAATCATTCAGTTGCAACGCTCGTTCCAGTCCAGCCAGCGACGCCAGTGAACCGGAAATCCGGGCATCACCGGTCTTGGGGTTTTCCTGAAAGGGCAGCCCACGCGCAAAGCTACCAGGGAAGCGGCCTGTGTAAAAGGCATTCAAAAAGCGGCGATGGTCAAAGCCATTGATGCCCAGCAGGGCAGCGTCGCCATCATCAAAAGTCCAGCCAATGTCATCGTGGCAGCGCACATAGTTGACCCAGGCACAGCCGCTGGGGATTTTGAAACGGTGGCTCATCGACTGGCGCAACAGCCGCACCTCGCGCGTTGCCAGGCTGTTCCACAGCAGCGCCATGAGCAGCGGGTTATAGGAAAGCTGACACTCTTCCTCGCTAATATATTTGGCAACCTCATCCGGGTGGACAATCGCTTCCGATTTGAAAAGCAAGGAGGGCGCAGCAATCCGTAAGAGCGCATTAAAGGCTTGCACCAACAGGTGCGCCTCCGGTAAACTTTCGCAGCTTGTCCCCAGTTTCTTCCAGGCAAAGGCTAGGGCATCGAAACGCAACACCTCGCAGCCCACATTCGCCAGAAAGAGCATCTCCCCGGCCATCTCGGTAAAGGTCATCGGGTTGGCGTAGTTCAAATCCCACTGAAATGAATTAAAGGTCGTCCAGACCCATTGTTCGACTTCCGGGCGATAGCTAAAGCTGCCGGGGTGTTGATCGGGGAAAATTTCACGCAACGTGCGGTCATAAGCATCGGGCATGGTACGGTCAGGAAAGAAGAAGTAGTAATCCTGGTAGCTCAGATCCCCAGCCAGCGCTGCCTTGGCCCAACGATGCTCATCGGACGTATGGTTAAAGATAAAGTCGAGAACCAGGCTGATCCCTTCGTGGCGCAGCTCGGTCGCCAGCCGGCGTAGATCGTCCATTGACCCCAACACTGGGTTGACCTCTCGATAGTCGCTCACCGCATAGCCGCCATCACTGTTCCCTTCGGGCGCTTTGAAGAGGGGCATCAGATGCAGATAAGTCAACCCCAGTTCTTTGAAGTAGGGGATGCGCGCCCGCACGCCATTCAGATCACCGGCGAAGAGATCGACATAACAAACGCCACCCAACATGCGCTGGTCTTGATACCAGTACGGTTCTGCTTCGCGTTGGGCGTCAAGCGCCTGCAACTCGGCGGGGCGTTCCAGCCAGCTACGCGCCGCCAGCGCCAGAATCTGCTCCAGATGATAATAGAAATCATAGCGCCCTTGGTAGAGCTGCAAAAGTAGATCAAAGAGGCGCGGAAAATGGGCATCGAGCCGTCGCCGGAAAACGGCCCATTCGGGCGTGGCGACCTGGTCGGCAAAGGTCTGCTCCAGCCGCGGCAGCAGACGCACCAGGGTGACAGTGGTGGCATGAGCCAGTTGGGCAGCAGAGAGCGTCATGGTCATCGTTCCGGTTGTAGTTGATAGGTTGCTGGTTCCGTGGTCGTGGGGGTGATGGCGCTGATGGCGAGAACGGCATGGCGATTGCGCCCTAGTTGCGGGATCAGCAGGTCAGCTTGCCCCTGGTCATCGATGGGGAAGCGTTCGACGCCGATCAGTTGGTCATTTTCAAAGGTCATGATCTGCACCAACCAGTGCTGAGTGAGAAGATTATCGGTCAAGAGCCACCCTTCGCTCTCCCAGCCGTCGCTTGCATCCTCAAAATCGGCGGTATAGTCCAGCACCGGGATGCGCACATCATCGATCAGCCAACCACTGGCATTGGCGGCGCCATCGGTGACATATTCAAAGCGTAGCCAGATCTCGGCGCCGGCAAAGGCGCTCAGATCAAAGCGTTCTGTCACCCAGCCGCCTTGTTGACCCTCGACGGTGGCGCTGCTGGCGGTATAGGCTGCGCCAAAGCTGTTGCCACTAGGGTTTTCGGTGGTCGTGTATTGGCCCGGCAAAATCTGCCATTTACGCTGGTCGCGACTGACAACAACATAGCCATAATCGTAGTCTGGCTCAATGTCCCACCAGAAGGCCGCTTCCATCGTCACCGGCGTACCAGGCGCCAGTTCACGCAGGTCAAAGCGGCGGGTCAGGCGGGTATTGGAATCATCGCCCCGATGACTCCACCAGACATGTTGACCGCTATAGGGTTGGGCATTGGCCAACCGCGTGCTGGGTTGCCCTTGAAAGCGCAGGGTAACATCGCCTTCGCCTTCGACGCGAATGTAGTCAGTGGCGTAGTTGTTGACCGTCTCCTCATGGGCAGATGTGGCGTCGGCGGTAAAGGTGTGGGCGACCGGCGGCGTGGCGAGATCGAGATTCTCATAACCATAGCGTCCGTCACCATTAAGCGCCATTGGTTCGTCCAGGTAATTGGCAATCACCCAGTCAGCGAAGACGGTATTAAAATTGGCGTCATGCCCCTGCGCCGCCAACGCTGCTGTCACCCCTTGGATGCCATTGGGCGCCTGGGCGACCAACGCTTTGGTCGTCGCCGCGCCAAATTCCTGAGTCAGGTAGTTGATAAAGAGGTAGGCGCTGCCATAATGCTCGGACGTACTGCCGGAATTGAGCTGCCAGGTGTTAAGTTGGGTGTCGGGCTGGTTGATAAAGGAATTGGCAAAGATCGTGTCCGAACCATAGCCGGCCACCTCTTGTGCGTACTCGCTCAACCCCTCGTTGATCCAGGCCTCCTCGTTGCGATCATTGGCCCAGTGGATCATGTGTTGGAATTCGTGGGCCAGCACGGTTTCATAGTAATTGTAGTCCGACGCGTTATTCAACCAGGTCAGATTGATGTAAAACATCTCTTTTTCGTTGGAGTAGGGGTTCGCCAGGCGGCTGTACTGATCAGCGCTGCTGTAGTAGCCGGCCACCCCACTGCCCACATTGGTAGCGTGCAGAATATGGAGCCGGGGGTCATTGTCCACACCGGGGTACCATTCGCTGCCAAAAAAGGCGACTTCCGCCGGGTAGCTCTGTTCGCTAAAGCGGTTGATGGAGCGGGAAATAGCGCCCAGATCGTATTTCTGCCCTGTCTCTACCCAGACATAGACCACTGCCGTTTTGTAAATCAGTTCAGCGGTAATGGGCGAAGAGCGATTGGTATCCAGGTTATGCACCCAAAATTGGATTGCGTCGCCCACCTGGAAATCGGGCGTGGTTGTATTGACGACCAGCGGCACTTCGTCCACAGTTGGGTTGAGCCGCATGGTGAGATCGCGCAGATCGCGTTGCGGCACCACCATCTGCAACAATTGCTCTTCGGTTGATTGTTGGGTCAGCCACTCCGCCGGCGCTGGGGTGCTTTGCGCGGCTGCCGCCCGTGCCACGGTTGCCGTGCGGGTGGGCAAAGGCAGGGGCGTAAAAACGGCTGAAGGCGGGCTTTGTTGAAAATCGAAACGACAGCCAACAACCAAGGAAAGCAAGAGCAGAGCCGCCAGCAGCGCAACCACTTTACTCTGCAACGATTCCATAAGGCGCAAACAATACATTCGACCTTCCTCGCCTGTACGAACAATCAGTAGAGCGCAACGTAGTCGGGTTTCCATAGACCGATTCTGGACTACGCGACTTCACGACTACGGACGACAAACAATAGAAAAGGCTGACCTGCGGCCAGCCTTGTCATACACTTCTCTGTGGGCGAAAAGGGACTCGAACCCCTGACCTCCTCGGTGTAAACGAGGCATTCTAACCAACTGAACTATTCGCCCCCACGCGATTCAGGTAGTACACTATACCTGGATTGCCTGACTTTGTCAAACCCTACAGCTTACAGAGAGCGCTTTTGGCGGGTACTATGATAGAATGCAGATAGAGGCAGATTGGCGGAACGGTGCGGATTTTTGGGGGAATAACGAGGGGCTATGCGCTTTGCAATTTTTTCGGATTTGCATGATAACGGGGCGGGGTTGACGGCGGTGCTGACAGATGCGGCGCAGTGGCAGGTGGACCGCTTTGTCTACCTGGGCGATGTCGGGCGCGACCCGGAACTCTTTCTGGCGCTCCAAGCGCGGGAGATTGCCTGCACCTTTGGCAATTGGGAAGTGAGTGGTTGGCAACGGCTGCCGGCCACCCTGGCGCCGTGGGTGCGCGAGTGGCCGGCGGTGATCCGACGCCCACAGGCGATCTTCTGCCACGCCACGCCCGATATGCCGGCGACCGTGACCAGCACGGCCACCGCGGAAACCTACATGCGCAATGGGCTGAGTTGGCAAACGCTCTTTCCCCGTCTCCACCGCAACGAAGAGGCGCGCTGGGCAGCCTTTGCTGCTTTGGAAGCGGCTGGCATACAAGTTGCGTTTCATGGTCACACCCATGTCCAAGATGTTTGGGCGTGGGCCGATGATGGGCAAGGAGAGCGCCGGTTGCGTAATTTCCGCGACCTCTCTGAATTTACCCTGGAAACGGGCCTGCCCACCGCGCCCAACCGCTACTTGATCGGCGTCGGCAGCGCCGGCGCGCCTGATGATGGGCCGTACTTGCGCTATGCCATTTATGATGAGACAACCGCGCAGGTCTGGTTGCGTCAGCGATAGATGTTCAGCAATAGTTCCGTGGCACACCTAACAGGTTTCCAAAACCTTGTCATCGGGGGAAACCTCGATGACAAGGAAA
>JAPKMW010000162.1 GCA_026645575.1 Caldilineaceae bacterium
ATTTCCATTCTTGATGCTTTGTCTAATGCTTTACTCGGCTTGCCCTTTCGCCCTGCTTGCTTGCCTGAATAGTTACATTTATTATTAGTTTTACCTACTCCTGTTACGAATAGCGTAAGCTTTACAAAACGGGCAGGATCATAGTCAAAATCAAATTCATGACAGCCACAAATTCATTACTCGAAGTCAAAGGTTTAAAAACCTATTTTTACACCGAAGATGGCGTTGTCCAAGCCATTAACGGCGTCGATTTTGCCATCAAGTCCGGCGAGATTATGGGCCTGGTGGGTGAATCGGGGAGCGGGAAGAGTGTCACCTCGTTGTCGATCATGCGCTTGCTCCCTGGTTCGGGCAAGATTGTTGATGGCGAAGTGTTGATGGAGGGCAAAAACCTGGTCGCTCTGCCCGAAGAGCAGATGGTCAAGCTGCGCGGCGACGAGATTTCCATGATCTTCCAGCAACCGACCAGTTGTCTCAATCCGGTTTTTCGCATTGGTGACCAGATCGCCGAAACCATTATGGTTCATCAGGCGATGACCAAGCGCGAAGCGTGGCAACAGGCGGTCGAGATGTTGCGTAAAGTTGGCATTCCAGCGCCGGAAAAACGGGCCACGGCCTTTCCCCATGAAATTTCCGGCGGGCAGGCGCAGCGTGTAATGATTGCCATGGCGCTCTCCTGCCAGCCCCGCCTACTGATTGCCGACGAGCCGACCACGGCGCTCGATGTGACCATTCAAGCGCAGATTCTGGACTTAATGCGCCAGTTGCGCGATGAGACCGGCACCGCCATTCTCTTGATCACCCACGACATGGGCGTCATTGCCGAGATGTGTGATAATGTCGCCATCATGTATGCCGGGCAGATTGTCGAATATGCCAGCGTTGAGGCGCTCTTTGAACAGCCGTTGCACCCCTATGCCGAGGGTTTGCTGGCCGCCATCCCGACCTTGGGTGAGATCAAAGATACATTGGCAGTCATTCCTGGTTCGGTGCCAAACTTAATTAACCTGCCGCAAGGGTGCAAATTTGCGCCCCGTTGTCCCTATGTTAAGGAAGAAATTTGCACCGCTAAGACGCCTGATCTGCGCGAAATCACCCCCGGTCATCGGGTGCGCTGTTATATGCGTTTCCCCGAAACAGCGCACCACTGGGCCGGTGTCGAAAAGGCCGATTGGGAATTCCGCGGCGATGAAGTATTAGTGGAGACTCTAGTGGAGGCCGGGGCGTAACTATGCCGATTCCCTTGCAAACGGCTCAAAAAGAGCTACTGGTTGTTGAGAACCTGAAAACCTATTTTCCCATTCGCGCGGGTCTGTTGCAGCGTGTCGTCGCCAATGTCAAAGCGGTCGATGGCGTCAGCTTTACCATCCGTGAAGGCGAGACCTTTGGTCTGGTTGGTGAATCGGGCTGTGGCAAGACGACGGTGGGGCGCACGATTTTGCGTCTGCAACCCGCCACTGCCGGTTCAGTCTTTTTTGATGGCGAAGATGTCTTTGCCAAACGGGGCGGCGATCTCAAGGCGCTACGTCGCAATATGCAAATTGTCTTCCAAGATCCCTATTCCTCGCTTGACCCGCGTGTGCCTGTGGGTGAAACGATTGCGGAAGGGCTGGAAATTCATGGCCTGCGCAACCGGAGCGAACGCCAGGAAATTGTGCTGGAGATGTTGAATAAGGTCGGCTTGAACCCCTACCACGCCAATCGCTACCCGCATGAGTTTTCCGGTGGTCAGCGGCAACGCATTGGCATTGCGCGTGCCCTGGCCTTGCGCCCCAAGTTTATTATTTGTGACGAACCGGTCTCGGCGCTCGATGTCTCGATCCAGTCGCAGATCCTCAACTTGCTGCGCGAACTGTCGCACGAATTTGGGCTGACCTATCTCTTCATTGCCCACAACTTGAGCGTGGTCGAACATATCAGCGACCGGGTCGGCGTCATGTATCTGGGGTCATTGGTCGAAGTCACAAACCGCCAGGAATTGTACCATAACCCATTGCACCCCTACACTCAAGCACTGCTCTCGGCGATTCCGATTGCCAAGCCGGGGCGCAAGCGCCAACGGATTATGTTGCGCGGCGAAATTCCCTCGCCCATCAACCCGCCCAGCGGTTGCCGCTTTCATACCCGCTGCCCCTTTGCCGCCGACATCTGTAAACAGGAAGTACCTCCACTGGAACAAAAAGCGCCCGGCCACTGGGCTGCCTGTCATTTTGTGGAGTCGGTGGGGGGGACGGCGCAATTGCGTCCAGCCGTCATCCACCAAGAAAGTATCTCATCGTAACGCACAACTTGTGCGCAAGAGGTAGTTGGTAGATTCTTTGGTTGAGCTTGTCGAAACCAAAGAATCTACCAACTACCCAACGAACCAATTCTAAACAAAGGAGTGACGCATGAAAAAATTGATTTCCTGGCTAAGTCCAGTCGTTGCTGGGGCGCTGATCCTGGCCGGTTGTGCACAGCCGGTGCCAATAGCACCCGGTGACGCGCCGGCCCCAACCAAAGCTGCCGGGCAGGAAGCCACAACTGGTGGTGATGCGTCGGCCCCTACTGAAGCGCAACAGGGCGGCATCTGGCAGCGGGTAAGCTTTGCCGACGCCGAGTTGCTCAATCCCATTCTATCTTCGGAAGATGCAAGTAGCGACGTCAATGACATGCTTTTCCCTGGCTTGATTGGACAAGATCCCTTCAGTGGCGAGTTTACGCCGGATGGCTCCATGTCGGAAAGTTGGGAAGTCTCTGAAGATGGCTTAACCTGGACCTTCAAGCTGCGTGATGGCGTGGTTTGGAGCGACGGCGACCCGATCGATGCGGCTGACTTCAAGTACACTTACGATGCTATTGCCAGCGACAAAGTGGAGACGCCGCGCAAGAGTTTGTTGGAAGGCATTGAGAGCATTGAAACACCTGATCCGCTGACCATTGTGGTAAAATTCAGTGAAGTGCGCTGTGATGGTTTCGGCAACTTAGGGATCGGCTGGTTGCCCAGCCACCTGTACGCCGCTGACTTTAGCGACATTATGGAGAATGATTATAACGAAGCGCCGCCGGTTAGCGCTGGCCCTTTTGTCTTCAATACCTGGACGCGCGATGACAATCTAACCCTGACCCGTAATGAGCAATACTGGGAAGGTGCGCCCAATATGGAAGGCATGATCTTCAAAGTCGTGCCGGACCCCGGCGCTCACCTGGCGCAAATGCAGGCAGGTGAAATCGACACCATGACTGTACAGCCAAACCAGTTAGCAACGGCGCAAACTATTCCCGATACCAAGATTTACAATTACAAAGATGACGGCTACTCTTATATTGGTCTGAACTTAGCCAACCCCGCTAATCCTCAACCAGGTGTTGATGAGAACGGCAATTTGATCGAGCAGGAACCACACCCCATATTGGGTGATCTCAATGTGCGGAAAGCGATTGCTCACAGTCTGGATTATCAGACGATTATCGATCAGGTTTACTTGGGCCAAGGCTACCAGATCCCGGCCAATGTATTGCCGGCTGTGCCGTGGGCCTTTAACGACGCCCTTGAGCCTTATGCCTACGACTTGGAAACTGCCAAGCAACTGCTGGAAGAAGCCGGCTGGGTTGACAGCGATGGCGACGGTGTGCGTGAGAAGGATGGCAACAAGCTTGCCTTGTCTCTTATCACGAATGCAGGCAACACAGCGCGCGAAGACTTGGGAACGTTGGTGCAAGATCAACTGGGACAGGTTGGTTTCGCGATCGATTTCCAGGCGATGGACTTTGGTGTGATGGTTGAACAAATGTTGGGGCAGACCTATGACATGGTCATCATTGGCTGGACCAGCTTAGGTACCGACCCGAATGATGATGCCTTTTGGCATACCAAGTTTGATACGCCCGGCAGCGGTTTCAATTTTACCAGCTATCACAACCCTGAGATCGATGAATTGCTGCAACAAGGCGTTTCTGTTCCTGGTTGTGCAACGGAAGAGCGCGCTCCAGCTTACAAGAAGATTCAAGAGATCATCCACAACGATATTCCTTACGTCTTTGTTTCTGGTACTGTAGGCAATACAGCCTACACGACTAAGTGGCAAGGCATTGAACCTGGTCCGTGGTCGTTCTACTATAATGTCCATCAGTGGTCGTTGAGTCAGTAATACGTTTTCGTGTTACATGATTCGTTGCCTGAGTTTGTCGAAGGCAATGAATCATGTAACACATTTCACAAAGTACACCTATGTTCCGCTACATTATCCGCCGCCTCTTGCAGGCGATCCCAACCCTGTTTGGCATTAGCATTATTAGTTTTGCCCTGGTCTCGGCAGCGCCGGGCGACCCGATCATGAAGCGCACCTTTGACCCGAAGATCAAGGCTGAGGATCGGGAGATTTTGCGGCGGCAATTGGGGCTGGATCAATCGCCGGTCATTCAGTATATCACCTGGTTCACAGGCGTTGCCCTGCGCATTGGTGATCATGTAGCCGAGTTCTCGAATGAGAAGAGCAGTTGTACCTATGCCGCCGCCATCAATGTGACCTTCTGCAACAAAGGGGGCGGCATTCTGCGCGGCGACCTGGGCACTAGTTTCAACACGAAAGAACCCGTTTGGGAGCGTCTGATCCAAAAGGTGCCGGCCACGCTGGAACTGGGCATTGCCAGTCTACTGCTTTCCCTTGTGGTGGGTGTGCCTTTAGGCGTCTTGGCGGCTGTTTATCGCGGCTCGCCCTTTGATTATTTGGTGCGCTTTCTCGCTTCGGTCTTTCAGTCTATCCCCATTTTCTGGGTGGGCCTGATGATGATTCTGGTCTTTGCCGTCGTGTTAGGTCTCTTGCCGTCGAATGGGCGACAGACAGCGACCTTACATCAAGAATTTGACCTGCTGGATCGTTTGCGCCATCTCATTTTGCCCACGTTTACCCTGGCCTTAGGCGGCATTGCCGGTTTCAGCCGGATTATGCGCACCGAAACGCTGGAAGTGTTGCATACCGATTATGTGCGCACGGCCCGCGCCAAAGGCATTGCCCCGACCAATGTTTGGTTTGTCCACGCCCTGCGCAACGCGCTGATTCCCTTAATGACCATTCTCGGTCCCGCCATCGTCGGCGTGTTGTCCGGCGCCCTGGTGACAGAGACGGTCTTCGGCTGGCCGGGTATGGGGCGGATGACCGTGGCCGCCGTTGGGCAGAATGACTACCCAATGGTGTTAGGCGCTGGCATGTTTTTTGCCGCCTTGACCATTATCGGCAATCTAATGTCTGATATTTTCTACGGGATTGTTGACCCGCGTGTGCGACTAGGGTGAGCAAGCAATGACGGTAAAATCAGCCCACGTTTCCTCGGCGTCATTAGGGCGCGCCTTGACCAACGATGCCCAGGCGTCACGCCCATCGCTTTCTTATTGGGGGACAGCTTGGCGCGCCCTGCGCAAGGATAAGTTGACGTTACTGGCCTTTGCCTTTGTCTTGCTGGTCGGGTTGGCCGCCGCCGGCGCCGGTTTGATCACAAGCGCCTTAGGCGTTGAATCGAACCTAACCAATGCTGCTAATGCCTATCAACAGCCCTACATCGTTCCCTATATCCAATGGCAACTGGGTCGTGATCCAATGACGGCGCCATTGATGTTGGGGAAAGCAGGAGGCGTGGTGCATTGGCTCGGCACCGACCAACTGGGGCGCGATCTGCTGGCGCGCCTGCTTTATGGCGCCCGCATCAGCCTGCTCATTGCCCTGACGGCGGCGTCGATCTCGCTGGTGCTAGGGGTGCTGGTCGGCGCCATTGCCGGTTACTTTGGCAGTGTGGTCGATGATCTTGTCATGTGGGTGATCAACACCGTCACGACCATTCCGACGATTTATCTCCTGGTCATTATCAATGCGATCTTCCGGCCCAGTCCGCTCATCCTGGCGCTGACCCTTGGCTTTTTGGGCTGGTTTGATATTGCCCGCTTTATGCGCGGCAATGTTTTCAAGGTGCGCGAACTGGATTATACCCATGCGGCGCGGGCATTGGGGGCGCGCAATGCCCGGATTCTCACCCATCATATTATCCCCAATAGTATTCCGATTGTCATTGTGCTAACGGCCAACAGCATTGGCGGCTTGATTCTGGCCGAATCGATCCTCAGCTTTTTGGGGCTGGGTGTCCAACCGCCCACGGCCAGTTGGGGGAATATGCTCTTTCGCGCCAATAGCTTTGTCTTCCAGCGTGACCCAGTCACCCAGGAACTGCAAGGGTTGCACCTCCTGTTTGGCCCTGGTCTTCTGACGACCATTACCGTTCTTGCGTTCTCGCTGATCGGTGATGGGTTACGGGACGCCTTGGATCCTACCTTGCGTGGGAAAAAGTAGGTAGGCGCGCTTATGTCAATTTAGCGTTTTATAAGATTATTTTCATCTTTGGCTTATCTTGGTTATCCAAAATAACCAATTGAACCTTCACTACTTTTGTACACATTTTTTGTATACATGGCATCGAAAGGAGCTTTATGAAAACCAAAGTGTCGTTACGCACTTTCCCGTTCTTGCTCTTGATCGGCGTGTTGGTATTGGCAGGGTGCGCCCAACCGGCGGCCCCTACCACCGGCAGTGAACCCGTTGCCGCCGCCACTGAAGCCGCCACACCAGAAGCGACCGTCGCCAGCCAGGAAGCAGTCACCACGACGGTGCAAGAATCCCAGGCTGCACAGTCCACCCAACTCCGAGGAGTTTCGGTCACCAGCGATGAGGATGTCAGCACTCCACGCGCCAACTATGGTGGTGAATATCGCGATGTCTCCACCTCGGACGCCGTCAGCTTCCATCCCTATTTGACCACCGATACTGCTTCTAGCGGCTATCAAGGCATGGTCTATACCGGCGGTTTGCTGCGGCTGGACGAGAACACGTTGGAGTATATTCCCAACATGGCAGAAAGTTACACCATTGCCGAAGATGGGCTGACCTTCACCTTCAAGTTGCGCCAGAATATGCAATGGAGTGACGGCGCTCCTATTACCGCGCAGGACTTTAAATGGACCTATGACCAGGCCAAAAACCCTGACAATGAATTTCCCTACCTCTCGCAACTCGACTTCATTACCTCCTACGAAGCGATCGATGATTACACGCTGGAAATCAAGATCGGTGAAGTCTATGCCCCAGCCTTAGGTCAGATGTCGGGCTTGATCACCCCGTTGCCCAAACATGTCTGGGAAAAGCTGGATTGGGGCGATCCGGAAAAGAACCCGGAGATCAATCAGCCCACCGTTGTTTCCGGCCCTTACAAGCTGGTGGAATGGAAGCGCGATCAATATGTTATCTTCGAGGCCAATGAGAATTACTGGTATCAGGGCCGGCCTAACTTCGACCGCTATGTGACCGAAATCGTGCCGGATCAGGATGTGGCCTATCAAAAGTTGAAGAGCGGCGAGAGCGACACCGGCACGATTAACCCGGAGAATTTGGAAGAGGCGCGCCAGCTTGACAATGTATCCGTTTATGAATGGTGGCCGGCGGCGGCGAGTTGGTCCTACATTGGGTTGAATATGCGTGAAGGCTTTGCCACTCACGATATCAATGTGCGTCACGGTCTCAGCTATGCCGTTGATAAGCAATTGCTTACCGATGAAGTGATGCTCGGCCAGGCCAAGCGCCTCTGTTCGGTTTTCCCGGAAACCTCCTGGGTCTATAACCCGGATGTGCCTTGCTATGATTTTGATACGGACAAAGCCTTAGCTGCCTTTAGCGAAGCTGGTTATACATTGCAAGAGGACAAGCTGGTTGACGCCAATGGTGAACAACTAACGCTAAAGCTGATCTATGGTCCAAACACCAGCAAGGTGCGTGAACTCATCGCGGTGACGGTGCAAGATATGCTCGGTGATATTGGGATTAATGTCGAGGTGCAGGCGTTAGAGTGGGCAAGCTTCCTTGATGCGATTCACGCAACCGAACCCGACTGGGACCTGTTCATCGGCGGGTGGCGGGCAACCATTGAGCCACATATCATGTACACCATTTGGGCCGAGGAGAGCATTCCCGATCTGAACTCGGTGGCCTATATCAACAAAGAGGTCGAACAGATCTTTACCGAAGGGGGCGCGACTTACGACAATGAGATCCGCAAACAGAAATATCAAGAAGTGCAACGGATCATTGCCGAGGAGTCGCCCTACATCTTCCTCTACTACCAGAAATCTTGGAGCGGTCAGAACAACCGCATCCAGGGCATCCAGCCGACCGCTCTGGGCATTGGCTGGAATTCGGAAGATTGGTACATTGAAGAGACACCGTAGATAAACTATGTTGCGTGTTGCGTGAACCGTGAAGCCTAGTGCTGAACGCACGCAACACGTAACACGCAACACGAATCACACCTATGGCCCGCTATATTATTCGCCGCAGTTTACAATCCGTGGTCTTGCTCTGGATCTCCACCTTGATCGGCTTTACGGTCTATCAACTGGCGCCGGGCGGACCACTGCAATTCCTAGATGACGATCCACGCCGGTCGCAGGCCGACATTGATCGGCTGACCCGCACCTATGGCCTGGATCGGACAGTGCCCGTGCAATATATTTCCTGGGCTTTGGGGGAAGACTGGCTGCCCGCGAGTGATTACTGGCGAAGCGGACGCTGCTTAACGGAGGCCGACCGCTGTAGCCGGGGCATTATTCGCCTGGACTTTGGGCGTTCCTTCTCATTCAAGGGGCGCTCCGTCCTCGATGTGATCGCCGAGCGCATTCCAGCAACCTTTTTGCTTGCCTTTTCCAGCCTGATCATTAGTATCGTTATCGGTGTGCCACTAGGGATCATCTCAGCCTTCTATCGCAGCCGGTGGCCCGATAATGTGATTCGTATCGGCACTGTCATCATCAGCACCGTACCGGAGTGGTGGATTGGCCTGCTGCTCTTGATTGTGCTGGGCGGCTATTTTGGCCTCGTGCCGCTGGGCGGGATGGAAGATATTGGCGACGGCTCGCTCCTGGACCGTCTCCACCATCTGATCCTGCCGGCAACAGTCAGCGCCATTAGTGGTTGGATTGGCTTTTCACGCATTTTGCGCTTTGAAATGCTTGATGTGCTGGGGCAGGACTATGTGCGCACCGCACGCGCCAAGGGGTTACCTAACAAAACGGTGCTGCTGCGCCATGTGTTGCGCAATGCGCTGATGCCCTTTGTCACGGGGTTGAGCGGCATCTTCTTGTTGATCCTGTCGGGGTCAGTGCTCTTTGAAATTGTCTTTTCGTGGCCCGGTATGGGCCGTTTGACCATTAATGCCATCAACGCCCGTGATTACCCGGTGATGATGGCGCTCTTTGTTATCAGCTCCTTTCTAGGGATTATTGGCGTGCTGTTGGTCGATATTCTTTACAGCGTTGTTGATCCACGCGTTCGGTACGAGTAAGATAGTGGCATAAGTTATGGCACAAAGTATTGCGCGTCCTGCGTCATCCCGCCAGGGCTTGATGCGTGAAGTCAAAGAGCAAAGCTATTGGGGCATGGTGGGGTCAGCGCTCTATCACGATAAGCTGACCCTCTTTGCGATTGGGTTGCTGCTCTTTATCATCGGCATTTCCCTGGCCGCGCCGTGGATTGGGGCCAATGTCCTCGGCTTTGACCCGACCGATACAAATTTGCGGATGCGCAGCAAGCCGCCAACCTGGGCGCAGGAAGCATGGCCGCTTTTTCAAGCGTTTACACGCACCTGCCAAGGGGAAGGGAGCTGCCACTGGTCGCTTTGGGGCGACATGATGAGTAGCTCAATGCAGGGCATTGGTCAATGTTTCCAAGCGGAATTGGGGAAATGTCACTGGCTGGGCACCGACGAGGCCGGGCGCGATGTCTTGACGCGCGGCATCTATGGCGGGCGCATCTCCCTGCGCATTGGCCTCTATGTGGCCGGCGTTTCGTTAACGCTGGGGGTGGTGATGGGGTTGATTAGCGGCTACTATGCCGCCACCTTTATTGATGATATTATCAACGCCATTATCATGACCTTGAGTAGCATTCCCCTGCTCTTTCTGTTGATCATCCTCTCGCGTATCTTTTCGCCGGGACCGGAGGGATTGGCCTTGCTCATCGGCCTCTTTGGCTGGATGGGCTTGTCGCGCCTGATTCGCGGCCAGATCTTTTCGGTGCGTGAGCGCGACTTTATCTATGCCAGCCGCGCCGTCGGCAGTTCCAGTTGGCGCATTATGTTCCAACACATCCTCCCCAACATTGCGTCGATTGTGATTGTTTCGGCCATCTTCAATATTGCCGGCGCCATTATTGCCGAAGCGGGCCTGAGTTATCTGGGGGTTGGCATCGGTCCACCCCTCCCCAGTTGGGGCAATATGATGGAAGGTTCGCTGGGCAATTTTACCAATGCGCCGTGGCTGGTGTTGGCGCCGGGCATCTTCATCTTTTTCACTACCCTCTCAATCTATCTGATCGGCGACGGGCTGCGCGACGCACTTGACCCGATGCTCAAGAATAAGCGTTAAGGGGGTAGGGCGTGCGTTGCAATCATGCAACTATTGGTGGTCCGTGCAACGCACGCCCTACTTACGCGCTGTCGGACAATTTGTCATCTTGGCGATTTCATTGTAGGCTTATCTTGTCAAGACGCATCTGCGCCTTGATCAATCCAGTCATGATAACCAGAATTCCTCTCGCCAAGAGATGATCAATTCAAAGTTTTTCTACGCCGTTCTGGCGTGCTGTGTGGTGTTAGTGCTGTTTGTTGGCCTACGCCGCCTGCTCCAACCGATTGGGGATCCGACCTCGGCAACGGCGTCGAGTACGAACCATGCAATGGGGGCGGACAGTGGCGCCACGGCGATTGTGGCATCCCCGTCCACGACGACCACAACCGCTACCGACACTTTTGGGCAAGCGGAGACGCCGACATCGGGCGGCGTTTTTGTCCAGATTGTGGCGCGCGATGCCGATACACTCAACCCCCTGCTCACCACCAATCCAACTAGCCGGGCGGTCTTTCAAAAAATCTATCCCGTCCTCATTGATCAAGATCCGGCTTCCGGCGCCCCAACGGTGGGGCGTGGTCTGGCCGCACGCTGGGAATTTGCTGATGCGGGACGCACCATTATTTTTACCCTGCGCGACGACATCCAGTGGAGTGATGGGACGCCGGTGCTAGCCCGTGATGTCAAGTTTACCTACGACGCCATTCGCGATCCGGCGGTAAAGAGCGTCTATCGCCTGAACTTTGCCAAAATCAGCGCCATTGAGACGGTGGATGACCGCCAGTTACTGCTGCAACTGACCGAGCCGGATTGCGCCATTTTGCAAGCGTTGAATCAACCCATCCTGCCCAGCCATCTTTATGAAGGCTGGAGTGCCGAGCCACTGGCCGATCCGAATCTGCGACCACAAGTGAGCGCCGGCCCTTTTCTTTTTATTGACTGGATTCCCGGTCGGCGCATTACGCTGGTGCGCAACACCGCCTATTGGGAAGGTGCGCCGCGGTTGGATCGCTGGGAATTGCAAGTCATCCCTGATCCCATCGCCCAACTGCAAGCGTTGATCGATGGCACGGCGGATTGGCTAGAATTGGCGCCAAGCCAGGTCACCCAGGCGCAGGCGCAACCCGGTCTGACACTCTATTCAGCGTTGGCCGACAGTCTGACCTTTGTGGCGCTAAATCTGGCGAACAGTGGGCAGCCGCAAGCTGGTCGCAACGCCGATGGGGTGCGCTTGCCGCAGGAGCCTCACCCGCTGCTTGGCGACCGCCGCATGCGTCTGGCGCTGGCCCAAGCCATTGATTATGAACGCTTGTTACGTGAGACGGGCGGCCCAACGGTAGAGCCGCTGCACTCCTACCTGTTGCCGATTATCCCGTGGGCCTACAATGCTGACCTGCCGACGCCAGCTTATGATCCGACGCAAGCCCAACGTTTACTTGATGAGTTGGCCTGGCGTGATAGTGACGGTGACGGCGTGCGTGATCGCGGCGGGATGCCCTTAAGCCTTTCACTCCTGACCAATAGCGATAACGATTTGCGCACCCAACTGGCCCTGTTGCTGGCCCAACAATGGAAAGCCATCGGCATCGACATCCGGTTTGAACAACAGCCCTTTGACGCCGTCGCCGACCGCCTCCTGCGCCAACAATATGACATGGTCTTGATCGGCTGGGACAATTTGGGGCCGGAGCCGGCCAACAGCGATTTCTGGCACAGCCGCTACGACGCCCCCGGCAACGGCGCCAACTTTGTCAGCTACCAAAACCCCCAGGTTGACGAGTGGCTTGAGGAGGCGCGCACAGAGCCAATCTGTGACACCGCTGTGCGCGGCAAACTCTACCGCCAGGTGCAACAACAGATCGCCGCAGATTTACCCTATATCCTCATCAGCGGTCAATTCAAATACTGGGCTTACCCCACCGCCTGGCAAGAACTTGCGCCATACGCCTGGCGCTTCGATTACAATAGTCATCGGTGGTGGAAACCGTGAAGTTACGAATTACGACACACCCCGTAACTCGTAACTCGTAACTCGTAACTCGTAACTCGTAACTATCCACTATCCACCATCCACCATCCACCTTGCACTTCCCCCTGACAAACGCTATAATGCCTCCTATGCGTCGATCCAGCTTTGATGCTCGCCGTTTTGCGCGCAGTACGGAAGGGCGTTTGATAGTCGCCTTTTTTGTCTTGCTCTATCTGGTGGGCGGTGGCCTGATCTGGTTCTTCTATGGGCGGGCGGCGGCGCTGCTAGGGGTGGCCTGTATGACTGGCGGCCTCTTCTTTTTTCTTTTGCTCTATGCCATTATGTTGCTCATCGGTTATCTAGCCGGTGAGTGAGCCATCGTCAAGAAATACAATTGATATTGGATATTAGATATTGGGTAGCGAGTGATGTACCTTGAAATTAATATCCATTACCCAATATCAACTTCTCTCGGTTATTTTAGGACGATGAACAAACTACTGTTATTGAGGAATGGGTATGTCAACAACGTCGAAAAAAGTGCTGGTGGGGGTCGCCTGGCCCTATGTCAATGGCGAAAAGCATATCGGACAGATTGCCGGGGCCTATTTGCCGCCCGATATTTTTGCGCGCTTTCAACGGATGATCGGCAATGAGGTGCTGATGGTCAGCGGCTCGGATACGCATGGCACGCCGATTATGCTCAAGGCGGATGCCGAAGGATTGACGCCGGCGGCGGTTGTTGATAAATACCACGGAATGTTTGTCGAAGGTTGTCTGGCCATGGGGCTGACTTTTGACCTTTATACCCATACCGATACGCAGAACCACTGGGATGTCACCCAGAAACTCTTCCTGCGCCACCTGGAAGCGGGCTATGTCTACAAAGCGGAGCAGCAGCAATGGTTTGACCCACAAGCTGGTCGCTTCCTGGCGGACCGGTATGTGGAAGGAACCTGTCCCTTCTGTGGCTACCCCGATGCGCGTGGCGACCAGTGCGATAACTGTGGCCGCATTTACGACGCCCTCGAATTGAAGAACCCCCGCTCCAAGATCACCGGCAACACTAACCTGGAAGTGCGCACCACCGAACATTTCTTCCTCGACATGGGCAAGCTCAACCAGCCGCTGCTCGACTGGATTCAGCAAGGCAAAGAACATTGGCGCCCCAACGTGTTGAACTTTACCCGTGGTCAACTGAAGCTGGAAGAGCTACGCGGCCGCCCCATCACCCGCGACATCGACTGGGGCGTGACCATCCCATTGCCCGGCTACGAGAACAAGCGCATCTACGTCTGGTACGACGCTGTCATCGGTTACTTGAGCGCGGCGGTCGAGTGGGCCAAACTGGTGGGGGACGAAGACGCCTGGCGTGAATGGTGGGACGCCAAAGTCAATCCTGAAGCGCTCATTTACAATTTTATCGGCAAGGACAACATTCCCTTTCACACCATCATCTGGCCGGGGATGTTGATCGGGTACAATGACGGCAATAGCGAACAACTCAACCTGCCCTATGATGTGCCGGCCAACGAATATTTGAACCTGCATGGCGGCAAGTTTAGCACCAGCCGTGGCAATGTGATCGGCTTTAACTGGATTTTGCGCCAGTTCCAGGCCGACGCCGTGCGCTATGTCCTCACCGCCCAGGCGCCAGAGACCGCCGATGTTGAGTTCACCTGGCAGGATTTCATGGAGCGCATCAACAATGAGCTGGTCGCCAATTGGGGCAATCTGGTCAACCGCATGTTGGGCTTTGCCTACAAGCGCTTTGATGGCGTGATTCCCGTCCCCGGCCCGTTCGATGCCGCCGACCAGGCGTTGCTGGATGAGATCAAGGCCGGTTTTGTCACCGTCGGCGAGTTGTACAACGGCGTCAAGTTGAAGGCGGCCCTGCAAGAGACGCGCCGCTTAAGCCAGCGGGTCAACCAATATTTGAATGACAAGGCGCCTTGGAAGCTGATCAACGAAGACCGGGCGGCGGCGGCCACAGCGGTCTATGTCGCGCTGCAAGCGATTGATTGGCTAAAGCTCATGTGGGGGCCGATTTTACCGCACAGTAGTGAACAACTTCATGCGATGTTCGGTTATACCCAACCGCTCTGGGGCCGTCAATACACCGAAATTGTTCCCGATGCTCGCGGCCAACACCAGGCATTGCGCTATGACCATAGCAGCGCTAGTGGCCGTTGGGTGGCAGAACCGTTGCCGGCAGGGCAGGCGCTCCAGGAACCCAAGGCGCTCTTTACCAAACTCGACGAAGCCATTATGACAGAAAAGCTCGGCGGGGGCGCGGCCAATGGGTAGTAAAGACGTTAGTCTTTATGAAGCGACACCAACGAAAGCATTCCCAGCGACTGTGACGACGCCACCGGAATTAGATCGGCATTATATCCATCGTCCCCAGCTTTGGCTGTTGCTGATTCTGGTGGGTTATCTGTTCGTTGCTATCAACTTTGCTCGCCAAACTCCTGCCTGGCAAGCGCCCGATGAACCGGCGCACTACAACTACATTGCCCATATCGCGACCCAGGGGCAGTTGCCCGTTCTCCAGCGTGAGGATTATAACCAGAAGTGTATGGAGTACCTGGTCAGCAACAAGTTTCCGCCACAAGTGGGGATTGATTGTCTGCGCTATGAAAGCTACCAACCGCCGCTCTATTACCTGCTCGGCGCCCTGGTTTACCGTCTGAGTGATGGCAATTTACTGACGTTGCGCCTTTTGGGCGTTGCTTTGGGCATTGGCATTCTACTGCTCTTTTACTACAACCTGAATCTTGTTTTCCCCGACAAACCGCTGGTTGTGCTGGGCGCCACCGCTTTTGCCGCTTTTCTGCCTATGCACGTCGCCGTGACCGCCGCCGTCACCAATGATACGTTGGCGGAGTTGCTCCTGGTGGCGCAGCTTGCACTCCTGCTGCGGTGGAGCCGGGATCAATTTCTGGCGCCAGGGAGTGCCGATAGCAGCCACAGTCACCGGCAATTGCTCTTGTTAGGTATTGTGTTGGGGTTGGGCCTATTGACCAAAGTCTATGCTTATCTCTTTATCCCGCTAACCTTTCTGGGGATTGTGGTCACGATCTGGCGGCAGGAGTGGCGGTGGACGCAGCTTTGGGCAGGGGTGCGGCTATCGCTGTGGGTCTTAATTCCAGCCTTTCTCCTGGGCTTGCCGTTCTGGCTGCGCAATTTGCAACTCTACGGCGGGCTTGACTTTTTGGGGTTGACCTGGCACGATGAGGTGGTGATCGGCCAGCCACGCACCAGCGACTGGATCAACACCCACGGCTTTATGAACTACAGCGAACGCGCTTTCCGCTTTACCTTTCAGAGCTTCTGGGGGGTCTTTGGCTGGATGGGCGTTTTTATGGATGAGCGGGTCTACACCGCCATGTTGATCTTCACCGGCATCCTCTTTCTGGGCTTGCTTTGGACGCTGATTCGCCTGATTTCCGGTAAGCCGGACACCGATATAGATGACTATCAGCGCTGGGTGCTTTTCTTCTTTGGGTTGATTGTGGTGGCGGTGGCGGCGGGCTATGTCTGGTACAACGCGAAGTTTGTGCAACATCAGGGGCGTTACTTCTTCTGGGGGCTGTTGCCCATCAGCACCTTTGTCGCCTTGGGCTGGCGCGAAGTGATGCGCCCTTTGCAGGGTCTGATTACCGGTTTTCTGGCTTTGGTGTTGGCAGGTGCGCTCGTTGTTGCCGGCATGGTAACAGGTGGTCTGAATAAATGGACACTGTTGACGATTGGGCTAACGGCACTCTTGTTGCTCGGTCAGCCTTTTCTCTTCATTGGCACCGAGGGTTACATCCTCCGCTGGTTGCCGTCCCGCGTTCATGCGTTCTGGGCGCAACCTGTACCCGCCTTCCTCCGTCATGGTTTGCGGACGTTGGCCTGGCTGGCGCCTTTTCTGTTGCTGTTGCTGCTTAATGCACTGATTCCTACGCTGTACATTGGGCCGCAGTTGCAGTAGGTCAGGAGGACAGTGCGTCAGTAAAACAGTAAATTAGCCAGGCAGTACACACTGTCACACTGTCCTACGGCACAAGTGGTTGTCTGTTTTACTGATAAACGCACAAGTTTGTAATGAGAGCGAGTGATGCTAAACTAGCGTCATGGAAAACATGCAAAACAAGC
>JAPKMW010000163.1 GCA_026645575.1 Caldilineaceae bacterium
TACTCATCCGTTCACATTACTATTCGTCTCTCAGTTTGACAATTTTCCCTAACCCTTAACCTGTCACAAATGGCTACCATCCGTGATATTACCGAGCAAGAGCGTCAGGTTCAACAACTCCAGGCGGTCAAAAATGATCTAGAGGTGTCACAAGAACAACTCAATAGCATTCTCAATACAATGGAAGATGCTGTCCTGTCGCTTTCCCTGCCGGATCGGCAGCCTATTTATGTAAGTAGCGCTTATGAACGTATCTTTGGCTATCCTCTCCAACCTTTCCTGGATGATCCGTTCTTTTTCAAACAGGTTGTACACCCGGATGATCTGCCAAAGAGCCTGGCCGCAATGGAAAAGGCTTTAAGTGAAGGCTTTGTTGAACTGGAACATCGGATGATTTTACCCGATGGTCGTATTCGTTGGTTACAGCGGCGGGCTTGGGTCAATTATGATGAACAAGGCTGTCCGATTCGCGTGAATGATAGTGCGCGTGATATTACGGCGCGTAAAGAGGCTGAAGAGGCGCTGCGTCAAAGCGAAACCTATCTACGCTCCCTGATCAATTCCCAAACGGCCTTCAATATTCGGGTCGACAGGAGCGGTAACATTAGCTATTATAACAATCGCTATGCCGCCCAATTTGGTTGGGTGGCGCCTTCCTTGCTTGGTATGTCGGCGTTAGCCATGATTCTGCCCGATGACCACGACAAAGTGGCCACGGTCGTGGCGCAATGTATGGCGCAAGTTGGTACGCCGGTGCAAGTCGAGGTGCGCAAACCAATCCAGAATGGTGACTATATCTGGACTTTCTGGGAATTTATTGCCATCCAAGATGAGCATGGGGCGGTTACTGAAATCCAATGTGTGGGTTTTGACATTACCCAACAGAAACAAGCGGAAGCTGATCTACGGGCGAGCGAACAGCGCTATCGTCAGATGTTTGAAATGCACGGTTTGCCTAAGTTAATTATTGATCCCGTAACAGCGCGCATTGTCGATGCGAACCCGGCAGCCGGGCGTTATTATGGCTATGATCCTGCACACCTGCGCACCCTCACCATCTTTGATGTCAACCTTTCTCCCCAGACAGAAGTGAAAGCAAAGATGGCAAAAGCGGTTGATGCCCAGATGTTATCGTGCGAATTTATCCACCGTGGCGCTGATGGTCAGCCCCGCCATGTCGAAGTGTTTACCGGGCCAGTCGAAATTGCAGGGCAACGGTTGCTCTATTCGATTGTCACCGATATTACGGAACGCGAGCGCGCAAAGGCCGCTTTGCAAGAAGCCAATAATTTGTTGGAAGCGCGCGTGGTCGAACGCACCGCGGAATTAGAGAAAGTCAAGAATCGGCTGGAAGCGATTTTTAACCATAGCGGCGACGCAATTTTGCTACTGGATCTGCACGATGGCATTCAACAAGCGAATGAAACCTTCGCTCTGCTCTTTGCGTTGCCGCCCAATGCTGTGGTTGGTAAAAAATTGACGGACTTCTATCAAACTAGTGCTACTGTAGATTTGGCTGCGCTGCTTGACGAGGTTGTACAAACGAACCAAACCCGTCATGTTGAGGGGCAAACGAGCTATGCCAACGGGAGCAGCGCCAATGTTGAAATTGGAATTGCGCCGGTAAATCGCTCAGAAAAGGCTGTCACAAGCCTTGTCTGCATTATTCGCGACATTACTGAGCGCAAACATGCCGAGTTGGCTATTGCCGAAGAGCGTAACTTATTGCGCACCTTAATTGACGTTGTGCCGGCCTATCTCTATGTTAAAGATTTGCAGCACCGGATTGTTGTTAACAATGTGGCGCACGCCCAGTCGCTTGGTGTTGGTACGCCCGCCTTCGCCTTGGGCAAAGACGATTTTGCCCTCTGCCCACCGGCCATGGCCGCCAAGTTCTACGCTGATGAAGAACAGCTTTTTCAGACCGGCCAACCAATCTGGGAAACAGAAGAACGCTCCCTTGCTCAGGATGGTCGTGAGATTTGGGCTTTGACAACCAAAGTACCCTTGCGCAGTGTGAAGGGTGAACTGATTGGTCTCGTGGGCATTACCCACGACATTAGTCAAATCAAAGCGACCGAAGAGGCATTGCGGCAGCGCGAGCAACAATTGCGCGCCTCCCAAAAGATGCTCCAACTTGTGCTGGACACGATCCCGGTTCGGGTTTTCTGGAAGGATCGCAACTCTGCTTATCTAGGCTGCAACCGGCTCTTTGCCGAAGATGCCGGTTTGCTACACACCACGGATATTGTGGGCTTGCAAGATGCCGATCTGCCCTGGCAGGCAAGTGAAGCTAGCGCCTTTAAGCAAGCTGATCTGGCCGTGATGACCAGTGGTGCAGCCAAAGCGTCCTATGAAGAGACCTTACTAACGGCTACGGGGAAGCATCTGGTCATCCAAACCAGTAAATTGCCCCTGCGCAATGAAGAGAACACCATCATTGGCGTGTTGGGGAGCTATGTTGATATTACGGCGCGTAAGGAAGCCGAATCAGCTTTACGGGCAAGTGAGGAGAAATTCCGCCAATTTACCGAATCGGCGCCCATCGCCGCCATTATTACGGATGTGAATGGCACAATTGTCTTGGTGAATCAGCAGGCCGAAAAACTGCTCGGCTATGGGCGGCAGGAATTGATTGGGCAGTTCGTCGAGTTGCTTGTCCCGGAAACTGCACGACCTGATCATCGGCACCATCGTGCGATTTATGTAACCACACCGGAAAAACGGCGAGCGACCTTGATGGAACTGTCGGCGCGGCGTAAAGATGGCACGGTCTTTCCGATTGATCTCCAATTGAGCTATATTGAGATGCGTTCCACGCCGTTGATCATGAGTTTTATCATCGATCGCACCGAACGGCAACAAACCGAAACGGCCTTAAAGTTAGCCTTGGCGCAGGAAAAAGAGTTGGGTGAACTGAAGTCGCGCTTTGTTTCGATGGCTTCCCATGAATTTCGCACCCCCTTAGCCGCTATTTTAGCAACGACAGAAACGCTCACCTTCTACCGCGAGAAGATGAATGCGGCCCAAATCGATAGTCGCCTGGATAAGATTCGCCAGCAAGTTGTCCACATGAAAGATATTATGGAAGATGTGCTGCAACTTGCCCGCATTCAGGCCGGACGTGTGGAATTTGCGCCAACACAAGGCGAATTAGCGCATTTCTGTCAAGAGATTATTGAGGAATTTGAAAGTCAGGCCACCAATCGCGGGCGTATCGTCTATATGTGCAAGACGCCGGCCCTGTTGGTCGATTTTGATGTACGCCTAATGCGTCAGGTCATCAGCAACCTGATTTCCAACGCTTTAAAGTATTCCTCGGAAGAACAAACCATCCAGGTTGATTTGATCCAGCGTGATGATCTGGTTGTGTTGCAAGTGACCGATCACGGCATTGGCATTCCGGCCACTGATCTACAGCGTCTCTTTGAACCCTTTCATCGCGCTACGAACGTGGGTGTCATTTCGGGGACCGGTTTGGGTTTAAGCATTACTAAACAAGCAGTTGACCTGCACGGCGGCACAATTACAGTAACGAGCCAGGTTAATGTTGGCACAACCTTTACGGTAACTCTTCCTAAAGCAGTAAAAAAGTAGGTGATCAGCGTGAAAATTCTGGTAATTGAAGATGAACCCCAAATTCGTGATGAGGTAAGGGATTGGTTGCAATTTGAGGGCTACGAAACCATTACTGCTGCCAATGGTCGGCTGGGCTTAGCCGCTGTCGAACAAGAAAACCCTGATCTCATCCTTTGTGATATTACTATGCCACAGATGGATGGCTACGAAGTCCTCATTGAAGTGCGCGCCGATCAAAAACACGCGACCACACCCTTTATCTTTCTTACGGCAGCCGCAGACCGAGAGTCATTACGCAAGGGAATGAGCCTGGGCGCCGATGATTACCTGACAAAACCCTTTACCCTTGATGAGGTGTTAGGGGCAATTCAGACCAGACTACAAAGAAAAGTGGTGCAAACGCAACAGGGACAACATGACATTGCGATACTCAACAGCGCTTTAAATCATGAGCGTAAGCAACACTTACTTAAATCGCGCCTGATCGCGCTCTTTTCCCATGACTTTCGTAACCCATTAGCCACCATTTTGATGAGTTCCAGCGTCATTCGCAACTATGCCGACCGCCTGCCCTCTGCCCGCCAACAGCAGGTGCTCAACCGGATCGACGGCGCTGTTCATTCGTTGATCCAAATGTTGGATGATATGTTGATCATTGCCGAGCTGGAAAGCGGTTATCTGGCTTATAAACCAGAGCCAATTGCGTTGGCGCCCTTTATCGAGGCGATTATTGAAGAATATCGTTTGATTGACCAGAATGCGCACAACCTAACGTTTCATAATGGGTTGAGTCGTCCAACGGCAGTTGATCCCAAGTTGTTGCGACAATTGCTCAGTAATTTGATTGCTAACGCCTTAAAATATTCCCCCGCCGGCTCGGAGGTCATCATTACCTTGACCGAAGGTATTGATACCTTTACCCTGCATATCCAAGACCAGGGTATTGGCATCCCGGCTGAAAGTTTACCCCACCTTTTCGACCCACTCTATCGGGCTGATAATGCAAAACATATACGGGGGACGGGCCTCGGGTTAAGCATTGTCAAAAATTGTGTGGACCGTCACCGCGGGTCGATCAAGGTAGAAAGCGAACTCAACCGCGGAAGCACCTTTTCTATTGAACTGCCCCTGACTGCCAAGTAAAATATTCCCACTTTTGGTACTACGAACCCCTCCCGCGCCTAGGAGCGGTTGCCTCTTAGGCGCGCTCCCCTGAGAAGGGAGGGAACCGTGATGCGCACGACAGTTCCTCGCCTAAACTGGGAGACGGGAGCCCACTGGTATTGTTTCTCGATGGGCCGTCCGCTGGCTTCTACATTTCCCCTAGTGCATGGGCTGCCGCTGTTACTGAACGGGATTACCCTTTTCCGCTAATCCCCGCTTTTCTGCTTTATTGAATTTACAGTATAATAATCTAACTAGAGACAATTTTGGTTGGCGATTGTAAACCTCAGCCTGCACATAGATATGGCAATGGCGAGAACGGGAGCGGAGCAACAGCCCCATCATGCACGATTACCACATGCACTCCAATTTTTCTTGTGACTGTAGAGCCGAGATGGGCGAGATGTGCCGCAGTGCAATTCTGCAAGGCATCCCTGAAATCGGCTTTAGCGAACACTTTGATCTTCATGCCGGTGAACCTTGTCGCGACTGGTTTCGACCTGAGCCGTGGTGGGCTGAACTGGAACGGTGCCGTAGCCACTTCGCCGGACAGTTAACTATCCGTGCCGGCATTGAGGTTGGGGAACCCCATCTGTTTCCCACCGAGACGCAACAGATGCTGGCTCGCCTCCCATTTGACTACGTCCTCGGCTCGCTGCATTGGGTGGGCCTCGACAGCATGTTCGACATCAATTATTTCAAACGCACCGAGGCCGATCTGGCCTATGGCTCTTTCTTTGTCGAACTGGAACGGATGACTCGCGACGGCGGCTTTGATATCCTCAGCCACTTTGATGTGCCAATTCGCACCGCCTTTGCCGTCTATGGACCCTACGCCCCAGGCGATTTTGAAGACTTGATTCGTCCTGTCTTGCGCAACTGTATCCGCCACGGCATTGCGCTTGATCTCAATACCTCGGCGTTGCGATCACGGGTCAATGTACTGACCCCCCACCTCGACATTCTCCGTTGGTATGTCGAACTGGGGGGCGAACGGGTCACCCTCGGCTCTGACGCCCACAAACCGGTCGATGTTGGCAGCCATCTCGATGTCGCCTTGTCGATTGCCCGCACCGCCGGGATCAAGTACCTCACCTACTTCGAGCAGCGCCAAGCCAAGCTTGTGCCATTGCCGTAATATTTTTTGTTGTGTATGGTATATGCTGTTATGACGCAATTCGTGATTAAGAGGAGTGTCATATGCCAACACCATTTCCAGGGATGGACCCCTATTGGGAGCGGCGTGGGTTGTGGGAAGAAGTCATACTAGCCTGATTGTTGCCCTTCAACATTTTCTTACACCGTTGTTACGCCCAAAGTATCGTGTTGCTGTTGAGCAACGCGTCTATCTTTCCTTATTGCCCCCCAAAGAACAGCCAAG
Source organism: Caldilineaceae bacterium (assembly GCA_026645575.1). The sequence goes on from JAPKMW010000163.1 coordinate 6,125, forward strand.
CGGCAAACCGGATGTCATGGTTATGTTGAAAACCCCAACCGTCAAACAATGGGTGCCAAGCGCTGTTGCAATTGTGGAATCACTAGAAGCTGACCCACCACTACTGGGTGAATTGCCAATGCCGGAGGAAATCAAAGAACGTTACCTGGAAATACGCGACACCAAAACGCAAGAGGTCATCACCGCCATCGAAATCCTGTCGCCAACCAACAAAGAGAGCAAAGATGGCTGGCAACAATATGAACGGAAGCGGCGGAAAGTATTAGCCAGTTCAATCAACCTCGTGGAGATCGATCTCCTGCGCGGCGGTAAACCCTTTGCCATGAAAGTGGTTGGGCAAAACAGCGTAAAGGCAAGCGATTACCGAATTGTCATTAGCCGCAGTTGGCAACGCCCCAGCGCCGATCTTTACCTTTTCAGTGTCCGCCAACCCATTCCCTCATTTTTGATCCCCCTACGCCCTGGTGAACCAGAACCAGTCTTGTCGCTCAACCGCATCTTGCATGATCTCTACGACCAAGGCGGCTACGATTTAGCCATCGATTATGCCGAACCCGCCGACCCACCGCTTTCTACTGAAGATGTGCAATGGGCTGCGCAATTGCTTGCCCAGTAACCCAATCACTTCTGTTTGATCTTCAACCAAAACAAAAGCAGGCCGCATCTTGTTCGGCCTGCTTTTGTTTTACTGCTATTGCTTTGTCAACGAAGCATTGATTGGGTGGGCTACCCCTGGTAGACGTGTCTTTTGTCCCGTAGGGACGAATGAGTTTAGGGATGAGAATATGATGATCCATCTTCTAAACTCATTCGTCCCTACGGGACGGATCCCCCAATCGAGACTGATTTGACAAAACACTTCACCACTGTTTGGCAAAGAACGAACAACCGCCCCTACCGACGCTTCATCCGCTCCTTCCTAAATCCGTTGTAGTGTCTACTGCGCCGGCTTTAAATTAATAAAGCTCAACATAAAGTCATGCTGCCACGAGTGGGGGAAGCCGTAGACATTGCCTTCCATGGGCCAATTGGTCCAGTAGGTGGTGTTCATCGGGTAGCGGATGATGAGCTGACCGATGTAGATGTCGGGCATTTCGCTCACCCAAATGTCCATGGCCTGGGTGAAGAGTTCCATCGTCTGGGGATCATCGGCCTTCAGCGGCGCGATCTGCTCGACCAGGGCGTCATAGTCGGCATTCTGCCAGCGCGAGGTCGCCCACCAGATGGGGGCCGGTTCACCGGTGGGGCGGAAGTATTGGCTGGTGTAGATCGAGAGCATAAAGAACGGGTCCATGCCCAAGACGCCGCTGGGGCCTTTGCAGCCCAACGACTCTTTCTGTTCACCAGTCTGCGTAGTGGTGCCTAAACCGGGGGAAGTGTCAAAGTTGGCATCAAAACCGGCGTCGCGCAGTTGTTGACTCAGTGGTGGGCCATAGGCTTTCAACCAATCGGGGACATAGATATTCATCGCAAAGGTCGCGCCGGACGCATCGGCCCAAAGACCATCGCCATTCTTCGTCCAACCATTCTTGGTCATTAGTTCATCGGTCTTGTCGCGGTGGGGCGCCGTGTCATAGCCATACTTTTCAAAGATCGGCTTGAGCGCATCGTCAAAGGGCTTGAACCACTCATAGGGGGTAAAGGCATGAAGGGCCGGCACACCGGCGCCTGCTTCGGCCAACGCCACTAACTGCTCACGATCCAGCGCATAGGAGATCGCCCAGCGAATCTCCTTGTTGTCATAGGGCGCCGCACTGGCATTCAGGTTCAGGTCAATTGGACACCAGTCGAGATAGCCATAGGGTGGGTTTTGGCCAGTGAACATTTGAATCTTCGGATTTTGCGCTAAAACGCTCTTCAAAGTCGAGACCTGCATAATCGGCCCCATGTCCAGTTGGCCCTGGATCATCAACTGCGCGGCCTGGGTTTCATCTTGCGGTGGCAAATAGATGATACGTTCGACATTAGGAAGGGGTTGGAAGCCCGCTTCCACGGCCCACCAATCATCGCGGCGGTCATAGATCTTCTGTTGTGGGGAAGCGGCCACCAGTTGGAACGGCCCACTGCCAACCGGCCACCCCTTCTCTAGATCAAAATTGTTGAAGGTCAGCGGATCTTGATCCTTCCAAATGTGTTCCGGCACAACGAGTGGGCCGTGATTGGTGGTTAGCGTCGTGGCCCAGAAGGAGGGATTGGGCTTGCTCAGGACAAGCTTGACCGTCAGATCATCGACCTTGACCGCTTCTTGCAGAAATTCGGGCAGGTCAGCCAGATGCACCATCGCCGCGGCATTGTCGCGATTCATGTTGAAGCTAAAGACCACGTCATCGGCATTCAACGCTTCGCCATCGCTCCACTTGATGCCATCGCGCAGTTTGATGGTGATCTCAGTGAAATCGGCGTTGTACTCCCAGCTTTCCGCTAGCCAGTTCTGATAACCGCCGGTGAGAACGTTGAACATGATCAGCGGTTCAAATGATGCCGGTAGTGTTCCCACATGAAATGCATCGTTTGAGCCAGGAATAAACGGATTGTGATTGTCAAACTGAGCGTATTGGTTAGCCGGACCCGCCATGACAATCAACGTCTTTTCACGCGCTACTTCCTTAATGGCCGGCGCTTCAGCGGCGGCAGGGGCGGCAGCCGCCTGGTCGCCACTGGCTGCCGGTTGCTCACCGGTGGGTGCCGCCGCGGGCGCGGCACATGCACTCAGCATAATGGCGATGACGACCGCCAGGGTCAATAACCGCCAAACAAGCGAAACTTTCTCTCTCTTCATGTGATTTCTCCTGATGATGGTGAAACTGATGAAATAACGAAAATCGTAGGTGAGGACGGCCACAACACTACAACGGATTTAGGAAGCAACGGATTAATGACTGGTTTACCGGAATGTAGTGGACCAACAAGCAGGTATTGACAGAAACAAATCTGTTGTGCAGAACCATTCAGTCACGATGAAAACTATCAGTTGCTTCCTAAATCCGTTGTAGTGTTCCTGACACCTACACCTATGATTAACTCACTGATAGAGGTAACAGGCGGCAACCTGTCCCTCCCGAATCGGCCCCAACGCCGGCTCCCGTTCGCCGCAGCGGGGCATGACATGGGGGCAACGGTCGGCAAATTTACAACCATTGGTCGATACTGGTTTGCTTCCCTTGGCGACTTTAATCTCTGCCGCACCCCATTGGCGGTTAAGATCCGGCCAGGGGATGGAGTTGACCAGTAATTGGGTGTACGGATGTTTGGGATCTTTGATCACATGATCCACATCGCCACTCTCGGCAATCGACCCTTTGTACAAGACCAAAATGTCGTTGCTGACATGGTAGGCGGTGGTGAGATCATGGGTAATGTAGAGAATTGAAATGCCCATCTCGCGATTTAACCGGCGCAAACTCTCCAAAATGGTTGCGCGTAGTGATGCATCGACCATTGACACCGGCTCATCAGCAATGATCAGTCGCGGTTTGGTCAGTAGCGCCCGCGCCACCATAATCCGCTGCCGTTGACCGCCGCTCAACTGGTGCGGATAGCGCCCCAGCGTCTCTTCCGGGCGCAAGCCAACGCCGGCCAATGCTTCCTCTTTTAGCGTTTGCGCGTGACTGGCGGATTTGGCTAACTTGAACTTCTCAATTGGCACATTGAGCACATGATCGACCGGGTAAAAGGGGTTATAGACCGAAAAGGGGTCTTGAAAAATCGCCTGCACCTCGCGCCGGAACTGCATCCGTTCGGCGCCGGTCAACTTGCGCATCTCTTTGCCCTGGTAGAGTACCTGACCGCTCGTCGGTGTCAAAAAGCCCAGTAGCATCAACCCCAGCGTCGATTTGCCGCTGCCACTCTCGCCGGCTATCGCCCGCACACTAGGGACGCTCGTGTCAATGGTCATCGAGAAGTGGTCAAGCGCCACCGTCCGCTTTTTGCGAAACAGACCCCCGCCAAAGACTTTGGAAACATCCCGCAATTCCAGAAACGCCGTCATGCGTAATCCTTTGATACTGGTGAAATTAAGGTTCGCAGAGAACACAGAGATTACACAGAGTTTCACAGAGAGGAGTACGCGTTATCCATATAATTCTCTGTGCATCTCTGCGTCTCCTCTGCGAACTCTGTGAACAATTTAATATAAATGACACGCCACTGCCTGCCCGCCATCGTGTTGTTGGAGGGGTGGCGTCTTTTTGCTGCAAATGTCCATCACCTTGGGGCAGCGGGGGTGGAAGAGACAGCCCACTGGCGGGTTGAGCAGCGAAGGGGCAATGCCGGGAATGCCTTGCAGTTCGCCCTTGCTTTCCAATTGGGGCAAGCTGCTGATGAGCAACTGGGTGTAGGGGTGCATCGGCTGGGTGAACAGGCCACGAATACTGCCCATTTCGGCCACCTTGCCGGCGTACATCACCACCATGCGATCAACAAATTGCACCATCAACCCCATGTCATGACCGATCAAAATGACTGAGGCGCCTAGTTCCTCCTGCACCCGCTTGATCGTCTCCATCACCTGCCGCTGCACCACCACGTCGAGCGCACTGGTCGGCTCATCGGCGATGATTACCTTGGGGCGCAAGCTGATGGCAATGGCAATACAGACCCGCTGCTTCATGCCGCCGCTCAACTCGTGGGGGTACATCTGCGCCACCGCCGGTTCCAGATCGACCCATTCCAGCACCTGGCTAATACGCACGCCTAACTCTTTCGCGGTCAAGTTGAGACCGTGGGCGCGCAAGCCATCGGCGATCTGTTGGCGAATGCGCACTACCGGGTTGAGTGAGTTCATGGCGCCTTGGGGGATCATGCTGATCTGGCTCAGGCGTACCTGGCGCATGGCCTCTTCATCCAGCCGCGCCAGATCCGTGTCGCCCAATACCATCTGGCCCCCTTCAATACGCCCCGGCGTCTTGATCATGCGCATCAACGCCAACGCCATCGTCGATTTGCCCGACCCCGACTCGCCCACCAGACCCAGTCGCGTCTTCGGCTCCAATGCAAAGCTCACACCATCGACTGCCTTCACGGGACCACGCGCTGTGTGGTAATAAACACGTAAATCGTTGACTCGTAGAACAGGAGTGGACATAAGGTCTTTTACTTTTTGATATTGGGTATTAGATATATTGGATATTAGATATTGGGTATTAGATATTGAAGGGGTGAAAGTTGTGATCGTAAGCAAACATGCAATATTCAGTACCCAATATCTAATATCTTTATACGGCCCGTCGCAACTTCGGATTGGCAATCTGATCCAGCCCTAGCGAGATCAGAAACAGCCCCATAAAGGTTAAAATAATAATCGCAATCGGCGGCCCCCACCACCACCAGAGACCGCGCAGGATCGAGGTGTAGTAGAGCGCCCAGTAGATGGTCATGCCCAGCGTCGGCTCATTTTGCGGCCCCAACCCCAGCGCTTCCAGACCGATGGTCGCCAGAATGGCCGAGCCGACGGCGCTAACAAAGCTGGCGGCGAGATAGGGCAACAGGTTGGGGATTAACTCGCGCCAGATGATCTCCAGCCCGCTCATGCCAGAGAGGCGCGCCACCATGACAAACTGGCGTTCACGCAGAGTCAAGACCTGGGCGCGGATGGTGCGCGTCGGCCACATCCAGGCCAGCGACGCCACCACAAAGGCCATCATGTTGACGCTGACCGCGCCGCGGATCGTCGTGGCGATGACCACCAGAAAGAGTAACCCCGGCACGGTGAGCAGCACATCCGCCGCCCCTTTGATCAAGGTATCCACCCAACCGCCAAAGTAGCCGGCCAGAAAGCCAAAGACAATCCCCAGCCCCAGCCCAATCGCGCCGGCTATCAAGCCAATGCGTAGCGTCAACGGCGTGCCCACCACAATCACCGGCAACAACTGCCGCCCAACCGCATCCGTACCCAACGGGTATTCCGCCGACGGCGGCTGTTCCGGCATGGCCGACCCCACCTTCGCGCCATCGGCATCAACAAGCTGCGACGCCACCGGCCCAAACAAGATCAAGATTGCCATCAAAACCAACCCGATGACCAGCAACGGGTGCCGCTGTAAAGTTGCCAGTATTTTCATACCATCTGTCTACCTGTCTACCTGCGTACCTGTCTACCTGCGTACCTGTCTACCTGTCTACCTGCGTACCTGCGTACCTGTCTACCTGTCTACCTGTCTACCTGTCTACCTGTTTCCCTATTTCCCTATCTACCCTGATAAGTAATGCGCGGGTCGAGCAGCGGGTAGATCAGATCCATCACCAACGTTGCCAACCCAATCGCCAGAATGAGCATCATCACCACGCCGTAGATGACAAAGTAGTCAAAGGTGCGGATTGCCTGGTAGAGAACGGTGCCGACGCCGGGGTAGCCAAAGACCACCTCCACCAACACGGCGCCGGAGACGATGTAGCCCAGCGATAGGGCCAACGCCGTCACCTGAGGCAAGAGAGCATTGCGCAGGGCATAGCGTAGGAAGATTTCCCGCCCCTTTAGCCCCTTGGCCTCAGCAAAGGTGATGTAATCTTCGCCCAACCCGGAGATCATCATGCCGCGCATCCCAATCGCCCACGACCCCAGCGAGGCGAGGACAATGGAGAGCGCCGGCAACATCGAATGGTAGAGCGCATCTTTGAAAAAGGCAAAACTCCAATTCGGCATCGACCCCAACGTATAACCGCCACTAAGCGGAAAGATCTTCCACGTAAAGGCCAGTAGATAAACCAGAATCAATGCCAGGGTGTAAAAGGGGATGGAAGAAAGCGTGAGCAGCGGCGCCACCAAAATTTGGAAAAAGGTGGGCGTGCGCGGCCAGGCGATGAGCGCGCCCACCAACGTCCCCAGCCCGAAGGCGATCAAGGTAGTCAACAGCAACAGCGAAATCGTCCAAGGCAGGGCGCGCATGATAATGTCAATCACCTGGCTGGGAAAGTTCGCCAGCGAGACGCCAAAGTCCAGCCGCGCCATATCCCAGATGTAGTTGAGATATTGTTTCCAGAGTGGCTGGTTCAACCCGAATTTCTCTTCATAGGTCTTCACCACCCGTTCCATATCGATCTTGCCGGCGCCGCCAAAGCTGACCGCCTGTAACAACTTTTCCCGGATCGGGTTGACCGGCGCCAGCCGCGGCATGACAAAGTTTACCGTCGCCGCCAACCAGATGATGATCAAAAAGACGCCAATGCGTTTGAGGATATAGCCAAGATTCATAATCGCCTGTGGATGGGATCTGTATGGGAGATGATCGTTGCCTGCGCTGATTATACACCATCTTGTTTGGATGCACAACCGCAAAATAAACGGACATTACGTGCTGTCTGTTGGGCAATCCTGATAATCAGTAGGCGGCAGTCCTAAGTCCAGAGTCCTAGTCAGCCTCGATGGTATTGCGATCTACTAATAATGAATATAACCCTTGCTGCTTGAGCAAAAAGTGAACAGAAAATGATCTGGTCAACTCACCCGCTGCCCGGCTACACTAGAACGCAGGGGGTGGAGCTGCTACCTGCACAACTCTACTCTCTTCTCTGGTTTTCAAGGTCAAGCGATACACAACCCAGTTGAACAGAAAGTAGAGGACTTATGAAGCGGCTAGCCTATTTGATTCCGATCCTGCTCCTTAGCCTGTTGCCATTGCCCAGCGTCTTCTCGGTTTATGGCGCAACGTCCCAAGCGGCGCCCGTGCTTTATCTGCCCATCATCCAAAAAGAGCGGCTTGATCTCAATGCCGCGGTCAGCGCCATTGAGCCGGCCGCCATAGGCAGTGCAACCACCTTTCACACTCCGCTGGACGCCACCCCCGATCCCGATGGCAACCAGATCTATTTCACGGCCATGAGTTCACGGGGCGCCGGCGTCTTCCGTGTCCCAGCCACGGGTGGAACCGTTGTCACCCTCACGGTGGGCCTCCCCTTAACCACGCCGGTGGGCATTGCCATCAGCACGGACGGTCAGACGCTTTACCTGGCCGACACCCAGGCCCGCATCACTGGCACGGCTACGATGACCATGACCGGCGCCCTCTTCAGCCTGCCCAGCAGCGGCGGCGCACCCATTCCCATCCCCGGCACCGCCCACACGGCGCCCCGCGGCCTCACCGTGGTCAAGGAGAACAATGTCGATGTCATTTACTTTACCGGCCTCGATCCTGCTGACGGTCAACCGGCGGTTATGAAGCTTCCCGCAACTGGTGGCGTCCTAACAATTGAGGAAAAAGGTGAGGGGATGGTCGAACCGGTGGGCATTGCCGTTAGCAAAACCGGCGCCATCTATATTGCCGATCAGGCCGCGTCCGGCAATGGTCTTGGCACGCTCTTCCGCTTCAAACCCCACACCGATCAGGGGCGGAACAGCCATTCCGAACGGCTGGTTGACTTTGTCCGCATGGGCGCCCCCGCCGGCCTCACCTTGACGCTGGACGAGTCGCTGGTGCTGGTCTCCTCGTTGGATACCCTGGGGCGCACATCCCAAGTGCTGGTGGTGAACACCACCACACAGGCACAAGGCATTGTCAACAAAGTGATTAGCGTCAACCGCACCTCTGGCGGCCTGCATCGGGCGCACAACACCAACGTCATGGCCTGGGCCGATGTGGCGACCGGCGGTGACGGCCGCGGCACAATCTATCGCGTCCGCCTGCCCTAACCCCAGCGCCATTGCCAACCTACACAAACAGAGAGGGCCGCCGTTACATCACGGCAGCCCTCTCTGTTTGCACAATCCTTGTAATCCCGCGACTGGGTTGATGTTGATTCCGGCCCAACATCAACCCCTGGTCGCCGCCGTCCAAATACTGTTTCAATCCCGCGACTGGGTTGATGTTGATTCCGGCAAGGTAAGCAGGCGCGTTCAGATTGACGAGTATAGTGTTTCAATCCCGCGACTGGGTTGATGTTGATTCCGGCTTTACCAAGCTGCATTTGGTAAGTAATGTCAACAAGTTTCAATCCCGCGACTGGGTTGATGTTGATTCCGGCGCTACGCTTTACGCTGATTCACCGGATTGCAAGATGTTTCAATCCCGCGACTGGGTTGATGTTGATTCCGGCCAAGATGAACTTACCAGATGGTACTCGTGACTATATCAGTTTCAATCCCGCGACTGGGTTGATGTTGATTCCGGCGAGTAATGGTTGTTGGTGGCGGTGCGCAATATGCAGGTTTCAATCCCGCGACTGGGTTGATGTTGATTCCGGCTTTCATATCCAGCTTTCGCTACAGCATCAGCGCCAGGTTTCAATCCCGCGACTGGGTTGATGTTGATTCCGGCTTCCGAACCAACCAGCGGAGCAAGGTAGACGGCATCGTTTCAATCCCGCGACTGGGTTGATGTTGATTCCGGCCAGGCATAGGCGAGTAGTCGAACGCCTCCCACTCAAGGTTTCAATCCCGCGACTGGGTTGATGTTGATTCCGGCCTGCAAGTCTTCGATCTTCATCGTGCCATAAGTGTTAGTTTCAATCCCGCGACTGGGTTGATGTTGATTCCGGCATCTCCTGCCCGTTTTCTTCCACACGGGTGGACGTTTCAATCCCGCGACTGGGTTGATGTTGATTCCGGCACCGCCAACGCCGCCCACGGCCCATGCTCCCGATAGTTTCAATCCCGCGACTGGGTTGATGTTGATTCCGGCATCAATCGGTCGCCGGGAACGATCATCGAGTGCAGGTTTCAATCCCGCGACTGGGTTGATGTTGATTCCGGCCCGGGAACGTCACCGGCGACACCTCATACAACTTGGTTTCAATCCCGCGACTGGGTTGATGTTGATTCCGGCTCCGAATCATCGCCTCAAACTGGCGGATCGCACTGTTTCAATCCCGCGACTGGGTTGATGTTGATTCCGGCCAGGATAGCGTCGATTGGGAAGAAAAAGAGCTAGTTTCAATCCCGCGACTGGGTTGATGTTGATTCCGGCGGACGATCACAGCGCCCAATGCCCAGGCGCTGGATGTTTCAATCCCGCGACTGGGTTGATGTTGATTCCGGCGCGACATCGGTTCCACACTGCGCCAACAAATGGCTGTTTCAATCCCGCGACTGGGTTGATGTTGATTCCGGCCTGATCGTCCAGGCCGGCCAGCTTGATCAGCTTCTTGTTTCAATCCCGCGACTGGGTTGATGTTGATTCCGGCGCGGTGAATCGCACGCAGAATACTGCATCGTTGTTTCAATCCCGCGACTGGGTTGATGTTGATTCCGGCCTGGCTCGATGCCTTGGACGGGTTGCAGAATGGCGGTTGTTTCAATCCCGCGACTGGGTTGATGTTGATTCCGGCAGGAATCCCTCATTGTACGCTTCCCACTGGGGCGGTTTCAATCCCGCGACTGGGTTGATGTTGATTCCGGCTC
>JAPKMW010000164.1 GCA_026645575.1 Caldilineaceae bacterium
GGCACAGTGACCATCACCCCGGAAGGGCCGTACCACTATGGTGACCAAGTCACCCTGACCGCCACCCCGGCTGAGGGCTATCGGTTCAGCCATTGGCGCACCGAACCGCTCACCGACGCCCGCACGACGCTGGCGGATGAGCCGACCACCCCGGTCCTCACGGTGACGGTCAACGCCGATGTGACCTACTATGCCCACTTTGTGCGCCAGGTCACCCAGCTCTTCCTCCCCCTGGTTTCACGACGATAGCCCCCCTGCATAGGTCAGCGGCGCCTGTTATCGCAAGAAATAGGCGCCGCTGACTCATTGTCGGATTACCTGTTCTGTCGCCCTGTGCCGATGTTTCTCTGCTGATAAAAATGCTTTCTGAAGAAGGTCATTTGACCTATCGTAATTGTAACTACCAAGCCACCCCTCCTAACCTCCCTTATCAGGGGGAGGAACTGTCGTACGCGCTCCGGTTCCCTCCCCAAGCGTTCGACTGAGCTCACGCCGAAGTCTGGGGAGGGGGAGGGAGGGGTTAGTCGTTACTCGTAATTTACCTCTCGATAATCATATAGAATAGAAATCATGAATAAAAACCTTCACCATCGCTTTGTTCAAATAGACAAGTTGCTATACCCACGAGCGCCGGAAAGTAACACTTCTTACAACAGTAATGGGTTACTTTCCGTGCTGCGCGCGAGTATAAATCGGTATTGGCTTGTTGTGATTATTTTCATCTTGTTGGCACTCACTTATGGAACAGACGCGCACACTTGGGCTGCCACAGAACATCGTCCTCTCAACGAAACCGTGCCGCCGATGCTTACCCTGCAAAAAGTCGGCAACGGCGCCGTGATTGCAGCGCCGCCAGGCCCAGAATATATCTATGGTCAAGTGGTTACGTTGACAGCCGTCGCCGATTTTGGGTGGGAATTTCTGAATTGGAGTGGCGATCTGAACTCGCCAAACAACCCCGCCACGGTTACCATGCTTGCTGATAAAACAGTTCGTGCCAACTTTGCGCAACAACCTGCTTCCACCTTGGTCTCTACCGATTTTAATAGCTGCACCCTGGATAACCGCTGGACCTTTATTGATCCGGTTGGCGATACAAAGCTGGTGCTGACTGGTGAACAGGTGGAAATTCAGATTCCGGGCGGCAGTGCGCATGATCTTTGGACAGAGGGCAATCATACTGCGCGGTTGATGCAGACGGCCAACAATGTGGACTTTGAGACAGAAGTTAAGTTTGAGTCACAGGTCAGCCAGGGTTATCAACTGCAAGGAATTTTAGTCGAGCAGGATGCGCAAAATCTCTTACGTTTTAATTTTCAGTCTGACGGCGCAAGTGTCAGTGTCATCGGAATCAGCTTTACCAATGGCGTGCCGACGATTCAATTCACAAAAGAAATTCCTGACACCGCTGCACAATATATGCGTGTTCGCCGTACTGGTGATCACTGGCAGCTTTTCTATTCAGCGAATGGTATCCAATGGGATTCATCGGCTTTGCTCGAATTTACCCATCCCATGACAGTCGCCAAAGCGGGCATCTTTGCCGGCAACGCCGGGGCAAATCCAGCGTTTACGGCTATCGTCGATTATTTCTTTAATACCGCTGCCCCTGTAGCGCCTGAAGATCCTATCAAGCGCACTGTGCCGGTGGCAATTGTCGGACAGGGCACGGTCGCAAAGAGTTGCGGCAGCCCTGTGACTTTAACCGCAAAGCCGGCGCCGGGTTGGAATTTTAGTGGCTGGAGTGGTAGCCTAACCGGGAATCAGAACCCGGCAACACTCAGTCTGTCCGGCAGCCAAGCGGTGACGGCGACGTTTGTTCCCAAAGCGCTGCAACTCAAGGTGAGTGTGAGTGGTAGTGGCGCGGTATTGCTCAAGCCAAACCAACTCTATTTTGATAGTGGGGATGTCGTGACCCTCACCGCCGTGGCCAACCCCGGTTGGATCTTTGTGAACTGGTCAGGCGATCTCACTGGCGACGATATTACACAGCCCGTGTTGATGAATAGTAACAAGACCCTTGTGGCCAATTTCCGCCTGCTTAGTGACAACAGTGGCATTCAATCCGATGATTTTAATGCCTGTCTGGTGAATAGCGGACGCTGGAGCTTTATAAACCCATTGGGGGATGCCCAAGTCACCATGACTGGCGCCCAAGCGCAGATTACTGTGCCGGCGGGTGTTGATCATGATATTTGGGTGAACGGTAACCGTGCCCCGCGCCTGATGCAGCCGTCCCAAAATACTGATTTTGAGTTAGAGGCTAAGTTTGAATCCAAGGTTGAGAAAAATTACCAATTTCAAGGGATTCTTGTCGAAGGGGACGCCAATAATTTTATCCGGTTTAATTTTCAATCGGATGGCAATGCGACCAGCATTGTTGCCATTAGTTTTACCAATGGTACGCCCAATATTCAGGTCAACCAGATTGTGGCTGATGGTGCTGCCTATCTGCGAGTGTTGCGTACCGGTGATAAGTGGTTCTTGCTCTACTCATACGATGGCACGGCCTGGGTTACGAACGCGACGCTTACGTTTACCCACCCTCTGACCGTAACAAAAGTGGGCGTCTTTGCCGGTAATGCCGGCAGTAACCCTGCTTTTATCAGTTTGATTGATTACTTCTTCAATACCAGCAGCCCGATCAGCCCGGAAGATCCGGTTGTCAATACCTTTCCACCAGTGACGATCATCGGTAATGGCGCTGTGACGCGAACCCCTGCTTGTGGAAACCCGATGGTGTTGACGGCCACGCCGGCCGCCAATTGGCAATTTGCCGGTTGGAGCGGCGATTTGACCGGAAGCAACAATCCGATAACCTTTACCGCTCAGGGTGAGGAGCAAATTATTGCTACTTTTGTGCCACTCTCCGGTTTCTATTCTGACGATTTCAATACTTGTACCCTGAATCGCAGCACCTGGACCTTTATTAATCCCAAGCGTGATGGCACAGTTGCGCTCAAGGATGGCCAACGCATCGAACTGTTTGTGCCTGCCGGCGCCGATCATGACATCTTTCCTATACCTAACTCTAGCGAGCCACTGAATCGCGCCCCACGGCTGATGCAGGCGATTCACGATGTTGACTTTGAGTTGGAGGCCAAATTTGATTCTGCTGTACAATTTCAATATCAAATTCAAGGTGTGTTGATCGAACAAGATAGTGAAAACTTCCTGCGCTTTGATCTTCATCACAATGGGGCGACACCCAGAATTGCTGCTATTCGCTACACAGATGGCAACCCCACGGTCGTACAAAACGATGTTCTGCTGGGGAACGCGCCTTGGCACATGCGGATCAAACGTGAACGTGACCTTTGGGCGTTACGCTATTCAGATGATGGGCTTACCTGGACAACGGTTGTTACCTTTACCCATGCGCTGAAAGCAACCCAAGCGGGCGTTTTTGTGGGGAATGCGGGAGATAATCCAATGCATACCGCGCTTGTCGATTATCTCTTTGAAACAAGTACGCCGATTTTTCCGGAAGACAGCAAATCGATGGGCCTCATCACAAACCTTGTCGGTGGCGGTAAAATTACCAAGACGCCTGAACAAAGCAGTTACAGTTGCAATACGGAAGTTGAACTGTTGGCTACGCCAGACAATGGTTGGATCTTTAGTGGTTGGGAAGGTTCTGTCACTGGGGCGCAAAATCCGGTTAAACTGACGATTGATGGCTCAAAGGTTGTAACGGCCACTTTTACACAACAGACGTATCAACTGGATGTCAATATTAGTGGCTCAGGGCGTGTCACGCGAACGCCATCCAAGAACAGTTATCTGGCGGGCGAGAGCGTGACGTTGACGGCTGAACCGTTAGGCAACGCTGTTTTTGTCCGCTGGGAAGGTGACATGACTAGTACGGCAAACCCAGTCTTACTTACCATGAACGGTAATAAGCAGGTCGTCGCTGTTTTCGCCGCAGTGGCGCCATCTGGTAAGCTCTATTTACCCCTAATTACAAAATAAACAGACTTTGGTAGAGCCTGGACAGAAGGGTACGCCATGACGTGCCCTTCTGTGGTGAAATAGTCCTTATTTCGCTCCAACCATTTCCCACTGGCCGCTTTGCCAGGAATGGATCATCGCTGTTTGTACATGGGCGAGCTGTAATGCACTGGTAAAGCTTGGTTCGCGCTGTTTGCTTTCGACAATCGACTGTAGGAAGTTGTACGCTTCGATGCACTTCAAATCCTCGTAGCCGAGACCGATGCCATCCCCCGGATTAAAGCGGCCATGGAGCAGGAAGCGCGGCCCGCCCAGCAATGTCGTGTAGCCATCGTGGGTGGCGCCTTCATCGGGCAGATAGAGTTCCAACTCATTCATCCGCTCAAAATTCCACTTCACGGCGCCCTTCGTGCCGTTGACCTCAAAGGACATTTCACACTTTGGCCCGAAGATGGCGCGACAAGTCTCAAAGCTACCCTGGGCGCCGTTGGCAAATTGCACCAACGCGCCGACATAATCTTCATTTTCCACCGGACCAGTCGGGTCGTCCGGTTTGCCCAACCCAAAATGGGTGCCATGACCGCTGGGCAGTGGGCGCTCGGTAATAAAGGTGTGGCGGTTGCTCACCACCCGCTCAATCGGGCCGATGAGCATATGTGCCATGTCGACAACATGAGACATAATATCGCCTAACACGCCGCTGCCGGCATATTCCTGCTTAAAACGCCAGGTCAGATGGCCGAGCGGGTTGCTGCCATACATGGCAAAGAAGCGCCCGCGATAGTGGGTGATCTTGCCCAAGCGCCCTTCGTCAATCAGTTGTTTCGCATATTGCACCATCGGCGCCCAGCGGTAATTAAAGCCGACAAAGCTCATCACGCCCGCTTTACGCGCCAACGCTTCGATCTCCGCCGTCTCTGCCGGCGTGCGCCCAACCGGCTTTTCACAGAAGACATGTTTGCCGGCGGCGGTCACTGCTTTGACCATCTCCAGGTGCATAAAGTTGGGCGAAGCAATATTCACCACCTGCACCTCCGGGTGATTCACCACCTCATGCCAGTTTGTTGTATAGTGTGCAAAGCCGAGTGACTCCTGTGCCTGCCGCGCCCGCGCTTCTACTTCATCGCCACAGATCACCAAACGCGGCCGCAGACCGCTATCATAAAACCGATCCGCAATATTCCGGTAGGCGCGGCTATGGGCCATCCCCATCCAGCCCATGCCGATGACGCCGATGCCGAGAGAATGTGTCAAGAGAATGCTCCTGTTCTTTGTAAGCCTTGACAGAGTGAAGGGGTGACAGGGTGACAAGGTGACTTCGACAAGTTCAGTCACCTTGTCACCCTGTCACCTTGTCAGAATTTCCGGCTCCACTCGCGCGGCCACCGTTCGACGACCACTTTCGTTTGTGTATAGAACTCAACCCCATGCCGCGACTGGGCGTGGAGATCGCCAAAGAAGCTTTCGTTCCAACCGCTAAAGGGGAAGTAGGCCATCGGTGCGGCGACGCCGATGTTGATGCCAACATTGCCGGCGTCCACTTCGTGGCGGAACTTGCGGGCAACCGAGCCGCTCGATGTAAAGATGCTCGCTTGGTTGCCATAGGCGCGATTGTTGACAAGGGCAATGGCCTCATCGACATCGCTAGCGTGCATCAGGCTGAGGACTGGGCCAAAGATTTCGGTCTTGGCGATTTCGCCCGCCGGGTTGACATTGTCGAGAATCGTCGGGTAGACCCAGTAGCCGTCATCGTAGCCGGACACCGCTTTGTTGCGGCCATCGACCAGCACATTGGCCCCTTCTTGTTCACCCTTGGTGATCAGGCTCTCGATACGCGCCTTGCTCTCTTTGGTGATGACCGGTCCCATTTCGATGCCACTCTCCAACCCATAGCCCACCTTGCGACTGGCGGCAATATCAGCGATTTGTTCGGTGAAGGCATGTTTGGCTTCGCCCACCGTCACCGCCACCGAAACAGCCAGACAGCGCTGCCCAGCGCAACCAAAGGCGGAGTCGGCCAAAATCTTGGTGGTCGTATCCATGTCGGCGTCGGGCATGATGACGACCGGGTTTTTGGCCCCACCCTGGCACTGGGCGCGCTTGCCATTGGCCGTGGCGCGACTGTAGACATACTTCGCCACCGGTGTCGAACCAACAAAGCTGATCGCCTTGACGCCAGGGTGATCGAGCAGCGCATCGACCGTCTCTTTGCCGCCGTTGACCAGTTGCACCACGCCCGCCGGAAAGCCCGCCTTTTCCAGCAAGCCAAAGAGCTTCTGCGAAGTCATGGAAACCTTTTCGCTCGGCTTGAGGATAAAGCAGTTGCCGGTGACGAGGGCATAGGGCAAGAACCAGAGCGGGATCATGCCGGGAAAGTTAAAGGGGGTGATCGCCGCCACAACGCCCAACGGTTGGCGAAACATGTGTTCATCGATGCCACGGGCAATATCTTCGTTGTTGTAGCCCTGCATGAGAATCGGCGCGCCACAGGCCACTTCCACATTCTCAATGCCGCGGCGCATTTCGCCCACACTCTCGCCGTAGGTCTTGCCGCACTCGTTGGTAATGGTGCGGGCAATGTCATCCAGATTCTCTTCCAGCAACATCTTGAATTTGAACATGGGCTGAATACGGTCGCCCACCGGCGTCTCTTTCCAGTCGGCAAAGGCTTTCTGCCCCGCCGCTACCGCTGCTGCCACCTCTGCGCCGGGGGAGAGCGGAACGTGGGTCAACGCTTGGGCCGTGGCCGGGTTCGTAATGTCCATAAAGGAAGCGGCGCTGGATTTGGTCCACTGGCCGCCGATAAAGTTGAGAAGTTGTCCGTTTTGTTGCATGTTATGCTCCTTGTAGAATGCCAACCATGATGCGGATTAACAGTTCTGTGTTCATGGGGACACTATAGAATTCAGTGTCCTGAATGATAGTTTTGGTTTGCCGATCCAACCTGCCAAATTGCCAGCCATCGCCCATGGAAACGATGCCGTAGAAATGCTGGGCATCGGTTACCTTTTTGAGGTCAAGCGCCGCCAATTCAGCCATTAATTGATGAAAGCCCCGTTGGAGGTCGCCATTCTTGGCTTCCACCACCAACAGGTGCTGTTCAGTTTTGAAAAGATAATCTAGCGAACCTTGCAATGTTTCACTGGCTTTGATGCTGTATTCAACATAAACTTGTGCATTCGTATAGTGAATAACCTCCAGCACAATCGGGGCAATCAGAAACTCGCGACGCGCCATTTCGCTGGACATACCCACATGTTGCAATCCTTCCTGAATGCGTTCAATCAGATTGGCGACCCGACCGACATCAATGACCGTTGCCTGTAGCTTGAGGTCATTCAGCTTGAGTTCTTTGCGTTGGTAGGTGTACCCCAACAAAGCGCCAATCTCGTCTGCCGGCAGATTCAATTTGAAGTAATCCTGAAAGGTGCGCGGTTTGGTTACTTCATAGTCAACTCGTTCTTCGGTTATAGTGTGATAGGCGCGCCGGTTGGTCTGCTGCGCATAGATTGTTTCGCTTGCTGGCAAGAGCTTGTCCACTAGATAGCGCAACAGGTTTATCTGTTCATCGCGCTGTAATGCCTCGATAATCCCCGGTATGTTCATCGAGTTATCTCCTGATTGGCGTTACTACAGATTTACCCTCTGCTGTAGCAATGACAATCTCTTCAAAAGCGTGATACAACCGCTGGAATGATCGCGACTTTTGATAGGCCAAGTCGAGATCTATCTTTTGCGTATAACGGGCCTGATGGACGGTTGGTTTATAACCAAACTTTTTCCGTAACCAGCCTTTGGCATCGCGTATCTCCTCCGGATCATGATCGTAACCTTCGCCATCGTGAATGCTTTCCAGGCTTGCTAAAAACCAAGCCTCAAACTCCCTTCGGGCGCAAACGACAACAACGGAAAAAGGCAAGGGTTCCATCGCCGCGATACGCTTTGTGAGTAAAAATGCTTGCGTTTTGGGACAAGCGTCGTCCATATCCAGCAAAACCAGCAAGGCTGCGCAATCGTTATAGCTTTTAGGATACCGGATTGTACGCTCCAATTTGTCGCCATGGAAGAATTCGCTGTAACTCATTCGCCAAGGTTTTTCTGCTGAAAAGAGCGTCCAACACTGCAAATCTGTTAGCAACTTCTGGATTAATACGTTGATAGCTGCACGTCCACCGGATGCGGGCTGATTGCCTTCACCGTGACCTTCCACGATGGCATAGATTTTATCGCGACTCATGATGCAAGCAATGTCACCTGTTCAGATCGTCTTAACCCTTGCGCGCGCATTAATTCGCCGGGTGCAAAAAGGCGTTCTTTGATTGCTGTACGTTGCGTTTCATCAATTGAATTGATGAAGGTGATACCTTCGATCTTTTCTACCACACGCAGTTGTTCTACTCGACACATATCTAACAAATCAGCGCTATGCGTAGTAATGAACACTTGACTGCGATCACCAACTGACTCGATTTCATCCCACAAAACACCAAGTGCGCCAGGGTGAATCGTAAGTTCTGGCTCTTCTAGTGCAAGTAAAGTACGTTGAGCATCTTGATGAAGCGCCACCAGAATACCTAATAAGCGTAATGTGCCATTTGATTCATGAAAAAGCTCAAAGGCTGCTTTTTCATGATTCGGCATCTGATGTTTTAGTCTAGTGATTAAATAGCCGCCTACCTGACTCACTTGGAAATCAACGACATCGGGTAATGCGGCATTCAGTGACTCGCGTAATGATTCCATTCGCGAACTTTTTGTTCGTTGCATCTCACGAAGGGTTGAGGCAAAATTGCTACCTTCTTCATCCAGCGGGTAAGGGTTGGCTGGTTTTTGCGGTACAGCCATTGTACTGGGCGAAATATTATAAAAAGCAAAGGATGTCATATAGGCATAAAGCTTTGCGTAAGGCTGCGTTGTTGCTAACAATGGGAGTATCAATGTGCGCTCTGTAGACAAGGGACTAACATCTTGAGGCGCGTGAACCCATACCCCGTTATTAGTTTCGTAGCGAACTTCCTGTTTGGTGGCAAAATCTTGGATGACACACTGTTCGTTCTTTACCGTATACCCGCCCAGTCCCTTACTACCGAGTGTAATACTATAGGTGGCAATGAATGTATCTGTTTCAATCCTCATCCCGATTTCAACGTCATAGGGGCGGCTTTTCGCAGACCAGCGACGTAGCGCCTTGATACCGTCGCGGTTAGCAATGGCAATATCCAACCCAAGCCGCAGTGCATCATAGATAAAGCGAAAAACATCGACAAAATTGCTTTTGCCCGAACCATTATGGCCAACCAAAATGGTGACCGGCTCCAGATTGACCCGAATGTCGGCAATGCTACGATAGTTTTTGACCCAAACGCTCTTGATCATGATCTTCCTTGTCCGGTTACGCGCCATCTGGCCCTATCACCGCGAATCTATGGATTTGCGAATTTTACGTAAAAGATTCGCAAATCCATAGATTCGCGGTGATAACCTACCGCCCTTCACCTACTCAATCTTCTACAGGAAATAGCGCTCCTTGGCCCGCATCTCTTCCCATTCCTCGCGGGCCGCACGCACGCTATCGCGCTCACTCACCTCGGCAATCGGCACATCCCACCAGCTTTCGTAACCGGGGACGCCCAGGTAGCGGTCATTACGCACATAGAGGACGGTGGTATGGTCAATGGTTTTGGCGGTTTGCAGCCCTTGCACCAGTTCTTCGTAGCCGTTGCACTCGATGACATGCGCGCCCAGACTGCGGGCATTCATCACGAGATCAACCGGCAAATCGTCGACCTCATAGCCCAGTTCATCGGTGGTGTGACCGTTTTTCGTGTAGGCAAAGCGAGTGCCAAAGCCCTGATCGCCAACCGAGCGACTGAGGGAGCCGATGCTCTTGTAACCGCGGTTGTCGAGCAGCACAATCGTCAGCTTATAGCCCTCCTGCACCGAGGTGATAATGTCATTTGCCATCATCAAATAGCTGCCGTCGCCGACCATAACATAGACTTCGCGACTCGGCTCGGCCATCTTGATGCCCAGACCGCCGGCGATCTCATAGCCCATCGTGCTGTAGCCATATTCTAGGTGATATTGGCGGGGGTGACGGGTGCGCCAGAGCTTGTGCAGATCGCCTGGTAGACTGCCTGCGGCGCCAACCATTACCGCTTCGGGATCACCCTGGTCGTTGACCGCGCCGATGAGCGCGCCTTGGGCCGGTAGACCGCTGTCAGCACGCTTGATGGCATAGATGCGGCTGACTTCGGCTTCCCACTTGTCATGTAACTGGCGCGCCTGCTGTTGGTTGGTATCGCTATTCGTGTAGCCATGCAAGGCCGTCGCCAATTCGGTCAAGGTCACTTTGGCATCGCCCACCACCGGTAGGGCATTGTGCTTGTAGGCGTCGAACTCGGCCACGTTGATGTTGATAAAGCGCACGTCGGGGTGTTGGAACTGCGTTTTGCTGGCCGTGGTAAAGTCGCTGTAGCGGGTGCCGATGCCGATGATCAGGTCGGCTTCCTTGGCGACAATGTTAGCTGCCAGTGTTCCCGTTGCGCCGACGGCGCCCAAGGCCAGCGGATGGTCATAGCGCATACTGCCCTTGCCGGCCATCGTCTCGCCCACGGGGATGCCGGTTTGGTCAACAAATTGGCGGAGCGTGTCGGATGCTTCGCTGTACAACACACCGCCACCGGCAATGATCATCGGCTTCTTGGCGGCGCGAATCCATTCAGCAGCCCGTTGCAACGCCCCTTGATCGGCGCGGTTGCGCGGAATGCGCCAGACCCGCTTCTCAAAAAGCGCGGTTGGGTAGTTGTAGGCTTCGGTCTGCACATCCTGGGGCAGCGCCAGGGTGACAGCGCCCGTGTCGGCCGGACTGGTCAGCACGCGCATGGCTTCGGGCAGCGCGGTGATGATCTGGTCGGGCCGGTTAATGCGATCCCAGTAGCGACTGACGGGGCGGAAACAGTCGTTGACCGAGACATCCTGACTGTGTTCCGATTCCAGTTGTTGCAGCACCGGGGCGACATTGCGTCGGGCAAAGATGTCACCAGGCAGGAGCAAAACCGGCACGCGATTGACCGTCGCCGCCGCCGCGCCGGTAATCATATTGGTTGCGCCGGGACCGATGGAGGTGGTGCAGACCAGGGTGCGTAGACGGTTGGTGTGTTTGGCAAAGGCCGCCGCTGTATGCACCATCGATTGCTCGTTGCGGGTTTGATAGTAGCGAAAATCAGGATATTGGTGGAGCGCTTGCCCCAGACCAGCCACGTTGCCGTGACCAAAAATGCCAAAACAGCCGGCAAAGAAGCGCTGCTCTACGCCATCGCGTTCGCTGTATTGGTTTTGCAGAAAGCGCATCACGGCCTGGGCCATGGTTAAACGCACGGTGGATGGGTTGCTCATTGGTCTGCCTCGTTCTTTCCTCTTATAATATTTTTTGCAAGGCTTACCGATCGCGCCTGGTAGGGCTATGACACGTCATAGCCCTACCAGGCGCGATCAGTAAGCGAATATTGACACAATGGGTAGCCTACTCTGCCAACATCCACGTCGCCATGTTGTTGATCAAGGTTTTCCCCGCTTCTTCGGGGAGGCCGGTCACAGCCATTCCTACAATCATAAAGCGGGCATTCGCATCCTCGGATGCGGCATCGGTCAAGACGGCCACAATCGGCGCTTCGGCGTTGTCGCTCTCCGGGCCGCGACGGAGGGCGATTTGTACGCCGCTTTCATCTGCCGCCAGCGGAGAGAGGTCAGCAGCGTTTTGTTCTTCGCTGAGGGTAATTGGTTCATCCGGCAAGCCGTCGGTCAGCGCGGCCAGCCCACTATCAACCACCACATCACGCACCGCCGAGGCTTCTTCCAGACCGGGCAACGGGTAGCGACTGCTGACGGTCAGACGACCACCTTGACGGATATAGCCAAAGATCAGATCCATATCCTCCAACGAAACTTTGCCATCGGCATAACCGGCATTGCTCCAGATGACCCAACCGTAATTGGTTAGATCGTCCGCCGTGGGGCTGCCCTGGGTTTTGATCCCCCAGAGATCAACGTTCTGGTTGGCAGCCAACAAGGTTTGCAAATAGAGATCGGCTTCGCTGCTTTCGCCATCCGCCGCGGCGCGGTTGTCATCGATCAACAGGATGCCTGTGCGCTCGCTGGGGGCCGGCGCCGGTTCACTGCCGCCGTTGCTGTCCCCTTCGCTACCGCTGCCACTATCCCCAGAATCGCTACCGCTACCTTCGTCGCTGCTGCCGGAATCACTGCTGCTGTTATTGGATGAGCTACCGCTGGCCGGCAATGAACAGAAGGTCAGGCTCTCCCCAATCACACAATCGCTAAAGTCGTTGGTGAGCAAGCGGGTTACCCCAGCATCAATTCCCCGGCGGTCGGCGCCCAGAACGGCCAGTAGGAGACTATCGTCACCCCGTTTGCTCTGCGCCACCAGAACCGTTTCGTCGGCCAGGAAACGCAACCCTTCTGCCGTAACAAGATAGGTGGTGATGACAACGCTAGTCTCCGGCGTGCTGGTCGTGAGCGTCTCCGCTGCTGTAATTTCCGTTGTGACGGTCAGCGCAGTGGTGGCTTCCGTACCAGCTTGGAGCGCCGGTGTTGGCTGCGTATTCGTCACCGGAAGCTGGGCTGTGATGGGCCTGGTCGGTGTAATGGGCGTTGTGCCGGTGAGGGGCGCCCGTTCGCGTAGCGGCTCCTCGTTGGGCGCCGGCGTCGCTTCCGGTTCTGGGGTCGGTTCGTCAACCGGCGCCACCTCAACCGGAATGGTGATCGTCAACGCTTCGGTGATGACCTGAATACCCAGGTCGGTTAGCAAGGTTGTTTCGGAATAGACGGTTGTATAGTCGGCCAGGTAGATCAGATCCTTGCGGTCGTTGCTGTTGCTTAGGGCATGGCCGTTGGTCAGCGTCAGGGTGCGACCGCTTTCCTCTAAACGTTTTTGCAATTGCGCCCCTTGCGCCAACAAGTCAGCATTGATTGCGGTTTGCATGCCATAGGAGAGCGCCACTGTTTTGCCCAGATAGTTGGGGAAGTCGGGCATGGTGTGGTTGCGCTGCTCGGCACTGAGGAAATCGGCGACAAACTCGACCATGCGCTGGTTGTCATAGCGCACGCGATAGGCTTCGGTCAGCACATCGAAGTCACTGAGCGCCAGGACGCGACCGGCGGTGCCACGCCCGGCTACGCCGCCGATGGCGACCGTGGTAAAGCCATTCTTGCCGGCGCGTAGACTACTGAGGGTGCTTTCGGCACTGCGCATCTGTGGGGAGACTGCGCCGCTGATGCTGCGACCACCGTAAAAGGCAATGGTGGCGTCGGCTAACGCTTCCGCTTCGGCGCCCTCGCCAAAGAAGAAGGTGAAGTTGCCGTCATTTTTGCTGGTGTCGTAAAGATAGTCGTCATTGAAGACAATGCCAAAGGGTTCAGCCAGAATGTTGACCAGTGACGGAAAATCACCCATAACATCCGGGTCACTGACCAAGAGTAAGCGGCCACCGTCGGCCACAAAGCGTTCGGCCACGACAATTTCCTGGGGGGTCCAGAGGAAAAAGGGGCTGACGACCACCAGCGCACTGGCATCCTTCAATTGTGCCGTCAGGTCTTCTGATTGATCAGGAAATTGGGCGGAACTTTCCAGCGCCATTGTATCAACCTGGGAGATCCAATAGCGCAGGCCCAGCCCGCGATCGGCCAGTGCATCGGCCAACGGCTGTAGGTGGCCGGGATTGAGAAAGCTGAAATGGGCAAAATCGACCACCACCGGCCCGCGACGCAATTCGTCATCGTCGGTCAGCGCCGGATCATTGACGGGCAGGGGCGTTGCCGTGGGCATAGGGGTGGCGGCAAAGCTGATCTCCGGCACCTCTGGGGCAGTATAGCTGCTCTCAATGGGTTGCCAGCGCCAGTCATTATAACCCCAGTCACGCGCCAGGGTGGGCAGGGCCAAGAGCGCCAGCCCCAGCAGAAAAATCAATAAGCGACGGA
The DNA here is from genome assembly GCA_026645575.1 of Caldilineaceae bacterium. The sequence goes on from JAPKMW010000164.1 coordinate 13,948, forward strand.
AAAAAATCATAGTTACTTTCCACTTCCTTCCGCCGCGCTATGGACAGGGGCGGCTTGTGACGGGGCGGGAGATTGATTGGATGCACCGGTGTGAAGCTGACTGGCCGGCGCCCGCAACAGGGGTGACGCGGCGCGCAACTGTAAGAGATGTTGTTCAATGGCCGAACGGGGTGTGATGTTGGGCAGCGGAATGCGGCTATCCAAAAAATAAATTGCACTCGTCGGCGCGTTGGCAAAGACCTCGGCGCTAACGTCGGCAAAGTTGAAGGTCGGCTCTTGGTATTCAATGCGGAAATCAAAGCCGTAGTAGTCGATCAGATCAACCACCTCATAGTCGGTCATGCCCGCCAGTTCGGCGGCGGCGTTGATGGCGTCGCTGCGGCTGCCTTCGGCGTCAATATAGCCGATGCCCATCGCTTGGCTGCCGGGGTAGAGCTTGGCTTCGGCCACTGCTGCCGCGTCAATCTTCAATGGATTGACCACAGCATGGCTACGTTGGTGCACCACATTGCCGACAAAGGCCGTTTTGAGTAATTCCAGTTGCTGAATCTGGTCAAAGCGGCTGGCGCCGGCCAGCTTATACGGGCCGGTGCTGAGTTCCATTGGGTCGATGTAGGGGTCGAAAGGCCGCGGCCCGCGCACACCTACGTTGCCAATGTAACTGCTGGGCGCGGCATAGATGCGATTGCCCGCCACGGCCATATAGTAGCCGCCACTGGCCGCCATGCCATCGATGTTGACAATGAGCGGCTTGACTTTGCGCAGTTGCAGCAAGCTGTAAAAGATACTCTCGCTGCTGGTGGCATAGCCGCCAGGGCTGTCAATCTCCAAGACGACGCCGACGATTGAGTCATCGGTGAGCGCCGCGTTGACCACCTGGAGCAGTTTGTCCGCCGAAGCGGGATAGATGATGTCGGCAAAGCGCACGACGCCAATGGCCGGTCTGGGCGGACTGGCTGCGTCAATCATCAACCCAGCCACCAGACAGAGAATGAGAAAGCCGACGGCCAGGAGGAATTCCCACGGATTGTTTTTCATAGAACCTACTTCTTCTACAGAATCCAACATATACCGATTTGTCATGCTATTTCACTGGTTATTAATGGTTTGACCAACCCTTCGTCTACGACCCGTTGATAGGAGTCTTCAATCGAGGCGACTAACGCTTCTTGTAAATTGTAATGTACAGCCAGGGCCAGTACGGCACGGATCACTTGTTGCAACTCCTTGGCTAATTTTTGCGGGTCAGGCTCGCCATACAAGTCTACTTTGCGCCCTTTCCGCTCAAAGTGATTGACTTCGGCGGCCACTTCCCCACACTCTTCCGCCAAGCGGGTGACGATCATAAAGGGTTCGTTACCGTCCGGATACCTGGTGTTTAAGCCTTCGACAATTTTGTAGAGCTTTGCGAAAGTTGCATCCATCTGATGCTCCTTATGAATCACCCATACGAAACTCCAGCCACCTTGGGCCAATCCGCGATGGGCGGCGGCACCGGTTGCGCACCACCACCAATGACGGACTGATCAAAGTCGATGAGCGCGCCCGTCATCATGCCCGATTCATCAGAAGCCAGATAGGCAATGGCGCGGGCCACTTCATCCGTCTTTAACAGGCGACCAAAGGGTTGAGCCGCTTCGGCGGCGGCCAACCAATCTTGCCCATTGCTGTGATATTTGCGCTGAATAATATCCTCTGCCGGCGTATCCATCCACCCGATGTTGAGGGCATTGACCCGAATACGATAGCGCATCACGGCGTAGGCCACATTCTTGGTCAAAATGTTAAGCGCACCTTTGGAAATGGCATAGGGCGCCAGAAACGGCACACTGCCATGCGAAGCCACGCTAGAGATGTTGATGATCGACCCGCCGCTGCCTTCCCGCTGCATGATCTTGATCGCCCCTTGAATCAAAAAGTAGGGCGCCCGCACGTTGATGTCCATCATCTGATCCCACTGTTCCACCGGTGTATCCCAGATGGAACTGCGTTCGGTGTACGCCGCGCCATTGACCAGAATATGGAGTGCGCCAAAGTGCTGATCCGCCGCAGCAATAATGCGTTGGCAATCGTCAATGTTAGCAAGCTCAGCTTGGACAAAATGGGCCGCACACCCTTGCGCCGTCAAATCGGCTGCCACCGCTTCCCCTCGTTCGGCATTGCGCCCCGTAATAATGAGGCCGGCGGCGCCTCGTTCGGCAAAGAGGCGGGCGGTGGCCTCGCCCAAGCCTTGCGTACTGCCGGTGATGACGGCGTACCGGCCTTGTAATGAACTGTGATCGGTCAAGATGCACTCCTTTGACAAAGATGGGGTGGACAACCACTTCGTGCTATCCCCAATTTGTTGTTTGTACTGGCTAAGGTTCCATGCCATTTGTGACAGGTTAAGGGTTAGGGAAAATTGTCAAACTGAGAGACGAATAGTAATGTGAACGGATGAGTAAAAA
>JAPKMW010000015.1 GCA_026645575.1 Caldilineaceae bacterium
TGGTGGTGCGTGGCAACCGCCAGCAGGGCAACAGCAATGTCATTGATCTCCGCCGTGATAGCGCCGACGTTAGCGACAATGTGCAGGAAGGCGACAAAAACAAGCTCGCCCTGGGGCCGGACAAGCCAAAGTGATCCCGATCAACCCTAAACTTTGATAAGGCGGAGTCTCTATGCACCCCCCAATTGCTAACTATCAATCCGAACAAAAACTCTTCGCCGATTTTCTGGCGGCGGAGAGTCCAACCCGCATTCTCTTTTTTCGCGGCAAGAGCGGCAGCGGCAAAACGACCCTCTTGAAGATCTGTCGCCACCGCTTGCCGGCGAACTATCGCCATATCGGCTTTGAGTGTAAGGATCGCGAACTGAACACCGCCGAGGTTTTTGCGCGCACGGGCGATCAGCTTGGCTGGCCCACCTTTCCGGCTTTTACCCGGCAAGTGGCTGCCCTCAACGGGCTGCCGACGGTGCAGGTGGAACGCAACTGGCAGACCGGCTCTAACAACCAGATCAATGTCGCCCTCAATGTCCCCGATCTCAAGGATCGCGAACAGCGCCGGGTGGATTTGACGCGCGCCTGGTTTGACGATCTACGCCAGATCAACCAACCGCTGCTGTTGATGATTGATACCTATGAACAAGCGCCTGAAGAGTTGAAAAAATGGCTGGCCGGCCCTTTTTTGGCGCGCGTAGAGCGCACGCCGCACCTGCGCGTCCTCATGGCTGGTCAGGAGACGCCCGACACCAACAACATTGAGTGGGATCATTGTTGCCAGGCGTGTGACCTCTATGGCGTCCGTGAAGCACACCACTGGTTGCCGGTGTTGACGGCGCTAAATCGCCGCTTGGAAGGGGTTGACCCAATCAGTTGGTTGGCTGGCATCTGTTATGTCTTGCGTGATAAACCACCGGCTGAAATCATGAAGGCCATTGAATCACTTCCCCGCCAAGAGAGACAACCATGAGCAATGATCTGTTGATGCGGCTACAAAACGCCACAACCGACGAAGAACGCGATTGGTTGGTCATGGAATTTAGCCTGGCGGCTTTGCCGGAACAATTGCAACAAGCTGTGTGGGCCGCGGCCATTCCCCATTGGTTTGACCACGCTATGCTCAACACCTTGCTGGCCGACGATCACGCACCGTTGGATACGACGGCGTATGCCGCTTTGCTTGATCTGAGTTATGTCGAACCCTTCCTTGATTACGGCCATAACCTGCATGAGCGCACCCGCCGCTTGCTGTTGCACCGACTCTGGCAAGACGATGCACCCCGCTATCGTCGGTTGAGCCAACGGGCCGCGGACTGGTGCGCCGCACAAATCAGCCAGACTGGTGAAGCGCGTCTGGTCGCCTGGCAGATTGAGGAGAGCTATCATCTGTTGGTTGCCGACCCGGAAAGAGGCGCCGATCAATTACGCTTCTTGGGTTGGGCCTGGCAAAACCCCCCCCGCTTTGCCTACGCCCAGGTGGAACAGCTTGCCCGCACGGCGGGTGAGCATGGTGCGCGTCTGACGGCGCGTGGGCAAGGCTGGGTCACTTTTTGGCAAGCGCACCTTGACAAAATTGATAGCCGTAATCTGGTTGCCAAAGAACGGCTGTTGGCATTGACGGCGGCTTTACCGCCGACTGATCTTGCGTTACAGGCTGATACTATCCAGGCGTTAGGCGACGTGCATCGGTTGTTGGCGGAATACGCCGCAGCACGAGGCCGATATGAGGAAGCGCTACCGCTCTATCGCACCATTGGCGACCGTGTGGGCGAGGCGAACTGCATCAAGGGATTGGGTGACGTGCATCGATTGTTGGCGGAATACGCCGCAGCACGGGGGCGGTATGAGGAAGCGCTACCGCTCTATCGCACCATCGGCGACCGCGTAGGCGAGGCGAACTGCATCCAGGCGTTGGGCGACTTGTATGTGCGGCTGGCGGAGTACGTGGCAGCGCAAGGCCGATATGAGGAAGCGCTGTTGCTCTACCGCACCATCGGCGCCCGCATGGGTGAGGCAAGCTGCATCAAGGGATTGGGCGACGTGCATTTGGTGTTGTCAGAGTACGTGGCGGCGCGGGGTCGGTATGAGGAAGCGCTGCTGCTCTATCGCACCATCGGCGCCCGCATAGGCGAGGCGAACTGCATTAAGGCGTTGGGTGACGTACATCGATTGTTGGCGGAGTATGCTGCGGCGCAAGGTCGGTATGAGGAAGCGCTGCTACTCTACCGCACCATCGGCTCCCGCATGGGCGAGACAAATACACTGACCGGATTGGCTGAGATCGCGTTGGCCCTGGCCCAGTGGGATGAGACCATTGCTCTCTATCAAGCGGTGTTGGCCTATGAATTGGCTACGGGCTTGCGCAACAATGCCGCATTTTCTTACCGTTCCCTCGGCCATGCCGCCAAGGGGAAAGGTGATTTGGCCGCCGCCCACGACTATTATCAGTCAGCCCTGGATATCTTTACCGCCATCGGTTCCCCCACTGCGCGTACCGTTGAAGCAGAGCTACAAGCCTTAGACCAACGCCAACAATGAACCACACGCCTCACACCGCCACCCCCGCTACATACCCGCTACTCCACGCCCACTGATAGTTATAGCCGCCGATTCGCCCATCGACATCGCAGATTTCGCCACAGAAAAAGAGATCGGGGCAAAGGCGGGATGCCATGGTTTTGAGATCAATTTCTGACAACGGCACGCCGCCGGCTGTCACTTCGGCATAGGTAAAGCCGCGATTACCGGTGATGGGCAGCGGCCACTCGACCACTGCGCGCATCAAGGTTTTGCGCTGTTCACGCGTCAAGCTGTGGCCCGGTGCGCTAGGATCGACTTTGGCTTCCTCACACAGCACCCGTGCCAGCCGATCGGGCAGTTGCTGCCGCAGCAGGGTAATCGGCGCACTTTTGCCCAACGCCAACAATTGAGCGTCAAAACTTGGGGGTGTTTCTCCCGGCCACCAATTGATCACTAAGGTGGCTTGCGGATCATCGAGTTGCGCATTGAGCCAGTAGCGGCTGATGTCCAGCACGGCGGGACCGGAGAGGCCAAAGTGGGTGCAGAGCGTGGATCCGGTGAAACTTGCTAACGGTTTGCCGCTGCCGGCGCGCACGGTCAAGGTTGTGTCAACGGTGAGACCACTCAGGCTACAAAGTACATGCTCTTTGGGTAGTGTGAGCGGTACGAGCGCCGGTAAGAGTCGCGGTGTTACGGTATGACCCAACGCCTGTGCCAGTCCATAGCCATAGCCATCCGAGCCGCTCTTGGGTAGACTTTTGCCGCCAGTCGCCAACACCACGCGCCGGCTTTCAACGCTCCCCCACGGCCCCACCACCGTAAACCCATCGGCTTGACGTTTGATCGCCGTCACACGGTAAGGGTGGTGAATGATGACCCCGGTCTGCCGCGCCCCTTGCAGCAGTGCATTCAAAACCGTGCGCGCCTGGTCGGTGGTGGGAAAGAGTTTGCCCGTCTCTTCCCGCTTGAGTTCAACCCCTAGTTCACGAAAGAGGGCAATCGTTGCCGGCACATCAAAGCGCTGCAACACCTTCTTGATCGCATTGCGCGATGACCCGGCATAAGCATCGACCGTCACCACATCATGGGTTACATTACAGCGTCCGCCCCCAGAAACCAAAATCTTCGCCCCCAACTTGGCCGCGCCATCCAGCACCACAATGCGCCGTCGTGGATTGGTACGCCCAGCCCAGATCGCTGCCATCAACCCTGCCGCTCCGGCTCCGACAATCGTTACATCTACCGCTGTTGATCGTTGCATAAATATCATTGTTTCGTTGGGTCGCCGCCTTACCAGATTACACGATTCTGGACTTTGGACTACGCGACTCTGAACTAAAAAACATCCAAATCCCGCCCCGACACCACCGGCCCATCATAGTGCGCCCGTACTTCGGCCACCAGATCCGCTTCGGTGACGCCCCAGAAGAGTTGATGCACGAGTACCAGCAACCCCGGTCGCGCTTCCTTTGCCAACGCTGCCAACTCATGAGCGGAGGTGTGAACATTACGGTGATACCGCTGCCATTCCGCCGGTCGATTGGTAAAGCCCCGCGTTGAATAGACTTCATGAATCAGCACATCGGCTCCCCGATAGTGGTCAGCCAGTCCGGCAAAGGGACGGGTATCGCCCGAAATCACAATCGTGCGATCCGGTGTCGTGAAGCGAAAACCGAAGGCCGGCCACGAACCATGATCGACCCGAAAGGCTTCAACTCGCACATTTTCATCACGATAGATTGCTCCGGCGCCCATCTCATGCACCACCACCCGATGCCCCTGGTCATTGGATGGCTCCAACCCTTCCCGGCGCTCACGAATGTCCTCGGTATAGGCGGCTAAGATGTGATCAGTCATGGCTTGCGTCCCTGGCGGGCCATAGACCACCAGCGGTTCATTGCGTCCCAGGACCCACGGCGTCAAGATCAGATCAGGATAGCCCGCCGTATGATCCGAATGGTGATGGGTGAGAAAGGCGCGGGTCAGCCGGGGCGCTTCCAATGCCTTGATCCCCTTCTGCGCCGCTGCCGCCGCTCGTCGCACAATCCCCGGCCCAAAGTCTACCAGATAGGCTTGCTCCCCCACCACAATCGCCACGGCTGAACCATGTCGCAGCGGGTCAGCATTGGGTGTGCCGGTGCCAAGCAGAACCACTTTGCTCTGTTGTGTTGGGCGCGCTCGGTTGAGCCACTCATCACGTAAAATGGCATACTGATATTCATCGGTCCAACTGCGTTTGTTCCAGTAGGACTGGAGTGTGTGTCCCTCGCGTCGCATCCCTAGCCGCTCCAAGAGTCGATAGGAACTGTGATTGCGCACATCACAAATTGCGATCACACGCCGAAAGCCCTTTTGCTGGAAGAGAAAATCAAACACCGCCGACACCGCCTCGGTCGCCAGGCCCTTGCCTTGCGCTTGGCGGGTGAGGGTAAAGCCAATCTCCACGACATCGGGATCATCGACTTTATTGTAGAGCGCACAATCGCCCAAGAACACATCGGTCGCCTGATCAGCAATCGCTAGTTGCACCCACTCGCCCGGCGTACCTGGTTCGACATCGACCATTTTGGCGATAAAGGCTTCTGCCTCCGGGCGCGCGATTATGCGCCAACTCTGGTAGCGGGCCAGTTCCGGATCGCTGCGCATGGCGACAAACGCCTCCAGATCGCCTGGCTGAAACCGGCGCACACGCAGTCGGTCGGTGGTAAGTGTTTGAAAACGGGTTGGCGCTGCTTCGCTCATAAGACTTGGTTTCCCTTTGTTGCGGACAAACGGTGCAACTTACCGCACCCTGATTGTACATCAAGTCGTGTGAATTGAAGTTACCAAACGCCATGAAAACGCGTACAGACACGAATTTAGGTAACGCAGATCGCTTTTGACCTGAGAGATGATCCGCGTCACCTAAATCTGCGTCTGTACCCCCAACAAAAATCCTACCGGCGCTTCGTCACTTGACCGATCTACCGTATAGAACAAACGTCTGCGTTGACACTTTGTCATGTCACAGAATCATGCTATAATGCGCTTGACACTTTGCTGATAACTTACAAAAATTCTGAACATTGTAAATCATTTGTGCTGCCAACCAGAAGGTTATTGGAATGAGCGAAGGAACCGGTGTCAAACGGTACACCAACAAAGAAGTTGCTGATCTGTTACAATTGGTAGCTGATATTTTGCAAATTTTGGAGGCGAATCGCTTTCGTATTATTGCTTTCCAAAATGGCGCGGAAGCAATCAAAAACTATCCGCAAGACATTAACGCCGTCCATGCTGCTGGAAAATTGCTGGAGATCCCCGGCGTGGGCAAGGGGTTGGCCGGCGCGGTTGGTGAATTGCTGGACAAGGGTATTGTCGCTGAATTTGAGGAGATGAAGGCCCAGGTGCCGCCCGGCGTCGTCGCCATGCTCCAGGTGCCGGACATGGGACCAAAAAAGGTGCGCCGTCTCTGGCAGGAAGTGGGCGTCACCAGCATCGACGAATTGAAAGCCGCCGCTGAAGCCGGCAAACTGCGCGTCCTCAAGGGTTTTGGCGCCAAGAGCGAAGAGAAGATCCTCAAAGGGATTGAACTCATGAGCAAACGCAGCGACGCCCGCACCCCCATTGGCGAAGCGCGTCCGCTGGCACTGTCCCTGATCGAAGGGTTGCACGCCACGTTGCCACCCAACACCATTGAACGCATTGAAGTGGCCGGCAGCTTGCGCCGCTGGAAAGAGACCATCGGCGATGTGGACATCCTCTGTGTCAGCGCACAACCGGCGGCAGTCATGGCGGCTTTCCAAAGCCTGCCCCAAGTGCATGATGTTACCCATGCTGGTGAGACCAAATCGAGCGTAATCCTTGCCAATGGACTGCAAGTTGATTTGCGCGTGGTCGAAGGTCGCTGTTGGGGGGCGGCGCTGCAATATTTCACGGGCAGCAAAGAGCATAATGTCCCTATTCGCGACCTGACCTTGCGCCGCGGCTGGAGCCTCAACGAATATTGTTTGACCGCCACCGGCAGCGGTGAGGCGCCGGCAGGGGAAGAGCGCTATTTTGACACCGAAGCCGAGCTATACGCCTTTCTGGGTTTAGATTGGGTGCCGCCCGAATTGCGTGAAAACCGGGGGGAAATCCAGGCGGCGCGTAACCACCAACTGCCGGCGCTGATTGAGTTATCCGCCATCCGGGGTGAGTTGCATGGTCACAGCACCTGGAGCGACGGCACGGCCAGCATTGAAGCAATGGCCGAAGTGGCCCGCGCCCGTGGTTATCAATATTGGGCTGTCTGTGATCACAGCGTGGGCTTGGGCATGGTCGGCGGTCTGGATGGCGAACGGCTCCACCAACAGGCGCTGGAAATTGCCCGCTTGAATGAACAGTACGCCGCCCTGGGTAGCGACTTCCGCCTCCTGCGCGGCACGGAAGTGGAGATCCTGGCCGATGGCTCACTGGGCTTACCTGATGAAGTGTTGGCTGAACTGGATGTGGTTGTCGCCAGCATTCACAGTGGCCTGCGCCAGGAGCGGGAGATCATTACCGAGCGCTGTCTCAAGGCCATTCGCAACCCCCATGTCGATATTTTGGGCCATCCCACGGGGCGCCTTATTGGTTCACGCGCCCCGTCGGAGATTGACATGGAAGCCGTCTTGCAAGAGTGTCTGGCGACGGGCACCGTTCCCGAAATCAATGCCCATCCCAGTCGCCTGGATATGAGCGATGTCTACACGCGACGAGCCATTGAACTGGGCTGCAAAATTGCCATCAACAGCGACGCCCACGAATTGACTGGTATGGCGGTGATGCCCTATGGCGTCGCTACCGCTCGTCGCGCCTGGGTTACTGCCGACCATGTCATCAACACTCGCCCATTACCGGAGATGTTACGCCTGTTAAAAGATCGCAAGTAATGGGTAGTGGATATTGGATATTTAAGCAGTTCGACTTTTGCCAAAAGTCGAACTGCTGAGCAAGTGCGTAACGCCTAATTGAATAACCAATATCTACTACCCAATAGTGAATATCCCTGCTTGCTCACTGACGGAGAATTTGCATGAACTGCGTAACCTTACCATCATTAGTACGTCTATCTAAGCAGATGGCTATCCTACTTTTGTTGGCTTTTTTTATCACTGCTTGTGGGGGTGATGAAGAGCCAACGGCGACACCGGTCGATGCCACGCCTGCTGCCGGCGGAATGGTGCTGCCAACCGCTGCGGCTGACCAGACGCAAGCCGCCGCTACACCGACGCCCGCTTTACTGATTGGCGATGCTCTCCAGGTGTTGCCCGATCAGCAGGTACGCCTTTACACCGATGCCACCACCGATGCCCTGGTAATGAATGTCTATACGTCTGGCGAACGTTTCACGCTGCTTGATGCCAGCGGCGATTATGCGGTCTACCCCGTTGAGCAAGGGGGGCGGCGCTGGTATCGGCTACGCGCCGCCGATGGTCTAGTCGGTTGGGGGGATGCCGCCCAACTGGCGCCGGTTAACTAAACACGAACAGTAATTTTGTGAGATCTTTATGACTGCCGAATCCGTGCCAACCCGGATTGAAAACTTACGCAAACTCATTCGCCATCATCAATATCGCTACTATGTCCTGGACGACCCGGTGGTGAGCGATCAGGAATTTGATGCCTATTTCCATGAGCTACAGGCGTTGGAAGCCGAACACCCCGAATTGCGTAGCGAGGATAGCCCCACTGTGCGCGTCGGTGGCGTCGTGGCCGAGCGTTTTGAAAAGGTGCGTCACCCTACGCCCACCTTGAGCCTGGCGAATGCCTTTGGCAGCGAAGATCTACGCTCCTGGCGTGACCGGGTTAAACGACTGCTACCCGAAAAACAACGCCAGCTCTTGCGCTATGTCGTCGAACCCAAATTTGATGGTCTCACTGTCGTTTTGCACTACGAAGGGGGCCGTTTCGCCTTGGGCGCCACTCGCGGTGATGGCGAATATGGCGAAAATATTACCCCTAATCTACGCACCGTGCGGGTGATGCCATTGCAGATCCCAGCCGACCATGAGAGCGCTCTACCACCGCCTATGCGCCTGGTTGTGCGCGGCGAAGCGTATGTGGAAAAAGCAGATTTTCAACGGTTTAACGAGCAACAGGCTGAACAAGGCGAACGCACCTACGCCAACCCGCGCAATTTCGCCGCCGGCAGTCTACGCCAGTTGGATAGTCGCATTTCCGCCGGACGACCGCTCAAGCTCTGGACCTACCAAATTTCTGTGTTGGAAGGCGGCCCTCAACTGGTCAGCCATAGCGAGAGTCTGGCTTACCTACACAAACTGGGCTTACCTGTTTGTCCCGAATTGCACACGTTTGACGATGCCGACTTTGAGGGGTTGGTCGCCTACACCGAGGAATTTGGCTCTCGTCGCCACGAATTGCCCTACGAGACTGATGGTCTGGTGGTCAAGGTCGATAGCCTGGCGCTGCAAAGCCAGTTGGGGTTTACCGGTAAAGACCCACGTTGGGCTGTGGCAGTCAAATATGGCGGCGAGGAAGCCGTGACTAAACTACTCGACATTGTGGTGAACATCGGGCGCACCGGTGTTGCGACGCCCAACGCTGTGCTAGAACCAGTGCCGATTGGCGGCGTTATTGTCAGAGCGGCTACGCTCCACAACGAAGATTACATTCGTGATCTCGATATCCGCGTTGGCGATCAGGTCTTGGTCAAGCGTGCCGGCGAAGTTATTCCCAAAGTGTTACGCCCATTGATCGAATTACGCAACGGCACGGAACAGCCTTGGCAAATGCCGATCATTTGCCCGGATTGTGGGCAGCCGCTCATGCGGCCGCCGGGCGAAGCGGCCACCTATTGTGTCAACAATGCCTGCCCGACGCAATTAGTGCGGGCGGTTGAATATTTTGTGGCGCGTCATGCCATGGACATTGAGAGCTTTGGCTACAAACAGGCTGAACTCTTTGTCCAGAAGGGTTTTATCAAAGACTTGGCTGATATTTACTATCTGCCTTGGGAAGAGATTGGCAAGCTGGAAGGCTACAAGGCCAAGCGGCTGGAAAACCTACGCAACGGCATTGAAGCCAGCAAGCAACGCCCAGTCTACCGATTGCTGACTGCGTTGGGCATCCGCTTTGTCGGCGAAGTGGTGGCTGAAACCATGATGCAACAATATGGTAGCCTGGACAAGCTCATGAATGCCACTGCCGCCGAACTAAACGAGATCGAAGGCATCGGCCCGCGTATTGCCGAAAGTGTGGTTGAATTTTTCGCCCTTGAACCCAATCGGCAATTGGTGGCAAAATTTGCGGCCGCCGGTGTACAAACCGCTGAAACGCCCAAGGCGCCGCTTGCCGATCAGCCACAGCCCTTTGCCGGCTTGACCTTTGTCGTCACCGGCACCTTGCCTACTTGGAGCCGGGATGAAGCCCATGATTTTATCAAAGCCCACGGCGGCAAAGTGACCGGCAGCGTCAGCAGCAATACCAGCTATCTGGTCGTCGGCGAAAGCGCCGGCAGTAAACTGACCAAAGCGCAGCAGTTGGGCGTCCCGATCGTATCGGAAGAAGAATTGCGCGCGCTGGTGCAAGAAAAGCCCTAGAGTTTCACCTATCACCCTGAAAGGGTCTCTCGGCCGCACTATCCGAGAGACCCTTTCAGGGCGATAGGTGAGATCGCTTGGTTTCTGGAATTTTTCATAGATAAAAATCAAACAAAGTCCGTAATAAGGATCGACCGTGTACCTGAATCCTGCACCCCTTGCTGACACTGTTCAGCAACTACATGATAACCAAGATAACCTGACGCTCTATCTTGACCAGATGGAGCAGCGGATCAATGCCGTTAATCCTCATGTGGAGGCGCTATTGCCGGAGGCCGATCGCTTTACACGATTGCGCCGCGCCGCGCACGCTCTACAAGAACAATACCCAACACCAGCGCAACGACCGCCACTCTACGGTGCTTTGGTTGGAATCAAAGATATTTTGCGCGTTGATGGCTTTCCTACGCATGGCGGTTCTAAGCTACCGCCGGAACGACTGGCTGGCTCGGAAGCGACCGTGGTAAGTCAGTTGCGCGCTGCCGGCGCCTTGCTTGCGGGCAAAACGGTGACAACCGAATTTGCTTACTTTGAACCCGGTCCCACCCGCAATCCGCACAACCTAAACCATACGCCCGGTGGTTCAAGCAGCGGTTCAGCAGCAGCGGTGGCGGCAGGACTGTGTCACCTGGCTCTGGGTACGCAAACGATCGGCTCAGTGATTCGTCCGGCGGCCTTTTGTGGCGTTGTCGGTTTTAAGCCTTCCTTTGACCGCATCGCGACTGCTGGCCTGCTCTATTTTTCGCGCACTGTGGATCACATTGGTCTATTCACTCAAGATATTGCTGGAATGGAACTGGCAGCGTCCGTGCTTTGTCATAACTGGCAATCTGTCCAGCCCACCCAGCGCCTACCCGTTCTTGGCGTCCCAGTCGGCCCTTACTTGGACCAAACGGAGCCGGTGGCGTTGATTCGCTTTCAGCAGCAAGTGGCGGCGTTAGCGGCAGCAGGGTATCAGGTTAAAGAAATTCCCATGTTTGCTGATATCGCCGCGCTGAATCAGTTGCACCGCCGATTAGTCTTTGCCGAATTTGCGCAGGAACACGCCGAGCTTTATGCCGAATTTGGCCCTCTCTATCGTCCGCGCACTGTAGAAATTATTAAAATTGGTAAGGCCGTTGATAAGTCTGAACTGGCTGCGGCACGCGCCAACTGCCTTACACTGCGAGCCGCCGTGGAAACAACCATGGTTGAAAATGCCATAGACCTTTGGATCTGTCCGCCGGCGCCAGGATCAGCGCCGGTCGGTATTCATGCAACCGGCAATCCCGATCTGAATTTACCCTGGACACATGCTGGTCTACCGGCGATTACGCTTCCCGCCGGTCTTGCCGTGAATGGCCTACCGCTGGGCTTGCAATTGGTGGCGGGTTTTGGCGCCGATGAGCAGTTGCTGGCCTGGTCGCTGACATTGCCCATGATTCGCCAGGTGTTTCATTGAGTTAGCCATTGTTGTTGCTGCTGATAATTAATTGCGCAACGGAAAATGGAAAGAAAATTCAAATGATTGTAAGGCGAATCATAATAGATACGTGGTAAACTATGTTAAATGCTGTAAATTCATTGGGACTATTGCTTGCGGTGAATCAATAATATGCTATAGGGTGGTGGCTGTACAGCCATGATGATTGTTGTACAAGCTGATCGGCGCCATAGCAATTGTGCTGATCCAGGTGAACAAGGGAATTACAATTCATATCATAAATGTTACGTTGAGCGTTGCACTGAATGAGTCGTCGAATTTTTCCTAAACAGCCCCAATTGAATATCGGTGAACCGATTGAAAATCATGCAACGCCGCATGATGCAGCCTTTTTACAAAAGTTGCAAGCTGGTGATCAGCTTGCCTGGTCGACGTTGGTCGAGGAGTGGGGGCCACGGCTCTATAATTATCTTGTCTACAACACGCGCAGTGAAGATGATGCACAAGACGTATTAAGTGAGACAATGATGGGCCTGGTTCAATCGATCCGCACCTTTGATGGGAACGTTACCTTGGCGACCTTTATTTATTCGATTGCTTATCGTAAGGTTGCCGATTACTGGCGGCGTTCCCAGCAAACTGTTGAACTGCCGGCTTCATTAAGTGTGGCCGGCCCTAGCTTGGCTAGAATTGAACTGGCTGAAGCATTGGATGAATTGCCGGAGTTGGCCCAACAAGTACTGTTGCTCCGCTATCATGTTGGGCTAAGTGTTGCTGAAATCGCTGAAATTTTGGGCCGGTCCTATAAAGCGACCGAATCTCTACTCAGTAGAGTGCGCAGTCAATTTCAACATGCATTTGTAGGTGCTGAGGCTTAATTTACTAATGGCCGACAATTTGAACGAACAAGAACTACAGGCGCTCTTCCGCAAACATTTGCCCATGAAGCAAATGCCGGCAGACTTCGCCGATCAATTAAAAAAGCAAGTCTTGGCCGAAGTCGCCTCGACGCTGGCTGCCAAGCCGGTGGCTAGCGTGACTACCCAAGAAGCAAGCCCGACGCCGACCCCGATGCAGGAACAGACGCCCCAACGACCGGCGCCTCGCTCGGTTGCGCGCACACAACCATCTGTACCTGTTGGCTGGTTGGAATGGTTGCGCAACTCTTTCCGCCTGACGCCCTCTATGGCAACGGCTGGCGCTTTGGTCATGGTTCTTTGTTTGGTAATTATTTTGGGTGATCAGTGGCTTGGCAGTCTTCGTATAGCGCCAGGAAGCCCGCCGAAGAGCGCAGCGCCAATCGATACACTTCCTGTTACTGTAACCTCAACCGCAGCAGTTGCGGTGGCGCCAGAAATCACGGTAACCGTAAGCGCCACACCGGCGCCATCGACAGAACAGGGGGCAAACGCCGGCGATGAAACACTTACACCAACGCCGTTGCCAACTACACAAGCCGGTGATGAGGCAACACCGGCAAAAACCACAGTTTTTGCTGGACCGGTAGGAAGCGTAACCGCCGCCGTACCTGAAGATGGTTCAGATACACCGCTTTTTAACCCAAAGGCTACTTTGACGCCAGTTGTGCAGGAAACTGAGGACGCTAATCCATTCGCAACGACTGCAACCCCCTTGGTTGCGGCGACGGCTTCACCAACGCAAAAATCATCTGGTTCTAGCATTTCAGGTCCTGCCGGTTCCAATGATGGGATGCCAACCGCACCGCCTCGTTCATCAACCGGCATGGCGACAGCAACGCCAACGACACCAAGTAGTGCAGAACGGACAGCGACGCCAGTTGCATCAGCAACCCGGCGCGTGCTTTCCACATCGACGCCAACGCCGCTTTTGGTTCAAATGGCGGTAGTCACAGCCACGCGCACACCGGTTTCTAGCGCTGTCAACGCCACCGTCACGCCGTTTGAACCGTCGCCAACATCAACACCAACTTCTACAGCCACTTCGGTATTGGTGCCAACACCAACTGTCGGCGTTACGATGTTGCCCTGGCGCACCAACACCCCAACTGCAACGCCAACCGATACACCTTCGCCAACGGCTACGGATGAACCAACCGCAACAACGACGCCAACCGCCGCGCCGGTTGCAACTGACACGCCAACGGCGCCACCATCAGACACGGGCATAGTGTTGCCGACGCCCACCAATACACGGCGGCCAACGCGGACAGCGACGCCCATGCCAACTGCTACACCAATGCCGACCAATACGCCAAGACCGACGGCGACGGCTACAACTATGCCGACAGCTACAGCTACGCCGACAGCCACCGATACTGCTACATTGGTGCCAACGGTCCCGCCGCCGACCAATACGCCGACGGCTACCGATACGCCGATGCCGACGGCCACCGATACGCCGACCAATACGCCGACGGCCACCGATACGCCGACCAATACGCCGATGCCGACGGCTACACCAACCAATGCCCCGCCGGTCATCAGCGCTGAATCGATTCCGGTGGCGCCCGTTGGCGTTGATTACAGCCATATCATTACAGCGACTGATCCCGATGGTCCCTCCTTTGGGCTGCGGTTTGTGGTTACGGACGAGAATTCCCCTTGGCTCTTGACAGAAGATTTAGGGGATGGCAACTTAAAGTTATCTGGTAGACCATCTGCTACTGATGTTGGTGTCCACAGATTCAAACTTCAAGTCATTGATGCCGCAGGTCTGACTATGGATAAAGAGATTGAGGTGATTGTACCGAGTTTGGCTGGCGGTCCAAACCTGAATGATGTGGACGCTGCCAGTACGGATGTACAACCTCCCGTTGATCATCCGATACCGACAGAAACACCGACAGAAACACCGACTGAAACCCCAACCGTGACTAATTAGAAAGTCGGCATTGATTCACCGGCTAGCTTTGGTGGAGAAGCTGGCCTGCAAAAAGTCCCAAGCAGCATTGCCTGGGATTTTTTTTTGTGCTATACTCACCCAACCGTCTTCTAAAAACTTGCTAGACAATGGACGAAAGTAGCCTATGTCAACTCAACCTATGCCCAAGGAGGCGTTGCTGGCAAGCCTGCCACAACCCTGGTCGGCAAGCTTGCTGCCAACTATTCAACAACAACTAGCCGCCGGTCAGCGCAGCCTGATTGTGTTGGACGACGACCCCACCGGCACCCAAACCGTTTATGATCTACCTGTCCTGACTGAGTGGACGGTGGAAACTTTATGCGCTGAATTGGCCCAAGGTACACCCACCTTCTATATCCTGACCAACTCCCGCAGTTTGCCGCTACCGGCTGCGCAAGAACTGAACGCAGAAATCGGGCGCAATCTTGTAGTCGCTGCCCAGGCCACCGGTCGCGATTTTGCTGTGGTCAGCCGCAGCGATTCGACCCTACGCGGCCACTACCCCGGCGAGACGGATGCGCTGACGTCGGCATTGGGCCAACAGGTAGACGCCACCTTGATCATCCCTTTTTTCCTGGAAGGGGGGCGTTTCACGATCAACGATGTTCACTATGTGGCTGAAGGAGATCAACTCGTACCTGCCGCCACTACCCCCTTTGCCCGTGATGCCGCCTTTGGCTATCACAATTCTGATCTACGGGCGTGGGTGGAAGAGAAGACCGGCGGACGTGTGGCGGCAGCGGCGGTTGCCTCGATCACCATTGACGATGTTCGGCTGGGGGGGGCGGACGCCGTAGCGCAAAAGTTGCTCACCTTGCCTGCCGGCGCCGTCTGTATTGTCAACTGTGCCGGCACGCGCGATATGGAGGTCTTTGTCTCCGGTTTGCTGAAGGCGGAGGCCCTCGGTCGCCATTTTCTCTATCGCACAGCGGCCACCTTTGTCCAGGTGCGGGCTGGTCTGGCGCCACGCCCACCACTCACCGCCGCCGATCTGGCTTTGCCGGTAACCGGTGGTGGCTTGATCGTGGTCGGCTCCTATGTGCCCAAATCCACTGCCCAACTCAATGCGCTGTTGGCCCAACCCGATCTAGCGCAAGTGGAAATTAATGTCGATGCGTTGCTGGACGATGGGCAACAGGCCGGTGAAGTTGACCGCACCATTGCCGTCACAACGGAAGCGCTGCAACGCGGGCAGGATGTTGTGGTCTATACCAGCCGCCGCCTGATCACCGGGGCCGATGCTGTGAGTAGTCTGGCAATTGGACAACGGGTCTCGGCCAGTTTAGTGGCGCTGGTGCAAGGGCTTGGTGTGCGCCCACGTTATCTGATTGCTAAAGGTGGTATTACCTCTAGTGACCTGGCGACCAAGGCGTTAGGCGTCAAACGCGCCCTGGTGCGCGGTCAAATCCTCCCCGGCATTCCCTTGTGGGAAATGGGTGCTGAGAGTCGCTACCCAGGCTTGATCTATGTAGTCTTCCCTGGCAACGTTGGCGGCGATGATGCTTTGGTACAGGCGCGACAAAAGCTGCGGTAAACTTATTCTGTAGGAACGTTTGCGTTTCGAAATGGGAGCCTTGATGGCTTCCTAAGCCATCGTTCAGCTTGTCCACATCATTTTCGCCCATTGCGCCGCAATCCGCCAACCGGCGCAATAAGCGTAATGCATGGATGACGTTCATTAATTTACATGGGTAAGTGCATTCCAGAAGGGCGGCGTCGGCGCCACCCACGGCCCACTCTCATGGAGGTCGTCAAAGGCGGTGGTGCGCCATAGCTCAACAAAGTGATCGACGATATGGGGATCGAAGTGACTGCTACGCTTCTGTTGTAATTCGCTAATGGCGTCGGTCGGGGTCCACGCCGGTTTATAGGTACGTGGAGAGATGAGCGCGTCATAGACATCACAGATGGCAAAAATGCGGGCAAGCAAGGGAATTTTGGGGCCATCCAACTGGGCTGGGTAGCCATATCCGTCCCAGTGTTCGTGGTGATATTGAATCACATCGAGCGCTTCCGGGCGGATGCTGGGTAAGGTGGCGGCTAATTCGTACCCTCGCCGGGCGTGGGTTTTCATAATCTCCCACTCGTTCTGATCGAGTCGGGCCGGCTTGTGGAGAACAGCATCAGGGATACACAATTTGCCCAAGTCATGGAGAAAGGCGCCCTGACGTAAGGCTTCCAAGCTGCTGTTATCCAAGCCCAGTTGCTGTCCCAAGCGCACGGCCATGTTGACGACGCGATTGGTATGGCCGGCGGTTTCCAGATCGCGCGCTTCCAGCGCCAGTCCCAATGCCATAAAGCTACTTTCCAGCGCACGTCGCTGGATCTGCTCATAGTTGCGGAGCGCGATATCAACCCACAACAATAATTTTGTGAGCTTTTCGTCTTTGTTGTGATAACCTAAAATGGCTAATTCGCGTAGTAGCCGACGCGAGGGTTGTCTTTCCGAGGCGCTGTGGAGAATGATTTGCACATCCTGATCAAAGGTGCGCACGGCACGGGCGATCTTTTCCCCTGTCATGCCACCCACCATCTCATCAAGGATGAGCAGATGGACAAGCTGCCGGCGACAAAGCGCGACAACCTCTTTGTCGCTAGTTGCCGTCAGGACATGATGGCCTTCGTGGGTTAGGAGATCGGCGAGTAGTTCCGAAACAACTGCATCATTGTTTACAACCAAAATTGTGTAAGACGTATTCATCATTGTTATTCACACCAGTTATGCTACGGTTGACTGATCCATTGACCAGATGGATATAGTCAAAAGTTGACGTTGGGCATTCCGAACTGGCGTGATTCTAACATGTCGATTGACTTATTTTCCTTTCGAGAGGCTGTCACATTTAGCAGAGACTATGCGTCAAAAGGATGGGTCACGGCTTACGGTGCGCCCAGCCTTGGGTGATGCGATCCAATACCATTGCCAGCAGGACAATTGCCAGCCCAGCTTCAATTCCGCGCCCCAACTGGTTGCGTGCCAGCCCCGTCACCGCTTCAAAGCCCAAGGCGCCGCCACCAACCAGGCCAGCAATAATCACCATCGACAACACCATCATCACCGTCTGGTTGATGCCCAGCAGGATCGACGGGCGGGCCAGCGGCAATTGCACCTTACGCAACTTCTGGCCGGCGGTGGAGCCAAAGACATCGGCGGCTTCAATCGTCGCCGCCGGCACCTGCTGAATGCCCAAGGTGGTGAGGCGGACAATTGGCGGCAAGGCGTAGAGAACGGAAGCAATCAGCCCAGGCACACGCCCCACATTAAAGAGCATAATGACCGGCACCAGATAGACAAATGGCGGAATGGTCTGGAGAAAATCCAGGATCGGGCGTAGGATGGCTTCGACGAGTGGACTGCGCGCCGCCCAGATGCCCAGGGGAATGCCCAGCGCCACCGTCACCACCACGGCCACCAAAACCTGGCTCAAGGTGTCCATACTCTGCGGCCACATGCCGACCAGACCCAGCGCCAGAATACTGAGGCCGGTAAAGAGGGCCAGTCGCCACCCGCCGGCTTGATGACCCAACAGGGCAAAGAGCAGCACCACCAGCGGCCAGGGCAAGATCGCGGTAAGGAGGTCGCGCAGTGGGTTGAGGATGTAGATAATGGCAAAGTCACTAAATGGCCCCGTGCCGATGGGCAGGTCGCCAATTTGATAGAGATTATCGCGCAGCCAGCGCACCCCATTGTCCACCGGCTCCCGGATCGAGAGCTGCCAGCCCTCCGGAAAGCTGCGCCCAATGCCGTTATCTGTCGTCACCAGCATCAACACCAGCACCACCACCAGCACCCCCGACCAGTAAACATAGTTTAAGAGCCAACCCGCCACATTTTGGTCAACATTCTGAAAGAGGTGACTCGGTGTACTGGACTTTGGACTCTGGACTTTGGACTCTGGACTTCCTTGACTAAAACCGTAGCTGATGCGGTCGAAGATGATGGCGAGGAAGACGATGGCTAACCCGGCTTCGAGGGCCTGGCCGACGCGTAAGCGTTGGAGACCGTCGAGAACTTCGCTGCCCAGGCCGCCGGCGCCGATCAGGGCGGCAATGACCACAATGCCCAGCGCCATCATGATTGTCTGGTTGACGCCAAGCAAAATGGAGGGCAACGCCAGCGGCAACTGCACTTTACGCAGTTTTTGCCCGCTGGTTGAGCCAAAGGCATCGGCGGCTTCAATCGCTTGTTCCGGCACCTGGCGAATGCCCAACGTGGTCAGGCGTATGGCCGGTGGTAGGGCATAGATCACGGTAGCGATGACACTAGGCGTGCGGGCAATGCCAAAAAAGAGAACTACCGGAATGAGATAGACAAAGGCCGGCATGGTCTGCATGGCGTCAAGCAGCGGCCGTAAAAAAGCTTCAAAACGGGGCGAGCGGGCCGCAAGAATGCCTAGGGGAATGCCAATCAGCAAGGTCACATTGACCGCCACTCCCATCAAGGCAAAGGTTTCCATGCTGGCCTCCCACAACCCAAAGAGACCCATGAGCAATAACCCCACGGTTGCCAGCAGCGCCAGCCGATGGCCGCCGGCTTTGTACCCAACCGCATAGAGCAGAATAAAGTGAACCGGCCAAGGCAACCAGAGCAAGAGCGTTTCGATGGTGCGTAACACTGTCTCCACCATTTCGCTAAAGGGGCGGAAACCATAGACAAAGAGCGGGTGGGTGGCGCGGTTGCCGATTACCCAGGATTGGAAACCATCAATCGGTTCTCTCAGGCCTAGATTCCAGTTTTCGGGAAAGCTGACGGTGTTTGGTGACAGAAAGCGCCAACCAATCGCAAGCAGTAGCAATCCGAGGAAGGCCAATCCATAAACAGGTACGCGTGGCCGTTGTTCTTCAGCCGTGTGGGGTGGAAACGAAACAGCGCTCATAAGGCAGCTCCATCGCGGCTGAGGGCCAACATGACGGTTCGCCGGTCCAGGCAGCCAACTACGGTCCCCCCTTCATCCACCACCGGGAGTTTGGCGTCCGTGTCTGCCAGAAGCGCCAGCAGGGCATCTAATTTTAGATTGGCGGCAATCGGGTGTTGTGTCACCCCCGGCTGGATTGGTTGCATGATTGATCGGGCGGTCAGTACACTGGTGCGCGGTACATCGCGCGTAAATTCGGCCACATAGCTATTAACTGGCTTTAAGACCAACTCTTCGCTGCTGCCGACTTGGACAAATTCACCATCCTTCATAATGGCAATGCGTCCCCGCGCCGCGCCGGCCAGCTTGATCGCCTCGGCAAAGTCATGGGTGATGAAGATGATGGTTTTGTGGAGTTGCTGTTGGAGCTTGATCAGCTCGTCCTGCATTTCGCGGCGGATGAGCGGGTCGAGGGCGCTAAAGGGTTCGTCAAAGAGCATAATCTCCGGGTCAACGGCCAACGCCCGCGCCAGCCCCACCCGCTGTTGCATCCCGCCGCTCAACTGGCCGGGATAATGCTGCTCCCAACCTTTGAGGTTGACCTGTTCGATCACGGTCTTAGCTTTCGCATGGCGCTCAGATTTCTTGACCCCCTGGATCTCCAAGCCGTAGGCTACATTATCGAGGATGCGCCGGTGAGGAAAGAGGCCGAAGTTTTGGAAGACCATGCTCATCTTGTGGCGACGCACCTGCCGCAGGGCATTGTCATCCAGTTGGGCAATGTCTTCACCGTCGATAAAGACCTGTCCCCGCGTCGGCGCAATCAGGCGGGGCAGACAGCGCAGCAGGGTGCTTTTGCCACTGCCGGACAGACCCATGACAATAAAAGTTTCGCCGGCGTGTACGTCAAACGAGATGTCGCGCACGGCGAGAACATGACCGCTCTGGCTCAACACGTCGCTTTTCGACGCGCCGGCATCCAACTGCGCCACAACTTGTTCCGGCTGTGGCCCGAACACTTTCCAGACTCCTTGACAACGAACTTTGATCGGTGGGGCGCTACTCACGGCTGGTTTCCTCTCTACTTGGGATGAGTTCGCCGCTATTATAGCATAGGTTGTGTGGGATGCCGATCCGCGCACAAGAAAAATAGAATTTATGCTGCCCGCCTTGCACTTGCTGCTGAGGACAGATATAATGCTCCTATGGCAAATGCCATCATTCATGACGCAGTGAAAAAAGCATTAGTGAACGCTGCCTTGCGCCATGAAACGGCGCGGGCTGTCCTGGCGATGACGGCGCCGGACGTGACGCTGATCCCTGAAGCCATTGTTCAATGGGTGCGTTGGCCCAACGGTCAGCGCCCATTGCTGGCCCGCTTTTTTTACGAAGTGCGGCGCAATTGGGGCTGGTTGCTCAATCAAGCGAAAGTGATCATGCAACCTTCTTCGTTATTCAGCATCACTGCCGCCATTGGTTAGCACGCTTGTTTTCCGCTGCCAATGTTGCTGTTTCGGTAATCCGCTTTGTGCGCGTAGCAGGGGTTTTGGCTGCGGCAATCCACTCTAAAATCCCCCGCTTCACGGAACGGGGAAAGGCATCAAAATAGGCTGTCGCTGTGGGATAACTCGCCAGCGCTTCGACTAGATCGGGCGGCACTTCCAGGGCTTCGATGCTATCCAGCGCGGTCCAGGCGCCGTCAGCTTTGGCGGCTTCGACTTTGGCGAGACCGGCGGTAGTCATCAATCCGGCGGCCAGTAGTTTTTCCACCCGCTCCTTGTTTGGCTTCGACCAGCCTGTGCCTCCCTTGCGCGGGGCAAACCAAAGCAAGGAGCGTTCCTCGTCCAGCTTGTTGGGCTTGCTATCGATCCAGCCGAAGCAGAGCGCTTCTTCCACCGCTTCGTCATACTCAAAACGCGGCTTGCCGGTCGCTTTTTTATAACTTACTAGCCAGACGCCTTCGGCGCGGGTATGATTCTCGGCTAACCACGCCCGCCACTCGGCGCGCGAGAGAGGATGGACGGAATTGGGTGGCGCTTCTTTCATAACACTCCTGAGTATAATTGCCAGGACGCGGTGCGTCCAGCCGTCATTCCGCCGCGGAGCAGCGGAACGAGCAAACGGTTCACGCAACACGAATCACGCATCAACCAAGCCAATTATACTGATGAGCAGCACAAGAAGTAACCCATTACTCGTGTAAAACGTGTTACTTCTTGGCGCTCGTTAGTATAATCCCATCAAACGCCGCCGACCACCGCTGTTGTAACAGTCGTGGGTGGAAAGTGGCGTAAGTAAAAGGAGGATTGACGACCAACCATCGGGGGTTCCTTTGTTCCGTAGGAACACTTGCGTTTAGCGCACATCGTTTTCGCTTGCCCTAACCGCAGGCGCTCCTATGGGGCAAAGGACACTAACCCTTCTTGGCAACCAGCGTGACGGTCATTTCCATATCATCGCTGATCAAATTATCACCCAATCCCGAGAAGAAAGCCGCCGAGTTATAGCGAACATCAAAGTCGGCGCGATTGACCACAATTTCCGCTGTCCCAGTCAAGGTGTCATCGGCAACGACGACATCGGTTACAAATTCGATCTCTTTGGTTGTCTCTTTGATGGTCAGATCGGCTTTGACCTGGTATTGATTTTCCACTCCGGTCGGTTCGGCGGATTTTAAGACCAGTTGGGCGGTCGGGTAGGTGGCGACGCCAAAGAAGTCATCGGATGAAAGGTGACCAACTAGCTGTTCGGCCATACCGCCGCTCTGGCTGGTAGTGGCAATCGAAGCCATGTCGATGACAATGGTCCCTGCCACCAACTGATCGCCGGTAAAGCTCATCTGCCCTTCGGCTATGTTGACAGTGCCACTCTCGGACGCGCCAATCGGCTTAGAGCCATACCATTCGACCTTGCTGGCGGCAGTATCAACGACATAGGTGGCGGCTTCCCCTTCGGCGGCTGTGGTTTCGGCAGCACTTTCCGCTGCCGGGGTGGCGGTGGCTTCCTCCGCCGGTTCGGCGGTTGGCTCCTCGGCCGGGGCTTCGGTGGGGGTTGCTTCGGCAGCGGCTGGGGCTTCTGCCGCTGGTTCCGTTGTGGCTGCCGGGGCCGCACATGCGGTAAAGAGCAAGGTAAAGACCAACAGCAACGGCGCAACGAATTTTGGCAACTTCATAACTTCAACTTCCTTTCTGATGCTTCTGTTTGCTAAAGAACATTGGAGAACCTACATTGGTTGTAAGCCCTTTTGGTGGCGATGGGGTGGAGATCGCACCGCAGCAGTTTCCGCGCAGAAGATGAGAAAAGCATGAAAATGTGCAAAGTAGCAGATGAGTTAATGGGTTTGCGTCCAGCGTATAATAGGGTAGCTGCCGTCCATGCCTGAGCAGTTAACGCTTAATTCACACTAGCTGGGTGATTTTCGCAACAAGCAATTTGCTACTTTGTCGCTACACAGGTATGCTGAAATGCAAGGGATGACGAGCAAAGGCAACAGTCCTAGAACACACCCAAGATCGGAAGTTTATGAGTCAAGCCGTACAATCGACGACAACGGTGGCGGCGCCAGAGCCGCAGATTCCCTACGAGTCCTATGGGCGGCTCTTTCGCCGCTTTTTGCGTTTCGGCCTACTGGCCTGGGGCGGACCCGTGGCGCAGATCGGTATGATCCGCCAGGAATTGGTGGATGAAGAGCGTTGGGTGAGCAATGCCCGCTTTAATCGCGTGCTGGCGGTCTACCAGATTCTCCCCGGCCCCGAAGCGCATGAACTGTGCGTCTACTTTGGCATGGTCGCGCGCGGGCGGATTGGCGGCTTGCTGGCCGGGCTGGGCTTTATGCTACCAGGGTTGCTCTTGATGTTGCTCCTCTCCTGGTTCTATGTCACCTATGGCGTAACCTCGGCGCTCTTTGTGGCGGCGTTTACCGGGATGCAAGCGGCGGTGGGTGCACTCATTGTAAGGGCCGTGCATCGCATTGGCGGCCACGCATTGTATGATCGCTGGCTCTGGGCCATTGCCATTGGGGCCAGCATTGCCCATCTGGTCGGGGTCAACTTTGTCATCATCCTGGCCGGCGCTGGCGTGGTCTACGCATTCTATAAACGGCAGCAGCCGACCCTGGCGGGGAGCGTTGGTCTGGTAGTCTTTATGGGTGCGCTGGCCTGGGTCTGGTGGCAGCGCGGTTTGACCTTACCTGGCACTGACGTGATAATCCAATCAACAGCGACTGTAGCGCCTTCGTTGATAACGCTCTTCGCCAGTGGCTTGCGCAGCGGCCTACTCACCTTTGGCGGTGCGTATACGGTGCTTTCCTATTTGCAGCATGATGCCGTGGTCAGCGGGCAATGGATGACTAACGCCCAGTTTCTCGACGGCGTTGCGCTGGCCGGCATCCTGCCCGCCCCGCTAGTCATCTTTGGCACCTTTGTCGGCTATATCGGCGGTGGCTTGCCGGGGGCGTTGCTGCTCACCGCCGGCATCTTTTTGCCCGCCTTTTCTTTTACGCTGATCGGTCACGACTATGTCGAGCGGCTCATTGCCAACGAAGCGCTCCATAGCCTGCTGGATGGCGTCACGGCTGGCGTGGTGGGGTTGATTGCGGCGACAACGCTGATTTTGCTGCGTACAGCGATTACCGATCTGCCGGCATTGCTGATCTTTGCTGTGGCTCTTCTTGTTCTCTTCCGCTGGAAATCCAAAGCCAGCATTCCGGTGGTGGTGCTGGGCGCGGCGCTGGCGGGGTGGCTCTTTTCGGCGGTGGGTTGACAGACGCGGATTTAGGTGGCGCGGATTTTTACCCTTTTACGAGAAAATCCGCGTCTCTACCCTCGCCCCTCGAATAACTCCAACGGGTTGCCTGCCGGGTCTTCAGCTAGAATCTGCTTGCCGCCCGGTCCTTCAATGATCTCATTGCGGAATTTTAGGCCATTTTGCTTTAGCCCCTCGACCAGCGTCGCCAGATCCTCCACCTCGATCACCAGCCGGCTCCAGCCGCCCGGCTCCGGTTGGCGATCATTGGGCGTGGGTTTGGCGGCAGAGGTTTGGGGGCCGCTCAACCATAACTTGAGGTCGCCTTTTTCGACAATGGCAAAGGCGGGACCCCACCGTTCAGCCAGGCTAAAGCCCAATCGTGGACGAGGTAGCGGACGGTAGCCATAGGAATGGTTCCTTTCTCGTGTGATTTGTGTTGCGTGAAGCGTGTTGCGTAAGTGCATGACAATCAATGAGCTAATCGGTCGGGTTGGTGGCTTTCACGTGCGCCACCGACTGGCTGACCAGTTCGCGCAACACAGCGAGATCAATGTCCTGAAGTTTTTTGATGTAGAGACAGGAACTGCCCGTCGAATGTTTGCCCAGGCGCGCCAGCAACGCATCATACTGGGCAAAACCGGCCATGATGTAAAGGGTTAAGTTCTGCTTGCGCGGCGAAAAGCCGACCAGCATCCAATCGGCTTCGCGCCCGCTGGCGTATTTGTAATGATAGCGGCCAAAGCCGACAATGCTCTCGCCCCACATGGTTGGCGCTTCACCGGTGACCTCTCCCATCAAGTGCAAAACTGTAAAGGCGTCCTGCCGTTTACGCTCATCGGCGATCCCATTGATGAAAGCCTCTACACTGGCATCGTTCTGTTTGGTCTTGAGTTCAGCCATTGGTTGCTCCTTTCCGTTTTTCCTGCTTTACGCGTGCCGTTCGCTCATTTTACCCATGAGCAGATCCAGCAGATCGAGATCGCCCGGCGAATGGCCGCTATCGGTGAGATAGCGCGCCAGTTCCGTGCGATGTTGGGTGCTGTGATTGAGGAGATGGGCCAAGATGTGCCAGCGTTTGGCGCTTCGCGGCGATCCATCCGGGGCTGTACCCAGCGTAAGCGGTGTGCTGAGCGCAGCGGCGTCCAGGCTTTGCACGTAGGCGCGCAGCGTTGCCTGTTCGCCCAGCCAATAACTTTTGAGTTGCGCCAGATCGGCAAAGCTTTCCACTTCCCACAAAAGTTGGGGGGCGGGAATGCCCTGGGCAATCAGTCGCCAACTCCACTCGACATCGACCAGGTGGAGCAGCGTTTGCCAGGGTGTGTCGTGGTCGAGTGCTGCCGACGCGGTCAACTGTTGGGGTGGTAAGCGTGCAATGGTATCGAGAATGCGGCCATTCGCCCACTCGTTGTAACGGATTAGATCCAATAGGGTGTCGCGGTCCATCTATCACCTCGCTGGCTGCATAATTCACACCGCTTTATTGCGTTGGCCGCTATTATAAATGATCGAGGATGTTTCGTACAAATGTTCTGTGTAAGAGGGGCGCGGATTCAGGTTGTGCGGATCGTTGCAGGATGAGGGGATGATCCGCGTTATCAAAATCCGCGCCCCTAGCCTTGTCAAATCCTATCCAAATAGGGCGCGACCACCGTCCGTGTCTCTTTGCTGCTGACCACCGGGACAATTTCAAAGGTTGCGCCAAAGCCGCGCCACTGCAAGACCCACTCCTGGAAGAGCCGCAAGTCATCACATTCCATCAGTTGAAAACAGCGGCTAAAATTGGGTTCGACCCAACTGTCGATGTACTTCAACCCCTCCGGTAACATCCGCCCACCATCGCGTACTTGCCTGTAGATGGGCAGCATGTCGTTGTCTTTGAAACGTTCGATGAGCATGAAAAGCATGGTCGGTTTCCTTTTGTGTCGTGAATGTCAAGGACACCGTCAAAACCTTCATCACCGACCTGATCGAACGCCGCCGCAACCAACGCCCACCGACCATCCGCGTCGAGGCCGTGCGCCAACCGGGCGGTGCGGTGTTGTTGATCGTCCATGAGGAGAAAGCCTGAGTGGGAGTTACGAGATAGGAATTACGAGTTACGAACTCGTAATTCCTATCTCATGTCTGAAAAACACCCGTCAATGCCGTGGCAAATCCGCTGTCGTGTTCCCTGGCGCACGTAGACGAAAGCGTGCTGCCCACCCTAGCCCAGGCGTTGGGGCTGCCGGTCGCAGGGGTGCGAGGGTGGATCACTACAGCGGGGCCCAGCGGGCACCCCGGGTAGCAACGGATTTTTGTGCTGGCGATGGGAATGGTGAGGAATAAGCAAGCCCTTCCGTCAATGGCGTGACAAATCCGCTCACTCCTGAATCCGTTGTAGTGTTGCACAGTTCACGCCACCAGATCATCGACCAGCACGTTGAGCGCTTGGGCCAGGGCGCTGAGAACGGTGGCGCTGCCGGTGCGTTTCCCTGCTTCCAGTTGTGACAGGTAGGGTTTGCTAATGCCGGCTTGGTCGGCCAGTTGTTGTTGGGTCAACCCGCGGTGTTCCCGCCAGATACGCAGGGGATTCGCCCCATCCAGGATGGCGTAGGTGACGCTGCTCGGCACCAACTCTTCGCCGTCGGCAATGCGCTCTTTGGCTTCATCGAAGGCGGTAATATCGGCCAGCATCTCCATCGCTTCGACATAGCGCTGATATTGTTCGTAGGGAATGACGGCCCATTCCGGTTGCCCGTTCTTTTCAATCACTTGTACGTTCATTCGTAGACACTTCCTCTTGGCCCAAGCTTCACCACCAGCATAATCAGTTGATTGTCGCGTAATTCGTACAAAACCCGCCAGTCGCCCACCCGTAGCCGATAGCCTTCCCGTCCGGTCAACTTGGTGACATTGTTATGCTGTCCATAGGGATTGGCCGCAATTTCGTTGATCTTCGTGCGGATCAAGGTTGCTACATTGCGTGGCAACTTGCGCAACGTGCGGTCTGCTTCCTTGGTGAAGATAACTTCGTACATGGTAGTATGTTAGCATAAAGCTAACCCTACTGCAAACACAATTGGCTGTGGTTCCTGCCAAAGCCGAAGCCTATGAACGGCTGACGAAGAGTGATATTCCGTCTTTTCTCCTATAAAGATGGCTCTCAACCATTTTCCGTCTGGTTGACAGACCCACCACCCCGTGGTACGCTACGCCCCAAACGACCCACTTCTCAGCACAACACAACGGAGGCGCATACCCATGCTCACTGTGGAACAAAAACGCTTTTTCGAGACCTTTGGCTACATCGTCATGCCGGGGCTGGTCAAGGAGGATATTGATTGGATCACCGAGGAGTTCGAGATGGTCTTTCGTGACCGCGGCGTCGTCCATGACGGCACCCAACGCTCGACCGTCGTCCCCTTTATCGACCAGCGGGAACGGCTCTGCACCCTGCTCGACCACCCGAAGATCGAAGGGTTGATTAGCAGCCTGTTGGGCGATGACTTCAACTATGTCGGCGGCGACGGTAACTTTTATGCCGGCGACACCCCCTGGCACAGCGACGGCTTTCACCATGTCGGCAAATTTCTCAAGGTTGCGCTCTATCTCGACCCGGTGGGGCGCGATACCGGTTGTCTGCGCGTGATCCCCGGTTCCCATCGCATCGACTTGTATGACACCTGGGAAGCCCGGCAAGCGCGCAAGGCCGAGGAACTGTGGGGCATCGATCAGCGGGCGGTGCCCCATGTCGCGCTGGAATCGCAGCCGGGGGATGTGGTGGCCTTTAACCATAACCTCATGCACGCTTCGTTTGGCGGCAGCACGCGGCGGCGCATGTTTACGCTCAACAACTGCGCGCACTGCACAACTGCCGCGGAAATTGAGGATCTGGAAAAGTACATCGGTTCCCACGCTCGTTTCTGGATCGACCACCTGCACTCCGATGTTATGCGCCAGACTGCTTCACCGGCGCGCCTGGTGCATCTACGGCAGGTGATGGCCCATGAAGCCCATCTACCGGCGCTTTCCGCCAAGGCACGGGCCGAAATGGCCGAGTCGGCGCGGGGGTGATGATCATGACGACACAAACTTTAGTGGAAACGATTGCCCAAACCGCTGTCGAACCGGGGTCGGTGCGGGCGTGGTGGCTGGGCGGGACGGGTTTTGTCTTCAAGACGCCAGCCGGCACGCAGATCTATGTCGACCCCTACCTGAGCAACTGTGCGCTCGGCATTTTTGGCATTGAACGGGGCTTCCCGCCGCCGATCCGGGCCGAAGAGGCGCGCCCTGATCTGGTCATCGCCACCCACTGGCACGAGGATCATCTCGACCCGGAGAGCATTCCGATCATCGCCAAAAGCAGCCAGAGCCAGTTTCTCGGCCCGCCTTCGTGCGTTTCCCGTATGGCCGGTTGGGGCATTGCCCGCCCCCGCCTGACGATGTTGACGGCTGGGCAAACGCATCAATTCCGCGATGTGCAGATCACCGCCGTCGCCGCCCGCCACGTCGCCGGTCTGCCCGGCTGGGAGACGGACGACGCCATCGGTCTACTCTTTGACTTTGGCGGGCTGCGGCTCTATCACAGCGGCGACACCGAATATGATCTACGGCTGCGCGCCTTGGCCTACACCCAACAGCCGATCCACGCAGCGATGATTGTGATCAACGGCGCCGGCGGTAACATGAATGCCCATGAAGCGGCCTTACTGGCCTGGCATCTGAAGGTGAAGACCCTGATCCCTATGCACCATCGCCTCTGGAAAGATTTCACCGGCGGCGAACAAGCCACCCTTGATCCCCAACTGATGGTTGATACCTATCAACGGCTGGGCGGAGCGGGTGAGGTGAAATTGTTGGAGGTGGGCGAAGGCGTCATCCTACACCACTGAGTAGGGATTCGTCCCGTAGGGACATTTGAGTTTAGCGCTAAACTCAAGTGTCCCTACGGGACAGATTATCTCTATTTTGGCGGCAAGGATCGGGCAAAGGCGACCGACTGCTCCACCCACGCCTGCAACACTTCATCATCAGCGCAGGCATCACCGGTTACTAACAGCCACCCCTTCATCGGGCGTCCGGTGATGTCGAAAATGCGGGCGCCGGGGCGATCCAGGGCTGTCGCGGCGTCGGTTGGCGACAGGCGAACGACCAGATCCGCTCGATGAATACCGCAGGTCATGTTGCCTTGAAGAATAAAGCTCAGCCCGCCAAACATCTTCTTTTCTACTATGAGTGGATCACCCGCCACCAAGCGGCGGACACGCGTTGCTAACGTTACATCATAGGCCATGATTTCCTCCTAAACTCAGGCGTCCCGATGGGACGAGTGAAAGGGGATAAACTTGGGTTATAACCCTTCGCTGGCGGTTGTTTTGCCCGGTTGGATTGCCTTTTCTGGTGATGCAGACGGCGTTGCCATACTGGTCAAATAGAGCGCGACAAAAATAAAGAGGGCGCCAATCAGCAGACTCAGCGTTAGCGGTTCCTGCAAGAAGACCAGCCCAATAAACGACCCGACCAGCGGCTGGGCAAAGAGCGACAGCGCGCTCAAGCCGGCGCCAATACGGCTGGCAATGCTAAACCAGACAAAATTGCAGAAGACGGCCGCGATCACCGCCAGGTAGAGGACACCGCCAATGGCTTGGCGACTCAAGGTCGGCGGCAGCGCGTCATTGAGTACATACCAGAGTAGCACCGGCGCCCAAATTAGCAGACTGCCGGTGCAGACATAAGTCAGAACGCTCATGGGTGGATATTTGCGCGCCAGATCTGTCCCCAGCACGGTATAGAGCGCCTGTAACGCCAGCGTCACCAGCAGCATCAGATCGCCCAGCGCTCGCCACCCGCCCTGATCGCCGCCATTTTCGCCGGCGACATGACCCAGCACCAGGATCGCCACGCCGACCGCGCCCAACCCCATCCCCATTACCTTGCCCTGACTCAACGGCTCATGGAGCAGCCAGGCGGCAAAGAGCGCGGTAAAGATCACCTCGCCGATGATCATCAACGAGGCATCGGTGGCGGTGGTGAGGCTGATGCCAAAGTAGCCAAAGACATAGGCAACGCCAATGCCCAACGTTCCCAAGCCAATCAAGCGTAGCCGATCTTCGTTGGTGACAGCCGGGGCGACGGCTTGCGCACCTGTGGCGCGTTGGCGAACAAGCCAGAGATGAAGACACCACAACACCGCCGTCGCCAGCGTCCAGCGCATAGCGCCCAGCAACGGCGGCGGGATCTCCAACAACGCCACTTTGGTCACGGCGTAGGTGGAGCCCCAGAGGATATTGATGCCGACGAGAATACCAACTGCCAATGTGCGATTCATCTTGTTCACTTTTTCATTTATGGCTCAATGGGAACGAAAGGGCTTGCCAGCCATCTTCCGGGAAGGTACGACCAAACGATCTTGTCGACCGGACCAACCTTCCCGGAAGATTCTGTTGTCAGCTCCCCGGATTCCAGTTGACCCCTTTTTGTTTACGCTGGTAGCAACTGCCGCAATTCGTCGGTTAAGGCCGCGCTGGCTTCGGGCCGACCGTGGAAGGCGGCGGGGGTGTTGTGGAAGAGGGCAATCTGCCACTCATCCTGGCTTTTGACCGCCACCAGCGACTGAATGGCATTGACGGCTGGGTTGATGTCCGTTCCTCCCGGCGGGATCATGCCAACGACGGCGCGCAAGAGGGCGGTATTCTCCTGCAAGAAGCGCACCTCCCGCACCTTGCCCACGTAGGCAGCGGTTTGGTGATGGGCAAAGATGTTGCCCAGCGTTGTAACGATTTCAGCCCGCCCATTCATCTGGCTGCCGTCAAAGCCGACCACGTTAGCATCGACCGTGTGCAGGGCGCCCATCGCCGCAGCGTCGCGTTGATTCCAACAGGCCAGCAATTGTTCATAGAGCCGCACCACCTGCGCTTCTGTGCTAACCGGGGTGGACTGTTGGGCCAATGCTTCCTGCAACCCGGTGAGGTGGTCGCGGGCATGGTGGTAACTCATCGACGCGATGACCATCCACAATGGTTCATCCTGGTGATAGGGCAGCCCTTTGACCCGTGCGCCGACAGTGATCAACAATTCTTCGCTCATGGCCTGAACTGCGCCAATGCACTGGGCGCGCACTTCTCGCTGCATCCCCAAAATCTCATCAAAGGAGCGGTTGCCCAATTGCGCCGCCATCCAGTCATTGAGCGCATCATCGGCCAGGTCGGTGGGCGGGACAAATTCGCCCCACAGTTCATGGGGGGCAGCCGGCTCATTACGCAAATGCGCCCGCAACCGACCGGTCATATAGCGTTCCCAAGCGGCGACATGACTGACCACATCTTTTACACGCCATTTGCCGTAGAAATTTGCCTGTTCCCGTTGTATGACAGGAATGTTGAACAAGAATTGCTCCCAGCCGGCTTGTTCATTGCGTAATGTTTGCAGGAATTGTTCTTTGTTCATACGATCTCCTTTAACTGGTTAGCCAACTAAGATCACGCCCAATTAATAGCTCGTATTTTTCGGCATGATGGGTATTTTTCATCGGTACTCTACGTAGCTCAAATTGATACCCTTGTGCTAATTCACAAATTTCTGGATGATCATCATAGGTCATCAAGAAATCACCAGTAAGTCGAGCGGCTTGTTCGAACAATGCCAAATGATCAATTTCAGAATGTCGGTAGAGGCGTCCACCTGCTTTGACATAGGGTGGATCAATAAAATACACCACATCTGAACGAGCCTCGGTACAGCGTAAAACGGTAAAGGCATTATCATGAAGGAAATGAATTTTCTCACGCAGAAGATATATTTCCAAGATACGCTGCTTAAGTGTGCTTGGGTACCAACGTGAGCGGATTCCTTTGCCATTCTCGCCATGTTTTACAAAACTCGCACCCTCAGCCAAAATTCCCCCTCGATTCACCCGGTTCTTGACAATGGTGGCAAACGCTTTATTACGTAGCGAGTTGTTACCCTGCCGGATAGCTTCTTTTGCGGATTCTGGTGTCAAGTCAAAGGTTATAATTTGTTCGGCTAACCAGAGTGCGTCATCGCTAGTGATCGCTTGCCACACGGCTGCTACATCCTCGTCAAGTTCTACCATCGTGACGCAGCTAACCAATCCTTCAAAAACTGCGGTTAAACTCACAATGCCGCCGCCCGTGAAGGGTTCAATCAATTCTTTATCCATACCGCCCTGTTTGCGCAGCCAAGAGCGTATTTGTGGGATCAGCCAAGTTTTACCACCTGCATAGCGAAAAGGGCTACGCATTGGGACTGTAGCTACGTTAACAATCTGCTGCTTGTCAACGGGATCTTTCCCGGCAAAGTGGCTGTCAACTGTGAAGGTAGTGGTAGCGGCAGTCGTCATGTTTCCCCCTTTGATTCATGAAATGGGTAAACGCAGACAAGCGTAGAACATTCGGTCTGATTTTACCTGATGGCTGCGATTCAGAAAAATTTGTCAGCGACCGATTTTCATTGCACCGCACGCTGCCCAACAATTGTGCTTGCCCCCTGATAGGGGTAGAATGACGAGGCGGCATGATGATCAACTAGAAAAGGCAAAAGTATGAGTGACCAAAGCGAAGTGGGTGTGTTGGGCAGTGAGGCAAGCGCCTCGGTGTCCCATGAAGCAGGAGCGCACCCCGTGGAAGTGAATTATCCATCCTCGATGGAGCGCCGCGTTCTCAATCTGGCGTGGCCGGTGATTGGCGAAAATTTTCTGGAAACTTTGCTAGGGATTGTGGATACCTGGCTGGTCTCCTCACTGGGGGCGATTGCGCTGGCCGGTGTTGGAACGGCGATTCAATTTATGTTCTTTATCATCTCCGCCCTCAGCGCCATTTCCGTGGGGAGCGCCGTGTTGGTGGCGCAGTCGGTGGGGGCGCGCAATCTGGTGCGTGCCGGCAATCTTGCCAAGCAGTCGTTGGTTTGGAGTTTGATCTTATCGGTTCCCCTCAGTCTGATTGGATTGTTCAATGCCCATACGCTGGTTGGTCTCTTTGGTATGGAAACCGCGGTCAACGAAATCGGCGCTGCTTATTTACAGGTGACGATGGGAACGGTGGTTGTCCTGGTCATGTTGATCATCGGCGGCGGTGTCTTGCGCGGGGCTGGCGACTCACGCACCCCCATGCTGGTGACAGCCTTGGCGAATGTGATTAATGTTGGCTTGTCCTATCTCTTGATCTTCGGTGGGTGGGGCTTGCCAGCGATGGGCGCTGTGGGCAGCGCCTGGGCCACCTTTATTTCGCGATTGGTGGCGCTGGTTCTTTTGTTAGCGGCGTTGTGGCAAGGACGCAACAACGTCACCATTCGGGGTGGCGCTAGTTGGCTGCCTGATTGGCAGGTGGCCCGGCAACTGCTCAAGATTGGTGTGCCAGCGGCGGTGGAGCAGATGTTAATGTCCTCCGCCTTTCTGGTCATGACCACGGTCGTCTCCCACCTGGGTACGCTGACCCTGGCAGCCCAGCGTGTGGCGATGAATGCTATGTCACTCTCCTTTCTGCCTGGGTTTGGTTTCAGCATTGCCGCCACGGCGTTGGTGGGACAAAGCGTTGGCGCCAAACGTCCTGCCGAGGGGCAGGCCGCGGCGCGCATTGCTACTCGCTGGGCCATGATCTGGATGGGGACATTGGGCGTAATTTTTCTGATCTTTGCACCGCAAATTATGAGCTTTTTTAGCGATGATCCCGATGTGGTGGCGATTGGCGCGGCGGGGTTACGGATGGTCGCCCTTACCCAGCCCTTCTGGGCGTTGGGTATGGTTAATGGCGGCGCCTTACGGGGTACGGGGAATACGCAATTCCCGTTGCGGGTCAACGCCATCGGTGTCTGGGCGGCGGTCGGCCTGGGGGCGTTTTTTGTTAACTATATTAGCCCCACGCTATCGGCAGTTTGGGCAGCCTTTTTGTTCACCTCGCCGTTTACCTCGTATCTACTCTGGCGGCGCTTTCGCAAGGAATTATAGGGCGCTGATGGTCTAATTGAGGGCAAAGCAGCCACGGTAATAAGAGGAGGTTCCCGATGCCTAAGCCAGTGCAAGCCAGTACCTATACCTTTCGCAACATTATTGAAGGCAACTTTTTGTATGTTGATAAGACGCGCTATCTTTATGAGTTGGTACGTCCTGGGACGGGTATCCATTTCTTGGCGCGCCCACGCCGCTTTGGCAAGAGCTTGATGATCTCGACCCTAGAAGAGATCTTTCTCGGCAATCGTGAACTCTTCAAAGGCTTGTGGATCGACAGCAGCGATTAAGATTGGCAACCGCATCCGGTGATCAGAATTGATTTTAGCGCTAATGCTGTGAGCAGTGCTGCCAATTTGATACAGGTGATCGATTATTATATTGAAGGCATTGCCCAGCATTATGGTGTAACCTTACGTGGCTTTGATTATCAAACGCGCTTTGGCAATCTGATTGAGCAATTGGCGCAGCGCGGCAAGAAAGTGGTCATCTTAATTGATGAGTATGACAAACCAATTATTGACAATTTGACGAACTTGCCCCAAGCGACTGCCATCCGCGATACGCTCAAGAATTTCTATACCATTATCAAAGCGATGGATCGCTACTTACGCTTTGTCTTTATTACCGGGATCAGCAAGTTTAGCAAAGTGGGCATCTTTTCGGCCATGAACAACTTGGATGATCTGACCATGGATCCCCGCTTTGCAACAGCCTTAGGCATTACTGAAGATGAATTACGCTCAAATTTTGCTGAACATTTACCACTCTTGGCCCAGCAAGAGCGGACGGATGTCGACGGCCTGCTCCAACAAATCCGTGATTGGTACGACGGCTTCTGCTTTGTGCGCAACTGTCAGAGCGTCTATAACCCCTATTCAACGTTAGTCTTGTTCAATAAAGGACAATTTTCTAACTATTGGTTTGAAACTGGCACGCCCACTTTTCTGATTAAGTTGATTAAATCCCGTAACTATGACATTCAGCCTTTTGACCAACTCGAAGTGCCGGAGTTGACCTTTAGCACCTTTGAAATTGAGAGCTTGGAGCTAGTTCCGCTCTTGTTCCAAACGGGCTATCTGACGATTAAAGGCTTTCGGGTTGATAAATTTGGTGAAATGTACACGCTTTCCTACCCGAATTATGAGGTGAAGAATTCTTTTTTGTCCCGCCTGTTGAGTGCGTATGATGAAATTGAAGTCGCGCTCTCTGAAAGTCATGTGCGTCGCTTGCTCTATGCGTTGGACAGCCATAACTTGCCCCAATTTTTTGAGGTTTTGTCGGTCTTCTTTGCCAATGTTGATTATACCCTTTATCTTAACAATGAAAAATATTACCAGACCATCTTTTATCTCATCTTTAAATTAATGGGGCTGCGCGCTGAGGCCGCAGTACATACCAATCAGGGGCGAATTGATGCTGTGGTCGAACTCGACCATTACATCTTTTTGTTTGAATTTAAGTTAAATAAAAGTGCCGACGAAGCGTTGCAACAGATCAAAGATCATGACTATGCCCGCAAATATCGCTTTGCGGGGAAACCGTTGACCCTGATCGGCGCTAATTTTGATACAGCCAAGCGGAAAGTAAGCGAATGGAAACAGGAGCAGGAGCCTGTACAGCAGTAACGCATTTACCCCTGATGCCCCATCCGCAATGTCGTAAAGAGCCGCATCGTCAACGCTCGTGTCATCACCAGCAGTTCTGATAGAATCATCAACCCAGCGAAGATCAAGCCCAGCGTTGTCGTGGCATCCTCGGCGATAATGGGCAGCAGCGGCGGCAACGGGGCGCCGGCGCCTTCGGGAATGCGGAAGAAGGGGGCAAAGAACTCCGCGGTGTACAAGCCGATGAGCGACCCAACCACCGCACCATAGATCGTCAACATCCCGTACTCCAACACCACCTGGACGAGGACCTGACCACGCCACAACCCAATCGCCCGCATGACGCCAAATTGATAGAGCCGCTCCTGCAACGACGCATAGTTATGCACCAGCAGCGCCAACATCGCCATCACCGTCGCCGCCAAGAAGCCGACCGAGAGGGTGCCAAAGATGCCCACCCGCTCCATTTTGGCCTGGTCGGTGGCAATGGTGGCACGGGCGTCGCGCGGTAAGGTTGGTTCGACGCCGGTGGTTTTGACTTGCTGGAAGAGTGCTTTGCCGTCGGCGTTGGCTTGGGTACGCAGCCAGATATAATGCTCAAACTCGGCGCCGGATTGGGTGTAGAGATGCTCCAGATTGCCAATGATCACAGCTTCGTCACTTTGGACGGTGGGGAAGTAGCGGTAGATCCCGGCCACACGGAAGGCGCCGGTGTAGGCGATGCCGTCGGCCAGCCGCACACTCATGTTAAATTGGTCGCCGATGCGCAAGGTCATGGCTTGCAAAAACTCGCGCGTCACCAAGACATTTTCCGGGGCCAATGCGAGTCGGTTCATCAATGCCCCTAGCGGTTCATCGGCAAAATCGGCACGGAACCAGGCCACGGTGCTGAAATCAACCCGATCCAGCGCCAACATGCGCCCTCTGATCTCACCGCTGGCGGGATTAGGAATGCGCACTTGATAATCGCCAACGCGGGTTGCTGCGCTCACGCCAGGCAGGGCAGCAAAGGTGTCTTTGGGCGGGATCAAGCTTTCGGTGCGTAATTCATCGCTACTGCCGCCTCCACCGCCTCCTTCCCCTTCCGGCGGTTCGATGTAGGGCAAAAACGAGGCGTCGGCGCCAATCCGATAGTAGACTTGGTCAATCAACCACTGATCCAGACTTTCCGCCATCGACCGGGTGTAAATGCCCATCGCCAGCGCCACAATCACCAGTAGCAGCGGGTTGACATAGCTCTGGCTATTCCGCCCCAACTGACGCAAGGCCAGGTGTAAAGTCAGCCAGGGGGTGCGCGAGGCAATCAGGTCAAAAAAGCGCAACAGCCAGGGAAAGAAGCGCATACTCAACAAGGTTACGCACAAGATAAAAAGGGTCGGGGCCAGGACGAGCAGCGGGTCTTGAAAGAGTTGCGCCGCGCTCTCTTCGGGGCTGGTAATGCCAAAAGGACCACGTGTGACGGGGATGCCGGTTGCCAGGGTGCCTTGCTGCGCCAACTGTTGGTAGACATAGTAGGTAGGGAGGATCAGAATAAAGTCGAGATAAACCCGTTGCCAGAAGGGCGCCCGTAAGGCGCGCGCCCCTTCCCGCGCCTGTTCGACTACGCTTTGGCGTGCCGCCTGAATAGTGGGCGCAATGCGGGACAGCAATGCCACTGCCAGGGCAATTCCGATCAGGGTAAAATCAAGTCCTTGCAAAGAGACGGGCAATGGAGGGCGGTCGGTAAAGGCTAGAAAACTGGCGGTCTGTCCCATCCAGCGGGCAATGCCCATGCCAAAGAGGATGCCCAACGGGGTCCCGATCAGAAAGAGAACGAACTCTTCCAGCAGCGTAAGCCCTAGAATACTGCCTAAGTTCATGCCACGACTAACCAGCAGTGCCGTCTCCCGCTGCTGCCAACGCACAATGATCAGGGAGATTTGCAAGAGAAAATAGAGCAGGAAAGCCAGTGCGGGAATGTTAAAACCGAGCAACACCAAGGTCAGCTTGGATTGGCGCCCGACAAACTCCTTGAGTGGATCAAGTGGTGACACATCGAGGCGCGCCCCCGGCATGTAGCGATTCACCACCGTCATCCCCTGCTCAAAACCGATGGCGTAGTCGGTGGCATATTTGGGGTTGAGCGGCTGGTCATCCAAAATGAGATGCCAGTTGACAAAGCCCGATTTGGCCGGCAGCATTGGGTCCATAAATTGGAGATAGCCGGTGCGTGTCACCAGCAGCGCCGTGCGCAACGTCGTGTCGGGGTTGGAAAACCAGAAAGTGTCGGTAATATCTTTGGCCTGCCAGAGACCGCGAATGTAAATTTTGCGCGGCGCCGTGCGCAGGTTGATCGTCACCTGATAGCGTTCACCGACGCGAATGCCCATCTCCTCGGCCAGCCGCGTGTGCATCCAGACATCCAGCGTTTCAGCGTCCACCGGATCGTACATACCCACGGGCTCGCCGCTCACCACCGTCAAATGTTCCGCTACCTCGGCAATATAGACCACATTTACCGTGTTGAGGAACGATTTGTTGGCCCCGTAGCGTGCATCATCGGGCATAGGCACCAACATGAGGCCGCCGCTTTCGATCTGGACGCCCAACCGTTTCAGCGGCAGCCCGATCTCGTCGGCCAAGGTGCCGCCAATGCTTTGGCCCACATTCTCGGCATCGATCAACGATACCGGTTTGCGTGACGATGGCTGAAAATAGACGCGCATGGAGAAAGGAATGCGCCCGGTCGTCCGGCTCAGGTCATCCAACTCTTGCAGCAAAATGACGCGATCGACCGCCTGGCTAAAAAAGCCGGCGCTGCTCAGTAAACCCACCGCCAGCACAATGCCAACCAACGCTAAAATCGTTAAAGTTGGTCGGTGGGCTAATCGCTGATAAGTTAAACGACAAAGATCAAAAGCGAGACGTAAACGACGCATGGAAATTTTAGATGTTGGATTTAGGATTTTAGAT
This sequence comes from Caldilineaceae bacterium, assembly GCA_026645575.1. Next base: position 38,484 of record JAPKMW010000015.1, read on the forward strand.
TTTAGATTTGGCGTGTCGTATAGAACAATCAAAAATCCAAAATCTAAAATCTAAAATTATTCTTGGGTTGGATAGACGCGAGGGAAGGCTTTGCCGTGCATCTTTTCGCCGTCAGCCACTTCGACAAAAGGTTTCATCGGGTGGTTGCCGGCGGCGACAAAGCGCGCATCTTGGGTCATATAGTGCAACGCAATGGCGCGGCGGGGGCGACCACTGGTGTTGGCGTGGGAGCCGTGCCAAGTCAACGCATGGTGATAATGCACTTCACCGCGTTTGACCGGACAGCGCACCACCTGGATCGCACGATCCTGGAAGCGGTTGGGCATATCCTCGTAATTTTTCAGGGTATGGAGAAAGTTGATCTGATCGCCCCAGAGATGCGACCCTGGCACCATGCTCATACAACCGTTGTCTTCATCGGCGTCATCCAGCGCTACCCAAGCGGTCACTTCGGTCATCGGTGCAATAATCGGCCAGTAGGGTGCATCCTGATGCCACATGTTGACGCCGCCAATCGCCGGTGGTTTGTACTGGATCTGATCGTGCCAGATGCGCAGTTCGGTGGCGTTGGTCAACTGGGCAAGACCTTTGGTAATCTTCTCGTGGGCAATCAAGTGGTGAAACGGCTCACTTGCCATCCAAATGTTGACAATCTGCCAAACCGGAGCGGCGTCACTGCGTCCCAGGTTGCGCACCAAGACTGGTTGCGGAATGTCTGTTCGTTCCCGTTCGTCGATCACCCGCATTGTCTCCGCCCGTAGCGCCTCGACCTCATCATCGGTCAGCACTTGCCCGCCATTGACATAGCCATTGGCCTTAAAAAAGTCGATCTGTTCCTCTGTTAACATGTACTTTCTCCTTGATAAACTGATTGTAATGTGTATTGCATGAGAATACCAAAATTCTATCATCACTATGAAAATTCACGCGAAACGGATTTGACAGAGCGCGACGAATCGCATACACTTGCATTCAAATACGTGAATTGTATTTTCCCTGCTGAATCAGCGTTTACCAACAAACCAATTTTTTTATCAAAATTTTTGCCGGCCAGAGAAGCTTTGCTCCCTAGAGTGCTTTGTCACGAAGCCCTAGCCGGTGATCAAGCGTTCAACCGGTTCATGGATGAAAAGCGCCCGGCGCCAACGGTGCCCGCAGTCGAACGAGCGATTGAGCTATTGCAAGTGCTGGCGCGCGCCGGCAAACCGCTCATGCTCTCCGAACTGAGTGAATTGACGGCGGCTTCGCGCAGCACCGCCTTTAACACCCTGGCGACCTTGCACCGCTATGGCTTTGTCGAAAAAGATGAACGGTACAAAACCTATCGACTGGGTTTGGGCCTCTTTGAACTAGGCCGCGCCTATCTTGATCAGGTGAGTTTGGTGCCGGCCTTTAATCACTATGCACGGGAAGTGGTGGAGCGTTGCGCCGAAACCGTAAAATTAGTGATTCGGGATGGCTGTGATGTCGTTTATCTGGCGGCTCAGGAAGGTCCGCATTCGGTGCGGCTGGTCGCCCTGGTCGGTAGCCGGCGCCCGGCACATGTGACCGCCGTTGGCAAAGTACTCCTCGCCCAGCTTCCTGAAGCCGAGTTGATTGATCTCTACCGTGACTATTCCTTTGTAAAACCAACCCCGGCAGCGATTGATAGTCTGGTTGGGTTACAAGCGGCATTGGCAACGGTGTATGTTGAACAGATTGCGTATGACCTACAAGAATCATCGATTGGTGTGAACTGTGTTGCCGCCCCCATTCGTGATGAAAGCGGTCAGGTCATCGCCGCCATGAGCATCGGCGTCCCCCATGACCGTTGGAGCGCAAGTCGCAAACTTGAACTCACCGCTTTGATCCAACAATCTGCCACCAAACTTTCGCAGGCGTTGGGGTGGCGCGGTGAGTTGACAGGCGTATTCACCCAAAATGGTATTGCCAAGAGATTGAGGGAGTAAGAGATTCAGGACACAGAGTTCGCAAAGAAGACACAGAGATGCACAGGGAAAAACTTCACGGATCTCCTCTGGGCATCTCTATGAAATCTCAGCGTATCTCTGTGAAGTGAAACAGTTACCCAAATCGTTTAATTTCCATAATCTCTCGATCTCTTTCATCCTTTTATTTTGAACCAAAGGAGTCGGATACATGAAAGTAAAACATCTGTTGTCGATCATGGTCATCTTGTCGCTTTTATTGGCGGCTTGTGGCGGCGGCGCGCCGGCAGCCCAACCAGCAGCCGAAGCCCCGGCTGCGGAAGCGCCCGCCGAAGCAACCGAAGCCCCAGCAGAAGAAGCTGCGCCGGCTGAACCAGCCGCTGCTCCAGCCGAAGGCGCCGTCACCGAACTCAAGATCCTCTGGGCGCAATGGGACCCGGCGGATTACTTGCAGGAGATCGGCAACCTCTATGAAGAGCAGACCGGCATCAAGGTCGAAGTGGTGCAGGAGCCGTGGGGCAGCTTCTATGATCGCGCCTTTACCGAATTTGCCGCCAAGGGCGATAGTTGGGACATGATCGTCGGCGACAGCCAGTGGCTCGGTCAGGCCGCCACCCAGGGTCACTATGTGGACATCACCGAATTCCTCACCAGCAACGGCATTGACAAGACCGTCACCCCGGCCACGCTGACCTATTACGGCGAATACCCCACCGGCTCCGGCTCCTATTGGGCCTACCCGACCGAAGGTGACGCCGACGGCTGGGCCTACCGCAAAGATCTCTTTGAAAACCCGGATGAACAGGCCGCCTTCAAGGCCGAGTATGGCTATGACCTGGCTGTGCCGAAGACTTGGGCCGAGTTGATGGACATTGCCAAGTTCTTCACCCGCCCCGACGCCGACCCGGCCATGTATGGCGCGGCTATCTATACTCAAAAAGATTACGACGCCATCACCATGGGTTTTGAAAATGTGATGTTCAGCTTTGGCGCTGACTGGAAGAATGCCGAGACCAATGAAGTGTTGGGCATTGCCAACTCGCCGGAAGCCATTGCCGCGCTCGATTACTATCGTGAACTCTACCAATGTTGCAGCCCGCCAGGTCTGGGCAACGCCTTCTTCCAGGAGACCAACGACGCCCTGATCAACGGCCAGGTGGCGATGGCGATGAACTACTTTGCCTTCTTCCCGGCGCTGGCCAGCGAAGCGATCAACCCGCACGCCGCCAACACTGGCTACTTTGCCAACCCCGCCGGCCCCAATGGCGACCGCTTTGCCGCCTTGGGTGGTCAGGGCATCAGCGTTATTTCCTATGTCAGCCCGGAACGCCAAACTGCCGCGTTGGACTTTATCAAGTGGTTCGCCCAGGAAGAGATTCAGATGGAATGGGCGCTCTTTGGCGGCTACACCTGTAACATCAACGTTCTGGCTTCCCAAGAATTCCTGGACGTGGCCCCCTTCAACGCCGCCTTTGCCGAAACGATGCAGATGGTCAAAGACTACTGGAATATTCCGATCTTCGCCCAGTTGCTCGAAGTCACCCAGCGGGAACTGAGCGGCTACATCGTGCCGGAAACGGTCGAAGGCACAGCCGAAGAAGCCCTCACCCGCATGGCGGAAGAACATGACAAGATCCTGCGGGAGAATGGGTTTATTAAGTAACTGAGAGATTGAGAGACTAAGAGATTTGCCGCAATCGTAGGTGCGGTTTGTAACCGCATGAGTTTACTGGACGCATCTAGTTACAAACTGCACCTACGATTGCGAAAAGACCTTCTCCTCTTCAAGGACGACGAGAGAGTTTTATGAAAAATTTACAACTTGCAACGATTCCTGCCACGGATGCTTGTCTAGTTCAGGCTTCAAATATCGATCAGGAATTTCTTATTTCGGTTGCATTACCGTATCACTATAATGATAATACAGACAAAACATACCCTGTGATCTATATTTTGGATGGCAACTGGTACTTTGGCATGGTTGTAGATATGGTACGCGTCATGAATATCCGAGTACCATTTTGCAATGAATTACCTGATGCGATTATTGTCGCAATTGGGTATCCATATTGCGAATCTCTTGAGGAAACACAGCTACAAATTCTGCATAGGCGGGTTCGTGACTTTACGCCGACTAGGGATGTAGACTCAGAAAATTGGATGCGTAGCACTTTCCCAACTGACGATCCTGTGCCATCAGGCGGTGGGGATAATTTCCTAGAGTTCATCAAAAATGAACTCATACCACTAATCGAGTCCAAATATCGCGCCGACACCAAGAGTCGCATTTTATTAGGACATTCCCTGGGTGGTTTTTTTGCACTTCATACTGCATTCAAGTACCCAAATTTGTTTAATAAATATGTGGTGGTAAGCCCTGCATTGAACCCTGTACGTGAGCAGTATTTATCTGATATTAATACAAATCTTCCTGTCCGAATATTTTTAGCAGCCGGCTCTTCTGAACTAGCTTCTGAAGGAGACCATGCTCAATTTCGTCGGATTGCACAATTGCTTGAAAAACGCTTGTCAGAAGAATTTAAGCTAACTGAGTGCATATTCCCGAATCTTACTCACTGTGCAGTGGTTGCTCCTGCTTTTCAGGCGGGCTTGGTATCGGTTATGTCTTGACTCAGTTCCCTATACCGTTACTTTCCTCGTCTCGAAGTTGATTCGTTAGCAATGCTGTGTGCTCTCTTCTGCGCCTTATGTGTTGTTCTGTGACACTCAAGATCATGCCGCTGACTTTGGATCTGGATAGTGACTTATTTTTCTGCTATAATGAAGCTATCATTACCTACTATACTCTCTGCTAGTGATTGAGAACGGTTGAAAACATGAGCTATGCCAACTTTGTCAAAGTTCTACGGCATTAAGATTACGATGAACTATAATGATCATTTGCCGCCGCATTTTCATGCAGAGTATCAGGAGTATGAAACCACCATTGAGATTGCGACCGGTGGTGTCACGGGGAAAATGCCAAGACGAGCGTTGAGTTTGATTTGGGCTTGGTTGGATCAACATGAAGTTGAGTTACGGGAGAATTGGGAGCGGGCGCGTCGACGTCAGCCGCTTCAACCCATAGACCCTTTGCCATGAGGTGAGAGATGTTTGTCCATGTCATTGCAGTCGAATACCTTGGTGAGTATCGGCTTTGGCTCCGCTTTAGCAATGGGGTTGAAGGCGTGGTTGACTTAGAATCTGAGTTATACGGTGAAGTCTTTCAGCCGTTACGCGACAAGACGTTGTTTCAGCAGGTATATCTGACAAGTCGCACCGTGGAGTGGCCAAATGGGGCTGACTTTGCGCCGGAATTTCTCTTGGAGCAGGTTCGCACGCCGCAGTCAACGGTGGAATCAACCCTCATCCCTGCCTAGTCCGTATTGAGTAATTATGCTCTTAACCTTCATCATCTAACCATCTTATGTATCCAACAAATTCTGCAACCCGCCCCCACCAACCCCAACGCCAAATGAGCGACCGGGCGATCCAGTGGACCTTTATTGCGCCCACCTTGATCCTGCTCTTTTTGTTTAACATTTTTCCGCTCTTTTATAGCCTCTATTTGAGCTTTACCGACTATTCAGCCATTGCCGGCCCTGATCCGGTGTGGGTTGGTTTTCAAAATTTCGGGCGGCTGCTCAATGATCCGCAGATGTGGAAATATTTCGCCACGACGGGGCGCTTTGCCTTCCTCTCGGTGGGCTTGCAGACGATTATCGGCTTTGCTATGGCGCTCATGCTGCGCGAAAAGTTTAATGGCAGTGGCATCATCACCACGCTGATCCTGGTGCCGATGATGTTGTCGCCGGTGGTGGTTGGCTTTTTCTGGAAGCTGCTCTTCAACCCCTCCTTTGGCATTTTGAACTACATGCTGGGCTACCCGGCCGGCAAAGGCCCCGATTGGCTGGCCGAACCGGTGCTGGCGCTCTGGGCGATTGTGATCGTCGATGTCTGGATGTGGAGCCCCTTTGTTATGTTGCTTTGCCTCTCCGGTCTCAACGCCATCCCCGATTATCTCTATGAAGCCGCCGCCATCGACCGGGCCAGTGGTTGGTTCCAATTCTGGCGTATTACGCTACCGCAGGTAATGCCGCTGTTGCTCATCGCCGTCCTTTTCCGCACCATTGAAGCCTTCAAAAGCTTTGATCTCGTCATGGGGCTGACCGGCGGCGGCCCCGGTGATGCAACCGAACTGGTGGCGGTCAACCTTTATCGCATTGCCTTTCAGGGGCAATGGCGCACCGGCTATGCCAGCGCCCTGGCCTATATCATCCTGGTGGTCATCATCGCCATCAGCAATGTTTATATTCGGAATTTGAACAAGGTGCGTGAGGGGTAGCGGGTGGTGAGTTACGAGTTACGAGTTACGAGTTACGAATCATACAATTAGCATGAAGTGAGAGAAGCAATGGCTGTTGCGGATAAACTTGCGCCGGTTAGTGAACGGGGCGTTAATTACTCGACCAGAGTGGATAAAATTAGTACCCAGGCACAGGTGGTGCGTTGGGTGCAGATTGTGCTGGCTGTGGTCGTGGCTGTGGTCATGTTGATCCCCGTTTACTGGATGGGCGCGACAGCGTTCAAAGAGCGCGCCGACGTGATTGCGGTGCCGCCGAAGGTGGTCTTCACACCGACGCTCGAAGGGTTTATTAACCTGCTGACCGATCGTTCCGTGTTGAACGCCGCGCGTATCAGGCGGTTGCAAGCCCGCATCGACGAGTTGACCTGGTATGAAAAGATCGCCCTGGCCGGTGGTCAACAGATCACCGGCATGAGCGCCAACGCGTCGCGCCTGTTGAATTCCTTCATTATTGCTGGCGTCTCGACGGTTCTGGCCGTGGTGCTGGGATTGCTGGCCGCCTATGCCTTTAGCCGTTTCAAGGTGCCGGGCGAGTCCGATTGGCTCTTCTTTATTCTCAGCACGCGCATGTTACCGCCGGTGGTGGTGACGATTCCGATCTTTTTGATGTACCGCGAACTGGGGTTGCATGATACGCACCTGGGCTTGATCCTGCTCTACACGGTTTTCAATCTTTCGCTCACCGTCTGGCTGCTCAAAGGTTTTATGGATGAGATCCCGCGTGAATATGAAGACGCGGCGATGGTCGATGGCTATACGCGTCTCCAAGCCTTTCGCAAAGTGGTGCTGCCCCAAGCCGCCACCGGCATCGCCGCCACCACGGTCTTTTCACTCATCTTTGCCTGGAATGAATATGCCTTTGCCCTGATGCTCACCAGTGACAACGCCCGCACCGCCCCGCCCACCATCCCCACCATCCTCGGTCGCGGCGGTATGGAATGGGGCGCGATTGCAGCAGGTTCGCTCGGCTTTTTAATTCCCGTTGTGATTGTCACGTTTGTTCTGCGTAAACACCTGCTTCGTGGGGTGACGTTTGGGGCGATTCGCCAATAAGCCAGTTAACACGGATAGGGAGGAACACTGATAATCAAGAAGGATATTCTTCCGATTCATTTTGTTGACGTAAACCAGGATAATAAAAAGCGAAGTTAACACGGATAGGGAAAAACACGGATAATACCATATTGTATGAAAAATAATTATCGGTGTTCCTCCCTATCCGTGTTAACTGAAAATATGTACAGATGAAGGTAGGTTGTGCGACGCGATAGGATAACTTTATTACGACATGGCGATAAAACACAGAAATTACTTGGGTTGATCTTTCGGGTACGTAATGAGTTGAAAGCTGGTTGGTCTGAAGATGTTTATCATCAAGCCTTACTAAGGTTATGTGAAGCCGAAGACGTGCCAGTAGTGACAAAACCACGAACTGTAATGCTTCACCGTGGCGTCGAGATCCATATCTTTGAACCGGACTTAATTGTGTGGGATTTGATTATACTGGAACTGAAAGCGCTTGCTTATCAAACCCAATTTACCGGAGAACAATATGCACAACTCATTCATTATCTGAAATACTATGGCAAAGATCTTGGCCTGCTGATTAACATTGCGCCTAAACGCGTACAAACAAAGCGTATTATTTGGGATGAACCAGTTTTGGATCTTCAGGAAGAGTATGAGCGAATCATACCATTATTATCTGAACAAGATCGGCCATCTTTACGCCAAATTAGAGAATGTATTCTCACCATTGGCCGACAATATGGTCTGGGCTATCCAGAAAGTGTTTATCGAAAATTGATCCTTGTGGAAGCAATGAGTTGTGGTATAAATTGTGTGGCAGAAGTCGAAATCCCCGTGCTTTGGAATGGAGAGCGAATTGCCGGGCAAAAAACACAACACATTTTGATGGAGAATAAATTCTTGATTCACCTTCGTTCCTTACTTGATTATCCAACCGAATATGATTTTACTCGGCTAAAAACCTACCTGGCTTCTTTGCACTTATCCATTGGCTTGGTAATCAATTTTGGCCGCGAGCAGTTACAAATTCATGGCGTTAGCGCCAAATAAAAAATATCCGTGTTCCTCCCTATCCGTGTTAACTATCTATGGCACAAATAGAACTACGTCAAGTTACGAAAAAATTTGGGGATGCCTACGCCGTCAAGCCGGTTGATCTGACGATCAATGACGGCGAGTTTGTCGTGTTGCTTGGCCCCTCTGGCTGCGGCAAGACGACGACATTGCGCATGATCTCCGGCCTAGAAGCGGTGAGCAGCGGGCAGATTTTGATCAATGGCCGCGATGTCACCTGGAACCATCCCAGCGACCGCGACATTGCGTTTGTCTTCCAGTTCTTTGCGCTCTACCCCCACATGACCGTGCGCCAGAATATTGCCTTTACCCTGGAAGCGCAAAAGGTGGCGCGCAGCGAGGTTGACCAGCGGGTGGGCGATGTGGCGAAATTGCTGCAGATTGAACATCTGCTGCATCGGCGTCCCAAAGCGTTAAGTGGTGGCGACAAGCAACGTGTCGCCCTGGCTCGCGCCCTCGTGCGGCGACCGGCAGCCTTTCTGATGGATGAACCGCTGGGCGCACTCGACGCCGATTTTCGCGCCGTCATGCGCGCTGAGATCAAACGGCTCCACCTGGCTCAACACGCCACCACCGTCTATGTCACCCACGACCAGATCGAAGCAATGGCGATGAGCGACCGCATTGTTGTGATGTCGGCGGCGGTGGTGCAACAGGTGGGGACGCCGGCGCAGGTCTATTATGACCCCGCCAATCTCTTTGTCGCCCGCTTTATCGGCAGCCCCGGCATGAATCTGATCCCTGGGCGGTTGGTCAACGGTTTGGTGCAATTGCCGGGGGGCAACCAATACACCCCGCCGGAGCAATGGCGCAATCGACTGGCCCAAGGCTTGAGCAGCGACGAAGTGATCCTCGGTTTTCGACCAGAAGCCGCCCGCATCAAAGCCGACGGCGCATTCAAGACACAGGTCTACGCCGATGATCTCTACGGCGCCTATTCCATGCTCCACCTGGCGCTCGACGGCGAACAGGCGACGGCGATGGCCCATATTCGCGCCGAACGGGACAATCTACACAAAATCGGTGAGACGTTGGGCTTTGACCTGGAGCCGAGCATGGTGCGCTTCTTTGATCCCAAAACCGAATTAGCGGTAACTGTTGAAGATAAGCGTACACCGGCTGCGCCCGCATCAACGGCGAAACCGGCTAAGACAAGCCCGATCACATCCGCACCGCCAGCACAAGCAACTAGCAATAAGAATGCAAGCAATCCCAAGGCGAAGGCATCCAGCAAACAACAGTCAAGCAACAAACGCAAGAAACGGTAGTGTTCTGTCAATGAAGTAATGATCGGCTCGCCCGTCCCATAGGGACGATTGCGTTTAGGATAGAGAGGGTATGGCTTTTCAGCTCTTTCTTTCCAGCTAAACTCAACTGTCCCTACGGGACAAAAGCATACGATCATTCGGCTGCGCCCATTTCTTCGGCAAAACATGAACTTGTAATCCTGAGCGGAAAGCGACAAAGTACCAGTGGCAACTGTGGCATTACGCAACATCACTAAACATTTTCGGGGCATCCCGGCGCTGCAAGACATTTCCTTTGAGATTGCCGACGGCGAATTTTTTGTGTTGCTCGGCCCCACCGGCGCGGGCAAAACGACCACCTTGCGCGTCATCGCCGGACTGGAAAAACAGGAGAGCGGATCGGTTCTCTTTGACGGCGAAGCCGTTGACGCCCGTTCGCCGGCAGAGCGCGATATTGCTTTTGTCTTTCAACAATATTCACTCTACCCGACCATGTCGGTCTATGACAATCTCGCGTTTCCCCTCCGGTCGCCGCTGCGCAAAACGCCGGAAGCTGAAATCAAGCGCCGGGTGACGGAAGCGGCAGAAAAGCTGCGCATCACCCATCTGCTCGAACGCAAGACGGCGCGCCTCTCCGGTGGCGAGATGCAGCGGGTGTCGATTGGTCGCGCCATTGTGCGCGAACCGCGCATCTTTCTCATGGATGAGCCGCTTTCCAACCTGGATGCCAAGTTGCGCGAATCATTGCGCATCGAACTGGTGCATATCCAAAAGACCCAACAGAGTACCACGCTCTACGTCACTCATGATCAGGTCGAAGCGCTCACCCTGGCCGACCGAATCGCGGTGTTGCGCCAAGGGCGGGTGATCCAAGTCGGGACGCCGCAGGATATTTATGACCGACCGGCCAATGTCTTTGTGGCGCAATTGGTTGGCTCGCCGCGCATCAACCTGCTGCCGGCCACCACCGCCAATGGCGCCATCCACCTGCAACAAAGCCCGATCCGCTTGTCCACCGGTGGCCAACAGTTACCGGACTCGTTGACGGTTGGCGTGCGCCCCGAAGATGTCCAACCGCAACCCGATGGCGCCTTTCCCGGTGAAATTGCTTTGATTGAGCCGCTAGGCGTCGAGACGATTTTACACCTGCGCAGCGGTGATCAACGGTTGCTCAGCCTGGTCTCCGGCATGAGTTCCTGGCGCTTGGGTGACACGCTGCGCTTTAATATCAACCGTGATCGTCTGCACTATTTTGATACAACCGGGGTACGCTTATAGTTAACACGGATAGGGAGGAACACTGATTTTAAGAAATATCAGTGTTCCTCCCTATCCGTGTTAACTTGATTTTGTTCTGGTAAGGGAAGAGTATGAACGCACTCTATTTTATTCTAGGCTTTCTGGTTATTTTGGGCCTATTTATTACTTTCATCCGTTGGGTCTCCCATCGTTTGAGTTACAAAATTGCCGCCGACCGCTTTACCCAAATCGAACGGGTGATTATCGCCGGCATTGTGCTAGGCGTGGTCAGCATGTTTCAGCCGTGGCTCTTTGTCGGCTACAAATATGGCTTTCTCATCTTGCTCTTCTCGACCCTGGCCTTTATTGTCTGGAGCCATGTGACGCCGGCGCCGGCCATTTTTGTCGAAGCTGAGTATGAATAACATTGTCAAACGACGACTGACGACTGACCATCGATGGCTGTACCCCGACGACTACTCAGCGGTCGTCTATCGTTTATTGTCATTTATTACCATATAACCCCAAAGGGAGGAACCACCTATGCATCTCTCCATGCACAACTGGATGCGCGCTGAACCACTGGAAGTCACCGTCCGCCGCTTGGCCAAATACGGTTATGAAAGTATCGAAATTAGTGGCGAGCCGGACAAGTACAATACCAAAGAGGTGCGCAAACTGCTGCAGGAACACAACCTGCGTTGCTGGGGCGCCGTCACCTTGATGTTCCCTGGTCTCTGCTTCCCATCCAAGGATCAGGCGACGCGCGAAAAGACTGTTAAGTATGTCAAAGATTGCATCACCATGATCAAGGAGTTGGAGGGCGAAGAGATCACCATCGTCCCCGGCACCGTCGGCAAGGTCAACCCCGATGCGACGCCGGAGCAGGAGTGGCAATGGGCCGTCGATGGCTTGAAGGAATGCTACGCCCACGGCCAAGCATCCGGCGTCAAACTAGCGCTCGAACCGCTCAACCGCTTTGAAACCTACTTCATCAGCCGTGGCGATCAGGCGTTGGCGTTGGCGGAAGCCGTTGGCCCTAACTGTGGCGTCTGTCTGGATGCTTTTCACCTCAACATCGAAGAGGCCGACATGTTGGCGACGATTCGCCGCGCCGGCAGCCGTCTCTATGACTTCCATGTCGCCGACAATAATCGCCTGGCTTGCGGCATGGGATCGTTGAACTGGTCGGCCATTATCCGCACGCTCAAGTCGATTGGTTATGACGGCGCCATCACCGTCGAATTCGTCGCCCCAGTCGATCGGACACCAGCCAACCCTTTCCCCAATGCCGTTGAAAAGAACCCGGTCAACATCAGCGCCGAACAACTCAAGTTTATTGAAGACCACGGCTCCAGCTTGCTCAGCGAAGAATTTTATGATTGGCTGGTCGGGCGTTGCGCGCAGGTGTTGCTGCCGTTGATTAAAGATTACGTGTAAGGGTGAAGCGTGTTGCGTGTTGCGTGAACTGTATGACGCGCGCTTCACTTCGACGCCGCGTATTTTGCTACACAATTGGTGTCGAATGCGCGACCAGCGCCCCCATCAGTTCACGCAACACGTTACACGCTATGGACCACAGTGGATTTAGCGAAGAATACCCATGATCATCACAGACGTTGACGCGGTCTGGCTCAGTTGCCCGATCCCGTATGAAAAACAGCATGTGTCCGACTTTGGCCGCCTCGCCAGCTTTGACATGACCCTGGTGAAAGTGACCACGGACAAAGGACTGGTTGGCTATGGCGAGGCGAAAGCCGCCGTGGGCAGCGCCGGCACTTGCGCTTCGCTGGTGGAAGTGGTGCGCCGCGATCTGCGACCAATTTTGTTAGGGCAGGACCCACGCAACATTGGTCGCCTTTGGGAAATGATGTATAACGGCACGCGCGATCACTACGCCCTGGCCCGTGGCCGTGCTTTTCCGATTCTTGGCCGCCGCGGCTTGACCATCGCGGCCATGAGCGGTGTTGATATGGCGCTCTGGGATCTGTTGGGCAAAGCGTTGGATGCGCCGGTGGTGCAACTGTTGGGCGGCCCCATCCGGGCGATCATGCCCGCCTATGCCAGCGGCGGCTGGGCCGATGCCGACAATATTGGCGCCCAACTGCAAAGCTATATCGACCGCGGTGGCTTCCGAGCGGTGAAAATGCGCGTCGGCGTCATGGATGGCGACGTGGCGACCAGCGTGGCGCGGGTGCGGGCGGCGCGCGCTGGCGTCGGTCCAAAAGTGGACATTATGGTCGATGCCCACGGCACCTACAGCGTGCCGGAGGCCAAGCGCTTCTGCCGCGAACTGGAAGATGTGGGCTTGCGCTGGTTTGAAGAGCCGATCAACGCTGACAATCGTCACGGCACCGCCGAAGTACGCGCCACCACCAGCATCCCCATTGCTGCTGGTGAAAGCGAATTTACCCGCTTTGATTTTCGCGATCTGATCGAAGTACACGCCGTCGATGTCCTTCAACCTGACCTTGCCATCTGCGGCGGCATCACGGAAGGGCGACGCATTGCCGCCTTGGCCGATGCGCACCAACTGGAACTGGCCCCTCACTGTTGGGGATCAGCCCTCTCCTTTATGGCCGGCGTGACGCTGGCCTTTACCAGTGCCGCCGCGGTGATCATCGAATTTTCACTTGGCGCCAATCCGCTGCTCCATGAGTTGGTCGAAGAACCAATGGTTGTCACCGATGGCGTCTTGACGCCGCCAACCCGCCCCGGCTTGGGCGTTACCCCTCGCCCAGCCTTTATTGAAAAGTACATCCAACCGTGACCATTGTCTTGCTCGAAACCATTCACCCAGATGCTGAAGCGCTCCTCGCCGCCCATGATCAGGTCGTCCTGGCGGAGTCACCAGCCGATTTGGGGACACGCATTCCCTACCATGATATTGTTGCGATTTTAACTCGTGGGCGGGGGCAGATTCGGCGTCCATTACTGGAAGCCTGCCCCAATTTGCGGGTGGTGGCCCGTTGTGGCGTCGGCCTGGACAATATTGATGTGGCCGTTGCCCAGGAGCGGGGTATTGCCGTAGAACGGGCGCCGGGTAGCACCACTATTGCTGTGGCGGAACATACATTACTGTTGATGTTAGGGTTGGCTCGGCGGCTCGACACCTTGGCCACTGCTGTCAAAGCCGGTAACTGGGCCGTGCGCAATAAGTACGAAGGCCACGATTTGTATGGTAAAACCCTCGGTATCATCGGCATGGGCGCAATTGGGCAACGGGTCGCTGCGTTGGCAACCGCCTTTGGCATGGACGTCTGTTACTGGAACCGCACCTCCAGAACACTGCCCTACCATCAGGTTGATCTCCCGACCTTGCTCCAACAAGCTGATGTGGTAAGCATCCACAGCGCACTGGCGCCAGAGACGCACCACCTCCTTGGTGCGCATGAACTGGCGTTACTGAAACCAACAGCATTATTAATCAATACCGCCCGTGGCGCCATTATTGACCCCGTTGCCTTGCGTGCGGCCATTGCTGCTAATCGCTTTGCTGGTTTTGGCGCCGATGTCCTCGACCAGGAGCCGCCGGAGCCAATGGATCCACTTTTGACCCACGAACGCGTCCTCATTACGCCACACACCTCCGCCTTGACCGCAGAAACCTACCGCGCCATGTGTATTCAGACCGTGCAGAATGTATTGGCTGTACTACGCGCCGCATGACATGAATTACGAGTTACGAATTACGAGTTACGAACGTTTGAGAAGAACCGTAACTCGTAATTCGTAACTCGTACCTCGTATGCTATAATCCCAACAACTGCATTCGTCTTTGCTGAAACAAGGAGTCTGCTATGAAACAGGTGGCGCCTCTACGCTATGATGTGATCTTCAAAAAGGCGTTCAGCGATCCGGAAATCTTTACCGCCTTTGTCTATGCCGTGCTGGGCATTCGCATTGAAATTGATAAGGTAGAAACTGAAAAATCGTTTGCGCTCCCCATTGGTCGTGTTGCTTCGCGCTTTGACCTCTTTGCCGAAGATACCAAAAACCGCATCATTGTCGATATTCAGCATGTCCGCTACCCTGATCACTATGATGCGTTTCTGTACTATCACTGTGCAGCCATTTTGGAGCAGGTGACGAAGGCAGAGAATTATCGTCCAAAACGTGCCGTCTATAGTATCATTGTCCTCACTAGTGGTGATAAACAAGGGGTGGATTGGGCGTCGATTGAATTTGATCCCAAAACACGCGCCGGCAAAGGACTAGGTTTAATTCCCCATAAAGTAGTCTATCTTTGCCCCAAATATGCCAACGAAGATACGCCACCTGTTCTGCGTGAGTGGCTGGCAGCGATTGACGATACATTAGATAAAGAGGTCGATGAGCGTAATTACCAAGATCCATTTATCCAACGTATCTTCCAGTTGATTGAGCAAGACCACATCTCGCCGGAAGAACGCGCCCGCATGTTTCAGGAATACAACGAAGAGTATGTGAAACGGGAGGCTCGTCAGGAAGCGAAACAAGAAGGAAAAATCGAAATTGTTCGTGCGTTATTAGCAGAAGGGATGGCCCTACCGCTCATTGCCAGAGTAACCGGCCTGACCGAAACCGAGATTGCCCAATTACAAGAGACCGAAGCAAAGGATGATGCCCATGAAGAAGCTGATTAACGCCGTTGAAAATGTGGTGGTCGATCAACTGGACGGTATCGCCGCTGCCCACCCTGAGTTGAAAGTCAATATCAGTCCCCATTACATTATTCGGGGTGACGCACCGCTGGCCGGCAAAGTGGCTGTGATCTCCGGCGGCGGCAGCGGTCACGAGCCGATGCATGGTGGCTATGTCGGCCTGGGCATGTTGACCGGCGCTTGCCCCGGCGAAATGTTCACCTCGCCCACGCCCGATCAAATGTACGAATGTGCCAAAGTAGTGGACAGTGGCGCTGGTGTCCTCTTTCTGGTCAAGAACTATACCGGCGATGTCCTCAGTTTTGAGACCGCCGCCGAATTGCTGCATGGCGACGGCGTCAAGGTGCAGAACATCTTGATCGATGACGATGTTGCTGTCAAAGATAGCCTCTACACCGCCGGTCGTCGCGGGGTGGGGACAACCGTCATTGTCGAAAAGATTGTCGGCGCGGCGGCGGAAGCGGGCTATGATCTCGACCAGTGTGCCGATCTGGCGCGCAAAACCAGCCAGGCTGGGCGTTCGATGGGTATGGCGCTCACCTCCTGTGTCGTCCCGGCCAAAGGTTCACCGATCTTTGCCCTGGGTGATGACGAAATTGAAATCGGCATCGGCATTCATGGCGAACCAGGGCAGAAGCGCATGAAACTGGTCAGCGCCGATGAGATCACCACGATGCTGACTAATGAAATTCTCGACGATGCTCCCTACAGCCGCATTGTGCGTGAATGGGATCGCGATAATGGCGAGTGGATCGAAAAAAGCCTGACCGATGAACCTTTCCAGCGCGGCGACGATGTGATCGCCTTTGTCAACAGCATGGGCGGCACCCCGCTTTCCGAACT
Organism: Caldilineaceae bacterium; assembly: GCA_026645575.1. Next base: position 54,853 of record JAPKMW010000015.1, read on the forward strand.
CTATATTGTCTACCGTCAACTGGCCCGCCTTTGTGCCGACCGGGGCATCAAGATTGTGCGCAATCTTGTCGGCCCCTACGTTACCTCCCTCGAAATGCAGGGCTGTTCGATTACGCTGGTCAAGGCTGATAGCGAGATTCTAAAGTTCTGGGACGCCCCCGTCAAAACGCCGGCATTACGTTGGGGGATTTGAGTTATGCAGATCACACAAGCACAACTGACTCGCTGGCTGGAAAAGTGCGCCACGGTGCTGGAAGCCAACAAAGCCTACCTGACCGAACTCGATTCTCCGATTGGCGACGCTGATCATGGCGTCAATATTGCGCGTGGTTTTGCGGCGATTGTCGCTAAGTTACCGACCGTGGCCGACAAAGATATTGGTCAATTACTCAAAATGACCGGCATGACCCTCATGTCTGCCGTTGGCGGCGCCAGTGGCCTGCTCTATGGGAATTTCTTTTTGAAAGCAGCAGGGGTAGCCGGTAACAAAACTGCATTGACGGCGACTGAATTGGTGCAACTGCTGGAAGCCGGTCAAGAAGGCGTTGTCCAGCGCGGGCGCGCCGTCGTGGGTGACAAGACGATGATCGATGCTTGGGCGCCGGCCATTACCGCCTTATGGGATGCCGTCAATGCCGAACAAGCGCTGCCGGACGCGTTGACCGCCGCAGTTGCCGCCGCTGAAACCGGCATGAAAAGCACCATCCCTCTGCAAGCGCGCAAAGGACGCGCCAGTTATCTAGGCGAGCGAAGCATCGGTCATCAAGACCCCGGCGCTACCTCGACCCACCTGATCCTACAAGCGTTGTTAGATACTGTGAACGCCGGGTAAGACTCATGGTTGGCATCGTCATTGTCTCCCACAGCGCTACCCTGGCGGCAGGGGTCAAAGAACTGATCGCCCAGATGGCGCAAGATGTACCCTTTGCTCTGGCTGGCGGTACGGAAAACCCCGACGAACCCATCGGTACTGATCCCATTCGTGTCTTGCAGGCGATTGAGACCGTCTACAGCCCCGATGGCGTTCTCGTTCTCATGGATCTGGGCAGCGCGATCATGAGCGCCGAAGCCGCCATCGAGCTGTTGGCGCCAGAGCAGCAAGAACAGATCTACCTTTGTGAAGCGCCCTTGGTGGAAGGGGCATTGGCGGCGGCAGTGGCGGCGGCAGGTAACGCGGCCATTGATCGCGTTTTACAAGAAGCGCGCCAGGCTCAACCGGCCAAACTAGCCCAATTGGCGCCCATGTTGCGTTCTGCCCCGCCGACCCTTGTCATGGAAACGCCTCTCACCGGCAAGCCGACAACGACGCCTGACCTTACCCAACCCTTTGTGATTGCCAATCCTTTGGGGATTCATGCCCGCCCGGCGGCCCGCTTGGTTACGATTGCCAATGCGCACGACGCCGTGATTACGATCAGCAAAGGCGGACAGACCGCCGACGCCGCCAGTATCAACCAACTGATCACCTTGAGTGTTCGTCAGGGTGATCGCATAACCGTGCGCGCACAAGGCCCAGCGGCTGAAAATGCGCTGGCCGCTATTGCTGCCCTGATTGCTGATAATTTGGGCGACGCGCCAACCAATGCGTCTGCTTTGCCCAGTGCCAATTTATCCCCTGTGGCTGTACCAACTGTTCATTCGACAGGTCAGCAATGGCAAGGCATTCCGGTTGTCCCCGGCCTTGCGCTTGGCCCGGTGGTGGCAGTGACCGTAACGCCGCCATTGATCGAAAAACGACGCGTGAGCAATGTGGCCGCCGAACGCATGCGCTACAAACAAGCCGTCAACACACTCTTGGACACCCTGGACGAGTTGGAGCAAACGCTGGCGGCGCGTACATTGGCCAGTGCAACCGCTGTAACGGATGCCATCGCAATCTTGACCGCCCAACGGATCATGTTGCTAGATCCGTACCTGACGGCGCAGGTTGAAGACCGGCTGGCGGCTGAAGCGTGTAATGTCGAGTGGGTCTGGCAACAAGTGGTGGCCGAAACGGCGGCCCAGTATGAAACGTTGGATGACGCCTATCTGCAGCATCGTGCGGTCGATCTGCGCGATGTCGGGGCGCGCTTGTTGCGCGTCCTCAGCGGTCAGTCGCCAACGGTGCAATTGCCGACGGTCGCCGGCATTTTAACGGTTGCGGAGTTGACGCCTTCCTTGGTTGCTGGGTTGGATCCGGCGCTCATTCTGGGCATTGTGACAGCCCGTGGCGGCGCTACTGACCACAGCGCAATTCTAGTGCGCACCTTAGGCATTCCCTTTGTCACTGCTGTGGCCGGCGCCACGCAGTTGACGCCAGGACAAACCGTTGCTTTGGATGGTGTAACCGGACGAGTTTGGCCTGATCCCGATCCCGCCACGGTTGCCGCCTTGACGGTGCAACGGGAAAGCTGGCTGGCGGAACGCATAGCCGTGCAAAACGCTGCCCAATTACCGGCAGTGATGCAAGATGGGACGACAATTGGGGTACTGGCGAATATTAGCGCCGTCCATGAAACCGAAATCGCCGTAGCGCAAGGGGCGACCGGGGTTGGCCTGTTCCGCACCGAGTTGCTCTTTATGGCGCAGGCGACGTTGCCTGACGAAGAAACCCAATTTCAACTCTACCGGCAAACTGCCATTGCCTTGGGTAACTACCCCTTGACCGTGCGCACGTTGGACATCGGTGGCGACAAACCATTGCCGCACCTGCCCATGCCGCCGGAAGCCAATCCCTTTCTTGGCTGGCGTGGGTTGCGCTATTGCCTCGACAACCCGGACCTCTTCCGTATCCAATTGCGTGCCCTGTTACGGGTTGCCGCCGACTTAGGGGATGCCCATCGGCTCAAACTGATGTTGCCGATGGTGAGTACAGTGGAGGAATTTCTAGCGGCTAAAGCCCTGGTTGCTGATGAAGCCGCACAATTGACGGCTGCGGGCCATTCCCTGACACACTTACCGCCGCTGGGCGTGATGATCGAAACCCCGGCCGCGGTCTTTCATGCTGTGCAATTTGCCCGGCAAGTTGACTTTTTCAGCATCGGCACCAACGATCTGACGCAGTATGTCATGGCCGCCGACCGGGGGAATGCGCAGGTCGCCGCCTTGGTCAACGCCTTGCAGCCGTCCGTGATCCAGGCCATCGCCCAAGTGACGCAGGCTGCGCAAAACGCCGGCATCCCGGTCAGTGTCTGCGGTGAATTGGCGGCTGATCCACGCGCTACGGCGTTGCTACTCGGGTTGGGTGTTACCGAATTGAGTATGAGTCCCCAAGCGGTGCCGGCCATCAAAGCGCAAATTCGCCGGCTTGATCAGGAACGGGCCAGAACCATTGCCCACCATGTTCTTACTTTGACCTCAGTTGCGGCAGTTGAAGCGTATCTAGCTGCTGAAAGTTGATTCTCCTTCAACCAAGCGATGGGCTACCGTTTGTGGTTCACGCACAAAAGCCACCAGCACCAACAGACTGGCCACCAGCGCAATCACCGAAACGATAGACAGCCCGCCCACTCCATACGTAACATAGAGCCACGGCCCAGTGATATTTGCCAGGGCGCCACTCACCATCACAAAGGCCGAGCCGAGCGACATCATCTTGCCCCGTTGGTCGGGCACTTGTTCACTCAGGAGTGAAATTTGGCTGACAATGCCAAATTCAAAGAAGCCGCGCGTGATGGCAATACTTGCAACAGCAAGCGGCAGGGCCACGTTGAGAAAAGGTAAAAGCACATAGCCGAACAACATGGCCGTCGTGCCGATCAAGACGCTGCGCCGCTTCCCCAGCCGATCCGTAAAGAGACTCACTGAAACGCTGCCGATCAAATCGGCGCACCCCATCAACAGCGCCACTGACCCTAATGCCGCTGCGCCCAGCCCATACTGATCACTGAGCCAGGTGCCATAGATCATCATCAGATGCATCCCCGCATAAAAGAGCAACGCATCGGCCAGAATGGCGCTGTAGGCCGACCGCGACCGCTCACCCAGATCAAAAAAATCGCTGATCCGGTCTGAAAGGGAAGCAGAAATCACTGCCTTCGGCGCTGGACTGTGCTGTTGGTCGGCGTGCGCCGGCGGCAGGAGACTAAAGAGCAGCCAACTCACCCCAATCCCGCCGGCCAGCACAAAGAGCGGCATCCGCCAGTCCGTTGCTGCAATCAGGTAACCCATGAGAAACAGCCCGACAATTCCCGCTAACGCCCAGGAGTATTCCAGAATACCCAAGCCGCGCGCCCGAATGGCATAGGGCAGACGGGCGCTCAAGTAGGCATGTAAAGTGGGAACAAAACCAGACTGACCTAGCCCCATGAGGATCATGCCGACGACGAGCGAGACCATGCCGCCGCCGCTCCCCACCAACAGCAAGCCGACCACAATCGCTACGAGCGCCAGGCGCATCATGCGCCGGTAGCCATGACGGTCCGCCAGCGCGCCAAGGAGCGGCGTAAAGATGCCGGTGACTAACCGCAAACTCATTAGTCGGCCCAGCGTGACAACATCCACCCCCAAGCCGGCGGCAAAGATGGTCAAAAATGGATTAAAGAGTTGGGCAACGGTGTCGGTCAGGAGACGGGCAGTGATGCTCAAACCCATTAACTGAGGAAAGGCGAGGTCGGTGCGCTGATTGTCAAGCTGCTTTTCCACAAACGGTTCCTTTGGTTGGTGAGGGTCAAAAGAAATGTAGGCGCCTGGAAGGCCACCGCCCCTTGCGGTCGCCCCCATCTCGTTGAAGAACCGGGGCGACCGCAAGGGTGCGCCCCTACGGGAGATTCACTCTTACATCCATACTCTGGGTTTGGTGTTGCCGCCCTCATCGTCTTCGCCACCGATGATGCGCGGTTGGAGTGGTTCGCTCGGCGCTTCCTCTTCATCGTCGGTCAACTCACGCCCGATCACTTCGCGCCCGGACGCGCCGCCTTGATCTGGGCCGAGAATGCCGGCTTCTTCCAACTGATCGACCAGGCGACTGGCCCGGTTGTAGCCGATCCGCAACTTGCGCTGCAAAAGGCTGACCGAGCCGCGCCCCGTTTCGCGTACAATACGCACGGCTTCCTCAAAAAACTCATCGCGCCCGTCCGCCGCTTGCATGGCTTTGACCTGATCCAAGATCGGCATATCGATGAGGGTGGCTTGACTCAACCCGGTGGCTGGTAAGGAGGATGGGGTGTCGTCGTCGAACAATGATGAACGATCCGTGTTACGACCACCCGCAAGAGTATCGGATGTGCCGACTGCGCCGGGCAGATCGGTGGTTAAAGCACCACTGCTCCGGTCATCCAGTGTGCGGAAGCCTTTCCAGTAGCGGATGATGCGGTTGATCTCTTCGTCATTTAAGAAGGTGCCTTGCAACCGTTCCAACTTGCTGGCATCCGGCGCCATAAAGAGCATATCGCCGCGCCCCAGCAGTCGTTCAGCGCCCGGCACATCCAGAATGACGCGGCTGTCGGTCTGGCTGGTGACAGCAAAGGCAATGCGCGCTGGGAAGTTGGCCTTGATCAAGCCGGTGATAACATCGACCGAGGGACGCTGGGTGGCAATGATCAGGTGGATGCCAATCGCACGCGCCATCTGCGCCAGCCGACAGATATGTTTTTCCACCTCTTCGGGCGCCGCCATCATCAAGTCGGCCATTTCGTCAACGACGACGACAATATAGGGCAGCGGTTTTTCGCCCCGCTTGACCAGATATTCATTATAGCGCACCAGATCGCGTGCGCCCACCTTGCTGCACAAACTGTAACGCCGCTCCATCTCCTTGACGGCCCAGAAGAGGACGCCAGCCGCCTTGTCCACTTCGGTGACAACCGGACTGAGCAGATGGGGAATGCCGTTGTAGACGCTCAACTCCACCATCTTGGGGTCAACCATGAGGAGGCGCAGATTGTCGGGCGTGTTCGTAAGTAACAGACAATTGATGATTGAGTTGATACAGACCGACTTGCCTGTACCCGTGGCGCCGGCGATGAGCAGGTGGGGCATCCGCGTCATGTCGCTGATAATCGGCTGCCCTTTGACATCTTCCCCCAAGGCAATGCGCAGCCGCCCCTTGGATTGTTGGAAAACATCGGACTCCATCAACTCCTTCAGCCCGACAATGTTGCCTTCTTGGTTCGGCACTTCGACGCCGACATAGGTGGTGCCGGGGATGGGCGCTTCGATGCGCACGCTAGGCGCCGCCAGTGCCAGCGCCAGGTCATTGGCCAAACCGGCGATCTTGGCGACCTTCACCTTGAGCCGTTTGGTCTCGCCCTGCACCGTCCGTTCCACATAGCCCGGTTTGATCAAATATTGAGTAACAGCCGGCCCTTTATAGGCGCCTTCAAAATCTGCCGGTACGCCAAAGAGCGCTAACGTCTCCTGGATCATCCGCCCTTGCTGGCGAATCAGATCGTCGCTGTCGCTGTGGCGCTCCCAGTTGCGCAGCATCTCATCCAGCTTGGGGATCCGCCACTCCTGATCATTGTTGCCGACAATGCGCGGCTTTAAGAGTTCGCCTTCGGTGGCGGTGACGGCATTGGGACTCAAGCGCGGCGTAACTGACGCTTGTGTCGGTGCAGCAGTTGACGACGTAGCGGCAGCGCGTGTGCGTTCGGCGCGCGGCGATGTAGCTGTGGGGTCAGGGATAGCACGCACCATTGTGGTTGGTGGGTTATTGGCTGAAGGGGCCGTAGAAATAGTCTCCCCTTGTCCCGGTTGCTGCCAGCGGTCGATCAGATCGCGCCACCAGACAATCTGTCCTGTCGGCAACGGCACTGCCGGATCGATCCCCCGTTGGGTGGAGCGGCGCAGCGTCAACTCATGTTGCCACTGTTGTAATTGATACCAGATGGTATAGCCAACATCAACCAGGACGCGATCGGTCAAAAAGACCAAGCCGGAAATCGCCAGAAAGGTAACAAAGGCCCAAGCAATGCCAACCCCCAAGACTCCAGTGAGCGCCTGCGCCAGCGCCGAACCGATCAGCCCACCGGCATTGGCCTCCGGTCCCAGCCAGAGCGCCGCGCCGGTGATGGCGGCGACAAAGAGTAGCCCGCAACCGAGCGGCTGTTGCCAGGGCATATCGGGCATGTTGTCAACGGCGCGAATCACCATCCACAGCCCCAGGGCGCCGCTGACCAATGGAAAGCCCCAGACGCCGATGCCAAAGAGGAGTTGCAACCCTTCGATCCAGCGCCCGGTGATCGTTCCCGTGCTGCTGGTAAGCAGACTGAGCAAGGTCAAGACCGCGACTAATACCAGCGCGACGCCAATGATCTCTGGTCGTTGCAACAATGCGAGCGTTGACTGTAACAGATCGCTCTGTGGTTGTTTTTTCTTTGGTGGCGACTTGCGCTTGTTAGGCATTGGTGGCAATGGTCAAGAGCTTGGGAGATTAGGAGATTGAGAGATTGAGAGATTAGGCGGGTTACAGAATAACTTAATCTCTCAATTTCCTAATCTCTTAATCTCCACCGGTAAACGATAACCAAATAGAACAAAATTTCTATTCCAGTATACTACACTTCCATCACCAAGGGCAAAACCATAGGACGGCGCCCCATCTCTTTGTAGGTAAAGGTAGTGAGGGCATCGCGAATCTTGTTCTCTAACACCTGGGTTGGCACCCGCTTCTTGAGCAGATTCTCCACCACATCACGGGCGCGATTGATCAGATCCTCGCTGTCACGGATGTAGACAAAGCCGCGGCTGATGATCTCCGGCCCGTAGATGATCTCCCCATCCACTTCGTCAATGGCGACCACGCAGACCAGGAAACCATCCTGACTCAGGTGGCGGCGGTCGCGTAGGACGACATTACCCACATCACCGACGCCAAGTCCATCGACAAAGACATGGCCGGTCGGCAGCTTTTCGCCCAAGCGCGCGCTGACCGCACCATTACTGCTGCCATTCTCACTACCAAAGTGACCAAACTCCAACGTCTGCCCATCTTCAATGATGTAAACATTTGCCTTTGGCACGCCGCTCTCTTCGGCCAAGCGGGCATGAAGCACCAAGTGGCGATATTCCCCATGCACCGGGACAAAGTGACGCGGACGCACCAGTTGCAACATGTGGCGATAATCCTCGCGCCCACCGTGGCCGCTGACATGGACATCGCCCAACTCGTGGTAAAGCACATCAACCCCCTGGCGGAAGAGATTATCGACTGTGCGGTTGAATAGCTCCTCGTTGCCTGGAATCGGCGTGGCGCTGAGGATGACAGTATCCCCCTCGCGCAGGCTGATCTGCCGATGGTCGCCCACACTCATGCGCACCATGGCGCTGGTCGGTTCGCCCTGGCTGCCGGTAGCGATGATCACCACTTCGTGGGCGGGCAGGCTCTCCATCTCGCCGGCCGTCAGCAACTCATCTTGCTTGATGTTCAGATAGCCCAGTTGGATGGCGATCTTCACATTGTTGACCATTGAGCGGCCAATGGCGCCAACACGGCGACCATGCCGGCGGGCGACATCGATCACTTGCTGCACACGCCCCAGGTTGCTAGCAAAGGTGGTGAGCAAAATACGGCCTTGCGCTTTACCAAAGGCGCGATCCAACATGTCGTAGAGCGACTGCTCGCTGGGCGTCGTCCCTTCCTTCTCGGCATTGGTGCTGTCGGCCAGGAGGAGCAACACGCCTTCATCGCCCCAGCGACGCAACTTGTCTTCCTCGGTCGGCTTGCCGTCCACCGGCGTCGCGTCAAAGCGATAGTCGCTGGTATGAATGACGCGCCCGGCCGGCGTCTGCACGGCCACGCCCACGCTATCCGGGAAGCTGTGGCAAGTGTGGAAGAACTCGACGGTAAAGGGCGCCAGTTCGAGTACATTATGCTCGGTGATCGTATTCAGTTGCACTTCACCAACCAGTTTGTGTTCCCGCAGCTTATCTTCCAGCAGCCCCAAAGTGAGCGCCGTACCATAGACCGGTGCTTTCAAACCCTCTTCCACCAGGTAACTGAGCGCGCCGATATGGTCTTCGTGACCATGGGTTAGAATGATGGCGGTCACATTGTCCAGTCGCTCCATCAAATATTCGGTGTCTGGGATCACCAGGTCAATGCCGTGCATGTCGCTGGTGGGGAACATGAGGCCGGCGTCGATCACCAGGATCTTCTCTTCGGCTTCCAGCAACATCATGTTCTTGCCGATTTCGCCCAACCCCCCTAAAGGAATCAGCCGCAACAGCGGATTTTGACCCAGCGGCGACGACAGAGGCGCCGCTGGGGTGCTTACATCTTGTGTCATATCTGTTATCTCTCCTATAAAAACTACAAGCGATTCGCATATCACAATCACAGAGCAACTCACTGGCCCTGAAAATTATGCACAAAAAAGCGCAGGCGCAACCGGCATCATGGAAAAAGCGCGGTTGACCCTGAATGATCAAATCCAGAATGAGCGCATCCGGAACAAGCCATCTGTCAGACAGACAGTGGTGCGGCGTTAAACGGTCGTACAGGTTCAGTAGTGTGCAACGCGGCCGTAGTTGCAATTGACCAACGCCGGACGATGCACCATCGCACCTTCGCGTACCCGCAACCACGGACTACTGATATTCAGTTGGGCTGCAGTGCCGTTTGAGGAGTAGAGATTGGATGGCTATGCGCGGCTGTGTGCGCTAGAGGTTACTTGACCTCTGACGAGATCCTTTGGTAGCGGAGCGATCTTTACAACCCACAAGGGTGAAGTGATTGTGTCCCACTGCCAAAGCGACAGGGACAAAAGCGACGGGCATGATCAGAATCACAACCGTACGCAAGCGGAGACCAATAGCAACATCGGATACCTTGCCGACCCCGTGCCGACAAGGGGAGATTACTGCTCGATTCTACGCTGCCTGCTTACATTACAATCACCGTTGGTAACGATGCTGCCCTTTCTACTTCAGAATGCGTTTACTATCCTACGCCATGCCAGAAGGTGCATCGTTACCGGACGACGCGACTCCCTCTTAGACTGCTTCGTTGCATAGTAAGCGTTAGGAGCGTCTTGCCAATAGTACGGTTGTTCTACCAGACGTAACTACTGAGTTCCTAGCCCGTCACGGACGGGCTAGGAACTCAGTAGTTGTTGCTGCCAAACAAAGCAATGCAACTTTGGCAAGGACGCTGCCCCTCTCTGCGGTCAATCTACCTACTTCCTCAAAGCCACCATTATTCACAACGCCTGACAAACGGGCGTAATCATCATGAATCAATAATCAACTCTATTAAGACCAGGACAACAATGCCCTGGTAAGTATCATTTGAAAAGTAAGGCGCCTCATCCAACGCATGAATAACTTGCCGGCGACGATACAAATCGTTCGTCCTTTTCGCCTTTATGCTATAGTATACCACGAGACTGCGTTGGCGTCGAATTTTTAATAACCCATCCTGTCACTAACACTGTCACCACACCGTTTCCCCTTTGGGGGCGTAAAAATATAAGTTGCTGCTTGCTGCGGACATTCCTTTCAGAAGCCGCTTTTTCGGCTTGCCTAAATTTTGTACTTTGCCGCACATTGCAAGTGCCGAAATCATCTACTTGTGATAGAATAGAATGAGCTACTTTTCTGTAGAGCTTAGTACAATCAGTTAGATGGCAACAGACGCGAAAGCGCATCGCTTGACTCTGGACGCCTGACCCTGGACGCCTGACTGTTGACTACTGACAATGAACTCATAGAAGTTGTGATAAAGCAATGAGCCTCCCCACTTTTGGTCAACTACTTGCTGAATATATGACCCGTTCCGGTATCAGCGACAGCGAACTGGCGCGTAGCATCGGTGTCCGGCGTCAGACCATCTTTCGCTGGAAGGAGGGATTGGTCGAACGGCCCCGGTCGCGCGAGGATGTGTTGCAATGCGCCAAAAAGCTGCGCCTGACTGACGATGAACGGGACCGGCTGTTGCTGGCCGCCGGCTTTCCGCCAGAACAGCTTTTGCCAGCGGTGTTACAACCGTCCCCCCCCGCCCCGCCGCTGCCGCCGATGTCGGCTGCTGAACCGGAAGCCGCCGCCGATGTCGCAAGTGACCAGCGCGATCCAATGGAAATGGAAGAAGAAGCCTTGCGGACGGTTCCCCCCGCTCTCTTTGTCAATGCTTTGGATACCCATGTGTTAGTGGATATCCCCGCTCTCGACCAGCCGTTGCCGCCCGGTTCCTCACCGTTGAAGCCCTTGTCAAAGTCTGTGGACGAGCCGGCTGTGGCGACGGTAGAAGCGTTGCCGCTGGCCGATGCACCGGCGCCATCAACGGCGTCATTGCCCCTGCCGCCGTTGTTTGCCGGTATGCAACGGTGGCTGCTGACGGCTGGGGTGTTGCTGTTAGCGTTCTTGGCTTTTCTTTGGGCGCGCAATGCTCCCTTCGTGGCGCTGCCGACGCCAACCCCACCGCCACCCGCCACCGTGATCCTCCATCCGCCGCCACAAACCACACCTACCCCGCTACCGGCGACGATGGTTGCCCAACCTGGGGAAATCTTGTTGTTGGTGGCGCAATTCAAAGGCGAAACGTTGACGGAGCGCTTTAATGTGGCCGATCGGGTCAGTGAAGCATTGGCTGAACAGGTGACAGCCGCCAAGCTGGTCAGCACAACGGTGACGATCTGGTCGGAAGAAATTACGACAGTGCAAGACGCACGCACCGTGCTGACGACGACCCGCGCTACCATGATGATTTGGGGAAAATATGACAGTGGGCGTGTGCGGGTCAATTTAGAGACGCACGATCCCAGCGACAGCCAAAAACGGGATTACAATCTCACCTCGACCGATGAATTGCTCACCACCATCAATTATACGGTGCCGACCGAGATTCGCCTCGTGAGTCTGATTGCACTGGGCCGTCTCCTGCGCAACCAGGGCGACTATCCAGCCGCCACTGCCGCCTTTCAACAGGCGCTGGCGCTGAACCCCCAAGACCAAAATACCAAAGCCACGCTTAACTTTTATCTCGGCCATCTGGCTGAACAGGAAAAGAGCCTGCCGGGATTGAACCGCGCCATCACCTATTACAATCGGGCGATTGAGTTAAACAATACGCTGTACCTGGCCTACTATAACCGGGGCACGGCCCAACTCAACCGGTATGCGCTCCAGCCTGCCGATGAAACGCTCTTGCTGACCACCTTGAACGCCGCGATTGCCGATCTGAGCCTGGTCATCAAGAATCGGTCCGGCTATGTAGACGCCTACTACAATCGCGCCTTTGCCTATTATGAACGGGACGAGCCGGGCGATATGGCGATTGCGCTGACCGATCTGGCCTATACGATTGCACTCAAAGCAGACTATGTCGATGCGTATTATCTGCGCGGGCTGGTTCATATTCGTGCCGGTAAAGGGGAACAGTGGGTCGATGATTTTCAGCACGTGTTGAAGCTGAAACCGGATGCAACCAACGCCATCAGTGGTCTCTGTTGGGGCTATGTCTTGGCGCAACAACCGGAAGCTGCTTTACCCCATTGTGATGAAGCCGTCAAACACGACAAAAGCGGCGCCAGTCACGATAGCCGCGCTATTGCCTACGCCCAATTGGGCCGCTACGCCGACGCCATCACCGACTTTCGCACCTACCTCGACGCCCTCAACCAGCCCGGCTCAACGATGAACTATGAGCGCTATCGCGGCCCCTTGGTCGAACAATGGATCACCCAACTCGAAGCTGGGCAGAAGCCGTTTGATGACGCGTTGTTGGAAAAATTGCGCCGTCGGGATCATTAGGAAAAATGAAGAGATTGAGAGATTCCCAATTCTCAATTCTCAATCTCCCATTGAAAAACGCCGATTCCTTATAACCTGTATGCGCGTATTACAGCCCCGATAAAGGAAAAGTTGTGATTCTCTTCGATCTGGAGCGCGGTTTTGACCTCTTGGGGGGCGCCGTCGAAGAGGGTGCGAATGAGGGCGGCATTGGCGGCGGGGGTTGCCATGCGCTGAATCCAGGCGGCAAAGTCGATCCAGACCGGGCCGCTATAGACGACGCTGACATTGACAAAGCCGGCGGCGCTGAGCATGGCCGTCCACTGGGCGACGGTGTGGTCGCGCACATGGGATGGATCGCGCAGCAGTTCGATGGCCTGGAGATAGGTGTCGGCGGTGAAATCGTCAAAGGAAACAATGTCGTTGAGGATGAAGCAACCGCCCGGTTTGAGAATGCGGTGAAAGCCCGCCAACGCTGTCGCCGGATGGGGCCAGTGGTGGGCGCTATAGCGCGAGACGATCAGGTCAGCTTCGTTGTCGGCAAAGGGCAGTTTTTCCACATCACCCAGGCGGAAATCAACATTGGTGAGGCCCCGTTCCGCCGCTAATTGCCGGCCCTGTGCCAGCATCCCTTCGGTAAAATCGACGGCAATCACCTGGGCGACATGGGGGGCAAAGGCCAACGCCGTATGCCCCGTCCCGCAGCCAGCGTCGATCACCACTTCCTGCCCCGTCAACGGGATGGCTTGCACCATCGCCTCTAAATCGCGTCCCCTGGCGTGAACCGCACTGGTGCTGTAATTCGCCGCTACCTGATTAAACTGCCGTTGCACCGATGCTTTAATATCATTAATATCATTGGTTGTCATTGCGTTGTTCGCTATCTAGAATAGTCACGACCAATTCGGCCTGACCGGTGGTTTCACAGCACAAGCGCCGACCGGCCAGGGTGCTTTCCCACTGCCAGGGGGTGTCAGCACCGTTAAGCCGCACCGCTACAACGGAAACCGTCGGTGGCAGGTAGAACCCAACGCGTAAGCGATAGTGCTCTTGCCCTGTATTCTGGGTGACAGCCAGCCGGTATTCGCTGGCCGAGCGGGTTGCACTCACCGTGAAGCAGGCGTTGCCAACTCGAAAACGCTCTAGCGTCGCGGTATCCCAGCCGGTTGGCAAGTGCGGAATCACCTGTAAGCACTCTTCGCCGGCTTGTGGCTCGATGCCCAACACCCCCTCGACCAGTGGAGAAATGATACCCAAGTTTGACCACAACTGCAAAAAGCACCACTGGTCGGGCAGCGCCTCACTAATCGCGCCAGGGGTGCGTCGGTTGAGCGTCGCCGCCATCTGTTGCACCAACTTGAGTGCATCATCCAGGCGGCCATAGCGGGTCAACGCCAGCGCCAGCAAACCGGTGTTGATGCTCATCACCTCCCGGCGTTCCGGGTGCAGATACATGCCCCATTCGTTACAAAATTCGGGTGAGAGCAGCCGGGCAAAGGCTTGATCGGCCTGTTCCGGTGTCGCCAGGCCAACTTCCATTGGACACATCACCACCCAATGGCGCAACAGCCACGGTAGATCGACGGTTGGGTCAGCATGACGGCGTGCCGGTACTTGCGTATCGAAAAGGCGATGGGCTTGCGCCGCCTGCCCCGCCACCCACTGCCAATCGGGCGTTGATTCCAGGCCATCGATCCGTTGCAGAGCCGCATCTACCTCCTGCACAGTGGCGCGTACATCGGCAAAGAGACCGGCGTCGGCCAGCCACCACTCGTTGCGAATCCGTTCCGCAAGGATGGCGGCTTTGCTGGTGGCGCTTGCCGCTGTGCTTGTGTCGCCAACCGCTTGCGCCATTGTCGCCAGAAAATTGAGCGCTTCCCAGGTGTAGCTAGCGACATCGATACACTCAAAGCCAGCGTGCATCTCCAGCGTCTCAATAACGCTACGTCCGGCGCCACAGAGATCGCCATCGGGGTCGCATTTGCCCAGCGTATAGTCAAGAATGCCCTGTTTGCAGAAGGGGTACATCTCTGCCAAAAAGTCCCGATCGCCCGTCCAGCACCAGCTCTGGTAGACGGCGCGGGTGAAGGCCGGCGTCTCGACCAGATTGCCCGGATTGTAGACAATGCCGGTGGTGGATAACTCGTGGATCACCCGCCCCGGTTCGGTGGCATTGTGTCCTTCGCTGACCCTTTTGAGCAGGCGCAATGTGGCTTTGCTCAGGTCGAAAAGGCCGCCTTGTAACATGGGCAGAATGGCATATTCTGTGTCAATGCCAAACCACCAGGGGTAGTTGGGCAGCCCGGCGCCGACACTGGGACTAACATTAGGGCCATAATCCGGCGTCTGGCGCGCCAACATCTGGGCTGTCACTTTAGACCAGTAAAAGGCGGTATCCAGGTGCGCAGCAGGCGACTGCAAGCGGGCGTGGCGGGCGAGTTCAGCATAGCGATCCTCTTTCTGCTGCCACAAGGACCCACCTTCCGTACGCAAGCGCGCATAGGTTTCAAAAGCTTCGCTTTCCCCGGTGACGGCGCCGGCCACATAGAAGGTGACAACAGAGGTGTCAGCCGTGCGGGTATGAAAGCGAAAAGTCAGGCGCGCACTTACGCCGGCGCCGACCGTCGGTTGCACCACCCCGGCTTCGTCACCTAGCAAGATTTCCTGAATGCTCGTGCTGCCGCCGACCAGCACCACCCAGGGATTATTCTCATCGCTAAAGCGTAAATGACGTTGATGATCGGCCACCGCCACCCGATCCGGCGCATCGTGCATCCCCACCTGTTCGCCCAGCCAAGCCGGGCGCAAATCGGAGCGCACCAACGCGAGCAATTCCAGACGGTCGGCAAAACCGGGGGGGAATTGCACGGTGATCGTCACCGCCAACCCCGCCAGCCCATCAGGGACAAAATCGCGCCGGGTCACCTGCAACGAATCGACGCGATAGTCGAACTCGGTATGACTGCCATAGGCGCGACAGGCGTCCGCCTCCAATAGCCAGGTCATCACGCCGGTTGTCTGGTTGCGGATGGCAAACCAGAAGCCATCCAACAGCTTGATCGGGTGCGCCCACACCCCCCACAATTCATGGGGAATATGGCTGGTTGACCAGGGGGTGGGAAATAGCCCATTTTGCGAACAGATCACATAAAGCTGGTCGCCCGTCGTCGCCACCGGATCGGCCAGCCGTTCGCGTTTTTCAAGATATGTTGCTGTCATACGTCGTGTTGTCCCTAGTCGCGTAGTCAATGGTTATTCGGTATTGGGTTATTCTTTTACCCGCCATATCAGGAGCGCCAGCGCCCCATAGAGTGCTGCGCCGCCGAGTTGGGTGGCGCCAAAGCCGTAGGTCATGGCGATAGCGACAGCGAGCAGCGAACCCAGCACCGCGGCCACGCCGTTGACGCTCCAGAGCAGCGCCACTTTGCGGGGGCTGGTTGGAAAACGGCGCAAGAGCGTCGGGAAGGGTATCCCCAAGCCAAGACCGGGCAAAGCGGCCAACAGCGCCGCCGCCACCAAGCGCACTGCCAGCGGCAAAGGCAGCAGCCGATCCAGCACCGTTGGCAGGAACAACCAGTAGAACAGGGCCAGCCCGGCTACCCAAAGCGCCGCCCAGCGAATGAGGCCGGGGCCATGTTGATCGATCCACCGTTTGCTAAGGTAACTGCCCGCGCCGGCGGCCAGCAAGAGCGCGCTCAAGACGGTCGCCAGCGCCAGCACCGGATAACCCAGCAGCAGTTGCAAGCGTTGGATCAACGGCGTCTCAATCCACATGAAGCCGACGCCAATCAACAGCACGTAGAGCAGCGCCGCCCACCAGGGCCACTCACCGCTGCTACTTTGTTCGCGCAAGGCCAACCCCACTAGCGCTAAGAGCAACAGGGCAGCGATAAAGATCCCTTGACTAATCGCCGGCGGCAACCCCCAATCCAAATGGAAGAAGAAGGGGCAGTTGTCGTCGGTGGCGCTCAGATTGTAGGCGGCGTCGGCCTGGACAAACGCGCTGAGGCTCATGCCCTGACGCAGCGGGGCAAAGGCCATCTCAAAGTGACCGGGCAGAAAGAGCGGTTGCAGATCGAGCGCTTGCGCCTGCGCCATTGTATTTTGCAGCAATGGTGGCGACAGTGGTGCTTTGCCGAGCAACAAGACGCTGGTGCGCAAGGTTGGGTCTTCATCGTTGCGCATCCAGAGCGCCAGATGATCCAGCGCCTGGGCCGGTGCAATGCCCAGCCCATCGAGCGCTTGCAAAGCAGTGATCATGGCGCGGCTGCCTTCCAGCGCGTTGTGGGTAATGATGGCAAGCTGGCCGGTCGGCGTCAGGCGATCAAAGTAACGTTGGAAGGCTTCGACGGTGAAGATGTAATTTTCGGCCAGGGCCAGACTGGTTGGTTCGGCGGCTTGCGTATAGACCAGATTGAGATAGATGAGATCATACACGCTTTGGCTACGTTCGACAAATGTACGCGCATCGCCAACCACTAACGTCACCTCCGGTCGATCCAGAATATTGCCATTGTAGGCGGCATCCGCGCGCGTTGCCGCCACCACGGCCGGGTTGACCTCGACGGCGGTAATGGTCGGCGCGCCTGCCAGCAAGGCCAACAGAATATCTTTGCCGGCGCCAGCGCCCAGGATCAAGGTATTCGGGCGCTCCTGCGCCGTAAAAGGGAGAAATTCCGGTGTTGTACGCAAATCGCTGACCGTGTCCAAATTGCCGTCAAAGCGCAGCATATAACTGCCGGCGCCGCCATCGGTAAAGACAAATTTGGCGTTGGGGTCGTTGGTTGTCACCACATCGACGCGGGCAAAGGGGCTCCAGTAGGTTTGGGTAATGCGCGCCTGCTGGTTGGGATCGGTTAAGGTCGTCAGCATCGTCTTGTCGCGTGGTGGGTTGATCAGCCGCTCCGGTGCAAAATCCAGCCAACCACCACTTAGGTTGGCAACCCAGGCGCCAATGCTAATGATGGTGATGGCCACCAGCAGGCCAGCCACCCAACGTGTCTGTTTCCCTTTATCTCTTTGCGCGTAGTGAAAAAAGAGCGCCGTTATCCCCAACAAACCAGCCAGGAAGAGCAGAACACTAAAGGGACTCCAAAGGGTTAACAGTCCCAGGATGGCGGCGACCCCGATTGCTGCGCCTGTTAGATCAGCGGCATACAATTGGTTGCTGGCCGTTGGTTGCGCCGCAAAGAGCAACGCTGTACCAAAGCCGATCAAACTGAAAGGAAGCAGCGCCAGCAAGGCCTGCACCGGCAGGTTGATTGCGCCTGGCGCCCAAACGCTAATTGCATTGCCGAGGACAAACGCCACACTCAACAACCCCAACACCAGCGGCAACAGGGCGACCGTCTGCCTTGCATTGCGCTTGCCGCCGGCTTGGGTTGCCAGCGCCGCGCCGATACTGATTCCCAGCACCCCCAACGCGACCGCCAGGAAGACATAGTGATATTGAAAATAGAGCGAGAAGATGCGGGTGACGGCTAGTTGATAGCCCAAGCCAGTGGCCGATAGCAAGGCGACGAGGATCGGCGAGAAAGGAAAGAGGACAGGCGCTGTGGCGGATGTTTGCCCGACAACCAGTTGCTTTGTAACTGAACGCTTATTCGTCATTCCACCCTTTGGCTTCTTCAAAAAAATCTTCAAATGAGTTTACCCGTCCCATAGGGACGCCTGAGTTTAGAGGCGAAAATAAGGCTGTTCGTTCCTAAACTCAAGCATCCCTATGGGATAAATCGAAAGACGCACGGCTATTTAATCCCCGTCATCGAAATGCCTTCGACAAAGGCGCGTTGGGCGATGAAGAAGACGATCACCACTGGCAACGTGCAAACTACGGTCGCGGCCATGAGTAGATTCATCTTCACATCAAACTGGCCGTTGAAATACGCCAGACCAACCGCTACTGTATATTTCTCGACCGTATTGAGGTATAGCAACGGGTAGCGTAGGTCATTCCAAATGTCTTTGAAGCTCAGAATGGCGATTACGGTCAGCACCGGCGTCGAGAGGGGTACGATCAGATTCCAGATCACGCGCAAGGTGCCGGCGCCGTCCATGTTGGCGGCCTCCTCCAATTCTCTGGGAATCGACATAAAGAACTGCCGCATGAGAAAGATCGCATACGCCTCACCAAACCAGGCCGGCACAATCATCGGTAGGAAGGTGTCGATCCAGCCCAGGTTGCTAAAGAGAATGAAGCGCGGAATCCAGTAGACGGCGTCGGGCAACATCAAGGTCGCCAGCAGCACGGCAAAGAGCGCATCCTTGCCCGGCGCTTCCAGACGGGCAAAGGCGTAGGCGATTAGCACACACGAGATCAAACGCCCACTGATCATCCCCACTTCAATTGTCAAGGTATTACGAAAGAAGATCTGAAAGGGCAGCAACGGATTGGCAAAGGCATCGATAAAGTTGCGCCAGATCGGTGGGGTGGGGATCCACTCCGGCGGCCAGATAAAAATCTTGTGTTCTGGTTTTAACCCGGAGGAGATCATCCAGTAGAAAGGAAAGAGAAAGAGCAGGCTCAGGACGATCAACAACCCGTAAACCAGCAGATTGCGTAACCGGTCATTGCGGGTGCGCGAGGTTAACCCGCTGGCCGTTTGGGCGCGTGGCAAGGCAATGGTGCTCATCGCTTATTCCTTTCCCCTTCGTTATAGACCCACATATCGGACGAGCGCAGAATGATGAGCGTGAGGATCAGAATGATCACAAACAAGATCCACGCCAGCGCCGTCGCATAGCCCATGCCGTTGAAATTCTGGAAGGCATTGGTATAGACCAGCAACATATAGAGCAAGGTCGATTGATCCGGCCCGCCTAACGTGCCGGCCCGTGCGCCGGAGATGACATAGGCTGAGTCAAAGGCTTGAAACGAGCCGATCACCGCCATGACAAAGTTGAAGAAGATAGTTGCACTGAGCATCGGCAAGGTAATGCGGAAGAAGCGCACGAGCCGACTGGCGCCATCCAACTCGGAGGCTTCGTATAGGGACTTCGGGATACCCTTTAACCCGGCCAAGAAGATCAACATCTCGCCGCCGACATTCCAAGTACTCATGATGATCAAGCCCCAGAGGGCAAAGTCCGGGTCGCCAAACCAGTTGGGGCCTGCAATGCCAAAGAGACCCAGCAACCCATTGACCGGGCCAAAGCGGGGGTTGAGAATCCACGACCAGAGTACCGCCGCCGCTACACTCGCCACCACCGCCGGCATATAAAAGGCTGTGCGAAAGAACCCAACCCCATGCGTCGCTTCATTGAGTAGAATCGCCAGAAAGAGCGCGGTGATCAGCTTCAGGGGTATACTAAAGATCGTATAGAAAAAGGTAACGCGCAACGAATGGTAGAAATCGGGGTCGGCGGAAAAGGCACGCACATAGTTATCCAGCCCCACCCACTGGGGCGGCTGCAACATACCCCACTTGGTAAAGCTGATATAGAGCGAGTAGATCATCGGCCCTAGGGTAAACAGAATAAAGCCGATAACCCACGGCGCCACACACAACCAAAAGACCCGCGCCTCATGGCTGGCTTTGCGACTATATGCTCGCCCCGGTCGAGTAATGGCGGCTGTTGCCATAGTTGCTCCTTTGGAGGTAGACAGGGAGACAGGGAGACAGGTAGACAGGTAGGCAGGTAGACAGGTTGGTATATATTCCTATTTACCTGTGTACCTGTGTACCTGTCTACCTGTCTACCTTACCCACCTAATTCGCGGCCAGACAGGCATCCGCGTCCGCGGCGGCTTTGTCCATGGCGTCCTGAACGCTGGTGCCGTTGAGGAAGATGTCTTCCATGCCGGCTTTGAAGTTTTTCTCACCACATTCGAGCCACTTGGGGGTGGTAAATTCAGGCAGCGGCTTGACGTTGTTCAGATCGTTGATGATCTGCTTGTCATATTCATCGTCGCCCAACTTCTGTTCGTCGGCCACGGCCTGAACGGCGGTGAGGGCATAGTTGGCAAATTCTTTGGCACCATCGCCGGCGGCGATGTACTTGAGGAACTTCCAGGCGGCGTCCTTGTTTTCGCCCTTGGCGTTCAGGGTGAAGCCGGCCCAACAGAGGGCGTTGGCGCGACCCGCCGGACCCGCCGGCAGTTCAACAGTGCCAAAGCTCAAGTCCGGATTGGCCTTGTAATCCTTGAGCGGCCAGCGGCCCGTCCACTGCATGGCGACCTTGCCGGTCTGGAAAAGATCAGCGCCGGCCAGTGCATCAATGTCCGCCTTGGCTGGGGCGACTTTGTGGGTAACAATCAGATCAACATACCATTGCAACGCCGCAATCGTCTCCGGGCTGTTCATGAAACCGGTGGTCTTCGTGCCGTCTTCACTCACCACGCTGCCGCCATTCTGGTAGATAATCGGCAACACGCCGCGCAGCCAATAGAGGTCGCCCCAACTGTTGGGGATCATGATGCCCCACTGGCTACCATCGGGCTTGGTCGTCGCCTGGGCGGCGGCCAAGAGATCGTCCCATGTCCACTCGGCGGTGGGATAGGCGACGCCGGCTTCATCAAAGAGCTTCTTGTTGTAATAGAGGACCAGCGGGCTATAGTCCTTGGTCAGGTAGTAGGTCTGGCCGTTGACTTGCCCAAAGGAGGCGACGCCCGGCAAGAAGGCGCTCATGTCGAGCGGATCGCTGCCATTGATGTAATCATCCAGCGGCGCCACCGCTCCTTCGGCCACATAGCGCGCCACATCGCCGTCGCCATTCTGCCAGATGTCGGGCGCATTGCCGGCGGCGATCTGCGCCAGCAGCTTGGTGCCGTAATCTTGCGGGATGCACTCCAAATTTACCTTGATCTCCGGGTTGGCGGCTTCAAAGGACTTGATGGCGTTGTTGAAGGGTTCCAACGCATCACCGCTTTCCCAACAACTAATGCGGATGGTGGTTGGGCCGCCGGCTGCGGCTTCACCGCCCGCTGCGCCCGTTGCGCCTGGTTGTCCACCCGGCGCCGGACAGGCTGTGATGATCAAGCTAATGACCATCAACAAGCCCAATAGACCAAAGAACTTCCGTTTCATAGCTTGTCACTCCTTGGTTAGAAAGATTTATGGTACGGTGGGGGGTAGGTAGACAGGGAAACAGGTAGACAGGTAGACAGGTGAATGGGGACATAGATACCTGTCTACTTGGTCCCTGTTTCCCTGTCTACCTGTCTACCTGTTTCCCTGTTTCCCTATCTACCTACCTTTCCCACATGATACACGTTACTGACGCACACTCGATTGACGGATAATGAGCCGGGGGGGCAGGTGCAGTTGTGTGCTGGCCGGGGTTTCGCCTTGCATCAACTGTATCAACAGATTGACAATTTCCCGCCCAACTTGGCGCACCGGTTGGCGCACCGAGGTTAGAGGGGGGGAGAGATGTTGCACCCCCGGCGTATCATCAAAGCCGGTGACGGCGACATCCTTACCGACCGTGAATCCTGCTGCTTGCACCGCTTGCAGCGCTCCAATCGCCAGATGATCATCGACAGCGGCGATTGCCGTTGGGCGAAGCGCTAGCGGTAGTTGTAGTAACGCAGCACTCTGCGCATAGCCCACCGGTACTTCCCCCTCCCCGCGCCGTACCCACGCGGGATCAACCGGAATGCCAGCGTTGCGCATGGCATCCAGGTAGCCATTAACTCTGGACGTGCCGGTGCGTGAACCCTCCGGCCAGGCTAACAGGGCAATCCGGCGATGACCTTGCTCCAGCAAATGTTCGACCGCGGCGCGCAAACCGGCGCGGCCATCCACATCGACGTAGGGAAAGCGCCAGTCAGGGTTAGCGCGGCCAAAGGCGACAAAGGGAAAATCGATCTGCCGTAAGAGGCGGATGCGCGGGTCATCGTAATTGGTGCTGGTGATAATAAAACCGTCCACGCGACCGGTGCGAATGAGATCATGATAGACGGCGCTTTGATCGCTGCTTTTGTGGCTGGGGAAGAGCAGCACATGATAGCCGGCCGCTTCCGCCGCTTCGACCGTGCTGCCCAGAAATTGATCCAAAATCGGGCTAGCGCGATCCGGCGTCGTCGGCTCCCAGGAGTAGCCAATCAGATGGCTGGCCTGTTTGCGCAGATTGCGCGCCGTCACATTGGTGCGATAGCCAAGCATCGTAACTGCCTGTTGGATGGCGGCGGCAGTTTCGGGTGTCACCGTAGCTTGACCATTTAACACCTTCGAGACCGTTTGATAGCTGACGCCAACGTGCGCTGCTACATCTTTGAGCGTAACACGTTTTGACACGCGATGGCTCCTCAGTCTGGTGTGCGCTTTTGCAAAAGCTCGTTTTGATGAATGGGTGCGAACGTTCGCCTAGGTTAGCAAAAAAAATAGGGAACTGTGCGAACGTTCGCCTAAAAGTATAACAGAGAATAAAAGGAGGTGTCAAATTACTTGAGGCGTGTTTGTGCGTGACAATCAATATACAGGCTATTACTGCCCGGCCAGCCCGCTGTAACTAATGCCTTCGATATAGTAGCGGCTGAAGATAAAGAAGAGGATCAACATGGGAATGGCGTTAAACATCGCCGCCACCAGAATCGCTGTCAAGTCGTTCGTGTATTGATAACGGAAAAAGCTCATGCCCACCGTCAGCGTCATGCGGTCAACGCTTTGTAAAAAGAGCAGCGGCGCCACAAAATCATTCCAAGAACCCTGAAAGGCCAGGATGGCAAAGGTGAGCAGCGCCGGTCGCGAGAGGGGGAGGGCAATGTTCCAGTAGGTGCCAAAGCGGCCTAAGCCGTCCATCTGCGCCGCTTCTTCCAACTCTCTAGGAATCGACTTGAAGAACTGGGTCAACATCAAAATGCCAACCGGCGCCACCAGCCGCGGGATGATCAGCGGCCAGAAGGTGTTGACCCAACCAATGCGCGAGTAAAAGACATAGGCTGGAATTAACGTCACCGCTGCCGGAATTGCTAGGCTGGCAATGATGGCGCCAAAGATCAGATCCTGCCCAGGAAAGCGCAGCCGGGCAAAGGCATAGGCCGCCAACGAGCAGAAGAAGACTTGACTCGCCACATTGACCACTGCCAACCAGACACTATTAAACAGCCACCGCGGTAGCAACCGCCCTTCGGCGCTGGGAATCGAGAAATTCCAGACTCGTTCCCAATTGTCCGTGCGCCACTCTTCCGGGAAAATCGATGGTGGAAAGGCGATTATCTCCGCCGTGGTCTTAAAGGTACCGAGAAACGAAAGGATAAAGGGCGCAAAAGCAATGAGCGCCATCAGGGTGAGTAAGAAATAGCGCAAGAACGTCCCCAACCGAAAGCGTTGGGCTTCGGGGCTGTTGGTTTGGGGAACTGACGCTGCTTGTCGTTGTGAGATTGTCGCCATCCGTGCTTCCTTTGTTCGTAAGCGATTAAGAGATAGAGAGATACAGAGATTTTGTCGAGCCAATCTCTTAATCTCTCTATCTCTTAATCTCTCTATCTCTTAGTCTCTATCGCACTTACCAAAACTTGCTAATATTGTTGGGTTGACTGCTCAATATACCGCCGCTGAAAGATCGTAATCAACACAATGATCGCGGCCAGAATAAAGGCCATGGCGGCGCCAAAGCCGGCTTCGGGGGAGGTCTGGCGGCCCAGCGTCTTCTGAAAGATCAAGAGCGCCGGGGTCAACGTCGTCTTGAGTGGGCCGCCGGCGGTAAGGACATACGCCTGGTCAAAGACCTGAAATGTGCCGATGGTGCCTAGAATAACCACCAGCGCAACCACCGGACGCAGCAGCGGCAAGGTGATGTGCCAGAAGGCGCGCCAGCCGGTCGCCCCATCTAGCGACGCCGCTTCATAGAGATAGCCCGGCACATCTTGTAGCGCGGCCAGAAACATGATCATAAAGGTCGGAATCGTGGTAAAGATCGCCAACCCCATAATCGCTGTCCACGCCACACTGGGGCCACGTAGAATCTCGGCCACACCTTCCATGCCCAGGCTTGCCCAAAGGGGATCCAGGAGCCGATTGGCGCTTTGCAGCCAGGCAATATCTGTGCCGAGCAGGTAGTTGATAAACCCCTGGCGTTGGTACAACCAGAAAAAAATCAACCCAATCACCACCGACGAGGCAACGCTAGGCGAGTAGAGTAGGGTGCGATAGATCCGCAATCCTGTCAGTCTGGCATTCAGCAACACGGCCAAAAAGATGGCGCCGATGGTCTGAATGGTCGTTACAATAATGAAGTACCAGAAGACATTAATTAACGAGGTGAGAAAATCCCGCTCCCGAAACGCACGTAGGTAATTGTCAAACCCTACAAACTCAGGCTCCACCTGTACATAAGGCGCTGTTAAGTTGGTAAAGCTGATGTAAAAAACATAGAACAACAACCCATAGGTAAAAATCCCGCCCACAATCAAGTAGGGCGCAATAAAGAGATAGCCCGTCAACGCTTCCCGACGGGCGAGTGAACGCGCTCGGTTGTTGGTGGCAGGTGTTCGATCCGTGGCGACAGCCATGATTGCTCTCCTCTTGGTAGGAACACTACAGCGGATTTGGGAGGTAACGGATTTCTTGCTTTAGCCGTTGATAGGAGAGACAATTCGCTCCTACCGACATCCGTTCCTTCCTAGATCTACTGTAGTGTCCTGGCAACGGCTACTGTTGCAACACCCCATTCACTTCCTGTGCCGCCTGGTCGAGCGCCTGTTGCACATCGGCGTCGCCGATAAAGATCGGTTCGACGGCGCTTTGGTTGATGATGCGGATTACGTCGGCTTGGCGTTGTGGCCCGCCGAAGACTGTTTCGGCGACGCGGCCATTGGCCGCCGCTTGCACCAGCGTATTCGCGACCGGATTTTCCGCATAGTAGGGATCACTCGCCAGACTTTGCAAACTGGGCTGGGCGAGACCGGTGGGGATCAACGCCTGTTGGTTGGTGGCGCTGGTCAAGAAAAGAACGGCCGCCGCCGCCGCGTTGGGATATTGGGTATTGGCATTGGCGGCAAAGGCATTGGTAAAGAGAATTGTCTGCTCCTGACCGCCTTCGGGACGGGGCAGCGGGAAAGCGCTGTATTGGACATCTGCGCCGCCTTGCTGGGGATCAGCCATAAAAGGCACCAACCAACCACCCTCGATCACCATTGCGGCGTTCTGGCGGGCAAAGGCTTCGCCACACCAGCTCGTGCCAATGTCCTGGAAGGGCGCGGCGGCGCCACTGTCGGTAAACTCTTTCCAGAACTGTAGCACCTGAACGCCGCTCTCCTGATTGAAGGTGGCCTGGCCGTTTTCAATGATCGGGTTGCCCTGTTGGAAAAAGAAGGGGGCAAAGCGCAAAATGTTGGGATCAAAGCAAAGGCCAATGACACCCCCAGCGCCTTCACCCTGGGTCATGGCTTGCGCCGCATTGCGTAGATCCTCCCAACTTTGGATCGTGGCCGGGTCTACGTTCGCTTGTTGTGCCAATCCATTGTTGATGAAAAGAACCAATGGGTTGAAATCCTTGGGTAAGCCGTAGGTTGCCCCCTCATACTGGTACAGTTCAATCAGGGGAGCGTAGAAATCGGCCGCCTGGCGCCCCGCACTGTTCATGGCGTCATCGAGCGGCAGCAACAAACCCTGTGTACCCAGTTGCCCCATCAGTTGCCCATTGAGCAAAAAGACATCGGGTGCGTTCCCGCCAGAAAAGCCGGCGGTGATTGTCGTCTCATACTCAGACGGCACCGGCTCAAAGGTCATCGTTACATTGCGATCGGCAAAGAGTTCATTAAACCGGTCGGCGCCCTGTTGATACAGTTGTTGCTCGGTGGCATTGCCGGCAGCGCTAAAGCGTAAAGTCGCACCCTCTTCCACGGCCAGTTGACTAAAATCGAGATCGGTGGCGCCGGTAGCGGCATCCGTGGCTGGCTGGACGCCACTATCGGCAGCCGTAGCCGGTGTGGCCTCGGCCGCCGGTGCCGCGACTGTTGGTGCTGCGGCCTGTTGGTTGCCGCCACAAGCGGCCAGCACCAATGCCAGGACAACAAACAATGCTACTAAAGGCTTACTCTGTAAGCTTTTCCCCATCATGGTAGATTGCTCCTTTGCAAAGTAACCAAAACAACCCGCCGGGTGCGCATCATAGGGGTACGAACTATCGCGCCCCTATGATGCGCACCCGGCACAATCACTCAATCATTGCGCAGATCGACAAAATGGCGTTCGCCCCGGATCGTTATGGGAAAGGCGAGGCGACGCCAATGGGCCGGTAGGTTGGGCTGCACGGTGAAAGCGCCATTGGTTACGCGTAGCCCGGCAAAGCCGAAGACCGCCGCTTGCCACAGTCCGCCTGCCGACGCAATGTGGATACCGTCGGCAGCGTTGCCCCGTACATCGCCGAGATCGGCGCGGGCGGCGCGCATAAAGTGGGCATAGGCAACTTCGGGATGGCCCAGTTGACAGGCAGCCCAGGCATGAAAGGCCGGCCCCAGGGAAGAGCCATACTCATGGTCGGTGCGCGGGCTGTAGTATGCCCAGTTGGCTTCCATGTCTTCTATCGTGAATTGATCGCCGAGCAGGAGCAGCAACATCAGCACATCCGGTTGCTTCAGCACTTGATGGGCGTTGGCCCCCTCAATGCCCAGGAGCGCCTGCATTGACTTGGTGCGGTTGGCATATTGGGGCCAGTCTACTTCGGGCAAGTCGAAAAAGCCGTCAAATTGCTCAATCAGGCGGTTTTGCGGATTGCGCAGGAAGACCAGGTTATGGGCAACGGTCTGCCAGTGAGCCAATCGTTCATCGGTGAGATCCAACATAGTGCGCAATTCCGCCGCTTTGGCCGGTTCATGCGTTTCCAGCCAGCCGATCACCGCAATGGCCGTTTGCAGATGCCAGCGCACCATGCCATTGGTAAAAGCGTTGTTGTTGACATGATCATGGTACTCATCCGGCCCGATCACGTCGGAGATCGAGAATTGACCGGGTGCTGGCTTATCAGGCTCGACGCGGCTCTCCCAGAAGCGCGCCGTCTCCAGCAGAATCTGCGCACCGACGTTGGTGATGAACTGGTCATCAGCAGTAACGTGCCAGTATTGCATGATGGCATAGACGACATCCACCGTAATATGCAGTTCAATGTCGCCGCACCAGATGCGCACTAACCCTTCACCGCGCGGCCCTGGGACAAAGCGCGGCGTCACCTCTTCGCCGGTCTCGGCGCTTTCCCAAGCGTACTGGGCGCCGACAAAGCCATTCCCGGCGGCTTTGCGGTGCGCCCCATCGAGCGTATGCCAGCGGTACATGAGTAAATTGCGGGCCAGTTGCGGTTGGGTAAAGGTGAAGAAGGGCAGGACAAAAATTTCCGTGTCCCAAAAGACATGGCCGCGATAACCAAAGCCGCTCAGGGAGCGGGCGCCAATGCTGACCCGGTCATCGTAGGTGGGGGCGGCGATGCGCAATTGGAAGAGCGCATGCCGCATGGCGGTCTGCGCTTCGTCGTCGCCTTCGATGATTACATCGCTGGCTTCCCAGAAGCGCTGCCAGGCGGTTGCATTGGCGCGCTGTAACTGGTCAAAGCCCGGGCCGGCAATTTCATCCACCTTGGTCAACGCAGCGGCTAACGGCTCAGGCGTATCACGGTCCGTGTAGACGCTAACAAACTTCTCCAAGGTCAAGCTTGCTTGGACGGTGACCTGTGCCTTTAGCGAAAGACCGGGGCTGCCGGGGCTATCGGCCAGGCTTGTTTCGTTGATGGCGCTGGTGCAACTAGTGCGCATCGCCTGCACCAGCCGTTTGTTGGTAAAGCGGGTGGCGCCGCTCAAGTAGACCGCATTTTCCTGCTGCCCCTGATCAAAGTTGTGCCAGTGGAGCAAGCCTTCGTTTTCCACATGGCCCATCAACCGTGGGCGCAACCGGATATCAACATCCCTGACCAAGGGCGTTACCTGGAGTTGGACCGCCAGCACATGTTGATCGGCCAGACTCGCCAGTCGGATAAAGTGGAGTTCCACCGTAGCGCCATCGGGCGGCGTCCAACGTAGGGTGCGGTGTAACTCGCCGGTGCGGAGATCGAGCCACCGGCAGTAATCCTCGATCTTTCCTCGATTCAAGCGGAACGGCTGGCCGTTGACCCAGAGATCGATGACTGTCCAATCGAAGGCGTTGGCGAGTTCGGTGTAAGCGATGGGTACATCGTCCCATAGCCCGTGGAGCAGGGTGGCGGGTTTCTCCCCAGGCGAATCTTCCTCCAGCGTGCCACGTGTACCCAGATAGCCGTTGCCGATGGTAAAAATGGTCTCCCAAGCGTTCTGGCTTTGGGGATCAAAGTGTTCCTCGGCGACGCGCCAGGTGGCGGCGTAGAGCAGTTGAGCGACAGTGGCCTGCGCCAGATCCGGCAGCACCAGGTCGGCATGACCCACCCGTTCCACCGGCCCGATGCCCACCGTCGCCATGCCGGCCACCTGCGCCGCCGCAATGCCGGCGGCGGCATCCTCCACCACCAGACAGGCCGCCGGCGCCAGTGCCAGCCGTTCCGCTGCCAGCAAAAAGAGATCGGGCGCCGGTTTGGCGCGGTTTTTGCCCGGCCCTGCGTCCGCTTCCGGTCCGGCGACAATCACGGCAAAGCGGTCGGCAATGGCAAGTTGTTGTAAGACAAAGTGGGCATTTCGGCTGGCCGACACCACCGCGGCGCGTAGACCACGGGTTTCGCATTCATCCAGCAGCATGGTGACGCCGGGCAGCAGAGCGGCTGGCGTCACCTGTTGCAGCAGTTCCTGATATTTCTGGTTCTTGTCGGCCATCCACTGTTGGGCGGTTGCTTCATTGATGGTGCGGTTGCCCAGGAGCAGCATGAGCGATTCCCGGCGCGAGACGCCGCGTAACTGCTCATTGTGGGTGCGGTCAAAGGGAATGCCTTCGCGATCGGCTAACCACTGCCAGGCTTGATAATGGTACTCGGCGGTGTCGGTGAGGACGCCATCGAGATCAAAGAGAATGGCCTGAATGCGACTGGACACCCAATTGTCTCCTTCCTCTCCCCGTGGGGACGGCTTCTGTCCCTATTGTAGCGAGGATTGGCAAGGAGAAAAGAGAGTATGCTAACAAAGTTGGCAGATTGGGGTGTGGAATTTGCGGTGGGTGTGTGATCGTTAAAGCTGCTCGTAGCTTTAGGGTAACTACTACCCCCTCCCTAACCAGCTTGGGGAGGGAATCGTTGAGCGTATAACGATTCCTCCCCTTATCAGGAGGAGGGGGTGGCTTGGTAGTTACGCTTTAGGACGATGTGGATGGATTGGTCGGTGTCAACGTCACTGCCATGAGGGTGACGACTTCGCCGCGGTATTCGAGATCGCGTTGCGCTACCCAGCCTAAGCGGGCATAGAGTCTTTGTTGATCAGGCGTAATCAGGTAGAGGAGCGGAAAGCCCAGCTCCTGCGCGACCACTTTCATCTGGGCTGCCAGTGCTGTGGCAATGCCGCGCCCACGATAGGCCGGATCAACAAAAACGCTTGCCATAAAGGGCATGAGGTCAGGGTGGCTGCGTAGATCATTGACCACTAGCCCGGCAGAACCCATGACGACAGCGTTTTCTACTGCGATCAAGGTGGTGGGAATGCCTGGGCGGCCAACGTGCTGACCAAGGCGTTCAATCCGCCCCTGAAGGGAATCACCCGGATTCAAATGGCCCCACTCCGCATATTGCCAGGCGGCGACGGTGGGGATATGGTGCGGGTGGTCGGCAAGGTAGGCGATTTGCATAGCGCGTTCTTTCTGTCGTTAGGTGGTGAGCCAGGTAAAAATCAGCCCAGCCAGAATAATGATCCCTTGTAGCACGGTCACACGGGCAAAGCGTGACCAAAGCTGCTTGCGTTCTACGCCCTGGCGGTAGTAATACTCCAGATAGAGAATCAAGCTGAGTGCGATCAGACCCAGGATGAGTACCCCGGCCCGATCAATAAAGCTCATTAACCAGCGGTTCAACGGAGTCAGCCCAACCAACCCCATGATGAGCAAGCGGCCATAGAGAAAGTCGAGTATCATCAGGCCGGCGGCGACCAGCCAAAGCAGAAAGCTGACAACATAATTGGTGGTCAGGCGCTGAAACAAGGTGGGTGGATCTTTCGTCACGATTCATCTTCTTGGACATATTCACGATATGGCATAACGCAGTGGCGAACTTGGAAGCGTCACTGTTGCTTACAGCGAGTCACGGACTCGCTGTGAGCAGTGCGAGTCACGGACTCGCTGTGAGCAGTGCGAGTCACGGACTCGCTGTGAGCAGTGTTCGTTTGCGAGCATTTACACAGATCCGGTCAGTTGCAGGGTATCGGCAAAATGACAGGCGGCAAAGTGACCGGGTTTGATCTCTTGCAGCGGCGGTCCTTCTTGTTTACAAATATCCTTCGCATAGGCACAGCGAGGGTGGAAGTAGCAGCCGCTGGGTGGCTTGGCCGGGTTAGGGACATCGCCTTCTAGGATGATGCGCGAGCGTTTGGCGCGCGGGTCGGGCTTGGGAATGGCTGACAACAGCGCTTCGGTGTAGGGGTGCAACGGATTGGCAAAGAGTTCGCGGGTGGGGGCCAATTCGACAATTTTGCCCACATACATCACCGCCACCTGGTCACAGATATGCTTGATCACACTCATATTGTGGGCGATGAAGAGGTAGGTGAGATCAAATTGCGTCTGGAGGTCGGTGATCAGATTCAACACCTGCGCCTGCACCGACACATCGAGCGCCGAGACCGGTTCATCCAGCACAATAAAACTGGGGTTGAGCGCCAAGGCGCGCGCCAGCCCAATGCGTTGGCGTTGACCGCCGCTAAAGGCGTGGGGATAGCGGTTCATATGTTCCGGGCTGAGACCGACGGCGCGTAACAGTTGCCCAACGCGTTCATTCAACTCTTTGCCGCCGGCGATTTTGTTGATGACCAACGGCTCCCCTACAATCTGGCGTAAAGTCAAGCGCGGGTTGAGTGAGGCATACGGGTCTTGGAACATGATCTGCATATTGCGCCGCATGGTGCGCATCTGTGCGCCATCCAGTTGCTCAATATGGAGCGGCCCCTCCTCTTTGTCATAGAAAACAATTTCACCGGCGGTGGCATCGAGCAGCCGCATGATACAGCGCCCCGTGGTGCTTTTGCCGCAGCCGCTTTCACCCACGAGACCAAAGGTCTCGCCCCGGTGGATGGTAAAGCTGACCCCATCCACCGCTTTGACATAGCCGACGGTGCGTCTAAAGAAGCCCCGCTTAATGGGGAAGTGCATTTTGAGATCATTGACCGTCAGCAGCAGATCATCGCGCTTGTGCGTTGCTGCCTGACCGTCATGGGTTGTTACCGCCGTCATGCCCTACCCCTCTCTGGCCGGCGCCATTTTGGCTGATTGCTGAAGCTTTTCATCGTATAGGAGACAACGCACACCCCGGTTGTTAGTGGCGCCGTTGACGGCGATCATGGTCGGCTCGATCCGGTTGCAGACCCCAGGCAACACCTCCGGGCAACGGGGATGGAACGGACAGCCCAATGGCACAACCGATGGGTCGGGGACATTGCCACGAATCACCTCCAGCCGCTGGCGCCCTTCCGTATCCAAGCGCGGGATGGAACGCAAGAGCGCTTTGGTGTAGGGGTGCTTGGGGGCATAGAAGGCAGCATCAACATCGGTCTTCTCCACCACCTTGCCCAGATACATCACCGCCACCTCATTGCACATCTCCGCCACCACCCCTAGATCGTGGGTGATAAAGATAATGCTCATGGCGGTGGCCTCTTGCAATTCCTGCATGAGATCAAGAATTTGCGCCTGGGTGGTCACATCCAACGCCGTGGTCGGTTCATCCGCAATGAGCAGGGTCGGGTTGCAACTGAGCGCAATCGCGATCATGACGCGCTGCCGTTGCCCGCCGCTCAACTGGTGTGGATAGCTATCAAAGATGCGGTGCGGCTCTGGCAGATGGACTTTGGCCAGGGCATCTTCCGCCACCTCGCGCGCCACCTGTTTGGTGACATTTTGGTGCAACGTAATTGCCTCTAGCAGATGGCTACCGACCGTAAAGAGCGGGTTCAACGAGGTCATCGGCTCCTGGAAGATCATGGCGATCTCATTGCCGCGGATGGTGCGCATCTCGCGCCCCCGTGGGTTCAACTTGGTGATCGTGATCGCTTCTGTCGGGCCGCCGGCGCCGCTCCCCCGATAGTAGGTGATCTCACCGCCCATAATCCGGCCACGGCTTGGCACCATGTTCATAATGCACTGGGCGGTCACGCTTTTCCCACAACCGCTCTCCCCCACAATGCCCAACACTTCACCCCGGCGCAACGTAAAGTCAACCCCGGACAAGGCGCGTGTCACGCCGCTTTCGGTGAAGAAATGAGTGTGTAGGTCTTTGACTTGCAGAATAATGTCGTTCGTTTGTGTCATGGAATGAGTCTATCGAAATAAAAGTTTGGTGATTGGGTGATTCGGTGATTGAACGGGGGCCTGGGGGCGCGAAATCACCCAATCACCCATTCACCAAGTCATTAAATCGCAAACGGATCCGCCGCATCACGAATACCGTCGCCGACAAAGTTAAAGCTGAGGACAGCCATAATGACAAAGAGACCGGGCAGCATCAGCCACGGTTTCTTCACCACCACGCTGACAGTTTGCGCATCTTGCAGCAGCGTTCCCCAACTGACAGCCGGGGGAAGAATGCCTAAACCGAGAAAGCTCAACGCCGTCTCGGCCAGGATCATGCCGGGGATGGCCAAGGTGGCGACAACGATGATATGGCTCAGAGCGTTGGGCAGCATATGGACCAAGATGATGCGCGTATGGTTGGCGCCGGCGGCTTTGGCCGCCGAGGCAAAATCCATCTCGCGATAAGCTAAGACCTTGGCCCGCACCTGGCGCGCCAGACTTGTCCAGCCAAGCAAGGAGAGAATGATCGAGATGAAAAAGAAGCGGGTGGTGTTGGTCATGTCCGCCGGCAGTGCAGCGGCAAAGGCCGCCCACAGCGCAATGCTGGGAAAGGACATCAGCAACTCGGTGGCGCGTTGGATCAATGTATCGACAATGCCGCCAAAATAGCCCGAAACGGTTCCTAGCACCGAGCCGAAAATGATGGTCAGCGCCACGCCAATCAGCCCAACCGTCATCGAAATGCGACCGCCGTAGATAATGCGCGCCACCATATCGCGGCCATTGCGGTCGGTACCCAACAAAAAGACCGTCCCCGGCTCTTCCACCCCATAGAAGTGGCGGTCACTTTCAATGAAGCCAAAGAGCTTGTAGGGTTGCCCTTTGACAAAGAAGTAGATGGGAAACTTCTGGCTCTGATCATCCTCATGCAGCCAATCGAGATTGACGGTATCCAGCGTGGTCGTCGTGCCATAGACAAAGGGGCGTAAGTGAAAATTGCCCTCGGCGTCAAAAAAGCGCGGCAGTTGCGGCGCACGGGCAACAAAATCCTCATTGGAGATGAGATGGTCATATGGGGCAAAGAATTCGGCAAAGACAATCACCGTATACATGCACAAAAGGATAACTGCCCCGACGACCGCTAAGCGATTGCGCAAGAAGCGCCGCCACATGAGCCGCCCAATCGAAAGTTGCCCAATATCGCCGGCCACATTGGCGGCTTGGGCATAGGCGGCGTTCTGCGGCGCCTCTTCTTCGTAGGAAGGCGGTAAAGGAAGTGCTTGTTGAGCCATAGTTCTCCTCATTCATACCGGATGCGCGGATCGACCAGCGCCAGCAAAATATCGGCCAGAAAATTGCCCAACACCAACATGCCGGCCAGGAACATGAGAATTGTGCCGGCCAGATACATATCTTGTTGACGGAGGGCATTGAAATAGAGCGGGCCGGTGGTGTTCAACCCCAACACAATCGAGACGACCAACGAGCCGGAAATAATCGACGGTAAACTCAGCCCCAGCAACATAATCAGCGGGTGGATGGCGTTGCGCACTGCGTGTTTGAAGATGACCGTGGGTTCACGCAAGCCGCGCGCACGGGCGGCCTGGACATATTGCATATTCAAAATATCAAGGAGGTTGCCGCGCATAATACGCATCAACCCGGCGGTGCCTGAAGTGCCGACCACCAAAACCGGCACCCAGAGATGCTTGAGCAGGTCGAGTACTTTGGCAAAGCTCCACGGTGCGTCAATATATTCGCGCGAGAAAAGGCCGCCGACGGAAAAGCCAAACCACTGTTGCGCCAACACCATTAAGACCAGCGCCAACATAAAATCGGGGATCGACAACCCAGCCATACCCACCAACGTGGCGACATTGTCGCCCAATTTATACTGATGGGTGGCGGCATAGATGCCAATCGGAATCGCCACAAGCCAGGTGAAAAGCAAGCTAAAGAACGCAATCAACGCTGTATAGCCCAGCCGCGCCCAGATCAGATCCTTCACTTCCTGGTTATACTGAAAGGACTCGCCAAAATCGCCCTGGACAAAGCCGCTGATCCATTTCCAGTATTGCATATAGAGCGGCTGGTCCAACCCATAGCGCCGCTTGAGCGCTTCTAACTCCGCTTCTGCTGTGTGCGTCCCCTGATTTTGGCGTTGGGCCTGATACACTTCAATATAACTGCCGGGGGGCAGATTAATAATGAAGAAACCGATCATCGAAATGAAGACCAGCGTTGTGACCATGTAAAGTAAACGACGGGCGAGAAAGGCAAGCATAGATGATCCTGTCTCCGAAAGGGGCGGGTGGCGAGTAGCTGATGGCGAGTGGCGAGTCGAGATCGTGTACCCGCCACTCGCCACCCGTTACCCGTTACCCACTACTCTTTGTAATACATCTGTTCCGGATAGACGGCGCCAAAGTAGGACATGATCCAGGGGCCGACAAAACCGCCCTGGCCTAGTTGTTCTTTGGAGGGGAAGTTGCCGACTTTCTCCAAGGCGGTCACAATCACAACTTCATTACCGACTGTGCCGATAAAGAAGGGACCCTCTTCAATGTGGACACGAATGATGTCCTGGCTTAACGCCAACCGTTTGGCATCATCGGGTTCCACGCGGGCGGCGTCGTAGATCTCCCACAGCTTCCAGGCCGGATCACCAGGCGGAGGTTCTTCGCGCGGTGGGTTGCGTTCCAGCGGGTCGAGATCCAGTTCGGTGCCTTCTTTATCTGTGCCACGCACCTGATACCAGGAGCCATAGAGCGGCGCTGTGCGGTCGTTGTCCACCCAAACGACCCAGTTCGGGAAGACCAGGAAGTTCGGCCCATCACCGACACCCCAACAGCCACGGATATCGATTTCAGAGTTGTCTTGCATGATCCCCATTTGTTCGTCAGGGACCACGTTGATTTGCACCTTAAAGCCGACCGCTTCCCAGCCTTCTTTGATAATTTCCGTTGCTTGGCTTTGGGTGCGGCTTTGCATGGCGCCGGCGCTGCAATCGATACGCAAGGTCAATTCATCACCGCTCGGCAAATCGCGGACGCCATCACCATTTGCATCAACAGCGCCGGCTTCGTCCAGCAAAGCGTTAGCCTTGGCGGTATCATACTCTACCGCCAGGTCACGCCACTGCTCGTAAAGTTGACGCCCTTCGTCGTTGGCCGTGAATTCTTGGGCTTTGGGACTCATGGTGCCGGTGGTCTTTTCGCCGGTGCCGAAGTAAACAATTTTCTGAATCTTGTCACGGTCGATGGCATGGGAGAGCGCCAGGCGGAAATTGCGATTGCGGTAGAGTTCGCGCTTTTGCGGATCTTGGTGCGTCCAATTCGGATAGACCATGACACCAGTGCCACCGCCGCCGTCCCACAAGTAGGTCTTTAACCCTACGGTGGCTTCGGCATCGCGGAAGACGGAAAGTTCACTCAGCGGTTGGCTGCTGCAAGGGCGACCACAGATTTCCTGTTCGCCGGCCAGCACGCGCAACTTAGAAACTTCCAGATTTTCGATGTAGGTGACGTCGATATAGTCGATGTAGGGCAGTTGATTGCCTGCCGTATCGACGGCATAGTAGTAGGGGTTGCGCTCCAACTTCAGGCGCGTACCGGCTTCATACTCGACCGGCATCCAGGGATTCAGCACCGGCGTATCGGGGTTGGCGCGCCAGTCGATCTTCTGATCATGCTCCTCAAAGGTAGTGACAGCCGTGTTGTATTTAGGATGGAATTGGCTGGCATAATGTTTGGGAACAAACAGCCGTTCCCCCGCTGGCACCATGCCATTGGGCCACATGGCCAGGCGATCCAAGAAAAGTGGCGCCGGCGCCGCAAAGTTAAACTTCAAGGTGTAATCGTCCACCTTGGTGACTGTCGCTGTTTCACCACCAGAGATCAAATAATCAGGCGGCACATCGGAATGATCCGGGTTGATGACCATGTCTTCCCACCAGTAGAGGAAGTCATCGACCGTAAAGGGTTGACCATCAGACCACTTGGTTCCTTCGCGGAAGAAGAGGGTATACTCGGTCTTGTCCTCGTTGAAATCCCACCCCTTGGCCAACCCCGGTCGCTTGTCCAAACCATCTTTGACCCAGTGGACAGGAGAATAGCCATACATTGCCATCGCCAAATGGTTGCCATTGGTCGCTGTATCAAAGCGATGCCAAGTGCCGCCATATGTGCCGATTTCATTGTAAGGTGTAATGACCAGTGGTTCCGCCGGAATCCGTTCGTCTAGCGGCGGTAACTCACCAGCCATGACCTTCTCGTGCAACATGGGGGCTTCGTGGGTGTCGCTCATCTCTTCAGCAGGGGCGGCTGTGGCTTCTTCTTGGGCGGCTGGCTGTTCGGCTTGCGCCGCTGGTTGCTCCGGCGCTGGGGCCGGTTGGCCGCCGCCACAGGCTGCCAGAATGAGCGTGGCGATCAAGAAGATGCCCAAACTGGTATGCAATTTTCGCTGCATTCAATTCCTCCTTGGTTGGTAAAGAATAGTGAAGTACCCGCCGGGGAAAGGCGCGCGTGATGCCAAGCAGAATGCTGTGCTTGCGGACTACTGACATTGCTTTAGCGCTGTTCACCTCCTTTGTATGCTTGTGCTACTTTTGACCCTGGCCGCCGTTACGTGCAGTGGTAGGAGGGACTGGTCGCAGGCCGGCTATGATCAAAAGGAGCCGCTACAAATGTTGGTTCTGTGCTTCTTGACAATAAACGTTAGTGGATAAAATGACCTGAAAGTTTGCTACACTGTTGGGACGTGTATGGTTGGGATAACAACTTCAGGATGTGTAACAGATGTTAGCATAGAAGATGAAATCGCGCAACCGTGATAAAGCGAGAAGGACATTTCAGCGTTAGGCCCATCAAACTAGACCTTGAGACGCCGCGCTCTGCCGGTCACGGACTCGCAATGGACAGGGCGAGTCACGGACTTGCGGCGCGCGGTGAGAAGAACATTTCAGAATTAGGGTGCGCTTGCGGCGTGGATCACCACCGTTGTCAGCGCAACAAAGGCATCATTCAGCGCCACTTCCAGTTGATAGTTGCCAGCCGTGAGCGTTGCCGGTAGCCGGGCGCGCACCCGTTGGCAAACCACATCCGTAGTTTCTGGCGCGGCGTCAAGTTCTGGCGCAATGTCCCCTTGCCATAGGTCAAGCCGCTCATCACGCACGAGTAAGCGCAGGGTAATCGGACTAGTTGGTGCTGCACCGCCACCCCAGTAGAGATCAACGGTAAGGGGCGCACCAGCCTGTAAGGGATCGGTTTGCACCTGATACCCAATGATCTCTACCGCTGATGGCAGTGCCAGGGCGACGGGATTGGGGATGCCAATCTCGTCGCGTCGGTAACTGCGTACAGGCAGCGTCACCTGGCCGGCAATCACCGAGTCACCTAAGCCATCCAGACGCGAGCGGCGTTGACCGGCGGCAGCCAGTTCATACCAGCCGGTAACAACATCAACCGTCGAACCGCCGGCGCACGGATCGGTGACTTCAAACGGGTAGCGCTCAATCACCCGTTCCCCCGGCGACCAGACTGGGGTTAGATAGCTGCCGTTGCCGGGTAATTTGTCCACTTGTGCGACCCGGCGGCCATCGCCGTCAATAAAGTGGAGAAATGTAGTCAAACTCCGGTGCGTTGGTTGTTCGGCGCGCCAGAAGAGGGTTACTTCGTTGCGCTCTTTATGTGGTTTCATGCCCAGCAGCGTTGGGCCATCGTCAAAGCGCACTTCCATGGTGTTGGCCGGTTGGAAATCTGCCGGCCACGCATTGCTCATTGGCGCATCGATCTTGACCAGCGCCAGCAGCCGTTGCCCATAGGCATCCAGTACCTCTGCCGCCTGCACCCCCGGCCAGCGTTCGGCTAGTTGTTCGGCGCGCGCCATCTTTTCACCGGGATACGCATAAATTACCCCCTGTCCCACCGGTGGCA
This sequence comes from Caldilineaceae bacterium, assembly GCA_026645575.1. Next base: position 93,749 of record JAPKMW010000015.1, read on the forward strand.
GCACCAACGTCTCCACCGGATCGAGCGCTTTGACCCGGCTGTTGCTGCGCAAAAAGGTAAAGGTGGCGTGGTCGGCCCATAGCGGTTGCAGGAAGACTTCGTACCCCTCGGCGGCCAGCTTTTCCAGTGCGGCCAGCGCATCCAATTTGTCAGCGTCGTAGGCGTAATAACTTTCAGGCTGTTGGGGAAAGCGCACAAAAAAGTCGTAACTGGCCCAACCGCCGCTGATGGTGAGCAGCAGTCCGGCCAATGCCGTACCACCCCAGGCCGGTAAACGGAGGGACATGTGGATCGTGCGCCACTGTTGCCACCGTTCAATGAGCCAACTCAACCCTAAGCCCACCGGCAAAAAGGTGGCCGGCAGCGAAGGCAATGTGCGCGAATAGTTGGGCGCCGCTTCGCTCAAGACCGAGGGCATGAGCATGACCAGGCTCCAAATTGCCAGCAGGACCAACGCATTGACATCAGGATCATCTTCCCGCCACCGCCAGAGTCGTCCTGCCCAGAGGCCGACGCCCACCAAAAAGGGAATAGACAGCAGCGGGTCAAAGACCGGTCGCCCAGCCAAGTTGTGCGCCCATTCCACATCGCCGGCAAAGTTGAACATGCCCAGGACATGGCCGACATTTGCCAGCAACGCCCGCCACGGTTGATCGCCACTCACGCGGTCGGCAAAGATCGAAACCTCCGAGGCGTGACCAAAGAAGAAATCGGGGTGGCGATAGAACTCGATCCCCAGCGGCAGAAAGACCAGAAAGGCGATCACGCCGGTCATGAACAGAATGCCGACGGCGCTGTCCACCGCCAATCGCCGCTCTTTGGGATTGCGCCAGAGTAGCCAGGCGGTATAAGCCAGCAAGATAAAGGGGACAAAGCGTCCACTTGGGTGTGTCCAGACGGTCAGACCGGTGAGAATCCCGCTTGCCGGCAGCGCCCAACGGCGTGACCAAGCGCGCTGGGCATGGTGGGCAAGCCAGTAGGCGCCAAAAAGCAGACTCAGGATCAGCGGCATGGTGATGACCCGGATGCCATAGTGGCTAAAGTGCAGGTGCCAGAAACTAATCGCCAGGGTGACGCTGGTGCAAAGGGCAATGGTGCGTGAATGGCGGGTCAAAATTGTGCGGAGCAGCCAATAGGTCGCGGCCACGGCGCCAATGCCGACCAGCGCCGACGCCAGGCGCAAGCTATAGACATGGAAGCCAAGAAAAGTTCCCAGCAAGGCTTGAAAATAGCTGTAGAGCGCTTCCCGTCCGCCATTGGCCGGCAAAAAGAGGGGCCGATTGCCATACCAAATTTGCTCGGCGTCAATCGCGTTAAAGGCTTCATCAAATTGAAAACCGGGCGGCACTTCGCCCAGCTTGTAAAAGCGTAGTACAGCGGCCAGCAAAGTTACCGCCAGCAACAATAGCCAATCACGTCGGTTCCATTTCATTCACAGATCCAACTATCTCTTTAGCGCGCTTCAATCGCCGCCATCAGTAAAAATTTGCCATCAACAATGCGTTCGTAGAGGATCTCGTAACCCGCCACTTGCCAACGAACAATGTCACCAGTCTGATCCTCTATGCTGTATTCGCCTTCTCGTGGGTAGCCATCTTGAGTTTGTTCCAAGCGATCAAGGGCATCAAATAACTGGGTGCCTTTCGTCAGCAAATCAGCAATGATCTTGCGATAGAGGTCATTATAGAGGTCATTAATGATCCAGCGCCACGGTCTCATGTCGGCACTCCTCTACGTATTGTTGGCGAATGTCATCAAGGGTGTAGAGGGGCGCTGTAAACCAGGGGCGGGTTTTTCGGATGATCGCTAACATCGCCTCCATGCTTAACGCCGTGCGATTCCACTCTTCCACACTGACAAGAATGGCTGCCGGTTGTGACCTGGACATTAACACAAGGGGGCCATCGTCCAAGCGCTCTAATAGCTCTTTTTGACGCAAATGAACGTCGCTAATCGGCGCCGTTGGCATGATTTTGTCCATCACTGTTCTTCCTGCGAAACACTAGCATAAGCCGAATCTGAAAGTAGTTTATGTTTCGACCCTAGTATAGTTGATCGAGGATGGATGGTCAATTCTGGGGCGTGGGCAATGGCGCCGCCTCTGCTATCGTCATGGTATTACTGACAACCAGTGTAGCAAGGGGGAGTGCTGTTTCCTGGCCGGTGCCATAAGTGACAAGGTTCAGTGTAGCCGGTTCATACAGCGCGGTAACGACACTATACTGCCCTTCCGTCAACTGAGACGGTAGCGGCAGAGTCAGATACCCCGGCTTCTCATCACCGGCATTCCAGGTGCTAGGAGGCAACAGCGGCCCAATCGGAAAACTGTCCCGCTGGCTGACAACGGCGCCGCTGGCGTCCAGTAAGCGCAAGGTGACACGGTAGTCGATGGTCGGCTTGTTTTGGGCCAGCCAGGTCAGCGTTGTGAGTAGATAAGCCGGTTCCTCAAGCCGAGCTGGATGTAGCGTGACCGCCGTCGTTTGCAGAAGCAGTTCATTATTGAAGAGCGCCGTCGGTTGACTTTGCACCTGCGGCTCAACAAAGTGCGGGCTGACAAAGTGGCAGAGGCGCACATCCAACCAGGCGTAACACTCCCGTTGAAAGGCGATGGCCGTTAGAAACTTGGGTACAAACTCACCGGGATCAACTTCGTTTTCGGCGGTGAGACTCAACCAGAGACCGGGATGGTCAACCAGCGCCTGCCGCAAATGGTCGTCCATCTCCTCCGGCACCACCGGCGGCGCGTTGACCGGCCAGTAGTCCGGCAGGGGAATCATCGGCGCGGTAAGAAACGTTTTTTCTGTCGGCAGATAATATTTTGCCAGCAGATGTTGCCGTGGCCCTTCCAACAAAAGAGCCTCATCAGGCTGGCGGTGGGTGGTCAGATACGCAGTCATTTCCCGGTAGGCGCTCTTCTGGTAGGGCCCAAAATAGTGGGACAAGGCGAGGGCGCTGGGGGGCATCGCAACGAGTAACGCCGCCAGCCCTACCATCCAGTGCCGCCGACCCAACCAGCCGATCCCGGCGGCAATCACCACCAGCAACGGCGGCATGATGTAGAGCAGATAGCGTGTTGCTAGGGTGCGCGAAACCAGTAACGAGAGTACAATTGGTAGGAGAGCGACTAGAAGCAACAGCAGCCAGCCTTGTTTAGGGGCAAAACCAGACAGGTTTGTCAAACCTGTCTGGTTTATGGGTGACAGCAAGGCGACAAACCCCAGTACCAGCAATGGCAGGAGAAGATACCCCCAGACCGCGTCGGCGCTGCCCCAGCGAATGGCGGCGAAGGTGAGATCGCGCCAGAGCGCATCGACAAATTGGAGCGGTGTTGGTTGCGGTCCGCCACTACCACGGAGAACAATTGCCGCCGTGTCGTGAAAGCCAGGAGCAAAGGCCATCCAGAGCGCCAACGGTGCGAGGGTCAACAATAGCGCTGCGCCATGCCAAAGCCAGTAGCGCACGGGCAGCCGTTGCCAGATCAGCCAAGCCAAGAGAAAGCAGCCTTCCGCCCCAATCAACAGTACACTGTAGTAATGCAACCCCATCATGCCCCAGTTGACCAGTAGGTACACCCCAACCGTACCGGCGCTCGGGGCGCTTGCCAACTGTTGGGTGAGCAGTATCGAAGCCAGCGCCAATGCTACCACCAACGTGTACATGCGTGCTTCTTGGCTGTAGTAGACCAGGATGGGCGCGGTGGCAGTCAATAGCATGGCTGTCAACGCTGTCCAGTTTGTCAAGCCCAACCGGCGCGCCAACTGCCAAACCAGTGGCAGCGCTGCCACGCCGGCAAAGACGGCGAGCAGGCGCAAGGCAAATTCACGCTGCCCAACGCCGAGCGACCAGTAGTGCATGAGCAATTGCCAAACGGGTGGGTGTTCAAAGGCGGCGCGCCAGTGGAAATCGCTGATCGCCGCCGGGGTCGCCCGCGCCATCAGCGCCGTGGCCGCCTCATCATAGGCCAGCCCTTTGGCATCCAATGCCCAGAGGCGCAAAGCAAAGGCGGAGAGCAGCAAAAGCAGCAAGGCAAGACGGTGCATGGGTGGAAGTATACCAGCCTAACCCGTCGTCGGTCAATGTAGTGGGGATCACAAACCTAATTTCTGTCAGAAACGTAACTGCTCCGCTCCTAGCCAGTCCGTAACTGGCTAGGCGCGGGCTGAGTAATTACTCAGAAACTAGGTTTGTGATGTCTTTAGATCACAACTGCCGTGCCGCTGACGGCGACCATCAACATACTGCCGCCCTGACCGACGGTTTCATAGTCCAAATCGATGCCGACGACGGCGTTAGCGCCCATCTTGGTGGCGGCTTGTTTCATTTCGTTGATGGCGATCTCCTGGGCGCGGCGCAACTCTTCTTCATAGGCGCCGGAACGACCGCCGACAATGTCCCGGAAACCAGCAAAGAGATCTTTGAAAATATTGGCGCCCAAAATGGCCTCCCCAGTGACCAGGCCAAGATATTGTTTGATGGGCTTGCCTTCAATGGTAGGCGTTGTTGTCACTAACATGGCTCAAACTCCTTCGCTTTTTTGCTTATTACAAGAGCATAACAGGTGAGCAGTGCGGCTGTAGTGTACCAGTCAACACCTGATGGGTCAGGTGGCAAGCTTCCAGTAGGCGCTCTGTGTACATGATGACCTGGTGTTGGTGTACGTAGCGCACCTTACCGTGTGATGATGGGCAGATAATAGTGAGCCGCAATCCGTATCTCAACGTTTCTACTGCTTTGAACCGGTGCGCCATCGCCGGTCACGGTAGCAAGTGTCAGGGCCACGGCATAGCGCGTACCCAACGGCGCAACGGGTGCTTGTACATACAGATTAATGGTATCGGCCGCCCAAGGCGCTAAATCGGGCAGTTGCCAGACGAGAACGTTCCCCTGCACGGTGGGTTGGACAACGCCGTTGCTACCGTGATAGGTTAAGCTCTCACTGAGTACTGCCGTTAAGGTGATCTGGCGCTGCGGGTTCCAGTCACGGTTCATGTAATCGATCTGAATATTCGCAATTCCGTCCGAGCCTGTGTGGACCAATGTAGATAGTTGGAGTGACGAATTACGCAGCTCTGGTTGCTGGTTAATATCCGCTACAACTGTTGTACCCGCCGCTGTCCCATCGCTGCGCCACAATTCGACGCCATATTGCCTGTCATACGCTGGAAAGAAAAGCTGGTTGCCGGCCACAGTAAACAAAACTGCTCCTGAACTATCGAGGGTTGGTGTAACATCTTTGATGATGGTTGTACCGTCCGCTGTGCCATCGCTGTGCCAAAGTTGTGGACCGTGTACACCATCATCAGCTAATAAGATGGCTTTGTCATAGAGGGCGGTTAAGCGGCGAATATAGCTCTCCCCCACCAGATTAATATCTTTGACCAGGAGCGTACCATCGGTTGTCCCATCGCTACGCCACAACTCCAGTCCATGGACGCTTTCATACCCGACCATCAAGAGCAAATCCCCAACCGGTTGAAATTGTGAAATGAACAACGCTGGTTTTATCAGGTGAGTGCCGGCGGCTGTTCCGTCGCTTTTGGCAAAGCCTTCGTTTGTCGAAAAGAACAACGTTCCCTGAAAACTGGTAAATGACCAGGGGGCGGAACTCAGGGGGCCTGGATTGAGATCTTTGACCAGAACCGTTCCTTCCGGCGTACCATCGCTTTTCCATAGCTCGATGCCATGAAGGTCGTCGTCAGCGCGAAAGAAAAGCGTGTCATTCACGGCCGTGAGCAACGGATCATACGGCGGAACGATTGGGGGGTGGGCTGTGCTGCTAGTCGTTAGCGCTGTGCCATGCCCAAATTCCCTGAGCATGATCGTCCCAGCATCTGTGCCATCGCTGACCCATAATTGAATGGTAGCTTGCCCACTGCTGGCTACCAGATAAAGCTTATGGTTGACCTGCGTTACATAGTACGGTGACACGCGATCGGTAACTACCTTCGTCCCCGCCGCTGTGCCGTCACTCTGCCAAAGTTGATTGACCGTATTTCCTTGGGCTGCTGTAAAAAAGAGGGCGCCGTTAACATCGGTGAATGCAGTCGGGTTGGAGCCGGCCAAACCCGGATTGAGATCAGCCACCAACTGCGTACCAGCGCTTGTGCCGTCGGTGCGCCAGAGTTCAACACCATGTTCGCCATCATCGGCGGCAAAGAAACCAATCCCGCTACTCACGACAATGGTGGAGCGCGGTATAATTGCTTTTATGTGGACGACGCTGGTTGCCGCTTCCTCTGTCGCCCACAATCCATAACCGTTCACCCCATCGGTAGCGGCAAAGAGTAGACGATTGCCAACTTTGCTTAAATAATGGGGATCTGAGGACTGAGTGACGCTGCTTGCCGCTTCCCCCGCAATGGTCGGGTTGCTCTCTTCGTTAACCGCTCGCACTGTTGGTGTGCCGAACAATAGTACCATCAGTAACACGACCAATCCAACCGAAGAGAGACGGCTTCTCCAGGGATTGCTAGAATTCATGAGTTACCTCCAGTGCTGTCAAGTTGTAAGTAGACGCTACGTTTACTTTATGGGAGCGATAAAGGCTTGTCAATGCTCTCTTTGGCTTAAATTTGCGTCTGTCTCCTTAGGGAGTAGTAACTTTTTCGTCATAACTAAAAAGTACATACTATTTGGGGTGCGAATACCCCAAATGGTACTATTCAAAGGCTCTGTCGCAAAAAGGCGTATAGCCATTCGGGGTATGGGTAGCTGGTTGCTGAAAGCAGCAATAACGCTATCTCTACACTAAATAGCTACACTCGATTAATCTGGAGTACGCCTACATCCTGACTGCACACCAAATTTGACTTCCGTCTACCCCTGGGCTACGATCCGAGCTATGCAACAAGAAGTAGATGCCATCAGGCAAGTAACCTTACAGTCACCGCCAATCAGTGCTGAGTCGGTAATGGTAACGCCGGCAGCGCTGCCGTGGTCGGACGCCCCCATTGTTGATCAGCGCCGCTATCGTCGGATCTTGTGGTTTTTCGGCGGCATTATCGCGCACTTTATCGTGCTGGATCTGCTGGTCGGGCGTCTACCCTTCATCGGTAGGTGGACGCGCGCCAGCCGGCCGGCTCGTCTCCAACAGATCGCACGCCGTTTTCGGGCGCTGGCAATTGAGATGGGCGGCGTGATGATCAAGCTGGGGCAATTTCTCAGCGCCCGCGTCGATGTGCTGCCGGCGGAGATTACCGCTGAACTGGCCGGCCTGCAGGATGAGGTGCCGCCTGTGCCTTTTCCGGCGATTATGGCTGCTTTATTGACGGAACTGGGCGAAGTGACCAGCCGCTTTACCGAGATTGAAGAACGACCGCTGGCTGCCGCTTCGTTAGGGCAGGCTCACCGCGCCACGTTACAGGGGAATTCGCCAGGTGGGGCGTCAAAAGTGGTGGTCAAGGTGCAGCGTCCCGGCATTGAGGAAGTGGTGCGCACGGATCTGGCGGCGTTGCGGGTGGTGGCGCGTTGGGTGATGCGCTACAAGCCGATTCGGCGGCGCGCCAATGTACCGGCGCTCATGGAGGAATTCGCCCGCACCCTCTGGGAAGAACTCGACTATCGCGCTGAAGCGGCCAATGCCGAACGCTTTGCGCAAATTTTTGCCGGGGAAGCGGATGTGGCGGTCCCCAAAGTTTATCACGAACACTCGACCGGGCGGGTTCTCACGCTGGAAAATGTTGAGGGCATTCGCATCAATGATGTCGCCGCCATGCGCGCCGTGGGCATTGAACCCACCGCTGTTGCCGAACGGCTGCTGGATGTCTACTTCAAACAGGTCTTTCAGGAAGGCTTTTTCCACGCCGATCCCCACCCCGGCAATATCTTTGTCCGCCTCCGCCCGCGCCCCGTCAACGCGCCGACAGATGGGCCAACCCCGTTTCAGATCACCTTTATCGACTTTGGCATGATGGGCAACATTCAATCGCTCATGGGCGAGAACTTGCGGCGGGTGCTGCTGGCCGTTGCCAAACGGGATGCCCGCGCCTTAACCCAGATTTACCAAGACATGGGCTTTTTCCTCCCCGGCGCCGACCTGGATCGCATCACCGAAGCGCAAGAGGCGGTGCTGGGTCGCATTTGGGGCCGTAGCCTGCAAGAGATGACACGCCCCAGCGCCGATGAGATCAAAGAACTAGGCAGCCAATTTAAAGACCTGCTGCGCGAATTCCCCTTTCAGGTGCCGCAAGATTTTATCTATCTAGGTCGCGCGGTTGGGATGCTCTCTGGATTGACCTCGCAACTGCACCCTGAGGTCAATCTTTGGACGCAGATGGAGAAATATGCACTAGAGATTGTGGGCAACGAGGGTCTCAAGCTCTTTTCGCCTACCGTTTTGATCGAAGAAGCGCGTTCCCTGCTGGCGGTGCCTGCCCAAATGCGCCGCTTGATCCAGTTGGCCGAATCGGGCCAGTTCCAGGTGCGCACCGTGGAAGATGCCGGCGTTGTTCGGCGACTGGCGCAGGTGGAACGACGGATTGTGCGGCTGAATACGTCGATGATGGCGAGTGCATCGCTGCTGGCCGGCGCCTTGCTTTATAGCACGGATCACATCTTTCTGGGTTTGGGCTTTTGGGGGATGGCGGGTCTACTTTGGGTAGTAGCACTGCTGCGAGAGTAGCCAAACACTACAGCGGATTTAGGAAGCAGCAGATGCTTTGCACGCTTGCCGGAAACGGCTGTTATGGCTGGTATTCTCCAAGCAGCTTATTTGTTATTAACCTGAGTTCGGCATTAGCCAAAGACCTCCGCGCCCGATGGGCACCCGTGGGCAGATACGCGTTAGCCGCAGCTTCCTGTACCCACCTCCCGGAGGTCTTTGGCGGGTATACCCACGAAACGTCGAATTCACGTTATTCGCGTTGTGTTGTCACGCAAATCCGTTGCCGCCTAAATCCGTTGTAGTGTCGTCTTACCCACCCCACCGAATCCGATACAACGTCCCACCCCGCACCGTCAACACATAGAGATTGCCATCCGGCCCCACACTGATCTGGACGAGACCAGGAAAGCCGCCGGCAAAGTCGTTGACCTGGACACCGCTGTTGGTCATGGTCAGCCGCCAGAGCTTGCCCACATGGTAATCGCCAAAGAAATAAGCGCCCTGGTACTCGGCTGGAAAGCTCGCCCCGGTGTAGAAGTCTCCGCCGATGATGGCGACACGCCCTTCGGTGTGGGGGAAGGCATGAAGGGGGAAGACCAACTGTTTTGGCGCGGCTTGCAGCTTATCACAGGGGGGTGTGGTCAGCTTAGGGTCGCCATTTTCAAAGCAGGGCCAGCCAAAGTTTGTCCCAGCCCGCCCCCGATTGACCTCTTCCCAGGAACTTTGCCCCACATCACCGATAAACAAATCACTGCCATTAGGATGAAAGGTAAAGCGGAAGGGGTTGCGTAAGCCAAGCATGTAAACCTTGGCGCGATTGCTTTTGGGATCGCCATTGTAAAAAGGATTATTCGTGTAGCCATCGCCGGTCAGTGGGTTGATCCGCAACAGTTTGCCGGAGAGGCTATCGAGGTCTTGGGAACGTAAACCGGCTGTCTCATATTCACCGCCGTCGCCCACGCCGACATAGAGGGCGCCATCGCGGCCAAAGCGCAACATGTTGGCCTGATGCGCCGTCCCTTCGACGGGGATGCAGTCGCGGATCGCCTTGCCGTTCGCATCCTGGCAAGAGAAGGGCGCGCGATCCGACTTGTCAGGATTACCAATCTGGGGGAATTCGCCACCGGCGCCTAACAGGATCATTTTGCTTTCTGGCAGCGCCTTGTTTGCGTTGGCCGGATCAGCGGAAACCCGCATTACACGCGAGAGGCGGGCGCCGGTGGCCTTGTGGGCGTAGGCTTCTTTCGGTTGGTAAACATAGGCCAGATAGACATAGGGCGTCTGTGGAAAGCCGGGATGGACAGCAACCCCCACCAACCCGCGATTAAACGCCTGGTTCACCTCCTGGCTGATGTCGATAAAATTTTCGGGGAGCAGTTGATTGTTGGCAATGATCCGTACCGTTCCCGCCTTTTGCGTCACAAAGATGCGACCATCGGGTGCAGAGGCAAAGGAAGTTGGGCCGTCGAGTTTGTTGGTCACCACCTCTTGCGTAAAGCCAGGGGGCAAGGTAATCTGCCCTGGTTGGGATTGGGCATGGCTGACGCTGCTGCCGACCAGCGCAAAGAGCAGAACGACCGGCAAGACAAGCCGCACAGATAACCGTTTTGCGATGAAGTTCATTGTAAGCTCCTGTGAAATTAGGGGCGCGGATTTAGGTGGCGCGGATTACTGTTGCGTGCTGAAATAATCCGCGCCACCTAAATCCGCGCCTCTCAACCATGCACCTGTTGTAACAACCCATCGACCAACTCATCCGCTCCCATTGGCAGCCGGCTTTCCTGGAAGTGCAGCAGACTGAGCAACGGCGTTTCCAGCAGAAAGCCCATCATATCCATGCCGACAGCGGCGCTCCCTTCACCGCCTGTCCCGAATGCCTCAGCCATTTGCGCCATCATCTGCTGGAACATGGGTTCAAAGACGGCGCGGCCACGTCGATCCGTTAGCCAGTCACGCACGGTTGCTTCGCGGCTCAACAAACTGGGCAGCTCAAGCGTTGATTGCAAGGTGACAGTCGCTGCGCAACGAATATCCGCCGCCGAGGCGCCGACCAGAAGGTCAAAGTCGCCATCTTCGGTGATCCACTGTTGGTAGCCGGGGTGATAGTAGGCAAAGGCGCGGAAGTCGAGCGCCAGTGTGACTGTTTTGGTTTCGCCCGGTCGCAGCGCAACCTTGGCAAAGCCTTTGAGTTCCTTGGGTGGGCGTACTAAGCCGGCAACGTGGTCATGGACATAGACCTGCACAATCTCTTTCCCGGCTATCGTCCCGGTATTGGTCACATCCACCGCGAGGCTGATCCCTTCAATGTCGCGGAAGGTTGTGGCCGACAGTTGCAAATTGCTATAGGCAAAGGTGGTATAGCTCAACCCATGGCCAAACCCAAAGAGGACCGGCAGCGCCTTGGCGTCATAGTAACGGTAGCCGATAAAGATCCCTTCGCCATAGCGCACCGTCTTGGCATCGCCAGGGAAGTTGAGATAGGCGGGCGTATCCGTCAGCCGATGGGGGAATGTTTCGGTCAATTTACCCGATGGATTGACCACGCCAAAGAGGACATCCGCAATGGCGCCACCGCCGGCCTGCCCCATCATCCACGCTTGCAGGATGGCCGCCGGGCCGTCGATCCAATCGCCCATTGTCACCGCCGAACCGCTGTTGAGAATGACCACGGTCTTGGGCTGCACGGCGCAAACCGCTTTGATGAGCGCCACCTGCTGCGGCGTCAGCTCCAGATCGGGGCGATCATAGCCCTCCGATTCTTTGGAACTGGGTAGGGCGATATAGAGCAGCGCCACATCCGCTTTTTGCGCCACAACCACTGCATCATCAATCCATGTTTGGTCAACGTCCGGGGTGGCGCTATAGCCGGCGCTGTAATGAATTTCTTCGGCATCAGCCAGCTTGTCCAGTTCGACAAAGGGGCTGTCCACTTGGGTTGGGTTGATGTGCGAACTACCGCCGCCCTGGAAATGAGGTTCCTGGGCGCTGCGCCCAATGACCGCAAGCTGGCGTGGCTGCTGGAGGGGGAGGATCCCATTGTTCTTGAGCAGGACAATGCTTTCCCCGGCAATACGGCGAGCGAGTGCATGGTGGGCCGCCAGATCAACGTTGCCCCCTTTGGGCGTTTGCGCCGCCTTGAAGGCGATGGTCAAAATGCGGCGCACCGCTTCATCTAGCACCGCTTCGTTCACTTCGCCGTTGCGTACCGCTGCGATAACTGCCTCGGTGCGGCGCGGTTTGGGGCCGGGCATCTCCAAATCAAGACCGCCCTGCAACGCCTTGACGCGATCGCGCACAGCGCCCCAGTCGGAGACAACAAAGCCTTCAAAGCCCCACTCTTCCTTGAGAATTTCCACCAGTAGCTCATGATGTTCGGAACAGAAGTCGCCGTTGAGTTTGTTATAGGCGCACATCACGCTCCACGGTTGCGCCCGTTTCACTGCCGCCTCAAAGGCCGGCAGATAGATTTCGTGCAGCGTGCGTTCATCGACCGCGGCGTTGATGGTAAAGCGGCGGGTCTCTTGGTTATTGGCGGCATAGTGCTTGAGCGATGTACCAACCCCCTTGCTCTGGATGCCATTGATCAACGCCACCGCCAGTTCGCCGGCCAGATAGGGATCTTCGGCAAAATACTCAAAGTTACGTCCACAGAGCGGCGACCGTTTCATGTTGACGCCCGGCCCCAGCAAGAGATCGACCTCCAACGCAATGGCCTCTGCGGCTAACGTCTGGCCCAATTCATGCAGTAGATCGACATCCCAACTGGCCGCCAACGCCGAAGCTGTGGGAAAACAGGTTGCCGGTAGACTGGGCGCGCCCATCAGATTCACATCCGGCACGCGCCGCACGCCATGCGGCCCATCGGTCATCAAGAGCGCCGGAATGCCCAAGCGCTCCACGGGCGTTGTCGTCCACGCGCTCGCACCGGTGCAGAGCGCGGCTTTTTCTTCCAAGGTCATCTGTGCAATCAATTCAGCAATGGCTGCCATGATTTTCTCCTACTTCACCAAACCCTGTTTGACATCGGCATAACTAACCAGGCGGATGTCACGGCGTGAAACGATTTCTAATACCTGTGGGTCAGTCCACGCTTCTGTCACCCCCTGGCGATCCTGTGCGACCTGCTCATAGCCGATGTGGTGGATGGCGCGCGTTTCCGGGGTGTCATAGGCCGGGTGATCGACAAAGATCCACTTGCCAGGCGTCAGGGTTTCTAAGTTTTGTCGCAAAGCCGCCACCTTTTCGGCCGGCGTCAACAACGTACTGTTTTCGCCAAAACCGCGGAAGCGCTCAAAACCATGCGCCGGCAGATCGACCGCCAGGTCATATTCCGCCATCAGCTTGGCAATGACCCCCTGAAAGGTGGCATCGTCCCGCAGGCCCATCATGTGGACGGTGAGATGGCTGACCCACGGGATATGATTGCGCACTAGTTCAATCTGTGCCCGCACTTCACTTTCCAGATCCGCCGGCGTCCAAGGTAGATCGCAGAAGGGAACCAGATCGGGGTAGCGACTGCCCTGCCAAAAGGTGTGACAGAAGTAGCCATTGGCATCGACAATGCTTTGGGCATTGGAAAGCGGTCGCCATTTGACATTCTCCCACTCGCTAGTCAAGGTCAGATGGACGCCAACATCATAGGTGGGGTGCGCTTGCAACAACTTCACCGCTTCGGGAAACCAGGCGCATGGCGCCATGATCTCGACCGAACGGGCAATGCCTTTGGTGAAAACGTCCATACAGGCGGCGTTGGCGGCTTGGGCGCAGCCAATGTCATCGGCGCGGACGAGTAGGTAGATGGGTGGTTGTATTGTCATCATTTCTTTCTTTTGGCAGCACGCTTTTTATTTGATTTATCTCTACTGACTCCGCCAGGTACCAACTTTAGTGACTGTTTCACTTTTTCACATACCGCATACACTCCGTTTGTGTTTTGACAAATATTGTATGCACGCGTTAAATATTGTCGTGCTAGTATAAATTGTTTCAAATGTAACATAATGATGCCCAAATTGTATAACAACGTGACCAATTGTGGATGATTTTTTATGAGTAAGGCATCATATATGTGTAATGCCCATTCTAGGTATAAGCGGGCACCCACGAGTTGACCTTGCGCTAGTAATAATGATCCGAGGTTGTTAAGGCTTGTAGCAGTGTCTAAATGATTGTTGCCTAACACCTGTTGGTGGATTGCCAGCGCTTTTTCGTAATAAGCACGAGCTTTTTCATATTCCCTTTGGGCCTGTAATAGCGAACCAAGGTTGTTTAGGCTAGTAGCTGTGTCAGCGTGGTTGTCTCCTAACGTTTGTTGGCAAATCTCTAGTGCTTCTTCATAATAGTTACGAGCTTGTTCATGCTTGCCTTGCGCTTGTAATAGCAACCCAAGATTGTTCAAGCTTGCAACGCTATCAGGATGATTAGTGCCAAGAACTTGACGTCGAATCGCCAACGCTTCTTCAAGATGAATGCGTGCTTCTTCATACTTACCCTGAGATTGTAAAAGTGTCCCAAGATTATTTAGACCCATAGCCGTATCAGGATGAGTGTTACCTAACACCTGACGACTAATTTCTAACGCTTCTTTATGGTAAATATATGCATGCTCACATTTTCCCAGTGACTGTAGCAGGCAGCCAAGGTTGTTTAGACAAGAAATTGTATCAGGATGATGATTGCCTAGCACTTGACGGAAAATTGTTAGCGCTTCCTCATGATATATACGTGCTTGCTCGTATTTACCGTGTTCATGTAGCAACGCTCCGAGATTATCTATACTCAAGGCTGTGGCAGAGTGATTACTGCCCAAAACCTTGCGTCGGATTTCTAGAGCTTCTTGATGATATTGATGTGCTTGTTTATAATCACCCTGTGCCTGGCATAGTGTGCCAAGGTTGGATAAAGTATTAGCTGTGTCAGGATGGTTACTGCCTAATATCTCCCGACGATTTGTCAAAGCTGTTTCATAGTGTGTGTACGCCATGTCATAGTTGCCTTTGGCTTGGGCAAGAAATCCAAGATTATGCAAAGCAGTGGCAGTATTTGGGTGAAAGTTTCCTAGTACTTGACGGCAAATCATTAGTGTAGCTTCGTAATAAAAATGTGCTTGCTCATACTTGCCTTGCAATTGAAAAATCAAACCGAGATTGTTTAAACTCACTGCTGTATCAGGATGATTATCGCCCAGTATGTGTTGGCGAATTGCTAAAGCAGCTTCATAGTAATCCTGAGCTTTTTGATACTCACCTTTCTCCTGAAATAGATAACCGAGGTTGTTAAGGCTTTTAGCCGTGTCCTCATGCTCTTGCCCTAAAGATGCCTGCCGAATCCTTAAAGCTCGCTCATGGCAAAGTTGGGCATGAGAATAATTTGTTTGCTCTCTTTGTAATTGACCTAGAAAATCGAGGCTTTCTGCGGTGACTAAGTGGTCTTCGCCAAAGAGTATACTGCGAGTTTTGAGTGCTAGCTCAGTAACAGACTGTGCTTTCGCATACTCGCCTTGTTCGTTTAAATAGTAGGCTGCTTTCTGCCATAGTGTGGCGACTAACTCAGGTTCGATTTTCTGCTTTTCGGCATGGTTCACAACAGTTATGAGATGGGGGAGTATATTGCCGCTGGCCGCCCATGTCTCTAAGTTATACTGATCGAAGGGAAAAAATTGATTGACCAAATGAATTGCTGCTTCGAGCCACCTTTCTTTTTCCTCTTTATGCAATCGATCTTGGGTAACTTCCTGAACCAGACGATGAATGGTGATCGTCTCTTCTTTGCGCGAAATGAGGGAATAGCGGTA
The DNA here is from genome assembly GCA_026645575.1 of Caldilineaceae bacterium. Next base: position 109,144 of record JAPKMW010000015.1, read on the forward strand.
AAGTGTAGCCAGCATCTCTTCCACTTCCAGCATATTTTCTAACGTCGCTTGCAGGGTTGGTGATAAGCCGGCTGCACCAAAGCGGATCATGGTAATAGAGATATTATCTGGTGCTAGAAAGGCGCAGAGATTGAGTAAGTGGGCGGCAGCAGGATTGGCTTGTTGAACTTGTTGAAAGGCGATCTCCCAAGTGGTCAAGACTGTCGCTGGATAATTGCGCGGCGGTGTTGCCCGCTGCCAAAGTTCTTGCCGTCGCTCGACATACAGGGTTGCATAGGTCGTAAGCGGCATCCCTCGTTCACTCATAAAAGCGGCGGCCTGCTCAAGCGCTAATGGCAACTTGCCGAGAAGCTCAGCCACCTGTTCGGCGGCGGCTTGATTGGTATCACCAGTACGCTTGATCAAGAAAGCGCTTGCTTCGGCCAGGGAAAACTCGTTCAGTTGCAAAACGTTGCCTAAGTGCCGCCAATTTGGATTACGCGATGTGATGATGACATGACCATTGCCCTGGGCTGGTAATACATCCTGTAATTGCTCCGCTGTTTCGGCATTATCAAAAATCAACAACCAGCGCTGGGCTGTAGCGGCCAACCAGCCACGGACAAGATTGATCAAAATATTCTTATCAACGGCTGTTTTTACCGGTAAGTTGAGCCGACTGATTAGCGTTGCATAGTCCGCCGAAAATAACTCATCGTTTTCGGTCCGTATCCACCAAACCAAGTCATAATCGGCGGCATGGCGGTACGCAAATTCAACTGCGCTTTGCGTTTTGCCAACACCACCCAAACCTGCCATCGTCTGTACTAAAACCGTCGTATTGCCTGCTGACAGATTTTGTGTAAGAATGGCTAAAGTATCTTCGCGCCCTGCGAAATTAGGATTGCGATGGAAGGGTACATAGAAGATAGGAAACTGCAGCTCATTGTTTTGCTGTGCATCATCTGGCTGAGCCATCTCTAGTTTGGCTTTGAGATCAGCAATCTTTCCCTCCCACTCGCGTTCAGCATCAATCAGAGCTAGTGGAATATCTGTCCGTAAAATGAACTCTTCTTTGCGCTCTTGAATGAGACGCATCTTCCGCTCTGCACGCGCTAATTCATCTCTCAAAGCCTGCACACTTTTATCCATTTTTCTACCCCTGGCTCAGTTTGCGCTCTAATTCTTGAATATCCGCTTCGGTGCGGCGTTTGTTGTCGATCAATTGCAGCGGAATGTCTTGATATTCAATATATTCCGTCATACGTTCTTCCATCAGCAATAATGCCCTGCGGCGGTTTTCAAGCCGGCGTTTCAACGTGGCGATCTGTTCCTGATTGATCCCCGCCCCTGGTTGCGCCACAGGCAAGGTAGAGCCATCGCTAGACCAGGTCAACTTTTTCGGCATTTTGTCTCCTGCGGCGTAATAGGCCAGAGCAAAGTTATCTTCCAGCGCACTCACCTTCAGAATCGGATGCTGTTTATCTTGCGTGCGTTCCGGTACTTTCCGCCCTAACCACATGCTGAGATCCAGAACGCGTACATAACCATCATTCTCAAAACTGCCGTACCCAGCGAATGCCTCCAGGAGCGCTGCCGTGAAGACGCTATAAGGTTTTCCTGTCCATGAAACTTCGTCTTTGCGTGAGGAGGCAATCACCACCCGCCCGCTACTTTTCCTAAGCTCGGTTGCAACTTCATTTGGCAAAGGTGATTTCATCCCGGCCAACCCTTTTGCTTCCGCCTGTCCACCCGCATGGCAACAGTCGAGTAAGACCACCAGCTTTTTTGCCTGAATCTTGCGCAGACAGTTTGTAAATTCAAGACCAGAGATCGCTGTATTTGGCAGATCAGCCAAATCATAACCAAACGGCATCAGGTGGTAAGCCGGTGTTTCCAGCCCATGCCCTGAAAAGTAAACGATGACCGTTGCTTCAGGATCATTTTGTGTCTGATTCGCAAGTTGTGTCAGCGCCGTCAAAACGGCGTCACGTTTGGCCGCTGGGCCGGTTAGCAGTTGTACTTGCTGGGGTGGGTATGCGCAGCGCGTTGCATCACAAAGTAAATCAGCAACGCCTTGTGCATCAGCAATGGTTACCGGCAGATCGGCCCCGACCCCAATCACAACAGCATAGCCGTGGGTAAATGTCTGAGTCATTTGCTAGTCCCTTCTACGTGATTGTGCTTCTGAAGCTGATCGGATGAAAGAGTTGCATAATTGCTTCGGTAAGCGGAATAGCTTGGTTGCTACCTCTAGAAAATCCGACTGCCCATCGAGTTGAACTTGCTGACCAGGTAACGGATGCCGAAAGAGGAATAACGATACTTACGAAGTATATTTAAAATTGTAAATATAAGCAAAAAGCACTTTGGGTTGACTGAGTCTAGAAAAGGTGGCTCAACCGGAATCCAAGGGATTGACAAAGGAATCTTCCGGGAAGGTCGGTTCTGTCGACCGGCTCGTCCGGTTAAACCTTCCCGGAAGATGGTTGTCAAGTCCCTGAGTTTCGGTTGAGCCGAAAAGGTTACACTGCCTATCGGTCCTATCCAGTCTGTGATCTTTGCTGGCGTCTACGGTAAACTTCTGGGTACAATGTCTTCATGCAGTCGGTGCAAATCCCGTGGCTGAACTGGGCGTCGGTGTGCTGGCTAATATAAGTCTCCAACCCTTGCCAGGCGCCTTCCTCATCGCGAATCTTTTTACAATTGGCGCAGATGGGCAAAATGCCGTGAAGCGTTTTGATCTCGGCGGTGCGTTCGGCCACCAGGCGTTCTAACTCTTCGCTGCGAATCTCCAGATTTTGGCGTGCTTGTTCTTCCGCTTGTAACCGCGCCCGCTGTAAAATACGAATGCGATCTGTTAGCGCAAACGAGAGCAAAAGCGTACTAACGGCAACGCCAATCGTAGGACTTTGAAAGAGCAGGAGATGGTAGGGAAGAATATTGGCGCCTAATAGACCGATAATGATGGTGCTGCACCATAAGCAAATCTGCCCCATGAGATAAAAGCGGGCTTCCGTCTGTTTGTGGCGCCAGGCGATCACACTGATGATGGAACAAAAGGCAGGGTAGAGAAAGATTGCCACCATGATGAGACTATAGGCAAAGCGCCAAGACCACAAGAACGGACTAATGCCTATAATGATGGCCCCAATGATGAAAATTTTCAGCCAGCGTTCAAGCCGCCGATTGGTTTGTATCTGCAAAAGTTCCCGTAGGATGAGGATATTCATCAATAGGCTAATCCCAGAAAAGACCACAGTCCCTTCGTTGCCAAGCCAGGTGTTGTCAGGATAAAGCGCGGCTGGGCCAAAGCCACTGCCCCCGGCTATCGCCAGATAAGTGATCGGTAAAAAAAGTACGTAGTATAAGTGTAGACGGCTGCGCAGGAGAGAAAGGACAAAGAGGTTGTAAATGAACAAGGCGCCGAAAACTCCTAAGAATAAGCTGTGCAGCATCCAAGCAAAAGTTATCGAGCTTTGGAGCGCCTTTCCCTCCAATACGGCAAACGGTACGAGCAAAGGCTCCCCATCAGATTTAACCTGCACATACAACTCGGCTGATGTGCCAGGCGCCAGATGAAATGGTAAAACTAAAGTGGTCGCTGGATAAGGACGCTGGCGTGCTGGCAACTTGTCACCTGAGTGTACGGTCTCTTGGAGCAGGCCCTGACTAACCACATAAAGCGTGACATAATCGAGCACCGCATTTTTGATGTCGAGGTAGAACTCTTGAGGCGCATCGGTTTGGTTCTGTACCGGGATCCGCAGCCAGTAGGCTGAAGGGGTGAAGCCAAAGTTAGGCGTTGTCAAGTCCAGATCGGTAAATTGCGCGCGTTGCGCCAGGATTTGGTCAAGTGTGGCGATTGCTGATGGATCAGCCAACACCTGTACCTGGCTGACATCTATCGTTTGCTGCCGCGGCGCCGCATGGGCTACACTTGTCAGCCCCAGCACGCAAATGAGTAGCGCAAGTGCAGAGCGCCCACCTAGATCCCTCCATAAATTAACCCTAAGATTTGTCATCTGCGCCCCTTTGGTCACTCGCCCCATCGCTGACCTGACTTGGCTTGCTTTGCCGCGGCAGATAAGCTGCCTAGAAGCTTGCAAAGTCAAGCTGTTCCTCTCGCTCTAATGATTGATCGTTGCGAATTCTTCCCGTAATACATCTTGCTGCTTTGCATTAGTAACTGATGTTGCGCACCGGGCCCAAGGGGCGCCCCGCCGCCATCGCTGGCGGCAGGCCGGCAGGATGCCGCGGGAACCCACTGGGTGCCCAGGAGAAGTTGCGTAACATCAGTTACTAATGCTTAATTGGCCCGATTCTGCTGACGTTTGCGGTGAATTTCCGGGTATAACTCTGCTATACAGTCAACACAGATACCGTGGCTAAATTGGGCGTCGGTGTGTTGGCTGATGTAGGTCTCCAACCCTTGCCAGGCGCCTTCCTCATTGCGGATCTTCTTGCAATTGGCGCAGATGGGCAGAATGCCGTGGAGCGTTTTGATCTCGGCGGTGCGTTCGGCGACCAGGCGTTCTAACTCTTCGCTGCGAATCTCCAGATTTTGGCGCGCCCGTTCCTCGGCAATCATGCGCGCCCGTTGGAGGAGGCGAATTGGGTCGGCCAGCGCGAGCGAAAGCAAAAGGGCATCACTGGCGATGCCAAGGGCAGGGCTTTGATAAATGAGGAAATGATAGTATAGTTCCGCTGCCGCGCCCCCTGCCAGATGAAAGGGTAAGACCAATGTAGTGGCGAGATAAGGGCGCTGGTTGGTCGGTACTGTATCACCGGATAGTATGGTCTCATGCAGAGTAGCGTTACCGACCACATACAATGTCACATAGTCTAGCCCTGAATTTTTAATATCAAGGTAGAACCTATTTGGTACCTTATCTGGATTTTGTACAGGGATGCGGAACCAATAGGCTGATGCGGTGAACCCATAATTGGGGGCAGTCGTCTGTAAATCGGTAAATTGTGCGCGTTGCGCCAGGATCTGAGCCAACGTGGCCGTTGCCGACCGATCTTCCCACACTTGTACTTGGCCAACGACTAAATCCTGGCGTACAGGCGCCGCTTGCACACTACTGGTCAGCCAGAAGGCACAGAAGATCAGCGCCAGCGCGATTTGCTCGATAACAGGTCGTGATCCACCAAAACGGCCGACCTTGATCATCTCCACTCCTTTGTTTGGGAGGCGGCGCCTTCCCGCCTATGGTTGATTTACCCGAGCGTTGTGTCTGGTTGACGAATACTACTGACTTTTCTATCAACCAAATGCAACGATCGGGTTCTACGGTTCATGATTCTACAGCAGACAGTTAACCAGAAATTTACCAGGGATGCCAGCTACAAATGTCAGTTGCTTGCCGGAAACCGCCTACAACTGGTCATCAAGCATGGGCCAACGCCCCCGGTTGCGTCGCCATCTTTTCCTCTTCATGGGCAATGAAGGGGACGCCAGGGCGACCAGTGGCCAGGGGTGTGCGATGAAAACTCGTAAAGGTTTTCGAGCCGCCGGCCAGCGTTGCCAGATTCGTGTAGCCAGCCTGGGTCAGAATCCGATAGGCCAGATAGCTGCGAAAGCCGACCCGGCAGTAGAGAAAGAGCGGCTGGCTACGATCTGGGTTGTCGAGCAACTTGTCCACCCGACTGCGCAGGACGCCAACCGGAATGTTGATCGCTTCCGGCATGTGCCAGGCCGCGTACTCTTCCTCGCTGCGCACATCGATGATCGTGCCGTTGGCGGTCTTTTCCGGGTACTCTTCGGCGTACCAGAATTTCACGTCACCGCGCAACAAGTTAGAGGCCACAAAACCTGCCATGTTGATCGGATCTTTGGCCGAACCATAGGGTGGGGCGTAGGCCAGTTCGAGATGCTCCAGATCATAGACCGTCATGCCGGCGCGGATGGCGGTGGCAAAGACATCCAGCCGCTTATCAACGCCATCATAGCCCACCACCTGGGCGCCCAGAATGCGGCCATTGTCCGGCGCAAAGAGCAATTTGAGGTGCATAGGCGCCGTGCCGGGGTAATAACCGGCGTGGCCGGAGGGATGAATGTAGATTTTCTGGAAGGGGATGTTGGCGCGACGCAATGTTTTTTCGGAAGCGCCGGTGCAGCCGCCGGTCATCTCAAAGACTTTGAGGATGGCCGTGCCTTGGGTCGATTGATAGGCGCTGCCCCGCCCAAAGATGTGATCGGCCACAATGCGCCCTTGACGGTTGGCCGGCCCGGCAAGGGGAATGACGGCTGGTTCGCCGGTGACCGTGTCGGTCACTTCAACCATATCCCCGGCGGCGTAGATGTCCGGGTCAGAGGTGCGTTGGTGGGGATCAACCTTGATGCCGCCGCGCGGGCCAAGTTCCAACCCCGCTTCCCGCGCCAGGTTCGACGCTGGTCGCACCCCCACCGCCATGATCGCCAGGTCGCTGACCAAGGTCACGCCGTCGCTCAACTTGACCTGAATACGACCAGCCACATCATCAAATGACTGGGCCGTGACGCCAAGGTGCAAGGTCACGCCGTGGCTCTCCATGTGGTAGGCCAAATCACGCGCCATCTCGGCATCCAGTGGCGGCACGACCTGCGTTAACATCTCGACCAGATCGACTTGCAGACCGCGCTGCCGCAGCGCTTCGGCAATTTCGACGCCAATGTAGCCGCCGCCGATGACGACCGCACTCTGCGCGCCCTGATCAACCACCGCTTTGATGGCGTCCATGTCAGGAATGTTCCGCAGCGTAAAGAGGCGCGGGTGATCAATGCCAGGCAATGGTGGCCGCACCGGGTTGGCCCCCTGGCAGAGAACCAATTTGTCGTAGTTTTCCTGGTACTCGTTGTCGCTGGCGCGATTGCGCACTGTCACCCATTTGTTGGCCCGGTCAATCGTCAACACTTCGTGACCCGTGCGCACATCCAGGTTCAAGGACGTTTTCAGACTCTCCGGCGTCTGGAGCAACAGCGCCGCCCGCTCTTTGATGTCGCCGCCAATGTGATAGGGCAGACCACAGTTGGCAAAAGAGACATATTCGTCCCGCTCCAAGATGATAATTTCAGCTTCTTCGCTCAATCGTCGAGCACGCGCCGCTGCCGACGCGCCACCGGCCACACCGCCGATAATCACAAGTTTCATGAGACTACTCCGTTCATTTGATCAATGCAGATGGCGTGACAGGCGCCGGTGTCAAGCCCCGCGCCTGTCACGTTGTCTCTGCTATTATACCAGCAACGGTGTAAAAACGCTCATCTTGTGATTTAATTCACATAGAATTTTCCCGGTCTGGCGCTCTCTTAGACGGCGACTGGCGCCATACTCTGCTCAACCGCTGATTGTTCGCTGCTGACCGATGCTGCTTCAGGCACAATCAGCATGAGTGCGAGGTAGATCAAAATTGGACTGCCGATGCCGATGAGGGGTGGCACTGCAAAGGCGACACGGACCAATGTTGGATCAATGTCAAAATAATGCGCCAGTCCGCCACAGACCCCGGCCAACTTGCGGTCACTGCGGCTGCGGTAGAGATGTTTGTTTGTCATGGTGTAACTCCTTTTGTCAATGGAATTTGTTCTGTATCTGACAATACGCAGCGTAGGACAAAAAGGCATCAACCAGTTGATGCGTACGCGCCTGGCTTATGAACCAGGGTAACACACCCCTGTTCGCCGCTTCCTCAACCATGTTCGCCAAAGCGGACATTCTGATCCAGCGGATAGATCGGTCGCGGCACGGCTTGCCAAGGGAATTGCTCCAGGTGGGACATGGTCGGCCCCAGCGTATCGACACGGATGATGGTGGCGGTCATGTCAGCGTAATATTGAAAATTGCTGGCCGTCTTCATCACCACCATCTTGGCCTGGGCCGGCTCAATGCCAAAGTGACGATAGACCACCGGGTGATTGCCGCCGATGCCCTCATGTTCGCTGACGACAATTTTGATGGCGCCCGCTTCCAGCAGCACGGCGCGACCCATGTTAAAGGACTCCATGCCCACCACTTCGGCCTCAATCCGCCCGCCGCCAATAGCCGCAACCCTGGCCGTGACCGGCACCGGTTGATGGAAGGCCGTCGCCAGTTTGCCACCCAACTGGGCCGTGATCGTGCTGCCGATGCCGGCGTTGATCGCCTGGGCCACAGTTTCGGCATCGACGATTGGCACAAGCGCGGTCTGGTTGACCTGTTGGCGCAACAATTCTCGCAGAATGTGGGTGCTATCCCCCGGCGCGCCGCCAAAGACGCTGTCGCCGGTATCGGAGAGGAGCACCACGCCCCGTTCGGCGGCGACGGCTTGCTCGACGGCCTGGGCCACCGGAATGCTCTCGTAAACCCAAAATTGATCACGCATCTCCCAGACCATGCGGGCATGTTCATCGGCCAGCCGCTCGGCCAGCGCTTGATCGTTGTTGGTGATGACCACTGTCGCCCAGCCGCCCTCCGGCACATCGAGCCAGGGCTGCATGGGGAAGGGGGAAACGCTGACCACGCCGGGCATGGTTTCGTACTCGCGGGCGCGATCAAACCAGGCCTTCATCGGCCCGCTACTGGTGAGAAATTGCTCCTGGTGGGCGAGCATGGGAATTTTGCGCCAGGCCATCGTCGGCTTAATGTCGCCGCGGAGGATGGCAAAGAGTTGATGCGCGGCCAGCTTGCCCGTCTCAAAAGGCAGGTGGGGCTGGGTGCGATGAGCGACCATGCCGGTCATCAGCGCCATCATCCGTTGGGTCACGTTGCCATGATGGTCCAGCGGGCAGACAATCGGCACATCCGGCCCCAACACCCGCCGCGCCGCCGCCAGCAGATAGCCTTCGACATCGGGGTCGTTGTCCGCCGCCGCGGCGCCATGTTGGCTAAAGAAAAAGCCATCGACCGGCAGCACGCGCTGGAGACCAGTGACGAGCTTCTCTTCCAGAAAGAGCAAGGTCTCGGCGGTCAACGCACCGTGCGCCCCGCCCCAGGCTTGCACCACCGGCAGCGGCGTATAATCGAGCTTTTCTTCTGCCGCTGCGGCGAGAAAGCCGCCCACCGGCCCGACATTGTGCATCTTGTCAAGAATTTCCTGACCTTCATACAGGCCAAACGAACGAAAGGTGTCGATAGTGGTAGGGCTGGGGGTGAAGCTCCCGGTCTCTTGCCCAATATGGGCGATGGCAATACGCATAGCTCTCCTCAATTTCGATGATTTGATTGAATAATGATTCCACTGAAAGGGGGATGGCTAGTAAGTGTTCGTAACAATATAAATTACTACACTGCTCTCAGCGAGTCCGTGACTCGCAACCGGCCAGGGCGAGTCACGGACTCGCTGAGAGCGTTTTTACTTATTCATTGACGAACCCCAACCGCCGTTCTTGGTTTGTTCTATCCCTTAGCGACTAATGAAAAGGTGGCAATTTCCCGCCACGCTGGATCATCTGGCCCGCGTTGCATCAGTGCTAACCGCTCAATTGGTGCCGACCAATGTCCGGTCTGCCATTCACTCTGCTGTAACTCTTCCACCATCTGGCGCGCCGCCGACCCTTTCAGCCGCATCGCCAGCGTCAAGTGCGGTGTAAAGTGGCGATGTTTGTCCCGCCCCAGCACCTCCAGCAGCGCCGAACGCACCGCCAAGAGCGCCGGCGTCACTGCCACTTGCAGATAGATCACGGGCCGATCCGCTGGTGGAAAGGTGGCAATGCCGCCCAGCGCCAACGCAAAGGGCTGCAATTCGCGTTGGCTGGCTTGTAACCGTGCAATTGTCTCTGTTTCATTCGCTGGCGTAGCCAAGCCGCCCCGCCAATAAGTGCCGACCAGCGTAACATGGGGCGCGGTAATGCGGGCCGTCACCGGATCGTACTGTTCCCGCAGCGCCTGGATGCGATTGGCAAGGTCGCCTTGGGGAAAAGCGCCAACGAAGATGCGATAGTCCTGATTTTGTGGCATGGTTACCGCCAGAACTGCGGCAGATATTCACGGTAACTCTCCAAATAATCCGCTAAAATCGCTTGTGCCGCCTCAATATCATCCACCACCGGGTCGAGCAGCAGACATTGCAACGCCGCCTGCCGATCGCCATGCACCGCCGCATCAACGGCCAGGCGCGCCACCGTGGTCTCACGGCGACAAAGTTCGGCAATCCCCTCTGGTAAGGCGCCCAACGTGAGCGGCTGAATGCCGGCGCCGTTGCTGAACCCTGGCGTCTCGACAATCGCGCCAACCGGCAAGTTGGCAATCTGCCCCCGATTTGGCAAGTTGACCGCCAGGTGATAATGCTGCCCGGCGCCGGCAATGCTTTCGATCACCTCTAGCGCCCCTTCACTATCTGAGGCGGCTAACGCGTCAATCGAAGCTGTACCGGCGGCCATAGCGGCAATCTCTTGCAACCGGTTTTCGCGCCGCTGGTTGTTGACCGCCCAACGGTAGAGCGCAACGTTATACTTTTCCCACGGCTTGGTGACGGGGTTACTAAGCCAGGGCAAATATTCACACATATGTTGATCACCTGGCACCGGCAGCCGACCAAAGGCATGAAACATGCGCGTCGTCAACGGCTCAAAATCGGCGGAGTGCCGTTGCCACCGTTCACGCACCAGCGGATAGAGATCAGCACCGGTGCGTTTGTCGCGAATGTCGAGCATCCAGGTGAAGTGATTGAGACCTGCCGCTTTGATGTCAATGAGCGGCAAGGTTTGGCGGATCACCTGCCCCATCTTCGGCCAGATGTCGGGGTCGGCGTTGGTGTTGATAATGCCCGGCGGCACGGTAATGCCCAACTCGTCGGCCAGGGTCAAGCCGACCAAGCCAAAACCTTCCTTGACTTGGTGACACAGTCCCACCACCTTGATTTTGCTATAGCGAGCAATGGCGTCGCAGACGCGGATCATGGGGTTGGAGTAGTTGACAAACCAGGCGTCGGGGCAGGCTTCCTCCATATCATGGGCAATTTCCAGCACCGGACCTACGTTGCGCAAGGTGTGGGCTAAGCCGCCTGGCCCGCCATTTTCGGCATAGGGTTGGCGCACGCCATGTTTACGGGTGATCTCAAAGTCGCGCTGCCACAGTTCTTCACGCGGATTAACTTCAATTGCCGACACAACAAAATGGGCATCGGGCAAAGCATCGCGGTGGTGCGTGTAGGTCGTGATGGTCATGTCGGCGGCCCACTCCCGATTGAGACGCGCCGCCAATCGACCCATCAATGCGACCCGTTCGGCGTTGCGATCCACTAGCGCAATCTGACTGCCGCGCAGTTGTTCACTTTTCATGAGGGCAGCAATCGTATTCAGGCCGAAACTGGCGCTGCCCGCACCAATCACGACGATTTTGCTTGGAAGCATAGCTCATCTCCAAATCTTGGTATATGCTGATGAAAGAATTACCATCATTATACATCTTGACCTCAATTTATCCATTTGCCTAAAAATTGGGTGCGCCGAAAAAATGGCGAGTTTCGTCCGAACCGCAAGCGTTAGCGAGCAGAAAGCGCCGCTCGCTAACGCTTGCGGTTCGGATAGAGGGGGTACCCCAATCGGGACGCACCCAAAAAACAGTGAACACGGATAGGAAGGAACACGGATAAATGATGAACAGATCCGTGTTACCTAATAATTTGTTGCGTAAAAGCGGAGATGCCAAAGTTCCCCTTTCCAGGTATAATAACCAGACACGCAACACGAATCACGAGTAAGGAAATGTTTCATGCCCAAAGAATATCCGATTGTTGATGTAGACATCCATCCCGGCATCCCGGCCAAGTACATTGGTCATCGCCTGGCGCAGCCGTGGCGAATGCGGTTTGACTCAGGTAGCCGTGGCTCCGGCACGCTGGGCTATTGGAATCCCAATGGTGTCAATCGCCCTGACGCTATCCTGGAAGATGGTAGCCGGGTAGAAGATAGCCCGACCGCCCTTGCCACCCATCTGCTTGATCCGTTTGCGCTGGATATTGGCATTCTCAACACCGGTTCCGTGTTACATCTGGGCCTCTCGCCGGAGCCGGACTATGCCGCAGCGCTCATTGCAGCCATGAATGATGCGCTAATTGAAGAGTGGTTGCCGGTTGATCCTCGGTATCGCGCCTCGCTTGCCATCTATCCCAATGACCCGGAACTGGCGGTGCGCGAGATTCATCGCCTGGGCGATCATCCGGGTGTTGTCCAGGTCATCATGCCCAGCGCCGCACGGATGCCCTATGGTCAGCGCTACTACCACCCGATCTATGCCGCCGCCGTCGAACATGGCTTGCCCGTGGCGATCCACCCCGGTACGGAAGGGGTGGGCCTCTCTGGCCCGCCAACCAATGTAGGCTACCCGACCAGCTATTTTGAATGGCACACCAGCTTGGTTTGCAGTTACATTGCCCATCTAACGAGTCTGGTGACGGAGGGGGTTTTCACCAAATTTCCTGATCTGACCTTTGTCATGTTGGAAGGGGGCGTCTCCTGGTTGCCGCCGATCCTCTGGCGTTTTGACAAGAACTGGAAGGCGCTGCGCATGACCACGCCGTGGGTGGATCGCCTACCCAGCGAAATTGTAACCGAGCATGTTCGCTTTAGCACCCAGCCCATTGAAGAGCCGGAAGATACCAAACACTTTCATGCCATCCTGGAGATGTTCGACGCCGAACGCATGCTCATGTTCGCCACTGACTACCCCCACTGGGACGGGGACACGCCCGATTTCACCGCTCGCGCTTTCCCCAAAGCCATGCGCCCGGCGATTATGGGTGGGAATGCTCAGGCGGTTTATCGGCTGGCTATGTGATCCCACTGCTTGCCAACCGGCTCCTTGCAAGTCCGTGACTCGCCCTGGTTTTTGTACGCTCCCGGCGAGTCCATGACTCGCCCTGGTTTTTGTACGCTCCCGGCGAGTCCATGACTCGCCCTGGTTTTTGTACGCTCCCGGCGAGTCCGTGACTCGCCCTGGTTTTTGTACGCTCCCGGCGAGTCCGTGACTCGCCCTGACCTGTTATAAATTACGCGTATTTCTGTGCCAAAATTTGTGGCAAGTGAACTGGTGCGAGTCACGGACTCGCGAGGAGCGGGAGGGGTGAACTAGTGCGAGTCACGGACTCGCGAGGAGCGGGAGGGGTGAACTGGTGCGAGTCACGGACTCGTAAGGAGCGGGGTTTGCGCTTTTGTGCTGGTAAAGGTCTCGTATGGCTGATTTGTTTTTTGAACCACTAACCGAAGCCCGTCTGTTGGAAGGTGTAGCCATCCTGACAGCGCAGGATGCCGACTTGGCCGCGATTGTCCATCGCTGGGGGCCGCCGCCATTGTGGGCGCGGGAACCGGGCTTTCCCACGCTGGTGCATATTATCTTGGAACAGCAGGTGTCGCTGGCTTCGGCGCGGGCGGCTTTTGATCGGCTGCTGGCCGTGGCGACGCCGTTGACGCCCACACGTTTTCTCGAATTGGATGATGAGACGCTGCGTGCGGTTGGTTTCAGTCGCCAAAAGGCCGGCTATAGTCGCCATCTAGCACAAGCCATTATCACTGGTGCATTCAATATTGATGGGTTGCTGACGGCGCCCGATGAAACCGCACGCGCTGCGTTGGTAGCGCGCAAAGGCATTGGGCCGTGGACGGCGGATATTTATCTGCTCATGTGTCTGGGGCGACCAGATGTCTGGCCCGTGGGCGATCTGGCGTTGCAAGTGGCGATGCAAACGATCAAAGGACTGGCGCAGCGGCCAACAGTGGTTGAGATGGAAACATTAGCGGAAGGGTGGCGACCCTGGCGGGCGGTGGCGGCACGACTCTTGTGGCATCATTACTTGCGGGAACGGGGCTTACCATAAGCCAGAGTCCACTCCTGGGTGGTGGTATTGGTGGCTACAATGGCAGGAATGAACTCTGTTCCTACCTATTGTAAGGGCAAAGCCAAACTTATTCAACTATGGCGGAGGACGTAAGGGGCTTGGCGGCGGTCTATTGCCCTATGTTTAGCCTGCGTTCACGCTTCGTGGGTAATTCGTCTAGTAAACGTCGTAATATGTGGGCTAACCTCATGGTAAGACGCCTCTACGCCTGGGCCTGTGAACGGTTGTATGCCGAACTGGCGGGCTACTATAATCTCATCAGTTGGCTCGTGAGCTTTGGGCAATGGGACCGCTGGCGTCGGTTGGCGCTTGCCCATTTGCAAGGGCCCCGCGTCTTGGAATTGGGTTTTGGCACCGGTGAATTGTTGCCGCATCTGGCCGCCAGAACAGCGCTCACCGTTGGCCTCGACCTATCACCAGCCATGCACAACGAGGCGAGACGCAAACTCCGCACGATTGGTCTAGGGGTGCCACTGGTACAGGCGCAAGCACAGTCTATGCCCTTTGCCGATCACTCGTTTGACACCATCGTCGCCACCTTTCCGGCCCCCTATATCCTGGAGTCGAGTACAGTAGCCGAATGCGCCCGCGTGCTTGCGCCAGCGTCCAGCGCTGGTGTTGGACGCCTGGTGATTGTTGGTCTTTGGGTAACAACCACGAATCCACTATGGGAACGTTTCTTGCCGCTCTTCTATGGTCGCCCGGAACCGGCCGCGTTGGATCGCATCGCCGCCCGCCTGACGTTAGCCGGCTTTGTCCCAGCCCTGCACGAATGTACGGCTGGCCTGTTCAAGGTGGGCATCATTGTGGCGGAGAGCAGATAACCAGTCGTCTGCCCTTTCTTGGAGGAGTCAACGAGTGTTCACCATAATCGACCGACTTCTGCCTCTTTCAGGAAGGAGACCGTTCCCTTTGCTATGATGGATGCAAAGCCCTATGATACCATTCAACCACCTGCGGCCTTTGCTTGTTGGCAATAGTCAATTGACCCCAACCGCCACCGGTTGGCGACTAGCGAACGGCCAAACCGCCGCCAACCGCTATACCAACGCCCAACTTGACGATTACCAGGGGCTGCCGCGCCACCGCTTCCCCTGGCGACCGCCGTTGACCCTGACCCTGCGCGCCCGCTTCTCTCATCCAGTTGATCAAGTGCGCGGCACTGCCGGCTTTGGTTTTTGGAACAACCCTTTTGGCTTGGGGCGGCAACAGTGGCCGACCCTGCCCCGTGCTATCTGGTTCTTCTTCAGTTCGCCGCCATCCAATATGGCGCTGGCGTTGGATGTGCCGGGGCCGGGTTGGAAAGCGGCCACCATTGATGCCTGGCGCTGGCCCTTCTTTCTGTTGGCGCCGACGACACCAATTGCCATGCCGCTGATGCGCATTCGCCCACTCTACCGTCTGCTTTGGCCGCTTGGGCAGCGGGCGATTGGCGTCCATGAAGCGCTGCTGGCGCTTGATATAACAGAGTGGCATACCTATCGTCTGGTCTGGGGCAACAAAGCGGCGCACTTTTTTGTTGATGACCAACCCGTGTTGCATTGTGATCAAGCTCCCGGTGGCCCACTCGGTCTGGTGATCTGGAAGGACAACCAGGCGATGGCCGTGACGCCCTGGTCTTTACCCAGGCACCAACTGGTCGCCTGTACCGAAGAACAGTGGCTGGAAGTGGCCGATCTGTCAATCGGAACCTGACCTACTGCAATTGTCAATTGGCTCTTTTATAGTGGACAGAAACTTCTTTGTTCATATTTTGCAAAGGATTTGCATCATCTTTATGGAAATGGATCTGCCATGCAGTTAACAATTAATAATGAAATTTATGAAGTTGCTGCCGACCCTAGCCAGCCCTTGCTCTGGGCGCTACGTGATGAATTGGGGCTAACCGGCACTAAGTTTGGCTGTGGTATGGGCATCTGCGGCGCCTGTACCATCCACGTCGATGGCGTTGCCATGCGCGCCTGTGTCACGCCGCTGGCTGCGGTAGAGGGGCGCGCCGTCCGTACCATTGAAGGGTTGGCGACCATCGGCAGCGACAATGTCATCACCCTGCATCCGGTGCAACAAGCATTTATCGACGAGCAAGTACCCCAGTGTGGCTGGTGTATGAGCGGCCAGATCATGGCCGCCGCCGCCTTTCTCGAACAAAATCCGGCGCCCAGCGAAGAGGATCTAGTCAACGTCATGAGCAACAACTACTGCCGGTGTGGCTGCTATGTACGCATCAAGCGCGCCGTTTCCCGCGCCGCCAGCCAAATGGCCGCTAGTCAGCAGGAGGTGGCTGCATGACCACGGAAACGCAAAACACAAAACATAAAACTGAAAATGTAAAACGGCGCTGGCGTATGAGTCGCCGGGGCTTTCTCATTGGCGCTGGTGTTACTGGCGTGGGGTTGGCGTTGGGGTGGACCTTTGGCATGCCAGCGTTGCATTTGCAGATGGCGAATTCGATGGACAGCGGTGAAGGTGTGCCGGGCGCTGAGTGGCCGCGCGATCCGTGGGCCTGGTTTGAAGTGCTGGAGGATAGCCGCATCCGCTTCTATACGGCCAAAGTAGAGATGGGGCAGGGGGTGCATACGGCGCTGGCCCAAATTGCCGCCGAAGAGTTGGGCATTGGTTGGGCGGATCTGGATGTGGCCCAAGCCACCACCCACGTTGGCCCCGCCGATAGCTTTGGCACCAGCGGCAGCATGTCGGTCACAAGCGTTTATACGCCGTTGCGCGAAGCGGCTGCCACCCTGCGCGAGATGTTGCGGGCGGAAGCGGCGACCACCTTGGGTCAACCAGTAGACAAAGTGGTGATTGACGGGCGTGGCTTTGCTGTGACTGGCGACGCCACCAAACGGGTTGACTTTTCCGCCCTGGTCGCCAACAAGCGCGAGTGGGAAGTGCCGGAGACAGCACCGCCCCTGAAAAATTATACCGACTTTCAGGTGATCGGCCAGTCCCTGCCTCGTGTCGATATTCCGGCCAAAGTCACCGGCGCCGCGATCTATGGCTACGACATGCGCGTCGAAGGCATGAAATATGGCGCCATTGCCCGCCCGCCGACGATTGAAGCCAAATTGACCGCCGCACAACCGGGTAAAGCGAAGGAGATGACCGGCGTCCATACCGTTGTCACCGAAGCCGACTTTGCTGGTGTCGTCGCCGATTCTCGCGCCCAAGCCCGTGCTGCCTTGGCTGAACTCCAATTGACCTGGGAGGAGGGCAAACTTTGGCAACAGGCCGAGATCGACCAGGCGGTGACGGTAGGTGACAACGGCGGCGTGATCATTCAAAGCGAAGGTGACGCACCCACTCTTTTACAACAACAGACCACCCTGCGCGCCGAATATCGTTCCCCCTTTGCTGTGCAAACCCCGTTGGAAGCGCAAGCCGCCTTGGCCGATGTGCGCAGTGATAGCGCTCGTATCTGGGTTTCGACCCAAATGCAAGGGCGTACGCGTGACATTGTGGCCGAGGCAATTGGCCTGGAAGCGGAAAAGGTCGAAATCATTCCGACCTACCTGGGCGGCGGCTTTGGGCGCAAGGCCGGCTTTGAAGTGGCGGTCGAGGCGGCGCGCCTCTCCAAAGCGGCGGGCGTGCCGGTGCATGTGGGCTGGGATCGCACCGAAGAGTTGCGCTATGGCTATTTCCGCCCGCCGACCCATCATGTACTCTCCGCCAGCCTGGATGAGAATGGCAAGATCAGTGCGTTGGAACATCAGCAGGCCAGTGGTGATGTCGCTTTTGGCTTTCTCCCCGGCTTTCTGGCGTTGATCATGGGCGCCGACTTTGGGGCTGTTCGTGGCGCGCGCATTCCCTATGCAATTGCCAACCTGCAAACCGTCGCCCATCGCATTCAGTTGCCGGTGCGCACGGGGTGGTGGCGTGGGCTGGGTTTGCTGGCGAACGTCTTTGCCATTGAAAGCTTTATGGATGAATTGGCTCACAGCGCCGGCGTTGATCCACTTGCGTTCCGCCTCAATCATCTGGGGGATGACCAGCGGAGCAAACGGTTGTGCGCAGTGTTAGAAGCTGTTGCGGAAAAGTCCGGCTGGGGACAAACTGCGCCAGAGGGACGGGCGCGTGGACTGGCCTGTTGCATCGACGCCGATACGGTGGTGGCGCAGGTGGCCGAGGTCTCTTTTGACGCCACAACCAACCGTATCAAGGTACATCAGATCACGGCGGCGATGGATTGCGGTCTCACCATCAACCCCGACGGCGCGGCGGCGCAGATTGAAGGCAATATCATCTGGGGCGTCGGCTCGACCTTTTTGGAAGAGCTACAGGTGAAGGATGGGCAGATCGCGCTCAACAACTTTGACACCTACCCGCTCCTCACCATGCGCGACGCGCCTCATGTTGAAGTCGTCCTGCTGGAAGCCGGTGACGGCAAACCACGCGGCGTCGGCGAACCTCCGATTGGCCCAGTGGCGGCGGCGATTGGCAATGCGTTCTTCGCTTTGACGGGAACCCGTCTGCGTCAGATTCCCTTTACCCCGGAACGGGTGGCGGCGGCGTTGACGGCGTAGTATTCTGAATGGCTGGGTGCATTTCTATTGTTGGCGAAACAGTAGAAATGCACCTGTAGGGCTACTGATCTCGCTTGATTGACAGATCTCCTGTGCTATACTGAGACCCCACTGAATTGTGTACGTTATCGCTTACGAGATTCAGATTGAGCCAGGTGAAACCTTTAGTCCACCACCAAAAAATCCCAGCGCAAAATAAAGTGCTGATTGTGCAGTAAGGTGGGATTTTGCCCAATCGCCAGGTCGCCAAAGAGCATGGCAAAGTCGGTAGCCCGCGCCACATTATAGTAGTTGGCTAAAGTGCTGATCCACATGCTCTTGCCAAAACGGCGCGGGCGCAGGAAGACCAACTGCTTCCCCCGCTCTTCCACCGTGCGGATAAACGCGGTACGGTCTTGATAAAAATAACCCTCTTTGCGAATGGAGTAGAAATCGGCCAGGCCGTAGGGAAATTTCACGGTTGCCCCGTAGTCAATCAACAATGACGCCGAATCTTGATGTTATCTTGGTATACCACACAGCGAGCCGCCCCTATAAAGGTGTTTGTTATTGCGCGCTTTGCTGGGCATTTACAGGCAAATTGTTATTATGCTATAATGGACGAACAAGTTCAGCCAACCAAGCAAAGCCATAGCAACCCTTTTCTCATCCTATGCCAACATTCAATGTTTCCCTACGACGAACCGCTCCCTGCCTAACGGTCGGGATTGGCAGCCTGCTGTTGTTTTCTTTCCTTTGGCTCCTGGCCGCACCGCTGCCGGTCAGTGGCGCTGGCTTCAACCGCCCAACAGAGCGTCATGCCACTGCGCAATCCTTGCACCCGCTTGCTGCATTGCACCAACTGGTTGCCCACGAAGTGGTGACACCTGCCGTTCACCTGAGCGTGACACCGCCAAGGCCAACCCGTAACGAGGCGATCATCCTCAGCGCCGGCGGTATCTGGCGGGATGCTTGTGTGCCCGTTTACAAGACGCACGAAGTAACGGCGAACCGCATCAGAGTCAACGCCATCATCCCGGTGGGCATTCCCTGTGGTCAAGCCTTGACACCGTGGGCCTTATCGATTTGGCTTGACCCGTTGCCTGTCGGTCCTTATGCGGTTGATCTCTTGATCGTTGGTGAAGATGGCACGGAAAGTTTTACCTACACAACCACCTTCACGGTTACCCTTACCCACAGCACTCGGTTTATCACCAGCGCCGGCGGCATCATGACCCACCACGACAGCGGTCAACATGCAACCCTGGTGGTGGCGCCGGGCAGCGTTATGACCGCAACGCTCTTTACCATGAGCTATGAGCCTGCGCCCACCACACCCAATCCCCTGCTGCCGATTGGTCATGTCGTGGCGCTGACGGCTACGCCAACAAGCTTGACCAATCCGCTCACCCTTACCCTGCGCTACAGTGATACGCTGCGCGGCCCGGTTATGGCCGACACAGTCCAGCTCTACCGTTTACAAGGCAGCCAGTGGGTGACTGATGGCATCACCATCACCGCACGCCTGAGCGATGGGATAACCGCCCAAATCACCCAGTTGTCGCGCTATGGTCTGCTGGGGCAGACAAATCGTTTTTATCTGCCGATCGTGAGGTAGCCGTTGGTTGGCAAGCTCAGAACTGGGAGCATTAGCGACCAGTTCTGAGCCTGTGGTATGATAGCGCTATGCTCACCATCACCATCAAAGAATTCCTTACACACCAGGAATGTCCACCGATCTGGCTGCCCTATGACTTATATCTCTTTCGCACCGACGCTGCTGCCCCGGTGGTCTTCTATGTCGGTCAGTCGGAATTGGCCTTTGCCCGTATCTGGCGGCATTTACACGATGGCTTTAAGGGGCGCTCGCTGATCGGCAAGTTTATTCGTGTCAACTGGCCCCGTTCGATGAACTTTGCCATTGACCTCTATACCGCCCAGGAAATCATCTTTGCTGATTTGGGCTATGATCGCACTGCTGCCGAAACGCGCCTGATCCAACAGTATCGCCCCTGTTTTAACGACACCCATAACCCCACGCCAACCCCGTTGCCGGCGCTCTACAAACCACCCACCGCCATCGTCCGCTACCCGCGCAGCCTTAGCCGCATGATGCGCGAGGCCGAAGCCGCCATGCGCCAGGTCAATAACGTCACGACTTGGTGATCGCTTCGACAACGCCTTTTTTTCTCTTTGTCGTCAAAGGCAAGGGAAAAATTTCGTTCAAGTTCTGGCGGCGGCTACCTTGTGTGTTGCTGTTAGATTCACAATTCCCCTATATCTCCTTCAAAAACCCATCACAACCCACGGCTATACTGAAGATGACAACGTCATCAACACTTCCTCCCCAAGGCTGAAAACCAAGGGCGGATCGACAGAAATAAGCTGGAGGTATCTAATGCGTACGCAAAATTTAATTCGTATAGTCGTGATTTCTGCTCTTTTATTGGCTGTGACTGCTTGTGCGATGCCGGCCCAGGGTCTAATCCGCGCCGGGAATGGATCAGCCGTCGCCAACAACTGGCTGAAGGTTGACCGTATGGGCAGCACCACCATCGATCCGGTGCAGTTGCGCGCGGCGATTGAGCAACTGCCACAAAGCGACCTCAGCACGGCTGAACGCGATGCGTTGCTCTATATGCGCGAAGAGGAAAAATTGGCGCACGATGTCTATATGACCCTCGCTGCGCAATGGTCGTTACCCATTTTCCAGAATATTGCCAACAGTGAGACCACCCATACCGAAGCAGTTCAGATGTTGTTGGATCGTTATGGTTTGACCGACCCAACCGTTGGCAAGGGGATCGGCGTCTTTACCGATGCAACGTTGCAAACGCTTTATGACCAACTCGTGGCCGAGGGTAGCCAATCGTTGGCCGCCGCGTTGCGGGTGGGGGCGACGATTGAAGATCTCGATATTGTTGATCTACAGAATCGTCTGGCCCAAACGGATAATGCCGATGTTGAACAAGTCTTTACCAACCTAACCCGTGGCTCGCGTAATCATCTACGCGCCTTTACCCGCCTGTTGGCACAAAAGACTGGGGAGGGCTACACACCGCAATACCTGGATCAAGCTCTCTACGATGAGATTATCAACAGTGCCATGGAACAGGGTTCCTCTGGGCGTGGCCGCAACGGGCGGTAAGGGTTGAACGTAGAACAACGCTACTGTCGCAGCAACGGGGGCCGGTTTGTTGATCAACAAACCGGCCCCCGTTATTTTGTCAATAAGGATCCGTTTGAAGCGCCATTGTTCTTCTTGCTTGTCTTGCAACCGGGTGGCGATCCGCTCTCCCTGCTTGTTAGCCCAATTTGCCCGCGTGGGGTAAAATAGCCAATATCAACTACCCAATATTCACTACCCCAACTACATCACTGGAGAATCCTATGGCTCTTCGCACACAACAGTTACTGGACGCCATGACGTGGCGCTGTATTGGCCCCTCGCGCGGCGGGCGTGTCGTCGCCGGCGCAGGCGACCCGGTCAACCCGGCGGTCTTCTACTTTGGCGCGGTGGCCGGCGGCGTCTGGAAAACAACCGATGCCGGCACCACCTGGGTCAATATCTCGGATGGCTATCTGAAAACGTCCTCGGTCGGCGCGATTGCCGTCTCCGAGGCCGACCCCAGCGTGATCTATGTCGGCATGGGCGAGACCACCATCCGCATCGATGTCTCTTATGGCGACGGCGTCTACAAATCGACCGACAGCGGTAAAACCTGGACCCATTGTGGCCTAACCGAAACCCGTCACATCGGCCAGGTGCGCATCCACCCGCGCAACCCCGACATTGTCTTTGTGGCGGCGTTGGGTCATGCCTTTGGTAAAAATGAAGAACGGGGCGTCTACAAGTCAACGGACGGCGGCAAAACGTGGCGCAAAACCCTCTATAAAAGCGACAAAGCCGGCGCTGTCGATCTGACCTTTGACCCCAACAACCCCAACGTGATCTACGCCAGCCTCTGGGAATGTCACCGCAACTTCTGGGAGCTTTCCAGCGGCGGGCCGGACAGCGGTCTCTGGAAATCGCTCGACGGCGGCGAAACCTGGACGGAGATTACCCGCAACAAAGGCTTGCCCCAAAGCGGCCTAATCGGCAAGATCGGTGTCAGCGCTTCGCCGGCCAAAGCCGGGCGGGTCTGGGCGCTCATCGAGTCGCAAGAAGATCCAGGCATGTACCGCTCCGATGACTTTGGCGAAACGTGGCAGAAGGTCAGCATCAAACAAGACCTGCGTTATCGCCCCTTCTACTACATGCACGTCTACGCCGACCCGCAAGACCCCGACACTGTCTATGTCTGTAACTTGGGCTTCTGGAAATCGACCGACGGCGGCAAAAATTGGGAGGCCATCGCCACCCCGCATGGCGACAACCACGGCCTCTGGATCGACCCGCGTAACAACCAGCGCATGATCCAGACCAACGACGGCGGCGCCAACATCTCCTTCAATGGCGGCGCCACCTTCTCGACGATTTATAACCAATTGACCGGTCAGTTTTACAACATCTGTGCCGACAACCAATTCCCCTATCGCGTCTACGGCACCCAGCAGGACAATTCGAGCATCAGCGTCCCCAGCAACACGGTCGAGGGCATCATTCCCTGGAGCGACTGCTATGCTGCCGGCACGGGCGAAAGCGGCTTTATCACCGTCCATCCCGAAGACTCAAACATTGTCTATGTCGGCGCGGTTGGTTCTTCTCCTGGCGGCGGCGGCGCTTTTCAACGCTATGACCATCGCACCGGCCACATCCAACTGATTAACGTCAACCCCGAACCCCACGGCGGCATCGGCCCCGGCGAGTTGAAGATCCGCTTCCCCTGGACCTTCCCGATTCTGCTCTCGCCCCATGATCCGAACATTCTCTACTGCGCCGGCAATCAAGTTTTCCGCAGCACCAATGAGGGCCTCAGTTGGGAAGCCATCAGCCCCGACCTGACACGCAACGACCCCGAAAAGCTGAGAGCCTCCGGCGGCCCGATCACCAAAGACACCAGCGGTGCCGAACACTACTGCACGCTATCCACCCTGCGGGAATCAACCCACGAACGGGGTGTCTTCTGGGCCGGCAGCGATGATGGGCTGGTTCACCTCTCGCGTGACAACGGCGCGACCTGGCAAAATGTCACCCCCGCCGACCTGCCGGAGTGGAGCTTTGTGCGCAACGTCGAGCCATCGCCCCATGACGCCGCCACCTGTTACCTGGCCGCCACCCGGTACAAACTGGATGACAACACCCCCTATCTCTACAAGACGACGGACTATGGCAAGAGCTGGACATTGATCACCAACGGCCTGCCCCTCGACGACTATACCCGCGTCATCCGCAGCGACCCGGCCCGTGCTGGTCTGCTCTATTGCGGCACCGAAAGCGGCATCTACGTCTCGCTCGACGACGGCGGCCACTGGCAACGCTGGGGCGCCAACCTCCCCATCACCCCTGTTTACGATCTCCTGGTCAAAGAAAACGACCTCGTCGCCGGCACCCACGGTCGCGGCTTCTGGATCATGGACGACCTGACCCCGTTGCATCAGTTGCAATCCAAAATCCAAAATCCAAAATCCAAAATCGAGTTGTTCCAACCCCGCACCACCTACCGCATCCTCCCTGATCTCTTCGCCGCCTATTGGGGGCCGGACGAAGGGCGGGCCTATGGGCTGGGGCTGGGCAAGGGCGCCATCATCGACGCCAAGAAGAATGACCACGGCCAGATCGAACTGAATGTGTTGGATGGCGGTAAAGGCGCGGCGCAAGGGGCAGTGATTAACTACTACCTGGCCGAAGCGCCCGCTGCCGACGCCAAAGCCACCCTCGCCTTTCTGGATGCCGACGGCAATGTGATCCGTGAGTTCGCCCCCAAACCTGCCGGTTACGACAAGTTGGATGACAAGGACAAGGGTCTCAACCCTGGCCCGTGGATGCCGGTGAAGGCGGGGGTGAATCGCTTTGTCTGGGATCTGCGTCAGACCGGCGCCACCCGTCTGCGCGGCAACAAGACTGCCGGCGACGCCAACAATGGTCGCTTCGTGTTGCCGGGTAGTTACCAGGTGCGGTTAACCGTGGGCGACACGGTGTTGACTGAAAGTTTCGACGTGGTCAACGACCCGCGTGTCCAAACCCCGCTGGCCGACCTGAAGACGCAAAGCGCCCTGCTCGATGAGATCTATGGCAAGATTTCGTCCGTGCATGAAGGGATCGCCACCCTGCGCGATGTGCGTACTCAGGCCAAAAGCTGGGCGGATCGCCTGGGTAAGAAGAAAAATGGCGGCGCTGTGGTTGAAGCCGTTAACGACCTGGTCAAAAAGCTGGACGCCATTGAGACGGTGCTGATCCTGCCCGGTGAACAGGATGACACCTTTGGTCTCAACCAGCCGGTGCGCCTCAATGCCAAACTGGCCTCGCTGATTTCGGTCGTAGGCAGCGCCGATCGCGTGCCAACCAAACAGGCGCGCGAACTCTTCCACACCTACGCCGGTCAGGCCGATGATCAATTGAAGGCGTTACATGCCATCCTCAGCGATGACCTGGAAGCGCTCAATAGTTTGATCCAGGAGAGCAGCATCCCGCCAATTGTGATCTAACCAGTAAACACGGATAGGAAGGAAGACAGATTCAACAAAATCATCTGTGTTCCTTCCTATGGTGAGGCCAGTGCGCTCCTCTTTTTGCCGGTGATGCATGGCCGCCACTGAGCAAAAAACGCGATTGCGATAGGTTGCAGCTACAGGTACAATTTCTGAACATTTGCAATGCGTCGGCAACCAGCCGCCAACGGAGGAGCAGCGTATCTTTCGCGCCATTGGCGTCGAGCCGATCATCAACTGTCGCGGCACCTTCACCATCATCGGCGGCTCGGTGGAATTGCCGGCGGTACAGGCGGCCATCTCATGCACGAGCGCACCAGCTTTGTCATCGCCCACCGCCGCAGCACCATCGTCAACGCCGACAAGATCGTGGTGATGGACCAGGGACAGATTGTCGAACTGGGCAACTACGCCGAGTTGCTGGCCCAGCGGGGGCGCTATTTTAACCTTTATACCATGCAGTGGGCGGCGCAGACGGATGGGCAGGCTAACAGAACTTTATAGAGTTTGTTCTGTTGGCCCACTTATTGATTGGCTAATGTAACAGAGATCAAGAAAGTTTACAAAGAACTCTGGTTGACAGAAAACTTAGAATCTAGTATACTCAATCTTAGCAAGCCGCTATGAATACTCTATAATCGTACAGATTAAAAATATATTTTTGTGTTCATGAAGTTTCTATATAATTAATATGTGACAATTATCAAGAGTAGCGTGAATTATTAGAAGTTTTTAATTCCAGTCGTTATTATACTCTGGTAATATAGAGAAACTTATGAGACTTATAGAATACCATTATCAAGATGTTGATAAACCTGGGTGGAATTTTGATGCCATTAAATTCAAAAACACTAATTTGTTGGTTGGGAATACAGCTACTGGTAAAAGTCGTTTATTGAATACAATTTTTAATTTGGGACGATTTGCAGTATCTAAAGATTTTAAACATGGGGATTGGTGTGTTAAATTTGAACACAATAGTACAATATACAAATGGGAACTTCGAACTGAAAAGCGGCTTGATTTGCCAGAATTAGGCGGTATTACTCAAGACAATATATGGAAGCTTGAAGATGATAACTGGGTTCCGATTGTTGCGAGGAATCAACATTTTTTTAGTTATAAAGGTAACACGTTACCTAAATTGTCATTGCAAGAAACGGCTATTTCTCTTCTCCAAGAAGAAGACGATATTAGCCCAATTTACGAAGGATTTACTACAATTCAACGTCGCCTGTTTTCCGTTGATGCGCTAAATAAGGTAACTAATCTCAATACGATTCCTGTAAGAATCATACAAAGCCTTGAAGCTAGTAAGGATATCAAAATTTTATTTCAGGCAGATATGAATCTGAGTGCTAATCTATTCTTGTTATCTAAATACTTCAAGAATATTTTTCAGCAAATTATTAGTAGATATAAACAAGTATTTCCATTTGTGGAAGAAGCACGTATAACTGACCTATCCAAATTGGAACCTAACTTAGGTATGCCTGGAAATGTGCCTGTATTTACTATTCGTGAGCGCGGTTCTGAAGAATGGGTTACCGTTAACGAATTGTCTTCAGGCATGCAGAAAGTACTGCTAATTCTTACTGATCTTTTTATTCTGCCAAAGCACGGGGTCTATATTATTGATGAATACGAAAATTCTCTAGGAATAAATGCTATCGATTTTTTTCCTGAGTTTATTCTTGATTTAGATAAAGAAATGCAGTTTTTTGTGACAAGTCACCATCCTTATATCATTAATGAGATCCCTGTACAGGACTGGTATATATTTCACCGCGAAGGGATGCAAGTTTCAGTTAAACAAGGTGAAGAAGTAGCTGGCAGATTTGCTAAATCGAGACAGCAGGCGTTTATTCAACTTATTAATGATCCATTTTATAGACTTGGCGTAGAATGAATGTTTATGTAGTAACTGAAGGTAAGACTGAATCAATAGTCTATAAATCATGGATACCTTTAGTAAATCCGATGCTGTCCCCAGTCAATTACATAACCGAAGTTACTGATAAACGTATTAGTTTATAATACCTGTTAACCCTGATTCAGCACCCTGCGACGATCATTAGTAAGTTGTGCGTTTATCAGTAGTGACAACAATTTCCTGATTGTGTCATCAATGGGTTACCCTGGCTACTTTGAGGTTATTGAAAATGCTATACACGATATTAACGATAATCAGTTGTTTGATCGACTTGTAATAAGTGTCGATGCCGAAGATATGTCAAAACAAGAAAAGTACAATGAGATTTTTGAATTTATATGTAATCACCATTGTAATGTAGAGATTCATATTGTTGTACAATACTTTTGTTTTGAAACTTGGGCTTTAGGTAACCGAAAAGTCATCCGTCGTCAACCTAATTTGCTAAAACTTCGTGAGTACAAAAGGGTATTTGATGTTAGGGATAATGATCCTGAGTTACTTCCCTCTAAGCCCGATGAAAACATGAACCGAGCACAATTTGCTGAAAAATATCTACGTCTAGCACTAAACGATAGACATCGAAATTTGTCCTACTCCAAATCAGATCCTCGTGCACTTGTTAATTCAAAGTATTTTGTCCAAGTAAAAAGTAGATATATAGAGACGCTCCATATTGGCAGCTTTGCCGACTTTCTTCGAGCATTTAACTAAATCAAAAACCATTTGTTGTTGCTGCTAAAAAGGGGGGTATCAAACAAAAAACATCTGTCGATTGTTCCGAAAAACTATCCCTTGCTCATCTGTGCATCCAGTCAGCAAAAGTTTCGCGACTTTCTTCAACAGATGATCACTGAAGGCAAGCACACCTATATTCGCTACGCGTATGAGGTTCGACCGCAAGTCACGAAGGAGGTATTAACGATGGCCGGTATCTCATCCAGACTATCACGAAAAGATTTAGAGTTTATGGCTGAGGACATTGGTCGCGATCTGGTTGCTGTGATGGATCCACAAGATATGATCGAAGGCATGGATGTCGAAAAACAGCGCCAGCTTCTTGCTTTATTCAGCCCAGAAGAACGGTTGGCGGATATGAGCGTTGAAGAGTTGCTAAAGGGTATCACGCCTGAAACACAAAAAGCGCTTTTGGACTTCTTGTTAAAGAGTGATGCACCTCCTACTCCGGTAGAGAAGCAGTCAAATGGCAACAATCATTGAGAAAACTGAGATGAACGAGCCTGATGAGTGGTGGGAAGAAGCCATGTTGAGCCACCCCCTCTTTCAGCAGCGGGTTGCTCAAGCGCGTCAAAGCGCTCGTGAAGGTAAAGGGATCTCGATTGAGCAACTGCGCGCCGAGCTAGAGATCGACGCACCAGTTATTCTTGCTCCTACTAAAAATTCAGAAGAAGAAGGTGTTGCTTTGCTCACGCCGGGTCGCGAATACCCGATTTGGACACCACTTAACGCCTTTGGGGTAGCAGGAACATTGATAAAGATGCTCGAAAATCATAGGGCTGCTAACGTATAAAACCTTTCGTTACACTGACTGAAGAGGGAAAAGATGAAGCGCCGTACTGCTATTACGCGCTATGTACTACTATCCTTGTTTTTCCTGCTGCTGATCCCAATCAGCCCTAGCTTACCGGCCAAAGCCGGCGCCGGCCCGATCACCCGTGACGACGCCATCCCCCCATTCGACGGCACCATTTTTCTCGATCCCGACATCATCATCGCCGGCGATCCGACCACCTTTCAGGACGCGCCCTATGCCGGCCAGGGAGAGCGGATGATGTTCGACCGGCGGGTGAATGATTGGGTGACGGTGAACGCCTTTCTCTTCAACGCCAGCTTTACCGATGGTCTTACCACCGAAATTCAGGTCAATCCTGAATTTGGCACTGTGGACGCGGCAGCGGTGGAGGCGGCAAAATATGGCCGGGCCGTCGGTCAACTGCCCCACATCTTACGCACGGACGTGAAAATGGTCTGGATTCACCAGGGCGTCCAACTCTTTGGCGGCGGCAACCAGAGCATTCTGATCCACACTGGGCAATCGGCGTTCTATGAACAAGAGGGCATTCTGGAGGAAACATTGGTTCACGAGGCGGCCCATACCTCATTGGATGCCGATCACGCAACGGCGCCCCGCTGGATCGCGGCCCAATATGCCGACGGCAATTTCATCTCCACCTATGCCCGCGACTTTCCGGTGCGTGAGGATATTGCCGAAAGTTTTCTGCCCTACCTGGCCTACCGGCTGCGACTGGGCCGCCTCTCGCCCACACTGGCCGAGATCTTTGGCGAGACCATGCCCAACCGCATTCGCTACTTCGATGAGCAAGCGTTTGACCTGCGCCCGTTGCTGGCCGTACCCGATCTGGTGGCGCGCCCTGATCGCGCCACGACTGCAGTGGATACCGCCGTGACCATTGCCCCCCTCACCAATGATGCGCTCAACAGTGATCTAATCACTATCACGATTGATCTACTGCCGGCCCACGGCGACCTCAGCCTGATGGGCACAAACTTTGTCTATACGCCTACAGCCGGCTTTCAGGGTGTCGATACCTTCGCCTACGCCATCCACTCCTTTGCCGAAAGCGCCTTTGCCGAAGTCGTTGTGACCGTCGGCGAGGCCAACGCGCTCCTTTTTTTGCCGGTAACGCACAGGCCGCATTGAACGAAGGACAACTGACTTCCTTTTGTCGAGGTTGCGATTGGTTGCATCTACAGGTACAATTTGTAGACAAAGCAAACGCAGGGGCATAGCCCTGTTTAACCGGAACAGAGGGGCGTCGAGTACAATCTTCCGGGAAGGGTTGACCACTTCATCTGGTCGACCAAACTGACCTTCCCGGAAGATGGCCGATCCCCCCTTGTGTTCCTGCTGAACCGTTTTTCCAACGCGTCAGAAGGAGTATCATCATGGCACAGACAGCCGTGCCGGCGCCCTTGTCCGTCCTGGACTATTTGCAGACCGTCGGCAACCAGCCGCCAACGGAGGAGCAGAGCATCTTTCGCGCCATCGGCGTTGAACCGATCATCAACTGCCGCGGCACCTTTACCATCATCGGCGGCTCGGTGGAACTGCCGGCGGTGCAGGCCGCCATCAAAGAAGCGGCGCGCCACTTTGTTCAG
The DNA here is from genome assembly GCA_026645575.1 of Caldilineaceae bacterium. Next base: position 139,084 of record JAPKMW010000015.1, read on the forward strand.
TATGACGAGTTAGCCGAGGGGGTGGGTCGCCGGTTGGCCGAACTCACCGGCGCCGAGTGGGGGATGATTCCGTCCGGCTGTGCGGCGGGTCTCAAACATGTCACGGCGGCTTGTGTCACCGGCGGCAACCCCGAACTGCTGATCCGCATCCCCAATCTCACCGGCTTTGCCAAAACGCAGGTCATCATTCCCGGCTCTTCACGCAATGTCTACGACCACGCCCTGCGCAACATTGGCGTTGAGATTGTTATGGTCGACACGCCGGCGGAACTCGCCCAGGCGATCAACCCCAAGACGGCGATGATCTACATCTTCTCCAACGCCGACTCGCAGCCGGGGCAACCCCTTTCCTTGGAAACCATTGCGGCCATTGCCAAACCTGCCGGCATTCCCATCTTGGTGGATGCGGCGGCGGAGAATTTGACCATTCCCTGTATCCACCTGGAACGGGGCGCCGATGTGGTGGCCTATAGTGGCGGCAAAGCGCTCTGTGGGCCGCAGGGCGCCGGGCTGTTACTGGGCAACAAGAAAATTCTCATGGCGGCGTGGCAGGCCAGCTCACCCCACCACGGCCCCAATCGCGACAACAAAATTGGCCGTGAGGAGATCATGGGGCTGTTGGCCGCGGTGGAAATGTGGATTGTACGGAATCACGCCGCTGAGTGGCAACGCTGGCTGGACAAATTGGCTTACATTACCAAACGGGTTGGCGTCGTTGCGACGGTTGAAACTCACATCGAGGAGCCGACCGGTCTCTCCAATGTGGCGCCTGTGCTGGTGATTCGCTGGGGTCCGGCAACGCTGCATATTACCGGCGAGGAGGTGGCCGAAGAGTTTGCCCGCAAGCGGCCACGCATTGCCGTCGGCAGCCAGGATAGTGACGACAGTGCCGCTATCCGTATCAACCCCAGCCAGATGCAGCCAAGCCATGAACAGATTGTCGCTGACCGCATTGTCCAGCTTCTCACCGCGTCGCGCCCCCCCAAGCCAACCGGACTGGCGCCGGCCACCGTCAACCTTAGCGGCCACTGGGATCTGACGGTCGAATATTTTACCAGCACAAGCCACCATCATCTCTATCTGCAACAGGAAGACAACTGGATCACCGGCACCCACCGGAGCGACTTTGCCCAGCAGCCCATTGTTGGTACAATCGAAGGCGATCAGGTCAAGTTGCGCAGTGAAGTGCGCCAACCAGGAGACAGCATTCCCTTTCTCTTTGCCGGGCAAGTGGCGGACGGACGTATCAGCGGTTCGATCTTTCTCGGTGAGTACCTGACCGCCCAATTCAGCGCCGCCCGCACAACCTATCAACCGTTAACCAAACCCTTTGCGATTCCCAGCGGGCCACCGCTGGCGACGTGAAGGCCAATCACAACCGAACGTGAATTGGGTGGATCAAGCGGATTTTGGCTGATTTTATCCGCTTTAATCCGCCCAATCCGCGTTCCATAGTATGACAGGAGCAATGAATGAACCATACATATCCCGAAATCACGGCTGACCATGCTGCCTTTTACGCTGAAAACGGCTATCTGATTGTGGAGAATGCCTTAAGCCCCGACGAGTTGGCGGAACTGCGCACGGAAACCACCGCCATCTGCCGCGGCGAACGGGGTATCGACATCCGTAACTATGAGCCGCCCCCCGCCGGCGCGACGGAAGACGAGGTCTTGCGCAACTATCTCTGCATCCATTTCCCCCATAAGCTTTCGACGGTGATGAAAAAACAGTTGGCCCATCAGACAATTGTCGATGTGTTGACCAAGGTCATTGGCCCCGATGTCAAGTGTATGCAGTCGATGCTCTTTATCAAAGCGTCGGGCAAACCGGGGCAAGCGTGGCACCAGGACGAATGGGCTATCCCCACCCGCGACCGCAGCTTGGCTGGCGGCTGGATCGCCCTGGATGATGCCACCGTGGAAAATGGCTGTCTCTGGGTGATTCCCGGCTCCCACAAACCGGGCGTGATCTGGCCCTTTGGCGCCCAAAATGATCCCCGCTTTGATTGCGGCACCGAAAGCTACGACTTCCCCTACCAGGACGAAGATGCCATCCCTGTGGAAGTGAAGGCCGGCGCCATCGTCTTCTTTAACGGTTACTTGCTCCACCGCTCGTTGCCCAACTACGCCAAAAGCGGCTACCGACGGGTGCTGGTCAATCATTACATGAGCGCCCAATCGCTCCTGCCCTGGCGCCGCCCCAAAGAAGGTGAGGGCATGGCGGTGACCGATTATCGCGATATTATTATGATCGCCGGCAAAGATCCCTATGCCTGGAAAGGGCTGGAAGATCTGGCTAAACCGTATCTTCGCCCCAGCGGCGAAGGCGGTTGTGACAATGGCGTCCGGCCAAAAGACGAACTGCCCCGGAGTACGGTGGTGGGGGGGATTCGCTAGTAGTAAGACAGTCTCACTGAACTAACTCAATTTCATCAAGATCACAAAGAGAGGAACTTGGAAATGGCAAGAATCAACAAATGTATCGAACTGCTGGAGGCGGGGCAACCCTTCTATGCAACGCATCCGTCCAAACTGACGTATGAAGCTGGCCTGGCCGACGCCAAGACCTGGGCGGATATGTTGCTCATTGACTTTGAACATCATCCCTTTGACACCGTGGGGCTGACCGCCTACATGCGCGGCCTAAAGGACGGCGGCCCGACCGCCAGCGGCCATTTGACGCCGACGGTGGTCTGCACCTTGCCTTCTAACGCCATCAGCCCGGAAGAGGTGCGCTACAACGCCTGGCAGGCGCGGCACGTCTTGACCGCCGGTGTCCACGGCATTCTCCACACCCATACACGCACCGCCGAATCGGTGAAGGCCTTTGTCCAGATCACCCGCTACCCCTTCCAAACGCTGGGGCGTGAGGTCATTGGCGAAGGGTTGCGCGGCGCCGGCGGTCAGCGACCGGCCAACGAAATCTGGGGCTTATCCACCGCCGATTACGCCCGTCTGGCCGACCCGTGGCCGCTCAACCCCAAGGGTGAACTGTTGCTGGGTCTCAAAATTGAGGATCGCCACTGTCTGGTGAATGTCGATGACATTGCCGCCGTGCCGGGGATTGGTTTTGCCGAGTGGGGACCGGGTGATATGGGCATGTCCTTTGGTCACGACGACGCCCATGATCCGCCCTATCCGCAAGATATGAACGATGCTCGCGACAAGATCAAGGCTGCGCTCGACAAGCAGGGCATTGGCTTCTATTCCAGTTGGGCCGATCCTAGCCTGACTATGGAGCAACGCATCGACTTCTCGCTGGATGTGTTGGGGGTACGGATGATGGGCGCCCCCAACAAAGCCTGGGCCGACTATGGACGCAAGCGGACCGGGCGCACGATGCCGGTCTAGCCCATCCCGCCCGCCTTCGCTTACCGCCTTTTTCCGTAAATGACCGATACAATTATAGAAGCAGTGAACTATACTTAGGGTTCGTAACAATATAACGCCGTCCACTGCTCTTGGCGAGTCCGTGACTCGCCCCAGCCCAGCAACGAGTCACGACTTGCCAAGAGCTTACTTTGTCCACTGCTCTTGGCGAGTCCGTGACTCGCCCCAGCCCAGCAACGAGTCACGGACTTGCCAAGAGCTTACTTTTATGATTGTATCAGGAGGCGCTCAAATGCAACGGACGATGATGGGCTTTGCCAGACCGTGGTTGATCTTCCTGTCGCTCCTTTGGGGCGTGGCGGTCTGCACTGCGCTGCCAGTGGAAAAGCCCGTTGCCCCAATTTTTGACCAGTCAATTACCCTGTCGCTGATCGACCCCCATGAGGAAACCCTGCTGGCGAGCAAAGCCTACGATACAATTCTTAAAATCTATTAAAAAAGCTTGACACCCGCAGTCCGCCGTGCTATCCTCTCTGTTGTAAAAAATTACAATCGAATAAAATAATTCAAATAACTAATGATTGAATGATCAGCACAGATGACTAACCCAACGACGCCTGCCCCTGAACGCTGGATTCACGATGTCGAGACGATTAAAGTCTTTGCCGACCCCTTGCGGCTCAAAATCATCCGCTTCATGGCGCAGCCGACCACGGTGAAAGCCATCGCCGATCGCGTTGGTTTGCCGGCGGCCAAGCTCTATTATCATGTCAACTTGTTGCAGAAGCATGAGTTAATCCAGGTAGTCGGTCACAACCTGGAAAGTGGGATTGTTGAAAAGGTCTATCAGGTGACTGCGGTGCAATTCAAGCTGGTCAACCCTTTGATCGCTGGTAATGATTTTCCGGTCGAAGCGGCGGACGCCATCTTTACCGATATGTTGCAAAGCGCAACTGAGAACTTTCAACGCGCCCTGGCAACCCGTGACAAACGTGAAGGAACCCCGCCTCGTCACCCCTTCTTTTCGCAGAAAGCGGCGCGGTTGACCAACGACCAATTGACTACGCTTCATGGTCGGCTTGATGCGTTGATCAAGGAGGTGACCGCCCTCGCCCAAGCTAATGAGACGACTGACGAACCACTCTATGAACTAAACGTCGTTTTTTATAAAAAGATAGTTGAGTAACTCAAACGCGTCACCTATAATTCGTAACTCGTACTCCACAGGAGCAATCCCATGACCCCGCAAAGCGACTATCTTGTAACGCTGGCGCGCAAAGTGCTGCAACCCTACACGCAACTGCCGACCCTCCGCGCTGCGATGGTGACTGGTTCAGCAGCCAAAGGACTTGCCGATAATTATTCGGACCTCGACATGACCTGCTATTACGCCGATACGTTGCCGGACGAGGAAGCGTTGGCCGCTATTCGCCAACAGCATGGCGTCGCCGACCGCAAATGGCTGTTGGGGGATCGAGCCGAGGGTTCCTTTGCCGAAGCGTATGATCTGTATGGTATCGAAGTGCAGATCGGCCACACCACCATTGCTGTCTGGGAAGCTGCTATCGACAAAGTGCTGGTCGAACTGGATTGTGCGTCGCCGCTGCAAAAAGCGCTGGAGGGGACGCTGGCCTGTCAAGCACTCTATGGTGACGCCTATATCCAACAGTGGAAGGAGCGTTTGTTGGCCTATCCGCCGGCCCTGGCCGAAGCAATGGTCAAAAAGCATCTCGCTTTCTTTCCGCTCTGGGGCTTAGAACCGCACTTTCGCACGCGCGACGCGACCATCTGGTTTTACCAAAGTATGGTCGAAGCGGCGCAAAATCTTGTTGGCGTGTTGGCCGGCCTCAACCAACTCTACTTTACGACCTTTCAATTCAAACGGATGAACCGTTTTCTCAAACAGATGACGATTGCCCCAGTCGATCTCGCACCCCGCCTGGAACGGCTCTTCCAGCCTGACCGCACCGTTGCCGTCGCTGAACTGGAAGCCCTGGTGGCGGAAACCGTTACCCTGGTCGAAACGTATATGCCTACAATCGATACCACCAAGGCCAAACGGCGGCTTGGCTGGCGGCAGCAGGCGTGGCAGACAGTAGAAGTCCGTAGTCCGTAGTCCAAAGTCCAAAGTCAGTTGATCTACACTCTAAAGTAGGCTGTAACAGGCGCTAGACTCTGGACTACGGACTTTGGACTTTGGACTTTGGACTAACCGACTTACAAAGGAGAAGCTATGTTACCAATCGAAAGCGTCCAACGCATTTTGGGCGCCGCGCTGCGTAATGGCGGCGACCTGGCCGAACTCTATCTGGAAAATGTGGAAAATTTACGCCTCACCCTGGATGACCAACGGCTGGAGGGGGCGACGCAAGGGAATGACATTGGTGGCGGTGTGCGTGTCTTTTATGGCAACACCGCGGCCTATGCCTACACCGATGATCTGAGCGAAAGCGCCTTGATCGAAGCGGCCCATGCTGCGGCGGCAGCGGCACGGGGAACCAACAAGCCGCGGGTTGCCATCAACCTGACCCAAACCCGCAGCCCGCTCGCTTTTCCTGTGCGCCGCCCCTACGAGGAGATGCGCACGGCTGATAAGGCCGCGATTCTGCGCCAGATGGATCAGGCTGCGCGCCGCTATAGCCCCTACATCACCCAAGTGGGCGCCGGCTATAACCAAACCAGTCGGCGCGTCTGGATCTTCAACTCCGACGGTTTGTGGGCAGAGGATGACCGGGAGATTCTAGAGTTCACTGTCAATGTGGTGGCGCGACGCGGCGAGACAATTCAAGCCATGCGCACCGGCTTAGGCGGCCAGATGGGGCTGGAATTGTTGGACGGCAAAGATCCCATCGCCATGAGCGTAGACGCTGCCGAATCAGCGGTGCGCATGTTGGATGCGCGCCCGGCGCCGGCGGGGGAGATGCCAGTGGTGATCAGTAACGGTTGGGGCGGTGTTCTCTTTCATGAAGCGTGCGGCCACTGTATGGAAGCCGATTTTGTTACCCGCGGCGGTTCGGCCTATGGTGATCTGGTGGGGCAACAGGTGGGGCCGGATTTCCTGACGGCGGTGGATGATGGCACTATCCCCGGTCGCCGTGGCTCCCTGCGCTTTGATGACGAAGGCGTCCCCAGCCAGCGCACCGTTCTCATCGAAAATGGTATTCTCAAAGAGTATATGTGGGACTTAACCGAAGCGCGCCGGATGGGCCGCGCCTCCACCGGCAACGGGCGCCGTGAAAGTTTCCGCCACATGCCCATGCCACGCATGACCAACACCTTTATCGCCGCCGGCCCCCATGACCCGGAAGAGATCATCCGCGCCACCAAGAAAGGCTTCTATGCCAAAAAGCTGGGCGGCGGTCAGGTGGAGATCGGGCGCGGCGACTATGTCTTTGCCGTGACCGAAGGTTATTTGATTGAGGACGGCAAATTGACGGCGCCCGTCCAAGGCGCCACTCTCGTCGGCAACGGCCCGGAGTCGCTGCGCCAGATCGATATGATCGGCACGGATTTTGATCTGGACCCCGGCGTCGGCACCTGTGGCAAGGGGCAGGGAGCCAAAGTTAGTGTCGGCCAACCCACTGTGCGTATCCCCAAACTAACGGTCGGCGGCACTGAACGGGCTATCGTGGGCGCAATGGGCTAAGTAATTGTCCAGAACTAACTTCACGCTCTTGGCGAGTCACGGACTCGCCAAGAGCAAAGCGGGAACGCAGCCAGGGCGAGTCACGGACTCGCCAGGAGCAAAGCGGGAACG
>JAPKMW010000165.1 GCA_026645575.1 Caldilineaceae bacterium
CTTGATGCTTTGTCTAATGCTTTACTCGGCTTGCCCTTTCGCCCTGCTTGCTTGCCTGAATAGTTACAGTGCAGGTTATATTGGGCGGCCTGGGTGATCCATTGCCGGTTCATTTCATCCAGTGCATCGAGTACCGTGTTGTAGGCTGCCGCTTTGTCGGAATAGGCAGCAATCCATTCGGTGCGATGGGAAAAGTATTGGTGGTGGAAGGCGCGACTAGTTGTCATCACGGCTATTCGGTCAGGCGTGGTCACTTGCAGTAGGGTTTCTGGTAGGAAGACGCCTTCTACAATCACCTTTTGGTCATATGGCAGGCTAAGCAAACGGCGGAGCGTCTCCCGAAAAAGCAGTGTCTGCCAATCGTGGATGACGTAGGCAGCAACCTCCACTGCCGGCAAATGAAAAAGGGGCCGGCCTTGTTTGCCGAAATAATCAATATCGCGCCATTGTGGAGGGCGCAGGTTGGGGTCGAATGTATAATCGGCGAGTTCGTCGTCGACATGGAATACTTGCAAGCCAAATTGACTACCCAACAAGCGGGTCGTTGTGGTTTTACCGGAACAACCTGGCCCGCCAATCCAATAGACATGGGACAGTGACCGTCGCGCTTGTTCAAAAAGTTCGTCCATAACGCTGCTCCCTTGTGAGTGCATTAAAGAATACTTGAATTGACAGCAACCTACCTATCACAGTTTCTAACCGCCAGAATAATATACTCACGCCAGACTTATGTCGGAATACGGTTGCTGTTCCAGATATCACGATGCCACTTCCATACCCCCTTCTCGCACTTCCAGATGACAATGTATTTGACTTCGTCGATGATCTGCCCATCTTTGGCTTTGAGCACCCCTTTGCCGACTTCCCAGGCGGTGTCGCCATGTTCCTCAAACTCGATGGTCTCCAGATCGGCGGCGGCGATGCCCATATCGAGCGCACCTTGCCAAAACGCCTGGATGTCAGCTTTGCCGCGTCGGCTTGCGCCGTTGGGTGGAAAAATCTGCGCGTTCGTTGTGTAGACATCGCCTAAACCAGCGCCATCACCACGGCGAAAGGCGGCGCTAAAGTTGGCATTAATCTGGTCGATGGCTGGACGGGCTGGTGCTGTGGTTATAGTCATGGTGACCCTCCTGATTGGTTGTAGGAATGGTACGCCGGCAATCAATCATGCTGGCGTCTTTAGAATAACCATTCAGGCGATCCGCAACCGTTGCTTGGGGTGGAGTGAGGCGCTTCTTTTATCTACTTGCGCGATCCAAATTTGTGGGTTCAAAGGATCGCCGGTGTTGTAACCAGTGAGCTTATGTCAATGTCGTCAGTAACTGCTTGGCTGCTTGCCACTCGTGCAAGAGGAAGCCTTCGCTAAACCGGCCATAAACGTCTGCTAACAATACGTAGGCATCTGCGCACCGCCCTTGGGTTTGCCATAGCCGACCGAGACTCATTGCCGCACGTAGTTCAAAATACTTAGCCTGTTGCTGGCGTGCTACAGCTAAAGCACGTTGGAAGTAGGCTTCTGCTGTATGTTGCTGATCCTTATGCTGGACTAGTAACTGTTCGCCCCGTAGCCGATAGAGTTCGGCTTCCCAAAAGCGCTCGTTGGTCTGTTGTATCAGTTCGTCTGCTTGCGCCAGAAAAGTTATCGCGTCTTGCAGTTGACCCACACGTATGCTCATTTCACCCAACCGGATCAGGTAGCAAGTGCGGCCATTCTGCCCACCCGTAGCCAAATAATCGGAAAGCGATTTCTGCATTTGTGCTATCCCCCTCCGCTGACCGGCAAGAGCTAACTGTAAACCTTGTAAATAGGTGGCCCAACTTAGAAATTGAGCAAACTGATAGGTTTGGGAAAGCGTAACCATTCTTTCAATTTGAGCGTTGATGTTCTGCCACTCACCACTCAGAAGGTATAATTCGATGAGGTCACCCAGCAAATCAACCGCATGGGCGGGGTTGCCCTCGTCTTGGGCAAGAGTAAGGATCGCTTGACTAATTTGCAATGCCTGCTCTGGGTATCCCAGCAACCAAAGTACATTGGCCAGTTTTGAATGAAGTTTAGGATAGTGTTGGGGTGAACCATAAAACTGAATGGCTTGTTCTAGATAAGTGCGTGCTGACACAAATGCTCCGCGGCTATAAGCAATCAACCCTAATTGAAAAGCTGCGATGGCAGCATACTCGGCATTCTGTCTTACTTGCGCCAAAGTTAGAAGTTGTTCGCCAATGATCGTTGCTTGTTCATACTCTGAGCGGATTCGATAACATTCTGTCAACCAATTCAATACTATAAGTAGCTCAGCCATGCTACCAAGTGACTGGCTCAATGCCTTTGCCTGAAGATACGTCTGTTGTACATCGCTTGCGCCCTTGCCTTTGACAATGCGCAGACTCGAACCTAAATTAACCAACAGGCGCAATTTACCCTGCTGGCGCTCTTTTGTGGCGGGCAACTGTTCTATTAGCATTAGCGCTTGGCGGTAGAGAGTGATCACAACCTCGTTGGCATGAATCTCCTTAGCAGTTTCCGCAGCTTGTTGATCATAACGGATCGCCTTTTCGATTTCACCTGCTTGCGTATAATGGTCCGCGAGTTGGGTGCTGACCTCGTGCAAGCGCCCAACATAGAGGGTTTCAAATGCCTGCGCTATCTGTTGGTGCAACAAGCGCTGGCGTGTCCGGCTAATCGTGGCGTAAGCAACTTCGCGGATGCGATCGTGGCTAAAGTCGTAACTATTCACTCCGTGTTCGCGTACGATACGTCGTTGCCATAATTCATCAAGGCTGTTGATCAGCTTGCCTTCCTCCTGTTTGCTAACAGCCGCCAAATGTTCAAAAGTGAAGGTGCGACCGATAGTAGCGGCGATGCTCACCAATTCCTGGGCCGCTGTTGAAAGCTGATTTAAGCGTGTACGGACGATGGCGTAAACCTTGGGCGGCAACGTCTGTGCCGGCTCGATCGACAAAGGGGGAGTGTTGCTGACAATTGTTTTCATCGCTGTGGTACGCCAGGTATCAGCACGGATAGTTTCTACCACAAACAGTGGATTGCCTTCCGTAATCCGGTAAAGTTGCTCCGCCTCGACTGCGGTGATTGTCGCCCCACTCATCTGGTGTGCCAGGCTGGCTACATCCTCTTGATTGAGCGGCAATAAATTTACTTCAGTCCATTGCCCGATACGTTGTAGATCAAGCTGTAGGGTACGGATCGGGTGGTTCTGATCAACCTCCTCAATACGTAGCGTGCCGACTAGCAGCAGTGGTGCGTGTGGGGCAAAGTGCAAGAGGAAACGTAGCCAACGCAGCGTCTCTTCACTGAACCATTGCAGATCGTCGAGTAGCAGTAGCAGTGGTTGTTCAGCGATCAAGAACGCTTGCGCCAATGCCTCAAAAAAACGTTGGCGCTGCCAGCTTTCAGCCAGTGGTCCCGGTGGTGTGAGCGTGGGGCATTCAGTCAGTAACTCTGGTAAGAGCCGTGCGACCTCCGTCCGCCACAGCTCACTCAGGTTGTTCAAATGTGGTTGTAATGTGGGAGAGCGCAGTAATTCGCTGATCGGGGCATAGGTTAGTTCACCCTGGGCGGCATACGAACGGGTGCGAGCGGTGCGTACGCCCTGTTGATTTGCCCAAATTAGCAGTTCTTCTGCCAACCTTGTCTTGCCGATCCCTGCTTCGCCGGCAATTACCAGCAGGTGTGGTACGCCTTGGCTGGCTTTCTGCCAGGCAGTGTGCACTTGTTGCCAAGCCTCTTCGCGTCCCACTAGAGGAATAGTAGCCGCTAATCGGGTCGGTGTGCCGGTTTGCGTTGGTAGTTTTTGCCCTAAAGCTGGTATGGATTGAGTGGAATTGACAATCTGCTCATAAATTTTCTGGGTTGCTGCACTTGGCTCCACCCCCAATTCACGTTTGAGGATGCGCACACAGTCGTAATAGACGCGCAGGGCGCCAGCTCGGTCCCCGCGCAAGTTGCGTAAGCGCATCAAGTGTTGGTAGCTGGTCTCTTCTAATGGGTCCAGATCCAAGAGCCGTTGGGCATAGCGCGCCCCTTCGGCATACGCTTGCTGATTGGCGAGCGTCATCACCAGTTTCTCCAAGACCTCTTCAACGGCGCGCTGATATTTTTGTCGAAGTGGAGTGACCCAATCATCATAACAATCAGGCAACAGCGGCCCGCTGTATAATTCAGCGATATGGGTTAACAGGCTCAAATTGAAGGGCGTCTGCGCCATTGCGGCGAGATGTTGATCCAGTTGGGCAATATCAAGCGTGGTCGGTACATTGGTGTGCCATTGAATGGTAAGGTTGTCATATTGCAAAAATCGTTCTGAATTAGGCAACACCTGGCGCAGTTGATGAAAAAGCTTGCGCAGATTGCTATGCGCCTGGCTTTCTGCTGATTCGGGCCAAAAGAGAAAGGCCAACTGGCGCCGTGATTGTGGTGCGTCGCGGTGGAGGATCAGATAGGCCAACAATGATTGCAAGCGCGGAGAATGAAAGGCTGCCACTGGCATGTCGTTACAAATAAGGCGAAACTCGCCCAGCAGTTGAATGTGGAGGGTGGTCATTGCCGCATTCCTTTGGATAATTGCGCCCTGTCTCAACCAGGATCGACCTCGGCCAGCGAGACAACGTAGACGTCATCGACAAAGTGGTCGAGTACATTCGCCGCCACCTGCAACGCCAGCCGCGTCTTGCCGATGCCGCCGGGGCCGGTCAGGGTGAGCAGGCCGACCTGTTCTTGCAGCAACAGGTGTTGGATGGCGGCCACATCATGGTCGCGGCCAATGAGGGGCGTGCGCGGCAGGGTGAGGTTGTTGTGGGCAGCTAGCGTGGTAGAACGTTTGCTAGGCTCACTGGTGTGGGCGCGGTTTGTTTCACTTGCTGTATGGTGCGCTGTTGTTGGATCTGTTATATCGACGCCAACGGTAGGCGTATTGGTCTCCGGTTTGGCAGTTGTCATGAGCGGAATTCCCAAGCAAGGGAACGGGAGCGGGCAATGGCGGTCTACGCTTGGTTGTTGGTTTAGTTGATCGTGGCTTTACGTGGTTAGCGCAAAGTCAGCCACCGGCACTTGCATCACTGCAACTGGCCGCAATTGTCCCGCCTGATCGGCTTGGAAGAGCTTTTCTAGGGAACGAGCAACTTTTGCTTGAAAAAAGCGATGACCGTTTTCTTCACACTCGCGCACAGGGACAGAACGCACCACCAGTAAATGGCCGCCATTCCAATCGCTGTAATCAATCACCTTTTCAACCAAGTTGCTGCCGCAAATCGGGCAGATCGCTTGTTCATCTGTCATAACATCACCGTTATATCACCCCATAATCCTACTTCCGCCGGAAACGATCTCTTGCCCATTGGTCTTCGTCGGGAAAGTAGACTGTCACAATCTTGCTTTGTGGTGTTACTGAGCATACCACATGCAGAGATTCCCCTTTTTCGGTCGTAAAACCCCAGAAAATGCACTTGGGGAAGGGCATAGCACCTGCATCGCGCTCGATGATCTCCCCATGAATGATGACGTTTTCTACATCGGCTAGGGAGATGCCACGTTGCCGTATCCGCGCAAAGGCGTGAACACTAATTTCATAATCACCCCGTTGAACTTTGGTGCGGATTTCTTCAAAGTTCACTTTCGGCATAACCCATCGTCCTGCCTGTTTCGCTCTTTGCGTTAATTGACAGCGTTGCCACTAAGCAACTACGGTCATTATCAGTAGTCCGCAGTCCTAAGTCCAGAGTCCTAAGTCAGGCTCGATAGCGTTGCGGTCTACTGATTATACGTGAGCTTTGGACGAAACACAAGACCACTAGAAATCAAACTAAGTGGTGTTCTGTTGCCAGGCGCGTTGCCATCGCCCGCGACGTGACCCCCAACTTGCTATAGATCGAAGTGGCATGGGCGTTGACCGTGCGCCGACTCACGACCAAGGTGTCGGCGATCTGGGCGTAGGTCAAGCCTTGCACCAACAGGCGCAGCACCTCCAGCTCGCGCACGGTCAAACCAGCCGGATGGCCAGTCGGGGAGGTTACCACAGCATTGCCCGGCGATATGGTGGCGACCTTGGCTGGAAGTGGCGCAGCGGTGATCTCCGGTGCGTCGTCTGTGGTGAGGGCAAACGCAATGGCCTCTTCCAGTCGCATGGCTTGCCCTTCCGCCCACCGCGCGGCGAATCGCTCTGCGCCCAAGACCGTTTGCAGGGTTGTGCTGGTGCTTTCCCAATCGGCCAGGGTGGTCGGGGAATGAAAGTGGATACCACCGCTTGCCCTCCGCAGCACCGTGGCCGCGCCCAACAGACGCGCCGCTCGCTCTGGCTGGCGTTGGGCCAGGGTGAGCGTGCTGAGATGGTAGAGGATCAGCGCCATCCCACCCTTGTCGCCGAACGCGTGGGCCACGGTCAATCCTTCCAGATAATGGTGGCGCGCTTCTTCCCAGGCGCCCTGCTGTTGGCGGACTTCACCCAACAGGTCAAGCGCTTCCCCAATCATCCAATCTTCGCGCAATTCCCGTCGGATCGTCAGCGCTTCTGTAAAGTATTCATAGGCAGTGGCGAAGTCACCCTGCAGGCGTGCGATCCACCCCAACCCAACCAGCGCTCCACTGCGCAGCGTTGCCTTGTCCAGCAACTGGGCTAAAGCCAATTGCTCCCCAAACAAGGTGCGCGCTGCTATCAGGTTGCCCTGATGCACAAAGGTGCTGCCCAGGCCTTCCAGTGCCAGCGCCAGACTCGGTTGGCGACCCAGCGTGCGGTAGAGCGCAACGCTCTCTTCCCCATAGCGTTGCGCCGCCGTTAAATCACGTTGGGTATAAGCGACTAGACAAAGTTCACGTAACGCCGCAGCAAGCAGGCTCGGCTTGTCTAACGTGCGACACAGCGCGACACTTTCCTCCAGTTCGGCGCGGGCGATGTGGTAATCGCCATGGACGATTGCCGCCATCCCCGCCCCCCATAGCGCCTTGGCGCGCACTGCCGTAGGCACTTCCGCCCATTGCAGTGTCGTCTCCAGCCAACCGCGCAGTTCATGGATGTGATCGTTGCCAAAGGGGAAGAAAGATAACGTACACGCCAAACGCGCACCTACCTCGGCGCGCGGCTCTGCATCTTGTGAAGGCGACTGACTCCAGGCGAACACAAGGCGCAGGTTATCAAATTCGCTGCGTAGGCGCGCCCGTGCCGGCTCGCTCTGGGCAGGTGGTCCGGCCAAGAGGGGTTCAATCGTTTCCGCTAGAGACACAAAGAAGTGGGCATGACAACGACGAATCAACGCCGCCTCACCACTGGCGTTCAACTGTTCCAGGCCATACGCGCGCAGCGTTTCCAACATGGTAAAGCGGGCTTCCCCATCGGATTGCTCCATCGGTTTGAGCAAGTTGTGATCCAATAGCGTGGCGACGCCATCCAACACATTGATGGTGAGATCACCATGCGCATCACCAATGGCCTGCGCAGCTTCTAATGTAAAGCCACCGACAAAGACGGCCAGTCGCCGAAAGAGTTTCTGTTCGTCCGGCGTCAACAGATCATAGCTCCAGGCAATTTCGTCGCGCAGGGTGCGTTGACGCGCCGGCAGATCGTGGGCGCCACCGGTGAGCAGGGTGAGGCGCTGATCCAAGCGTACCAACAGAGCAGAGGGCGAAAAAAACTTAATGCGCGCGGCGGCCAGTTCAATAGCTAGTGGCAGCCCGTCCAGCCCGATGCAAATCTTGGCGACATCCAAAGCATTGGCGGACATGAGGACAAAATCGGGTTTGACCGCCCTCGCCCGCTGGCAGAAGAGGTCGATGGCGGCGAAGTCACTCACACTGGCGGTGAGATGGTTGGTGTCAGGTAAAGCCAGCGACGGCACAGGAAATTCCTGTTCGCCATAGAGGTGGAGGGTTGCGCGACTAGTTACCAAGATTTTGAGGCGAGGACAGGCGCTCAACAAGGCACTCACCAACGGTGCAGCCGACAAGATCTGCTCGAAGTTGTCCAGCACCAGCAGCAGTTGTTTGTCGCGCAGGTAATCTTGCAGACTCTCCTGTATCGAGCGTCCAGTCGCTTCCCGGACAGCTAGGGTCTGAGCGATCGCGGAAGCAACCAAATCGGGATCGCTGATCGGCGCCAGCGAAACAAAGTAGACACCATCGACAAAATGGTCGAGTAAATTTGTCGCCACCTGCATGGCCAGTCGTGTCTTGCCGATGCCGCCGGGGCCGGTCAGGGTGAGCAGGCCGACCTGTTCTTGCAGCAGCAGGTGTTGGATGGTGGCCAAGTCATGCTCGCGGCCAATAAGGGGTGTGCGCGGCAAGGTGAGGTTGTTGTGGGCAGCCGGTGCAGCAGAACGTTCACCAGGGGCGCCGGTGAGGGCGCGGTTTGTTTCATTTGCGGTTTGGCGCGCTGTCGTTGGATCTGTTGTATCGACGCCAACGGTCGGCTTGTTGATCTCCGGTTTGGCCGTTGTCATGCGTGGGATTCCTCGTTCATAATTCTTGTCTTCCTTGTCATCCGGCGCTATCCGTCAGATGCCTATTATAGAGGCTCGCAGGCAAACATTCAACTGTCGCCGATCGTCAGGTGAGTCGACCCAATGTCGGCTAGGTGTCCGCTACAGGATAGCTCTTCGACGTTCCTTTATGCTATACTGTCAGCGTACCTGATTTCATCAACTTGTTCGCTGCCCTGTTGCTGGTAGGGGCGTAAGGCGTCGGAGATTCATTGCATGTAGCAGGCCGGCACAAAGCAGCAAAATAAGCCATCTTTTCAAAAAAGGAGTTCCCTCTATGACAGAAGAGAATCCGCAACCGGAACGACCGGCGCCTGTCCTAAATCGCCCGCCCCGGCTGCCGACTGCTACCGATCTCAACCGGTCGGTCAACGAAGTGAGCGCTACCGCCGAAATGTTGCGCACTCAGGCGGACCAGATCAATTGGTTGCCCCGTTTGCTGGGCTTTGGCCGGCGGGTACTGGTGCCGGCCGATGAGATCCACGCCGTCGTCGGTGACGGGCTACACAGTCTGGCCCTCTCTAACCAGCGCAAAATCTTTGGTAAAAGCGCCGAGCGTTCCTCCTTCTACTGGCTCAACCCGCTGACCCAGGTCATCAAGCTCAAGACCATCTCCTTCACCGTGCCGATCCGGGGCTATAACGAGCAGGGCGTCCAGGCGTTGGACAACAGCAAGGTGAGCTTTCAACTCTGGGCGCACGCCGTGGCGAAACTCAACCCGGAAAAGGCCGATGTCGCCGCCCAGCGCGTGGGGGTCGATACCACCAGCCTGCTCAACACCATCACCAAAGTCGGCATGGCCGAACTGGTCGCCGCTGCCGCCACCATGCCGCTGGTCGAGATTATTGCCAATCGCCAACGGCTGGCCGAGATCGCCTTCCCCAAGGTCAACCAGATCCTGGCTGAACTGGGCTATGACCTGGCGCTGCTCACTGTCACCGAGCTAGGCGGCGAGGCTTATACACGCTTGGTGGAACAGGCCGAGGCGCGTGTCTACAAAGAAACCAGCATTGCCACCAACCTGGAGCAGATCGCCGAGATCAAAGATCGCCAGGCCCGTGAACGCACCGAAGCCGAAATCCGCGCCGAAACCGAAAAGAAGCTGGCTGCCGAACGCTTGGCCGCCGAACGCGTCGTTAACGAATCGACGCTGAATCAGCAAGAGACGCTCGACATTCGCCGTCATGAGGTGGAATTGCGCCAGGTGGAGCGCAAAAAAGCCACGTCGCAAGCGAGCCATGACGCCAACTTGCTCGATGTACAACTGGCGCAAAAGCGCACCGAAGCCGAGGCCGCCAATCAAGCGGAACTGGCAAAGTTGCGCGCCGAGCGGGAAGCCGAATTGCGCGCCCTGGAACAAAAGCGCACCGCCGCCCTGCGCCTGGCCGAAACCGAGGCCGAAGCCGAACGGCAGGCGTTAGCCCAAATGCGCGAGATTGCCCGCTCCGCCGAACGCACCGAAGCCGAAGCCAAACGGTTGCGTTCCGAAGAGTTGGCCCGCGCCGAACGCGCCAAAGAGATCGCCCTGTTGCAAACCAGTCAGGCGGCTGAGTCGCTCAAACTGGAAGCCGAAGCCCAGGCCAATGCCCTGCAAGTGCAGACCGACGCCGAAACCAAGGTCGAATTGGTCAAAGCCGAGGCCGAAGCGACCGCCACCGAGAAGCGCGCTCAAGCCGCCAAAATCCGCGCCGAAGCCACCCGCGCTGAAACCGCCGCCGCCGGTCTGGCCGAAGCCGAAGTCGAAGCCGCCCGTGTGCGCGTGGCTGAACAGCGGGTCGCCGTCACTCGCGCCGAAGGGTTGGCCGACGCCGAAATCAAGCGCGAGCAGGCGACTGCCGAGGTGGAGCGCTTGCAAAAGCTCAAGGAAGTGGAAATTAACGCCCAGCGCGAACTGGTGCAACTTTACAACGAAGCGCCGGTGCTGGTGGAGATTGAAAAGCTCAAGATGCACCTGGCCCATCAGGAGCGCCTGACCCAATTGCAGATGGAAAGTTATCTGCGCGCGTTTGAAGCCCTGGCTCCCAGCTTGAAGGTGCAGGTCTATGGCAATGGCGGCCAAACCGGCAAGATCATCACCGACATTATGGGGCTGGCCCAAGGCTTGCGCACGTTGGGGCAAGAGGTGCCGGCGGTCGGTCGCCTGGTTGATGGCACGCTCGATGGCGCGCTGACTAGTGAAACGTCGCTGGCGTCAGCACTCAACTTGGGCGCTTTTCTGCCCTACATCCAGCAGATTGTCCGGGAAGTCAACCCGCGAATGCTCTCCACCCTCAAAGTGGCCGATCTGGTCACGGAACTGGGCAATGTCGTCAGCGGCCAGAGCGACCTGGTGACGGCGCTGCACCAACTGCGCCAGGATGGCAGCTTCCGCGTCATCGGCGACTTGCCGGTGCTGCCCTTTTTACAAATGCTGGGCATTGGGGGGGAACAGGATGGCGTGGTCAACGGGGCGGTGAATGAGGTTCCGGTCAGTACGACGGGTAACTAACGTTTCGTAAAAACATAACTCTATCTACCGCTCTGCGCGAGTCCGTGACTCGCAATGGGCTGAAGCGAGTCACGGACTCGCGCAGAGCGGGATCACGCCATCGGTAATTCATCCCCTTCTCTGGGCGCCTCGGTGCCGGCCTGCTCCAAAATTGCCCAAAACGCTGCCATATCGGCCTGTGCGGCGCGCTCCTTGAAGTGCGGCGTCTCCCCGTTATCGGCCTGCGCATCCACCGCCGCCCCAGCCGTGATCAACACTTCGACCGTCTCTTTATGTCCGCCACTCGCTGCCCAGTGCAGTGGTGTGTAGCCATGTTCCTCGGTGCGGGCGTTGACGTCGGCGCCATGCTCGATGAGTAACCGGACGATTTCGGTATGACCATTATCCGCAGCCCAGTGCAGCGGTGTCACCACCCACCAGCCCCCCTTGGCGTTGACATCGGCGCCCCGCTCGATCAATAGCTTCACCACAGCGACGCGATTGCGTGACGCCGTTATGTGTAAGAGCGTGGCTCCTTCGCCGTGGTCATCCCACGTGGGGGTGCGGGTGTGGAGTAGCGCCGGATCAGCGTCGAGAAAGGTGCGCACCCGATCCACATCACCGATCCGACAGGCCAGGCTGATGCTGTCCACGCGTGCGCCTTTGGCGATCAAGAACTGGTGGATCGGATCACGCTTCGGCCCCCACCCCCAGCCGACGGGTGGTCGTTTGGTGTAGTGATCCGGTACATTAATGTCGGCGCCGTGGTCGAGTAGGAGTTGGGCAAGCTCCACCGTTGTCGCCAGGTGGAGTGGGGTGGCGCCTTCGGGGCCATGCGCACGGGCCAGGCTGGGGTCGCCAGCCAGGAAGTCGCGCACGCGATCTATATCGCCTAGCGTAACCGCGGCAAAAATGTCAACCACAGCGCCCCGTTGTAACAAAAATTCAACCATCGCCGCATCGGCACCGACAACCAGATCGAGTGGGCGCTGCCCTTCGGGGTCTTTGGCGTTGATGTCCGCCCCTTGCGCCAGCAGGTGGTCAATCATGGCATAGTTCCGATTGGTAACGGCGACATGGAGCGGCGTCTGCGGGATCGACCAATAGTCAACGGGGCCGCTGGTGTTGAGCAGAGCCGGCGTTTGCGCCAACAAGCTGGTAACGCTAGCAGTATCACCCGCTGCCGTTGCCTTGAGCATTGCCAACACCTTATTCACAAATTGTTCATCCGCTGCGGGGCGTTCCTCTTGCAAGCTCTCTTCGAGCATTGTTTGGATCCTTTCGCGTAAACGTTTGCGAGCGCTGTAGAGCCGATTTTTGATCGCTGGCACACTCACGCCCAATAGATCAGCAATCTCTTGTTGCGAATAGTCAGCCAGATAGTAGAGCAGGACAACCGGTCGCTCATGGGCCGGCAGTGCGCGAATGGCGTCATGCACGACGCTTCGTAGATCAACTACTGCCGTTGTCAGATCGGCTTCCGGTTGCAGCATAGCGACACCATTCGCCGCCGCTAATTCGACCAACCGGAAACGCTTGCGTCGCGTCAATCGGTTGACCTGACGGAGGACGATGGTGCGTAGCCAGCCGGGGAAGGCTGCCGGTTCCGTCAAGTGGCGCAAGTGGCGATAGACTTCAATAAAGGCTTCCTGCGCTGCTTCCTCAGCCAGATGGCGATCCCCTGTAGCGCCATAGGCCACGGCATAGGCCAGATTCTGAAATTGGGTGACAAGTTGGGCAAAGGCGGTCGCATTACCCTGCTGCGCCGCCATAATCAAAGCGATTTGTTGATTCATGTTGCTCTTCCACACGGATCAGGTTCATGAAGCTGATATTATACTAGTGCCGCGTTGTGCTAAAAAGGTCTGTGACGCCCTTGCACGCGGTTATCGCGTCCGATCCAGCATTGTATCTCCTTCATATCATCTTCACATTTGCTACATATTTGTCTGCTACACTGAGGCCAGTGGGGTTAATCAATTTCAGTTGAGTAAGGAGGAAGCAAGTATGTACACACAACCACGTAAAGCTTTGGAGAGCGCTCTGATTGGCATCATGGCGTTGCTGCTCTTGGTGGTCGCCTTTGGGCTAGAGACTGGCGCTGCCCAGGCCCGCGCCCTGCAACAAGATACAACCAAACCGGTCACTACCACTATGCCAATGAACCATGCGATGACGGGGACGATGCCGGCTAACCCATCGACAATGGATGCCGCGGCGCATCTGGAACATCTGATGGCGCGCCTGGAAGCAATGGAGGCCCGGCTGGCGGCCATGGAAAAGCGCATGGGCGGGCAGGCTGAGCAGGGCGGCATGATGGGGCAAGGCGGCATGATGGGGCAAGGCGGCAAACCGGAACAAGGTGGCATGATGGGGCAAGGCGGCAAACCGGAACAAGGTGGCATGATGGGCCAAGGCGGCATGATGGGGGGCCACATGGGGCGCATGCACGCGATGATGGCCGAAATGCACGCTCACATGGCGATGATGGCCTCCATGAGTGAAATGCACTGTATGATGGGGCAGGGCGGCATGATGGGCGAGAGTGGGATGATGGGTCAAGGTGGCATGATGGGCGAGGGCGGCATGATGGGCCAAAACAACGCACCCGCAGCGCCGGCAGCCGAAGCTTCAGCCGCACCGGCTGCCAACGATGGGGCCCAAACTGCTAGGCTGGGCGCCATTGAAATCAAGTTGACCCCCGTCGATCTAGCCAACCTAGCCGGTGAGACAATCGCCTTTACCGTTGATCTCAACAGCCCGGCCGGCGGCTTGAATCTGGATCTTGCCAAGCTCGCCTTTATCGAGGCGGGGATGGCAGTGGAAGCGACTAGTTGGGAAGTGGCCTTGGATCACGGTCATCATGTGAATGGCACCCTTACCTTCCCACTGACGCACGGTGGTGGTCATCGCTATTTGGATGGCGCCGAATCCGTTACCGTCGAAATCCATGCGCCGGAAGGCGATGATACAGTGAGTTTCACCTGGCCGTTACAATAGCAACAGTTTGCAGAATCAGCCCATTTACGCCAAAATTGACGCTATCCACCAGTAAACAGAATGGCCTTCTTGGTAATGATTTTATGAACGCAAACGACAGGAGGAATGACATGGATTATCGGCGTATGGGGCGTAGTGGTTTGAAAGTTTCTGAACTTTGCCTGGGTACAATGACTTTTGGTCACGGTACGGATCAATCTGAAGCGACCCGCATTGTCGATCTGGCCTTTGAAGCCGGCGTCAACTTTTTTGATACAGCCAACACCTATGGCAGTGGCGAATCGGAGGTGTTGCTGGGCAATGCGCTCAAGGGGCGGCGGCGTAACGCCATTGTCGCCAGCAAGTTTTTCAATCCTACCGGCCCCGGTCCGAACGATTCAGGCATGTCGCGTGTCCACATTATGCAGGCCATTGAAGATAGCCTGCGCCGGTTGCAGATGGATTATGTGGACATCTATTATATCCACCATGTCGATATTCAAACCCCGCTGGAAGAGATGTTACGGGCGTTGGATGATCTGGTGCATAGCGGCAAGGTGCGTTATATTGCGTGTAGTAATTATGAGGCATGGCGCCTGATGGAGGCGCTCTGGATCAGCGACAGCAAAGGGCTGGCCCGCTTCGAGTGTTATCAACCGCAATATAGCCTTGTGGTACGCGATATTGAAGAAGAGATTATCCCGGTTTGCCAGTACAAAGGGCTGGGCGTCGTGGTCTGGAGTCCATTGGGCGGCGGCTTTTTGAGCGGGAAGTACAAACCCGGTGAACGCACCGCCGCCGGTACACGCTCGGAAGAAGGGTGGGCCTATCCCCAACGTTACTTTGCCCCCAACGCTGACGCCATCTTAGCTGAACTTCTTCAGGTTGCTCAGGAACTGGGACGCAGCCCGGCGCAGGTAGCGAATCGGTGGGTCTTGGAACAACCTGGGATCACCAGCGCGATCATTGGCGCGCGCACGGTAGAACAGGCACGCGATAATCTGTTGGCCGGAAGCTGGCAAATGCCGGCGGATGCTTTACAACGGCTGACCAAAGTTTCACAACTGCCACCCCGCTACCCCCGCTCAATGGAAGATCCCATGCCCGAACGACGGAACAGCGCTGTCAAGATGCCGACATTACATGGTAGGTAGGCGTCTAAAAACGATGAACCGCTCTGCGCGATGCGAGTTCGTGACCCGCCCCAGCCGGTTGCGAGCCACGAACTCGCACCGCGCAGCAACTTATATTTTTACGAACCCTTAGTTGTTACGCTGCACAAGCAAATTGACAGCCTCATTGTACCTACCCTGTCCGATGACGTACCTTGAGTGCTTGCTGACTGCCTGGTTGTTATGTCATCCTTCGGGTAGGAGGATTGACCGATGGATCAATGGTTTTTGCAAGTAGCGAATCAACAATGGATACATCCGTTCTTGGATGTTGTTATGGTGGCAGTAACGGTGGGCGCAATACCGGGTTTGCCCATGTTGGGCTGGGGGGTGATGCGCCGGCAACCAAAATTAGGGTGGACGCTCCTATGGGCGCTGCTTGGTAGCCTGGCCCTTACGTTGCTCTTCTACTACCTGGCCTTATGCCCGCGCCCGACAGGGGTGCGGTTGCTCTTGCCGATACCCCCGTTCCCTTCCTACCCAAGTGGTCATGCCGCCGCCGCCTTTGCCACGGTGGCTGTACTCGTTCCCGCCAGCCGTCGCTGGTGGGTGATGGCGTTGGCTGTGTTAGGGGCGCTGCTTATCTGCTATAGCCGACTCTACTTGGGACATCATTTCTTCTCGGATCTCTTTGGTGGTGCTGTTTTGGGCGCGGCGGTTGGTGCGTCCGTCTATGGGCTGCGGCATGGTGGCGGCTCCTGGCTTACTCGACTCCAGTCGTTGCTCTGGTTACAGATCGCCATTGTGGTTATCGTGACGCAGATGGCTTACCTCGGCCTCAACCCAACCGCCTTGCTGGCCTGGCCCTTTTCGGATAAGGTGATGCACGCTCTGCTTTTTGGCGCAGTCGTCTTCTGGTTGAATCTCTGGCTTGCTGATCGGCGCGTCGTTTACCGGGGGTGGTCAGTGCCGATTGCCATTCTGATTCCTTTTTTGTTGGCTTTTGTGGAAGAGGGGTTGCAAGCCCTTTCACCGCTACGCACAACCGATGTGACTGATCTGTTGAGTGATTTGCTCGGTATGTTCGGCTTTTGGTGGTTGAGCAATCACCTGTTACGCGTAAATGCGATAGGAGGTAAGGTTTTTTGAATGGTAACGACTCAGCCCGCGCCTAGCCGGTTACGAACCGGCTAGGCGCGGGCTGAG
>JAPKMW010000166.1 GCA_026645575.1 Caldilineaceae bacterium
TTTTGTTTGTTTTTTACTTGTTTTTTGTTGTTTCTTTGTTTCAATTAGGTTGTCGTTCTATGCCTGAATAGTTACAAAAGCGTTAACTTTGGCCCAGGCCGCAGATGCAACCAAAGTCGAGGCGGATGTCTATCTCTACATGGGGCGCAACCGCTTCTATCTGGGCGACTATGCCGGCGGCCAGAGTCGTCATGACCAGGCGATGCACCACTACCGCATGATTGGCGACCTGGTGGATGAACTGGCGGCACAAAATAGTCTAGCCATGCTCTATCTCTTTGCGGGTGATTATGTCAAAGCCCAGGCAGCCTATGAACGCTGTCTGGCGGCCTATCGCCATCTGAACAATCAGCCGGCCATTGGGTTGACACTCAACAATTTAGGGGCGTTGGCAACGGTGGTCGGGCAGTATACGGCAGCGCAACGCTATTATGAAGAATCACTTGCGATTCGCCGGCGGGTGGGTGGTCGCCAGTCAGAAGCGCTCGTTCTTGCTAATTTGGCGCTGGTTACACACCAAACCGGTGCAAACCAGCAAGCCTGTGACTATGCGCAGGGCGCCCTCCAGCTTAGTATTGAGCTGGGCGAACGGGACAATGAAGCATACGCCCATCTCTGTCTCGGCCATGCGCAAGCGGCATTGGGACGTTGGTCAGAAGCGATTGCGGCTTATCAACGCACCTTGAGCTTACGCCGCCACGCCGGTCAACAACCACAGGCGTTGGAGCCGTTGGCCGGATTGGCGCGGATTGCCTTCGCTCAAGGCAATCTGATCGAAGCCAAAGCCTACATTGATGAGATTGTCCCCCATCTAAGCTATGACACCTACGCCGGCATTGTCGAACTGATTCGTATCTATCTCACCTGCTACCAGGTCTTGAGCGCCGTGCAAGATGAACGCGCCACCCAAGTCTTAACCATGGGATACACCATCCTACAAGAGCGGGCTAACAAAATCGAAGAGCCAGCCTTGCGCGCCTCCTATCGGCAGGTCGCCGCCCACGCGGAGTTGCGGCGGCTTTATGAGGAACAGCAGGCGCAATAGGTCGGCCCTTTTGTCCCGTAGGGACAGGTGAGTTTAGAGCGAGGAAAAGCTTCACTCGTTCCTAAACTCACCTGTCCTACAGGACGAATTATCCTGATGCGTTGATTACCTGCCAGTGCCAGTGGTGCGCGACGACGGGGTCGCCGTGATGATGGGCCGCGTTGGTGGTGGTGAAGGGGGTGTCTGGCAGCGCTGCCACCTGGACGCTCACCCGGTAGAAGGTGAATTGGGTCACTAGGCCGGGATAAGAAGCGGATTCGACGAGCAGTTGCCGTTCGCGAATTTGTTGGGGAGGAAAGTGGATCTGTTGCTCATCCGTAACCGCCAACTCTTCGGCCAGACAACGCAGCGCGGTCGCCATCGGGTCTTCCCCTGGCAGCATCTTTTCCGACGGCGGTTGATTGCGTCGCCGCACCTGCCCCGATGTTAAAAGTTGTTCCGCTTCGATGAGTTGACGCCCATCTGCTTCAACCAACAATTCCACCACCTGCACCCGGCGCAAAGGCGCTTCAGGATAGAGGGCGGACTCTGCTTGCTGGGTTTCCCGCCACAGATCATCAACGGTTTTGGCCGTGCCCTGGCCCCAAGAGGTTGTGTCGATCTGGTGCGTGTGCAGCCAGGCGGCCAGTGCAGCAGGTGTGGGGAAAGTTAACATCACTTACACTTGTCCTGTCCGATAGCGCCAAAGGTCTGCGGCATGTTGCGCTTCATGAAGGGCGAAGCTGTAGAAAAGAGCAGAGAGCGAGCCTTCGTCGCCCCAGCCGTGATCGCCCAGGCTGCGCAGTTGTTCGTCACTGGCCCGGTCAAAGGCGCGCAACAGACGGCGGTGGTAGGTCATCAAGCCATCGCAGATGTCGATCATGGTGAGGTGGCTACGCGCCGCCAGCAGTTGAGCATTGAGCGCATCACCGTCGCCGTCAATATGCCAGGGGGCCAACCTCTCCGCTGTCGCCTTGGGCCAGCCTTCCACGAGCACATAGGCAACTTCATTCCAAGACAACACATGGGTCAACACATCGCGCATTGACCAGAAGCCACAGACCTGGGTGGACAAGAGTGTCGCTTCTGTCAGGCCGCTGATGCCGTCCATAAGATTGCTATGTTGGCGGACAAGAAAAGCGCGCAATGCCGGCCGCGACCAGCGCTGCATCGAACCGGCATAGCGATAGATCTCCTGGCTGTGCAACTGCGTATGACGAACCATGTGGTCGAGTAACCTGACCGGCGAAAGGGTCCGTTCCCCTTCGGGATATTCCCGCGCCAGGGCAACCGGGTCGAGCGTGCGGGCAAAGGCAACCAATTGTTGGCGCGCCTCGTCCGCCGCTACAACAACCTCTGTCCACGGGCGGGATGCGTCTTGCACAGCGCGTTCGTCATTATCAAGCGCCGGGTAAACAAAGCCTTGTTGGGCCGAATCCCCGTGTATGGCTGCTTCCATGCGTTGCCGCTGCTGCTCATCCCAAAAGGCAACGTGGGCCAGGAGCGCTTTGGGCGTCCAGTTGGTTTCCAGGCGCGCCGTCTCCACTTCGGCAGGGTCAAGCAGGCCGAGCATCTGCCAAAGATGGTCATAGGCGGTCTGAAGTTGATCAGCCAGTTGATGAGTCATGGTCTTTTCCTTAGTAAGCAGAGACACGACAACGGATGAAGGCGGGAACGGATTTACCTATGTAAAACAAAACTACAGTTGTTTTCAAGTAACAACATCAGTTTCCGCCCTCATCCGCTGTACTGTTGTTCGGCTCCTGGTTCTCTGGCTTGATAATAATACACGAATGACAAAACGCAAATTCCCAAAATACCTATTTTGACGTAGGGGATGTGTCGTATCCTTCCCCTTGCCGGCACGTCATAAAAATAAAGGTAATGCAGGCGCCGGTGAACCGACTGAATAAAGATGAGGATTTGTATGAGTGTTCAGTACAACGACTATATTAAAACCGAAGAATGGCGACAACGCGCGGAGGCGGCCAAAGTGCGCGCTGGTCAGCGCTGTCAAATTTGCAACCGTGCGGCGCCACGAGTAACGTTGACGGTGCATCACCGCACCTTTGAACGGTTGGGGCAGGAACAGCCGGAAGATTTAACCGTCTTGTGTCGCGGCTGTTACGAACTCTATGATAAAAATCGACGGATACCCGGCCCCGCCGCACACTCAACGCCGCCCGTCGCAAACACCGATAAATCGAACAAACCCCGCCGGCCACCGCTGGCGCCGGTGTCACCGTCACCGCTCTTTGCACCGGCGCACGCAAGCAAACGGCGCGCGCCCTTGAACGGACACAATGGACACAATGGACACAATGGCGAGACTTTGCATCACGGGCAACCAGGGGAGTTACGCTTACCGTTGCCGACTGATACGATCTATTTGTTGGCGAGTGGCGTCCAGTCGGCGGAGGACGCCAGTTTCTTTGATCTAGCGCCAACCGCGGAAGATAGTCCTACAGCGGCCGTTTATCAATTGGCGGTTGAACAAGCTGACCAAGCCATCGCCCAGCCGACACCCGCCCCAGTTCCAGCACGCGGCCGGCGCTGGGGGTTCGTTACCGTAAGTGTGCTTGTCCTGTTGCTCTTCTTTGGTTTCTCTGCGTTTGCACCCGATCTCTTTGCGCTCTTTTCGCAACGTGCGCTCTTCAACCCAATGGCATCTACGCCCGTGGAGATGGCGCCCGCCGCTGTCGCTACCGTAGCAATTCCCATTGCCACAGCGACAGCCGCGCCCACCGTTGCACCGACGCTGACGCCCGTGTTGCCGACAGCAACACCGATGCCATTGTCACCGACGCCGACCGCGATCCCGCCAACCCCGATCCCGCCGACCGTGGCGCCCCCCCCAACGAAGATACCACCAACCGTGGCGCCGGCGCCCATGAGCAGCGTGATCCGAACGGCGCTGGTCTGTCAAAACCCTTGTAGCTGCGCGCCGATTGTGCGCACCATTCCCCAGGGGACAGCGGTGACGGTGTTGCAAACGCAAGCTTGTGGTGGTGATCTGTGGTATCAGATTGGGGAGGATGAATGGTTGGGGCCTGGGTTGGTGGAAAGCCGGTAGTAAAGACTTTAGTCTTTCGCCAGCCCGGACAAAGACTAAGTACACTGTTCAGTAAGTCTTTTGGGATTTTGGCGTCGGGCACGAAGGGTGGCAAACAAATTGGTCACACCCAAACCCATTGGTCGTGCCACCCTTCATGCCCCTACGGCAAATACCGGAAAACTTAACGAACAGTGTACTTAGTCTTTACTACGTTAGTCAACCCGATAGCGACGCAATTGGGCCTCGTCCAACTCGACGCCCAAACCGGGGCGATCCGAGGGGCGAGCGCTGCCAGCGGTGATGGGTAGCGACTCGACGAGTAGATCGGTTTCATAGAAGAAGGGCGTCAGGATGTCGCAGGGGAATTCCTCGGCGGCGATGGTGGATGTCGCCATGGCCAGATGGATCATGGCGGCGCTGGCGACGCCCAACTCTAAATTGCTCCCGACGGTGCAAACAATGCCGGCGGCTTCGGCAACAGCGGCGATCTTGCGGGCCGCGCTGATCCCGCCCCCTTTGCCTACATAGACGGAGAGAATGTCGGCAGCGCTGGCGCGTACAATTGACATAGCGTCTTGCAGCGAGTAGACGCTCTCATCGGCCATCACCGGCACCTCGACCTGGCTGCGTACATCGGCCAGCCACGCAATGTCCAGATCGGCCACCGGCTGCTCGGCAAAGTAGATGTTGTAGGGGTAGAGGCGACGGATGGTCTGGATGGCGACGCGGGGCGCCCAACCGCCATTAGCATCGACCCCCAGCCGAATGTCGGGACCGATGGCTTCCCGCACCGCCCGCACCCGCGCCACATCTTGGTCGGGGTCAATGCCCACTTTGACCTTCATGGTGCGAAAGCCTTGCGCCACTGCCCAGGCCGCCACTTCGGCGGCTTTGGCCGGTTCCAGCCCGGAGACCGAAAATTTGGTGGTGACAAAGTCGCGCACGGCGCCGCCCAACAGCCGATAGACCGGCAACCCGGCAACCTTGCCTAGAATGTCCCACAGCGCAATCTCTATTCCCGCTTTGGTAAAGGGATTGTTGGCGACGGTGCGATTCATCAGGCGGATTGCCCGTTCGATCTGGGTTGGATCTTCGCCAATCAGGACTGGCGCCAGTTCTTGCTGGATGAAATGGGCGGCGGTGCGGTTGTCCTCGCCGCTCCAAACTGGTGTACAAGAGACTTCGCCCAGGCCGGTGATCCCTTCATCCGTATGCACCTTGAGCATGAGAAAGGGCGACGTGGTATGGTAGCCGCGCCCGCTGCGAATGGCGCGGGCCGGGTTGATGGGAACCTGGACGGGGATGGTTTCGATCTGCGTGATTTTCATGTATAATTCCCTTTCGGATGTGTCAACCCAAGCAACGGCAACGCGTCCCGGTGAATCATCTCTTCAATTTTATCAGCAGGCAGGCTAAAGCGATCAATTTTGATCGAAGCCAAACTGCGTAGACCCGCCAGCGAATCATCGACGGTGGTGATGGGGAAGTCGGTGCCGAAAAGCAACTTGTTCCAGACGCCATACTCATGCACCAACATCAGGCTATGAAAGAGTTGCCAGGGACGGTAGAAGAGCGCGCTGACATCGGCGTAGACATGGGGGTGTTTGCGGATCACGGCAACACATTCGCCTTCATAGGGGTGGGCCAAGTGGGCCATGATGATGCGCACTTCGGGAAAACGGCGGGCGACCACATCAATGTGGCGGGGCAAGGTGGTCTCAATCCAACCTTGGGAGACAAAGGTGGTGCCGGTGTGGAGCAGGACGGGCAGGCCATGTTTCTGGGCATAAGACCACATGTAGTTGAGTCTGGCCTCCTGCGGATAAAAACCGGCGTACATGGGCATGAGCTTGATGCCTTTTAGCCCAAGTTCCTGGTGGCCGTATTCTAATTCCGCTTCCCACTGGGGCTGGGTTGGGTCGAGGGAGAGGAAGCCGATCAACCGAGCGGGGTCTTGTTTGATGTAGTCGGCGACATCCTGGTCATTGACCCAGAGGCCGGCTAGTTTGGCCTTGCCGCCAAAACAGATGGCAAGGTCAACGTCGCGAGCGGTGGCGCGGTAGTCACTGTAGCGGGTGGTCAGGTCAACCTCGGTGGCACGCATCCGGGAGGCTTCGGCCAGGAAGTTGCCAAAAAAGACGCTTTTGTCGCGAAAGACATGTTTGTGGACATCGATGATCATGGGACGGTCCTTTGTGAGAGAGTGAGGGGTTGAGAGATTGAGAGATTGAGAGATTGAGGCTGTAATCTCTCAATCTCTTTTACTGTCCTAAAGCTGGCCGTGCAGCATTCCTAACAAGCGATCTAACAGCGCTTCGCCATCGGCGCGCAGGGCGTTGTGTTCGTATTGGTTGGTGATCCAGAGTTTGCTGCCGCGGATGTCGGCGGCAGTTTCCTCGGAGAAGACGCGTTCGACGTACATGTCGTTGTAGTAGACGGCAGCAACACAGGGGACGGTGTTTTTGCGTAGGGTTTCTACATCATAGAGCCGGGGCCATTGATCATCGGCAGCAAGCAGGTCGGCGGCGGCTTTGAGGGGGCAAAGGTGGGGGTATTCGTCGAACTGCCAGGGGTAGATCATTTCGCCGGTGAAGAGAATCGGTTGATCGGGGTTGGCTTCAAACATCGGGTACTCAGCGCGCACCCGCTCGGCGGACCAGTTGGAAGCAAAACCCTGACAGTAGATCGCCTCGTGCAAGATAGCAAAGATGGGATTGGTTTCAAAGTGTTGCGCCTGCTCAAAGTGGCGCAAGAAAACATAACTCAGTTCGCGACCATGCTTGCCTTGAACAAAGGCGTCTTCGAGCAAGTAATGCACCTGCTCAAAGCCGTCACTGGCGCCAAAGGCTAGTCCCAATTGCTGGAAGCGGCGCGGCGTCAGGTGCGCGCCGTCGGGCAAAGAGACTTCATGGTCTTGCAGATAGCGGACGATGGCTTGCGCTTGGGCGATGTCTTCCGGGTAGCGTTCATAGTAGAGCCGGTTCTTGTCGAGGACCCGGCGGTAGGTGGCGCGATAGACATCATCAGGGTGACGGGTCAACGAGGGTAGCCCGCCGGTAATGATCACTTCGCGCAACCCCTGGGGCGCCGCCGAAAGGTAGTGCGTCAGACAGAAGCCGCCATAGCTCTGACCCAAGGCGCTCCATTGACCATCTGCACCCAACAACTCAACTCGAATACGTTCAGCGTCGCGCACAATGTTATCGGCGCGGAAGTGCTTCAGGTAATCGGCTTGGGCTTGGGGCGTGGTAAAGCGGGCCAACGTTTGGGCGGTGACCGGCGTGCTGCGTCCCGTGCCCCGTTGGTCGAGCAGGAGAACGCGATACTCTTGCAAGGCCCGTTTCCACCAGCCACGGTTGCTATCCGGTCGTGGCGCGCCGGAGCCAGGCCCGCCTTGGAAGAAGATCAGGTTGGGCAGGTTGGCGCCTTCTTTGCCGGGCGCAACTAGTTCACGCAGAAAGATCGTCAATTGTTCGCCGGCAGGTTGGTTGTAGTCCAGCGGGACAGTGAACTCATGGCCGATGAGGATCAAGCCGGGCAGACGGTGGGTAAAGGTTTGCATGAAGATTTACTCAATCTTTGAAGTGTGATAGACTGCTTGAGCATTACCCAGTCGTATAGGAGTAGATTTATGACAATTGCAGAGATTCGTTTGCCTGATCATAGTTATATGCGCCTAACAGAACTTGCAAACCAGCACAATGTCACTGTTAACGAGTTGGTTGAACAGTGGTCGAACAGCGTGCTTACTGAGTTTGACGCGGAAATGCGTTTTCGGGCAATGTCGATGCGTGGCTCACGAGAACTTGGCTTAAGTTTGCTTGATAAACTTGATACCTTAAGCCTGCCCCAGGCTAGGTAAGTCGTTTAGCAATAACGCTCCCCAATTTTCCCTTGCAACGACACCTACCCCGTAGAGATGCCGAAATTTAGAGAAGCGCAGTGGAACATATCCAGACGATCTTTCCCATCTAAACTCAGCCGTCCCTACGGGACTCAGGAACACGCGTTAATTATTCTAGGTGCCCTTAATCACTTGCAACCTCTCATACTCCGGGCGCGCCTTGTAGAAATCATCCAGCGGGAAGCAGCCGGAGATCAGGCCGTTGCGCGGTGCGGTGGTGCAATCGCTAAAGGTGCGACAGATGCGTTTGCGTTGCAGGCGATTGCCGACCAGGATGTCGGCGCAGATGTCCGGGTAGCTCAACACCATGCGCCCGATGCCGACAAAATCGGTCCCCCCCGTGCGCACAACGGCTTGCGCCACGTTGGGGAACCAATCCTGCAAATAGGAATAGCCGGAGCCGACGTAAGTCAAGTTGGGGCGCAACCGTTTGAGTTCAGCCACCAAGTTGATCTGGCGCGCCACCCCCACCAACGGATCTTCCAGTAACTGATAGCCATCCGAGGGGGGGAAGAAGGCCGGACGCTGAATATGGGGGTTGTAATAGGGGCTGCCTGCCGTGATACAGGTCAGGTTGATGTTCAACGCCTGCAACAGATCGAGGAAGGCCAGCGGCTCGGTCAAGTCCATGCCGACACCGGTGCCGTCGCCGCCAAAGGCATAGGGGTAGCGACCTTCATACGGGGTCGGCACACCACTCCGTTCAGCGTTGTTGCCCGGCTGAAAGGGAATAAAGTCGATGGCGCTCAAGCGCACGGCAATGTCCAAACCGGGGACTTCACTGCGGATGCCATCGACCAACTCGCGCAGGAAGCGGGTGCGATTTTCAAAGCTGCCGCCATAGGGGCCGGGACGGTCAACGGCGCTGAGAAATTCATGGCCCAGATAGCCGTGACAATGCTTGAGATCGACAAAGGTGAAACCGGCTTGGTACGCCAGGTGCGCCGCCTTAATAAAGTCGTCGATCAAGCGCTTGATGTCGTCGTCACTCATCACGGCTTCGTCAGAGGTAATGTGAAAACGCTTGTCGAGCAGCGGGTGGCGATAGAGAATGGCTGGCTCCAATTGCTTGTTGTGGGGTCGGCAAAAGCGCCCGGAGTGGGTCAGTTGCACACCAATGAGCAAGTCGTCACCGCCGCCAAAACGTTCGGCATGGCTCTGCACCAACCGTTCGCGCAACTGGGCAATGGCGCCAACAGTGGTCGGCAAAAGCGTTAACTGATTAGGATTGGCGCGCCCATCCAGCCGCACCGCCACCGCTTCACAGCCCCAAATCAACTTAGCCCCGCTCTGCCCAAAGCGCGTCCAGCGCCGCTCGACCAGTTCGTTGGGGCTGCCGTCGGTGTTGCCGTCCCAGCCTTCCATTGGTAATACGGCAAAGCGGTTGGCGAGTTGATACGTGCCGGTGTCAAACGGCTGCGCCAGCGGTGAGGCAGGCCCCTGTTCGACCACTGCATCAAAGGGCATGGTGATACCCAACTCGGCCAGATAGCTCTGAAAATCGTTGGCTGTCTTCAGCGCAGCCACGCGTCGATAGGTTGCCATCGCTTATGCCTCCAACACGCCAAGCCGTTCGGCAATATCGCGCAACACCGCCCGGTCGCTATCGGGGCGGCGGTCACCGTTGGGGTGCGGGGTATCGGAAGTGATCCAGCCGCGCAACCTGAGGAACATGGCGGCGCTATGCTTGTAGGCCGGCACGGCGGGACGGAAAGCGAAAAAGCCCAGGTACTGAATCAGGTCATTCAATTCAAAAAAGCCCGGATCACCGGCTTCCCACATGGCGTCGCGTTGGGCAAAGAGGTCGGGTGCAAAGGTGCTGAGACCCAACAGGTAATCACTGCCGTACATCACCATGTCAACCGCCAGATCGTTGCCGGTGAACACTTTGAAGTCGGGGCGCACCCGGTCGCGCAGGAGGAGGCGTTGCCATTCCTGGTCGCGGTGCAGCGACGAATGTTTGGCGCCGAGACATTGCGGCACGGAGAGCAACCCTTCATACGTTTCCAAGTCATAAATCTGCCCAAAGGGGGCGAACATTTTCCCCAGTTCAAAGGCGATAAAAGCCGGGCAGTCGCGCCCCAGTTCGGCATAGCTGGCGACGATCTTGTCAGGCGTCTGGCTGGTGAGCGGGTAGGATTGGAAGACCACCGGGGTGCCGCCGTAATGTTGAATCAAGGCCATCTGCTCTTGGGTGGGGGCTGGGTTCCAGACGTCACCAGGTTTGGCGGGGACAAAGGCGCCGGCGACAAAGGGGCGGTTGCCTAGCGTCTCCTGGGTGCGCGCCAGCACTTCGCGGCGAGTGGCTTGGTCGATCAAGTTGACATAGCCGGTGTCCATGTTGACCGCCGGTGTGATGCCATAGTCTGATGTGCGGGCGACGTGGGCGCAAAAGCTCGCCCAGTCGATGGTGTAGTCTTCATGAAAAGGTAACAAAATGGCCGAGATGCCGGTGATCTTGCGGCGTGGTTTGAGCATGGCCAGGGGGTCGATCTGTTCAGTACTGATCTTTTCAGTAACGGCTGGTGATGCGAGTACGATCATTGTCCCATTTCCTCTCTGTTCGGCGTGACGGTCATCAGACTTTCAAGTGTTGTGAATGTTTACATCTGTGGTTGACGCTATTGTAGTACATCCCAAGCAGAAAGGGAAATGGCCGACGAGAAACCGTGAGCGTTTCTTTACCCACCGTATCTGTGATAAAATGATCAGGTGAATAAAGGGGGACGCAGATGACCGCAGTTCCTATGCCAGGAGATTGCTTATGCTTAAGCCTGTACAAGCGAGTAGCCCGACCTTTCGCGACATTATTGAAGGC
Organism: Caldilineaceae bacterium; assembly: GCA_026645575.1. The sequence continues at coordinate 10,802 of JAPKMW010000166.1, forward strand.
GGTTTTCTCTATGTGGACAAAACGCGTGACCTGTACGAGTTGGTGCGCTATAGCAAGGGGATCTATGATCGGCGCTAACTTTGACAGCAAAGAACGCAAGGTGACGGACTGGAAAACGGAAGCGCTTGTAACCGCAAATAGCGTCTCCGTTGAAACGCATCAGTCGTAAAGACTTTAGTCTTCGGGCAGTGCTGGAAGACTAAAGTCTTTACGCCGATCTCTACGACGATCTTTCCTACATCCCACCCTCTGTCATCGAGTAGTGGACGCCGGTGGGGTCGATGCCGCGCAGGATCGTCCCCTGGCCGCGCGATTGGTGCGTTTTCACCGTGGGCGGGTCGGCGGGGTCGCGCATCTGAACCAGCCAGGTGGTGCGTGCTTCGTTGCTGACGTTGATGCCGGAGCCATGCACGGTGAGATAGCTAAAGAAGAGCAGATCGCCCGCTTCCGCCGGACAGGGCACGGCAGACTCGACGGGGTATTGTTCAAAGGGCAAATACCAACCGCCCCCCTTTTGGTGTTCAATCGGCCCCAACAAGTTGGTACCAGGGACGACACGGATACAGCCCTTTTCAATCGGCGCGTCATCAAAGTGGAAGACGGCGGCGATCATGGTGTGGCGGTCATGGGGGAAGTAGGGGTAATCCTGGTGCATGGGGAAGGGCGATCCCTTTTCCGACGGCTTGATGAACATCTTGTTGTGATGCAACTGGACGTTGGGCGAGCCGATCAATTGAGAAGTTGGGTCGGTCAGGCGCGGATCGGTCATCAAACGGGCAAAGAGCGCTGAATAGAATTGCACGTTGTGACAATGGAAGATTTGGGTTTCTTTGGCACTGTCCATAGCGCGGGCAGCGCCCCAAGTGGCATCCAAGTTGGCTTTTTGTGACAGACGCGCAATGAGATCGTGACCTTCCTGGCGATAGGTGGCGGCTTCGGCTCGGCTAAGAACGCCTTTGAGGAGGAGATAGCCATTTTGGCGGTAGAACTCGATTTGGTCTTGAGTCAGCATATTGGTTCCTTCTTGTTATTGGATATTAGATATTGAATATTGAGTGTTGTGCTTTGTTACAAATACCTAATATCTAATATCCAATATCTAATTTACTTTGGTGGCAGACCGATAACACCGGTTAGGTTGGCGCCGTCGAGGTTAGCGTCGGTAAGGATGGCATCGGTTAAATCAGCGTAACGTAGATCGGCATTGCGTAAGTCGATGTTGGTGAAATCGGTGTTCATAAACAACGCGCGGGTTAGCGTTGCGCAACAGACCGCCTTGCAGGTTAGCGACGGCCAAGTCGCAGCCGACGGTCGGCGCGTTGACAATCGCCCAAGCGGTACGCCATTTGGGGTCGAGGATGGTGCTTGTGTCGAGCAAAGCGCCCCGCCAGTCAACCCCTGCCAAAACCGCCCCGGTGAGATCAGCGCCAGCCAATTGTACAGCAGTGAGGTGTACCCCGCCCAGACGGGCGCCGCGGAGGTTAGCGCCTTGTAATTGGGCCTTTTGCAACTGCGCTTTATCGCAATTACTTCTTCCCATCCTTACTACAGCCACCTTCCCCGCTAGGACGGACAAAGGGCTTTGCCATCTCATCAAGGCCCTTCCAGCGGTACGGATCTTCGCCGGCGATCATGACAATGTCACGATAGTCGGCAATCGCCATGTGGACGCCTTCCGCCGGTGGGCGCCAGGGGAGCAACGATTCGGCGCTCATATAGTGATTGACTAACACCCGCCGGTAGCCACTCTTAGCTCGATTGGGGAAGGAGCGATGGAGCAGATAACCGTTGAAGAAGACCATAGCGCCCGCCGGCACTTCCACTGGGATGGAATCTTCGTCGGTGTAGGGAAAGTTGAACGCTTCGCCGGTGCAGTCAAAGCGGCGGTCGTCATGTTTGTGTTGCGGCCAGATAATGCCGCGCTTGTGCGAACCGGGAATAATCCAGAGGCAGCCATTTTCGACGGTCGCATCGTCGAGCGCGATCCAGCCGCCGGTGAGCGAACGGTCGCGCGTAGGAATGAAAAACTCATCCTGGTGCCACGCCTGCCCCGGTTTGCCCGACGCCTTGATAAAGAGCATCGATTGCATACATTTCACATTCGGCCCGATGACGCCGACCAACACATCGCGCATGATGGGATGGGCGAGATAACGCAACATGGTTTCCGAAATTTTATGGGGAAAGTGGATACAGAGATATTGGCGCAACACATCATCATCGGCTTCGTCAGGCTCAGCCGGCGTGACGCCGCGCACTTCGCCCAACTCGCCGCGGCAGATGCGGGTGGTTTCGGCGCGCATTTCAGCCAACTCGGCTGGACTAAGGGCGTTTTCGACAATCAGGTAGCCTTGTTCCTGATAAAAAGCAACCGCCTCTGCTGTCACAACGCCATCGGTGATGCGACCGTTAAAGGCAACGGGGGCGTGACCATTGCTATGGCCATTCTGGTACACGGTTGTCTTGACTAGTGTCGCTGTCGTCATCAGTATGCTCCTTTGCATTAAACTTTTCATTATTCACCAACAACCCGTAGGGGCGCACCCTACGGAAAACCTTCATTCCGGTTGTAATTGCAACGAATAGCGCTCCTTACCTTGCCAGTCCACTACGCGATAGGTGAGGGCGCCGGCTTCATCAATGGCAACCTGACCGAAGTTGAAGAGATCGCCCATAAATTCACCCTCGGCGTAGAGAACGGTAGGATTGAAGGTCGGGTCCAAGTTGGCCGGTGGCGCCAGGGGGATCGCACTCAAGGGGCTGGAAGCCAGTTCATAAAAGTTGGCTTCGCCATCACGGTCGGGATCATAACTGATGGCATAGGGCCAGTGCGTGTCACCAGCCAGGAAGACCACATTCTGAATGTTATGGGTCGCCAGGTAGAAGATGAGCGCCGTTAACTCGGTTTCATAGCCGGAACGTTCGGTGTAGTTGGCCCAGCCGTCGCGGCCATCGACTTCGGGCTGGGGGAAGCCGGTGGGGTAGGCCAGTGGCACGCTCGTCACAATAAACTTCCAGGTAGCATCCGAGTCAGCCAGCCCCTGCTGCAACCAGGCAAATTGTTCGGCGCCCAACATCGTCTTGGGTTTCAGAGTGCGCGGGTGGGGGTCCCAGTTCACATTGGGGTCGCGATAGGAACGGGTGTCGAGGATAAAGAAATCAGCGTGGGCGCCATAACGCACCTGTCGATAGATGCGGTTCGGTTCTTCCACATTGCCGGTCAACGGCCAATATTCAAAATAGGCTTGAGTACCGGCAGTGAACAGGTCAGCATTGAGCGCCTTGATCTGCGGCCCGCCAAAGTCGTTGATCAACTCGTGGTCATCCCAGGTGGTATAGACCGGCGTTGTTGCCAGAAACTCGGCATAGTGGGTATCTTCCAGGTGGTAGCGATAACGGGTGCGGTAGCCATCGAGATCATGGTAAGGGCCTTCGGCGCCGGGGACATTTTTGTCGCCGTCACAAGCTGTATCAACATAGATGCTGTCGCCAGTGATCATAAAGAAATCGGGTTGGGCGGCGGCCATCTGGTCAAAGATAACCCAGCCAGTCTCTTTGTCACGACAGTAATTCTGCCCACCGAGGCAGGCGCCAAAGACAAAGTTGAGCGGGGCGGCTGTGGTTGTGGCCGGCGCCGTAGTAAATTGGCCAGCGGCGCTTTCACTGGTCACATCGTCCGCCACGAAGGCAACCCGATAGTGGTAAGTTGTGTCGGCGGCTAGGCCATCGACGGGCGCTTTGCCGGTAAAGTCAGTGGCGGCGTCGATGGCGACGGTGGCGGTCATGACAACGGCGGCGAAGTCAGCGCGCTCCGCTATCTCAAACTGGAGATCGCCTGCACCACTGCCGCGCGCCCAGAGGACGGCGCCGGTTGCGCTGATCTCGCCGCTGAGGGGACCGTGGGTAATCGTCGGCGTGTCCGTCTGTTGGGCCAGCATTTGGATCGCCCCGTGATCTGTCATTGCCTGGCGCGCTGGTAGACAAGCAGCAAACGTTAACGACAAAACAAAGAGCATTGCCACAAGCAAAATGGAATGGCGGGCATTTGCAAAGCGTGACAAACGGGCCATACGATCCTCCTGAGTTAATTGCGGTGGACACCGGTCGGGCAGATCATCATTGCAATAAAATTCACGACAACCCTAACTTCTGATCATACATGGTTCGCCCGATTTTACCAAACCAGCGTTTGATCCGGCCCAACTTTGCGTCTACCGTCAACTTCTGGCATGATGCAAGAAACAGAGAGGAGGAGAAGATGAACCAATCAGCACCAACTGTTGCCATCATCAGCCCTGGCGATATGGGGCATGTTGTCGGCAAAGTTCTGATCGATCATGGCCTGCGGGTAATCACCACCTTGCAGGGACGCAGTGCGCGTACCCGTCAACTGGCGGGGCAAGCCGGCATTGTCGATGTGGGCAGCATGACGGACGTTGTGCAACAAGCCAATCTGATCTTGGCGATTCTTGTGCCGGATCAGGCGGTCGCCACTGCACAAGTAGTGGCCCAAGCACTGACGGCAACCGGGTCTACACCAGTCTATGTTGACTGCAACGCCATTGCCCCACAAACAGCCCGCGCCATCGGCCAGATCATCACCAGCGCCGGTAGTCGCTATGTGGATGCCGGCATTATCGGTCCGCCACCCCACAAAGCCGGCACAACGCGCTTTTACGCTTCGGGGCCAGAAGTAGTGACCTTTGCCCAACTGAATGATTTCGGCTTGACGGTAATTCCTTTAGGCGCGGAAATTGGACAGGCATCCGCCTTCAAGATGTGCTACGCGGCCTTGACCAAAGGGTTGACAGCCCTAGGGACCGAACTGTTGACCGCCGCCGCAGCCTTTGGCATTAGCCAGCCGCTTGCCCAGGAATTTACCAACAGCCAACCCCAGTTATACAAGCAATTGCAACAGGGCCTGCCTGGAATGCCCGCTAAGGCTCATCGCTGGATCGGCGAAATGGAGGAGATCGCCCAAACCTTTGGCGCCATTGGCCTAACGCCCCAGATCCTGGCCGGCGCCGCCGATCTCTACCGCTTTGTGCATCGCACCCCCCTCGGTCAACTTACGCCGGAAGATCCCAAACCGGAATTTCAGGCAATGATCGCGACGTTGGCGCAAGAATTGACAGGGAAAGCAGTAAATGAGTAGAGAAGGGGAGATTGAGAGATTGAGAGATTATGTGTCAATCTCTCAATCTCTCAATCTCCCCTCAAAATAACACCATCTAATGAAATTTAAGAATCAAAATCGGTAATCAAGGTGTGCGAATGGCCTGAGCGAGCTTGCCGGAGCCAAGTAA
>JAPKMW010000167.1 GCA_026645575.1 Caldilineaceae bacterium
TTGGCACAAACCATTTTCCATGAGTTACATCATTTTGTTTAATTCTCCCCTATCCCAATTTCTGGATGGATACTAAGGACGTATCTGAGCGTGCTATTGCGTTAGCTGCGTTGGCTTTGCGCCTACCTGAAAATGAACGAATAAAGGTGCTAGAGGAAGCGTTGACGGTTGCACGTGCAATTAGCCAGGGGTATTCTCGCGTTCATACACTAGGTTCGCTTGCACTATACCTGCCTGAAAATGAACGAATAAAGGCGCTAGAGGAGGCATTGACGATCGCACGTGCAATCGGTGATGCATCCACCCGTGCTCGCCAGTTGAGTAAACTAGCACTATACCTACCGGAGAATGAACGGGTAAAGGTAATAGAGGAAGCATTGGCGGCGGCTCGTGACATTAGTGTTGAGTATTCTAGCCCGACCTTTATAATTGATAGCAAGGCTTCCCGTGCCAGTGTACTGAGTTCACTTGTACCGCAGTTACCACAGAATGAACGAGTAAAGGTGCTAAAGGAAGCATTAGCAGCAGCCCGTGCAATTGGCGATATGTCTCACTATACCCGTATGCTGAGTGATCTGGTGCTACATCTACCACCTGAACTACTAGAGGGTGCATTAGTTATCATCCGCATGATAGATGATCCATCTGCCTGTATTCGTATACTACGAGACATAGCGCTACACCTGCCAGAATCTAAACGAATGAAAATACTAGAGCAGGCATTGGAGACTGCGCACAAGATTAGCGATGTATCTGACCGTATTAGTGCGCTACAAAACCTAGCGCTGTACCTGCCAGAATCTGAACGGATAAAAGTATTAGAGGAAGCATTGATGGCAGCGTGTACAATTGCGTCTACGTCTATTCGTGCCAATGCATTGGGGGTGCTAGCGCCGCACTTACCGAATGAATTGCTAAGAGAGATGTTGAACATCACCCTTGCGATTGATCACGAGAATTCTCGTGTTACTGCATTAGGTGACCTTATACCTCACTTGCCGAATGAACTGTTAAAGGAAGCCTTAGCTGCCATCCCCATGATTGAGGATGAGTCCGCCCGTGCCGCTGCGCTAGCTATATTGGCACCACACCTGCCAAATGAACTACTAGAGGGGGCGTTAGCTGCTACCCATATGATTGAGGATGAGTCAGTTCGTACCGTTCCGATAGGTGTACTGGCACCGTTGCTACCTGCCAAACTATTGAGGGAGGCGTTGCGCGTTGCCAGCACGATTGCGGATGCGTATTCCCGTGTCCGTACATTACGTGACCTTGCGCCACACTTAACTAACGGCGAACAGCGAAAGGCATTGAACGATGCATTGACTGCCGCACGTACACTTGAGCGTGAATCTTCCCTCGTCCGTGCGCTAAGTTCACTAGTTCCACATCTGCCTGAGTTTGAACAGATAAAAGTACTAGAGGAAGCATTGGCTGTCACCAGTGCGATTGAGAATGAGTCTTTGCGTTTAAACGCACTAAGTGTGCTGACACCACACCTACACGCCGAATTTTTAGGGAAAGCATTGGCTATCATCTATACGATTGAAAATGAGTCTGCTCGCGCTGTCGCACTATGTGACCTTGCACCATATCTGCCGAATAAACTACTAGACGAAGCGTTAGCTGCTATATATGCGATTAAAGAAGCGTCCTCCCGTGTAGATGCACTAACCTCACTGGCACTACACTTGCCAAAGCGCCAGCGAGTGAAAGTATTGGGGGAAGCTTTGGCTATCATCCGTACAATTAAGTCTGATATTTCCCGTATCGCTATGTTGGATACGCTGATACCGCATTTGCCAGATGAACTGCGAAATGAAGCGTTAACTGCCATCTATGAAATCGAGGATGAATCTTCTCGCATCAATGCGTTGGGTGTACTGGCACCATATTTACCTGCTAAATTGTTAGAAAAGGCATTCGCTATCGTCTGTACAATTGAAGATGAATCTTACCGTACACATGCCTTAGGTGCGCTAGCACCCCATCTGCCAACTAAATTGCTAGAGAAGGCATTGGCTATTGCCTGTAAAATTGAAGATGAGTCTTTCCGTATCCATGCCTTGGGTATACTGGCACCATACCTGCCTGCTTGTGATTTACAGCAGATTCAGTATGCATATTCAGCCTTTGCCGAAACTTTACCTATCTTGGCGATGAAACCCCGTCGCGAATTTATTAACGATCTAGCTGTCCTCATACCCTTCATCTTTGCCCTAGCCGGCGACGAAGCGCCGCAAGCCGCCGAGGGCATCTACCATGCGATTCAGGACGTGTGTGGGTGGTGGCCGTGAAGCAACGGATTCAGGACAGCAGCGGATTGGTTGCAGGATCGACAAGTTGGTCGAGTATCCTGAACGCTAGGCTGAATCACAGGAGTACTTCTGACTAACCAATCACAACCTGCGGGCGACAAGCAATCCGTTACTGTCTTGAATCCGTTGATCCGATCCCGCCCCGCAACTACATTCGCAAGAAGCGCACATCCAACTGCGTCGGCGCAAAATTGGCGAGGATCGCCAGTTTGCAATTGGTTTCGCGCTGCGCCCAGCGTAGCTTTTCGGTATGGGTAGAAGTGATCCGGTCAAGAGCAACGGTGGCTACCAGCACCTTTTGATCCACCAACATGAGGCGGGTCGGGCGCATGGCAATGACCTGACCGGCATAGGTCAAGGGCAGTTCGCGCAAAAAGACGAACGGCACCCCCACTTCGGCCAACTCAATGCGGGTGGCGCGCCGATACACTTTATGCCAGAAGCCGGTTCCCAAGGTAACATGTACGGTGTAGAGCGCATCCAGCACCTGTTTGGTTACCGCAGGGTAGAGCAATGTCGGATCGAGAGGACGCTGCAATGGAGACCGTTGGCGGCTGCTCAGAAAATTCGGCAACCGTTCATACTGCATGGAGCGCGCCCCAAAGTTCATGATAAAGCCAAGTTCAGCGTTGGTCACGGCCAGATAGGAGAGCAGTTGCGCCTTGTGGAGCGATGTAATCTGCGGCGTTGCCTTGAGGTCAAGCTGGATAGCGCCATTGGCGAGGGTGAAATCTGGGCGGTATTCGCCAATGGGCTGGTTGCGGTAGTGGATATAATACGTGTGCTGCCGCAGATAAGGCACCTGGTCGGCGTCCAACCCCGCCGCTACGGCGGTTTCGTAATTTGCCTCCGGGTGTCCACCGCCCAATGCTTTGTGAATCCGAAAGCCCAGACCACGCAAATAATAGGTAAGTTCTTTGTGGAGTAGATGCGTCATCGTGTGCCATGTTTGCCCTATTGTCGCAGAAGTGTCACCTGCTGACTACTTTACGACAATGCCGCCAACTTGGCTAGCGACAAATGGTTGATCTGTGACGCAACAATAACGGATGCGTGACAGGAGCGGATTAGTCACGCCTGCGGCCGTGAGATGCGGGAAAACAAACTAGTGGTTAGCGTAGATAGCGGGGCATCGGGTCTAGGGGTATAGATTCACCAGCCGTTTGTCACGTTTAGGCGCCGGCATGTAACCGTTCGGCGACCCATAAATTAATGAGGGTCTCGACCGAAATGCCTTCTTGACGGGCACGTTCTGATACAGACGCCTGGAGGCTGGAGGCCAGAGGAATCCAGTGGCGGCGTGGGGCGCGCACGTCAATGTCCACTTCTTGCGTGTGCTCCCAGTAATCAGCCAAACTGTGGGTGTCCCAAAACTCAGCGGCTTCTTCAAGGCTGGCAAAATTTTCCGGCAATAGATCTGGTGTTGGTTTATTTTCGCTCATAACGTTTGCGTTCATTCGGCTCCATATCCCTGGCGCTGATAATCAAGGCTCTTCGTGATGGTTTCAGGAGAAAGAAGACAATCAAATAGCGGCTCGAACTGCTGCGCCCAAAAGCAGTATACATATCTTCGTCACGCACATGCCCTTTTTCATGAAAGCGAAAACGTGGCCGGTTGAAAAAGACCTCTTCGACTTCTTCTGGTGACAGGTCATGTTTGCTCATCAACTTGTCAACAATCTGCGGTAGCCAGATGAAGTCATCAATTACAATCATTGATCAGTAGATTCCATTATAACGCATACGAAGCAAAATGTTGGTATTGATATTCCTGTCCGTGTGTTGTGATTGTATCTAGCTTGCACAGATTATGCAAGGTTGTCACTAATCGATAATGGGTTTCCCACTGCGCCCAGCATAGCTTTTCGCTATAAGTGGCGATCTGCATCTGTGCGCTCACGATCGCGCCTTCGGCTTGGGCATGAGATTGCCATAGCGATGCAGCGTTTCGGTGACGGACTGTTCGCGCAAATAGTAGCGCAGTTCCAGGCGACCATTGCGGGTGACGGGGTCGCGCAGGACGGGGACATGGGCGGCATGAGCGGCTTGCAAGAGCGCGGCTGATGGTTGGCCCAGATGACGCAGCCGCTCGTAGTCTCCAATCAGTTTGGCCAGGATGGCATCGCTTTCGACGCGAAAGGGCAGGTTGTGGGTCTTTAGCTCCCCGATGATGGCGGCGCCAGGAGGGACCACAATGGTGAACGGGACGCCACAGAGATCAGCGGCCACGCGGATTTGCAGGAGCGGCAACAGCGGGCTGTCGGGGGCGGGGCAAACAGCCAGCGCGCGAATGGGTCGATAGCGGAAGACATTGCTTTCGCCCAACACTTGGCTGGGATCGTGTTCCTGGCTGAAATGGGCGGCCCACGCGCGCCGATAGCTCGTTTCACTGTGGGCGAGTTGGGCTTTCCAATCCTCGCTGGTGTCGGCATCACGCCAGGTGCCCAAACTGAGGACATAGTTGGGGCCGCCCGCTTTCGCCCCACTGCCAAAGACCGACCGCTTCCAGCCGCCAAAGGGCTGCCGCTGGACAATCGCGCCAGTCGTCCCTCGGTTGACATAGGCGTTGCCCACCTCAATCTGTTCACGCCAGAGCGCAATTTCCCGATCATCCAAACTCTGCAAGCCGCTGGTCAAGCCAAAGCGCGAGTCGTTGACGATCATGATGGCCTGTTCCAGCGTCTCGGCGCGCACCAGCCCCAGCACCGGCCCAAAACATTCGGTTTGGTGATAGAAAGAACCGGGTTTCACCCCCAGTTTGATGCCCGGCGTCCACAACTGCGGATTGCCCTCTACCTGACGTGGTTCCAACAGCCAACTTTCCCCCGGTTCCAAGCTGGTCTGTGCCCGGCAGAGCGCATCTCCCGGCTCGCGGATAAGCGGTGTGATTTTGCTGGCTAAATCCCAAACCGGTCCCACCGGCAAACTGGCGGCGGCGTCCTGCAACTGGCGGCGAAAGGCCGGATTATCATAGACCTCGGCTTCCAATACGGCTAGACTGGCCGCCGAACATTTCTGCCCGTTATGGCCAAAGGCCGACTGCACCAGATCTTTGATCGCCTGGTCATGGTCGGCCAGCGCCGAGATAATCATGCTGTTCTTGCCACTGGTTTCGGCCAGGAGGCGCAGTTCCGGTTTCCAGCCCAAAAAGAGCTGGGCCGTCTCATAGGCACCGGTCAAGATCACGGCATCGACCCGTGGATCAGTCACGAGCGATTGACCAGCGGCGTCATCGGTGGTCGGCAGGAATTGCAACACATTTTTGGGTACACCGGCATCCCACATGGCATTGACCAGAACCCAGGCCACCAGCACTGTCTCCGGCGCTGGTTTCAGGATGACGGTATTGCCCGCCATCAGCGCCGCCAGAATGCCACCCGCCGGAATAGCAATGGGGAAATTCCAGGGCGGGGTGATCAGCACGGTGCCAAAGGGCGTAAAGGTGCAATCGGCCAACTCGGTGGCGATCTGGGCAAAGGAGCGGGCGTAGTAGTTGGCAAAGTCGATGGCTTCGCTCACCTCCACGTCGGCCTGTTCGACGGTTTTGCCGCCATCCAACATGGCCGCGCCAATCAGATCGCCACGGCAGGCGGCTAATTTTTCGGCCACTTGGATAAGCAGATGTTTCCGTTCATCAATACGCCACTGCTGCCACGCTGCCTGCGCCGCCACGGCGGCCTGCAATGCGCTTTCGATCTGGTCGGGTTCAGCCAGGGCATAGCGATAGGCAACCGCTTGCTCAGGTCGGCTGGGGTCGCGGCCAATGCCATTTTGGTTGGCGGCCACCCACGCCCCACCGATTTGTAGCGGCAAGGGTGCGATTTCGATGCGCCGCCACTTGTCTACCACGTGTTTGACCCACTGCTGATTGGCCGGCAACGAAAAATCGGTATCCGGTTCGTTGTAGAAGGGGCTTTGGGGGTTAAAGCGGCGCTGCTCGGTTAGGCGATTTTGCGTGCGATTAGGAACGGCGGGCGCTTCATTACGACGGGCCACGGCGGTTAAGAAAAACTGCTTCTGTTTTTCCCACCGTGCATCGCCCACGGTGAGGCCAAAAAGATCGTGTAAGAAATTTTCTTCCGCCGTATTCTCGTCGAGCCGGCGCACCAGATAGGCAATGGCGCTGTGGAAATCGTCCGCTTTGACCACGGGTGCGTAGAGCAATAAGCCACCAGCGCTCTGCTGCACCGTGCGCGCTTGATGATTCGCCATCCCTTCCAACATTTCAAACTCGACCATCTCCTCCACCCCCTGGTTGGCGCGCACCACCAGCCCAAAGGCAATGTCGAAGAGGTTGTGGCTGGCAATACCCAAATTGACCACTTGGGCGTTTTCCGGCTGACAGCCATAGAGGACCATACGCTTGTAGTTGGCGTCTACATCGGCCTTGATCAGGTAGGGCGCCTGTTCCCAGCCGTGCCAGGCCGCGTCCACCCGCTCCATGGCGAGATTCGCCCCTTTGACAATGCGCACTTTGATCGGTGCGCCGCCCTGCGCAACCCGTGCTTTGGCCCAGGCTGTCAACGTTTGCTGCACGGCGAAGGAGTCGGGTAAATAGGCTTGTAGGACAATGCCCGCCCTGTGCTGTAGAAATTCCGGTTCAGCCAAGACTTGTTGGAACGCCGCCACGGTCAAGTGGAGATCGCGGTATTCTTCCATATCCAGATTGATAAATTTGGGGACGTCCACACCATTCGGTAAGATGTATTGGTGCTGCATGGCCGCCCGATAGAGGGTGCGCAAGCGGGCTTTGATCTCCTCGACCATCTGGTCAAAGGCCACCAGGTTGATCTGGCTGAAGATTGAAGAAATTTTGACCGAAATATACTCAACATCAGGCCGGGCCAGCAGGTCGAGATATGCTTGTAAGCGGCGTTTGGCTTCCCCTTCCCCCAAAATGGCTTCGCCCAGATGGTTGAGGTTAAGTCGTGTGCCGCTTTGGCGCCGCTTCTGTAAATAGTCGCGCAAGGGTTCTTCCTCGCCGGGCAGGATGACGCTACTGGTTTCGGCGCGCAACTTTGCCACCACAAAAGGGACAACCAGATGGGGAATGTATTGACCAATGCGCGTCCCCAACTCCAGCGCCACCTGCTCCCAATCGGCAAAGAAGCTGGGGACGCCATAGCCGGCAATCAAATGGCGGATCTGGTTGTTGATGCGGCTGGGGTTATGGCTGCGAAAAGCCTGATCCGAGAGCGCCATCGTCATCACTTTGCCCATTGGATCCCCCATCATGCCGCCGATTTTGGCCGCCTGTTTTTTCTCGGCATCGGTCTGTTGTGCTTGGGCAACGGTGAGCAATTCCGCCGCCAGCGCCACTGCTTGTTCGGTCAACACATCCACCGTCAGTACTTGCCCTTGTACCGCCGATAAAATAGATCGTCCCGGTTGTTCAGCCATTGTGACCTCCTGTCAGCAGCTTGTGCCTGATCATTACAAATAAAACGCGAATTTGGGCAGGTTTAACGAATTTTAGCAGATTGCACCAAGAAAATCCGCAGACATCCACCCAATCCGGGAAATCAGCGGTCTATTCTTGCATTTGTCATCATTCCATTGCATAGTTGTCACCTAACACAAATTGGTCTGCAAATCAACTGATTCAAAATTGCATTAATGTTTGATAGAGGAGAAACGAACCATGCTCCAATCGCTCACGCCGCAACAAGCCCAATGGGTTGACAAAACCCTAAACGGCCTAACCCTGGCCGAATGTGTCGGGCAGTTGCTCTGCCTATCGCAATTCCATGATGCGCGGGAGTATTGGCTCCCGTTATTGGAGAAGATTCACTTTGGCGCGGTGCGCGGTCGTTCCGCGACAGCCGCGAGTTATCGATCTTTTCTAGCAGAGATGCAGCAAAATTCACCCATTCCCCTCTTGGTGCCGGCCAATATGGAGCATGGCGCGGCGGAAATTGACGGCTATGGCACCGATTTCCCCTGGCCGATGGGCATGGGTGCGGCCAATGATGAAAGTTTGATGGCGATCATGGGCCAGGCGATTGCCACCGAGGCGCGCGCCATTGGCGTCAACTGGCTCTTTAACCCGGTGGTCGATCTCAACTACAATTTTAACAACCCGATCACCAACATCCGCGCCCTGGGTGATGATCCCGTGCGGGTTAGCCGGTTAGCGACGATCTGGTTGCAAGCCATGCAGCAACATGGCGTCGCCGCCACTGCCAAACATTTCCCCGGCGACGGCATTGATGATCGCGATCAGCATCTGCTCACCTCAGTCAACAGCTTGCCCTTTGACCAGTGGCTGGAAACCTTTGGTGTGGTCTGGAAAGCGGTGATTGACGCCGGGGTTATGTGTATTATGCCGGGTCACATCTCGCTGCCTGACTACCAGGGTTATCGCGACCGCCCGGATGAGGCGCCGCCGGCAACCCTAAGCCGCAAGCTGTTGATCGACCTGCTGCGCCAGGAATTGGGTTATGAAGGGCTGATTGTCTCTGACAACGCCAGTATGATCGGGCTGACCTGTCACGCCGATGCTGATGACTTGATCGTCGAGGCCATTGCCTCGGGCATTGACATCTATTTGAATGCCGACCCGGAATATGATTTTGACCGGCTGTTGCGCGGCGTCCACAGCGGCCGCATTGCGGAAGAGCAAATTTACCGTTCAGCCCGCCGCGTCCTGGAGATGAAGGCGCGCCTCAATCTCTTTAGCGACCCTTTTGGTCCTGCGCCCACCAGTGAACAGCAGCGCGCCTTTCGCAATGCCGCCCAGGCGATGGCCGACAAGAGCATGACGGTGCTGCGCAACAGTGATCAACTGCCGCTGACCTTAGCACGCGGCGCCACCGTGTTGACCGTCACCTATGGGCAGTTGATGCCGCACATGGGCATTATCGATCTGGACATTTTTGACCAAGAGCTACGGCTGCGCGGCTTTACGGTAGAGCATCTACTCAACCCCACCAGCGACGAGGTGCGGCAAAAGGCTGAAACGGTGGATGCCGTCTTTATCAACCTCTACAAAAGCCCGATTATGCCGTTGGGAACTGCCCGCCTGACTGACACCTTCCGCACTTGGGGCTGGCGTTCGCTCTACCGCAAGCATCCCAAGGTGGCCTACACGGCGTTTGGCAACCCCTACGTTGCCTATGAACTGCCACCGGTTCCCCGCCTCATCGCTACCTATGGCAGCAGCGACTGCTCACAGCGGGCAGCAGTGAAGGTCTGGCTGGGGGAAGTCGAAGCGCAAGGTACATTGCCGGTGCGGCTGCCGCAGGTGACGATTAAGCCACTGTCGGTGTTATACCAGCAGTAAAACCATATTTATCTAGACACGGATAGGAAGAAACTCAGTTCTCATAAAAAATCCATGCTTCTTCCTCTCTGTGTCTACTAAAAATTGTTGCCAAAAATTGATTATGTTGGTAAAGCTTGATTGGTGGAATGCTCTGCTCGCCAGTTAGCGGTTGCCTTGATTTTGCGTAACTACCAAGCCCGCTCTTAGCCGGTCCGTAACCAGCGATGGGGCGCCGGTCACGGACCGGCTAAGAGCTTAGTAGTTACGATTTTGCTCATTATGGCGAAACAAAAATTTGTTGTACACTATGAGCAACCTTTGTCAAGCCTGCAACTGAGCAATGTAAAGGAAGAAGAACCATGAATACCGACAGCCCCACTGGCGCTACGGCCCGTCAACTTGTCCAGCGCATGGGCGAAGCCGCCGAAAATTTTCTCGCCGCGCTTTCGACCGATCAGCGCGCTACCGCCCAACTCGACTTTGCCAATCAGGAGGAACGCACCACCTGGTACTACACCCCCACCCCCCGCCAGGGTTTACCCTTCACCGAAATGGATCGCAACCAGCAACGGCTGGCCCAAAAGCTGGTGATGAGCGGCCTTAGCCGCGGCGGCTATAACGTCGCCAGCATCATCATGGGGTTGGAAACGCTGCTCGACGCCAAAGAGGGGTTTGAGCGCCCCAACTGGTGGCGCGACTCCCGGCTCTATCACCTGACTGTCTTTGGCACACCGGATGATCGCACCCCGTGGGGCTGGCGTTTTGAAGGGCATCACATCTCGCTCAACTACACGATTGTCGGCGGGCAGATTGTGGCACCGACGCCCACCTTCTTTGGCTCCAACCCAGCGGAATCGCCACTGATCGGCAACAATTCGCTGCGTCCCCTGGCCGGCATCGAAGACTTGGCGCGCGATCTCATGCACGCCCTGTCGGCGGATCAACGGCGGGTCGCGCTCTTGACGCCAATCGCCCCGCCTGATATTGTCATGCTCAACCGTCCCTTTGTGGTGGAAGGCGCACTGCCTGCGCAAACCCCCGGCATCGACGATACCGTGGCCGTCGCTTCCCAATTTCGCACGATGGAAGCTTTATCGCGTGAACGGGGCGTCACCGCTGCCGATATTGAGCAAGTGCGCTATTCCTCGACGCCTAAAGGTGTCGCCGCCAGTGCCATGAACGCAGCCCAACAGGAGATCCTCATGGCGCTTATTGGTGATTATATCCATCGGATGCCGGAGGAACTGGCCGAAATTGAGCTGAACAAAGTGAAACAACAGGGTGTCGGCAACATTCACTTTGCCTGGGCCGGCGGTATCGAACGGCGCGAGGCACACTACTACCGCCTGCAAGCCCCCCGCTTCCTGGTCGAGTATGACAACACGCAGAACGACGCCAACCACATTCATTCGGTCTGGCGCGACCCGGCCAACGACTTCGGCGCCGATATCCTGGCGCACCATTACGCAACGTCCCATCATCATTGAGTTTTAGATATTGGGTATTGGATATTGCGTGAAATCACCAACAACCAATATCCAATACCCAATATCCAATATCCAACCTAGAAAAGAGTAACCATGACGGAAGCAATCATTGCCTCGACACGGGTGAAACGTGCCTTGCGCGAGGGGAAGTTAGTTCTTGGCACGATGGTGGCCGAGATTCGGCAGGCGGCGATTATGCAGTTGCTGGCCAATGCTGGTTTCGACTTTTGCATTATTGACAACGAGCATGGCCCCTTCAACATTGAGACCATTGCCGATCTGAGCCGGGCGGCGCGGTACTATGGCGTCACGCCGATTGTGCGCGTGCCGGATTTGGCTTATCCCTATCTGGCCCAATCGCTGGATGTGGGGGCGCAGGGGGTGATGTTGCCCCGTGTGACCAATGTGGAACAGGTGCAGCAGGCGGCGCAGATCATCAAATATCCGCCAGTAGGGGCGCGTGGTTGCGCCTTGAATCGCGCCCATACCAATTTTCTCGGTGGCAACGTGGCCGACATCATGGCGCGGGCCAACGAAGAGACGATGTTGGTGATTCAGATTGAGACCAAGGAAGCGCTGGAACAGGTGGAAGAGATTGCCGCGGTGCCGGGGGTGGATGTCCTCTTTATTGGCCCGAATGATCTCTCGATCTCGCTGGGCGTCCACGGCCAAACCACTTCGCCGACGATGGTGGCGGCCATGGAACGGGTCGTTGCGGCCTGCCAGAAGCATGGCGTCGCTGCGGCGATCCAACTGGCCGATGTGCAACTGGCGACCCAGTGGATTGGAAAAGGGATTCACATGGTCAGCTACAGCGCCGAAACGAATTTGCTGATGAGCGCCGGGCTGGCCGCCACTGGTGCATTGCGCAAGGCGATTGCTTAACGCCGCACAAGCTTGAGAATTTCATCGGTTGCTCGCTCATAGCCGCCTGCCGCCCGGAAGCTCTGGCGTAGGCGGCTGACATTGTGGGCGATTCCGCCGTCGGTCAACACATGTTCGGCGATGGTGCGCAACTGGGCGGGCGGCTGAACCGGTTTCTTCAACCAGACGCCAACCTTATGTTTCGCCACCTGCTCGGCATTGACAAATTGATCCGCGGCCTGTGGCAAGACAATCAGCGGCGTCTGGTGGTAGATGCCTTCGCTGACGCTATTCAGTCCGCCGTGCGTTATAAAGAGCGCGGCCTGCTCTAAAACTTGCAGTTGCGGCGCATGAGCCAGGTAATGGAAGAGATCGGGCTTAGGCGCCAACGCCGTCGGTGTCAGTTCTGCGCCATGCGCAACGATGCCGGTGACATTCATGGGCCGCAGCGCTTCGATCCACCGATTGAGCAGCCCGACATCTTGGTTAAAGAGCGTCCCCAAAGAGAGGTAGACTAGGGGTTTATCAGGGTGCGTGACGTGAGCCGGCAACGGTTTGTCGGCCTCACGGGCGCCAATCGACGGGCCGACAAAGACAAAGTTGCCGGTCAACTGCTCGCGGTGCGGTTGAAAGTCCTCACTGGTAAAGACCAGATTCAGATCGCTCGCCACATCTAAGGTGAGATCACGAATAGTCAAACGTTTGACACCATACCGTTGTGTCAGCGTCCGGCTAATCCACTGAAAGCGTAGCCACTGGGGAATAAATTCGGGCAGATGGGCCAGGTAGGCTTGCGCCTCTTGGAACATCATGCGCGTCATCAGACGTGGGGTTGCCGCAAAGATGGGATGGGTCGTAATCAACATCCGCCCGGTGAGTTGCGCCGTCAATCGTCCCCAGCGACAGAAAAAATCGCTGATGATGGCATCGGGCTGTTCCGCCGTCGCTTTGTGGAGGAGTTCCGGCAGCAAGGCTTCGGTTGTGCGCATTACCATATCGACCAGTGCAAAGGAACTGAGCATTTTACCGTGCCGGGGTTGGGTGGTGGTGATGGCAATGGGGTGAAAGGTCGCGCCGGTGGCACTGATCGCATGACGGAAGGCGGGTGAACAAAAGTAGGTGACTTCTTCCCCGCGCGCCACCAATTCGCGCACCAAGGGCAAGGTCGCGTACAAATGACCAGCTAAGGGAACATTAAAGAAAAAAAGACGAGCCATAGACGTGCTTTTTATCAGGCAGATGTAAAGCTGATTTGTTTGAAAAAAAAGTTTATCATCAATGGCAAATTCTGTACAATCATTCCTTGTTTCGGGTTTTACGCACCCCTATGATATGATAAAGGCCAAGTGGGTCAGCGGTTGTCGTGACAAGCTGGTGAAAACAGATGCGCAAATTGCCAATCGGAATTGATGATTTTGCCGAACTGCGTGAGGGCGGTTATATCTACGTTGATAAAACCGAGCAAATCTACGATCTCATCAACACAGCCAAGTTCATCTTTTTATCGCGTCCGCGCCGCTTTGGCAAATCGGTGCTGACCACAACCCTGCGCGAGCTTTTTCTGGGCAACCAGGCCCTTTTTCAGGGCTTGTGGATTGCCGACAAGATCGAATGGCAACCACGCCCGGTGATTTTGCTCAATTTTAATGATCTGAATTATCGCACCCGCTCCTTGGCTGTCGCGTTGACGGAACAGATGGATAAACTGGCCGCCGGGTATGGTTTGACACTTAAGGCGACCGAGTATAAGGGGAAATTCCTTGAATTAATCGAACGTCTGGCGGAACAGGCCAAAGTTGTGCTGCTGGTCGATGAGTATGACAAACCAATCACCGATGTTTTGGAGGACCGTGAGCAAGTTGCTGAACACGTCGAGACGCTGAAAAATTTTTACGCTGTTCTCAAATCCACCGAGGCCACCCATATTCACTTCGGGCTTCTCACTGGCGTCTCCAAGTATGGCAAACTTTCCATCTTCTCAGATCTCAACAATTTGTTAGATATTACTACCGATCGCCACTTTGCTACCCTTCTTGGCTATACCCAAGCTGAAGTAGAAACCTACTTTGCTGATTACCTTGAACAGATGCTCTTGACCTATCAGGTGACACAGGCAGAACTGCTGCCGCAGATCGCTTTTTGGTATGATGGCTATTCCTGGGACGGTGAACGCCGTGTCTATGTCCCTTTTTCGACCCTAGTCTTTCTCCAGCAGAAAACGTTTGAGAATCACTGGTTTAGCACCGCCACGCCAACCTTTCTGATCAAATTGTTGCGCAAGCGCCGGATCCCGGCTCATCGCCTGGAAGCGACGGGTGGTGGTTCAGAATTGCTAAATAGCGCCGATGTCAACAACATCAGTGTCTTGTCGCTGCTCTTTCAAACGGGTTATCTCACCATCAAACAAGTCCAACAGCGTTTGAGTGGGGTGCGGTATCGCCTGGGATATCCGAACTATGAAGTGCGCCAATCCTTTCAGAAATACCTTCTGGCCGATTATCTGGAAACCCAAATTGACCAGGTGAGCGGCGTCATTCTCTATGATCTGGAGAATGCTTTGCGCCAACAGGATGTAGCTGCTTTCATCAAGGTGCTACAGGCCGTTTTTGCCCGTATTCCCCATCAACTCTTTTTGGCCTACGAAGCCTATTATCATTCGGTGGTCTACCTGGTGTTGAGCCTGGTTGGCTTTCAGATTGTTGCAGAACGTTCAACCAATCTCGGGCGGATTGATGCCGTGCTGGAACTCGATGAGCTAGTTTACATTCTAGAATTCAAGCTGACAACGGCGACCATTGCCCTCCAACAGATCCGCGATAAACAATACGCCCAATCCTACCAGGACAGTGGCAAAACCATTATCCTGGTTGGGATTGCGTTTGACAGTGAACAGCGCAATATTGCTGACTGGGAGAGTGAAGTTATTGCTTGAAGGTAATACGGCATCGGATTGGGAAGCGGTCGGTATTGACGGGTTGTGCAAAATCAAGCATTATGGTGCCAACCGCTTCTCTAAAGATGCCGCGTGGTTCACGTTTGTACGCCTTTGCTTTTATGCAACCGCTAATTCCGTAGACAGACTGATTGGACGCGCCAGAATCGATCCCACCGGCGAGGTGTTGATGACTGTCTCGTGCAACGCTTGCAATTGTTCCGGCGTGGCTTTGGGTGCTTTCAAGGTCACTTTGGTGCGGACATTGGTATAGCCCGGCCAGCACTGGTTGGGATCTTGTAGGCCGAAGAAGCCATTCAGATCCAGGTCGCCTTCAATTTCAATTTGCACATCCTCTAGCTCGATGCCCCGTAGTGCGGCATTCATGGCATAGCCCGTGGTGAGGCAACAGCCATAGGCGCCCAAGACCATTTCAACCATATTGGGCGCCGTATCGGAACCGCCCAATGGCGTGGGTTCATCCATAGCCACAGTAAAATTGCGAATCTGCGCCTGGCTGCGGAAGCCGCCCTGCCATTGGGTTTGCGCCTTCCAGACAGTTTTGCCCGCTTCCGGTTTGCCCTTGACATGATTCATCAGTCCGGTGAGCGCGGTTTGATCAAAGCCGGGCGCGTGGTTGCTTTCGTTTGACATGGTTTTCCTCTCCTGATGCTATGGTAACGAGTGATTTGGGATACGATCTTGAGATACGATCTTGAGATACGATCTTGAGATACGATCTTGAGATACGATCTTGAGATACGATCTTGAGATACGATCTTGAGATACGATCTTGAGATACGATCTTGAGATACGATCTTGAGATACGATCTTGAGATACGATCTTG
>JAPKMW010000168.1 GCA_026645575.1 Caldilineaceae bacterium
ATGAGTGGGTATGGGTTGCCTGGTTTTGCGGAAGCAACGTTCCGCTCTCGTAGAATAAGCGTAGAAAACGGGGTAACAGTTCCCGCTGACCAGCCAAAGTGTAGGTGATTTTACAATTATACCAGTGGTAGGGTGGGTTCGTCAAGAGGTTGCACCTTGCGCTCAGGGCACTGTTCAAGTTCGCGATTGCCCTACCCTGCGCTTTTGCGACTGGGTATTGATTCAATTCATATCACCAATATCCAATCCCTCATTTTTAGTATCTAGTGTTCACCATTAACCACTCACCGCCATCATTCTTTGAACGCACCGCCATTTTGCGCTACAATGATAGAATTGAAATTTGTCCTATACAACGATAGCGAGAAAACCAATATGAGTGGAATTATTTTGCCTGGCGCGGACAAGAAACCACCGGCGCAGAGTGGTAGCGGTGGCGGTATTGAACTCCCCAAGGGCTTTTCCCGGAAGCGTGAACAGACCCCGCCCGCTGAACCCAAACCGCAAGAAGCCGCACCGCCACCGGTGAGCGAGCAACCGGCAGAAGCACCGGCGCCGGCGGCAGCTCCTGCGCCCGCCGCCCCACCACGCGGCCAGGGCCGGCCCCAACTGGATCTGCTCTTCCCACCCAGCGGCGCACAGATTCAGTGTCCCAATTGTCGTACGCCCTATGTGGTGCCGGTCTTCAGCATTATTGATCTGGGCGTCAACCCAGAGTTGAAGGGCGCGCTGCTGGGTGGGCAAGTCAATGTCGCTTCTTGTCCCAACTGTGGCGCCGGCGGTCCGCTCAATGTGCCGTTGATGGTGCATGAGCCGGAGCATCAATTTCTGGGGGTCTTTGTACCGCCAGCACAGAACAACCAGGCGCAGATGCAACAGCAGAAAGCCATCGGCGACATGACGCAGACCTTGATGCGCAAGTTGCCCACTGAAGCGCGCAAGGGCTACATGTTACAGCCCAAGCAGTTCATGGATTGGCAACGTTTCATGGAGCAGATCTGGGGCTTTGAAGGGGTCACGCCGGAGATGCTGCGCCGTCAACGCAACCAGGGGGAACTGTTGCAACGCCTGGCTGGTCTGGCTAATGACCGCAAAGCGTTGGAGATTGCGCTGGAACGCAGCCGCGACCTCGTGGATCGCGACTTCTTCGCCTTGCTCGACCGCTTCTTGATGATGAGCAGCAACCAGGGGCAACAGGCTGGGGTCAACGCCCTGATGCAGTTGCGCGCCACCCTGATGGAACTGACCGAAGTCGGCCAGCAGATCAAAGTGCAGCAGGACAAAGTGCGCGCCATTCTCTCCGGCTTCACCGCCAACACCACGCGCGACGAGGTCTTGGACAAAGTGCTATCGGTCTGGAAAGAAGAGGAAGGGCAGGAGTTGATCAATAGCCTGATTGGCGCCATTGCCCCAATGATCGACTATCAATTCCTCATGCTCATCACCCAGCGCCTGGAAAGCAGCACCGACGAGACCGACCGACAACATTTGGAACAGTTGCGCCAATTGGCGATCAATCTGCAAGAACAGCAGAACGCCGCCCAGCAGGAGATGGCGCAGCAGATGCAGCAGATTTTACAAGATGTGTTGCAGGCCGAGGACACCACGGCCAAATTGCGCGAATATGCCGACGTGATTGATGAAGGCTTCCTCTCCATGTTGGCCGCCAACATTCAAGCGGCCCAACGCAATCGCGCCACCGCCGCTGCCCGCCGGCTGCAAGAGGTCTACGAGCAGGCGCTGGTGATTCTGCGTGAACAAATGCCGGAGGAGATGCGCCTCCTCAACGAAATGATCGCCGCGCCTGATAAAGCCGCTCTCACCCAATTGCTTAAGGACAATCGGGCCAAGTTCACCAAAGAGTTCCTGGCCTCCATGCAAGAGGTGGAAGGGCAACTGCGCGACGCCGGTCGCAAAGAGATCGCCGACCGTCTCAAGTCCATTCGCAGTCAGATTGCGTTGATGTAACCGCCTCTCCACCCAAATGTTTTGCCTTCGCCCCGTAGGGACGCTTGCGTTTATAAGGAAATGATTCATTGCGAAACCCTTCCTAAATGCAAGCGTCCCTACGGGACAAGAACAAGCTGCTGCTAGAATTCTGCCAATCTACTCCTCACCTTCGCATATGTAACCCACCTGATTCGGCGCATTCACCCTGCTAAAGCTGGCAGAAAACCAGGTGATTTCCCACACACATTTTGCCATGCTCAGAAGCAAGCCAAGAACTACCGTGGCGAGTATAGCAATCCACGCCAACCCACTGCCCATCCCTATACTCATTCGGCCATCAAACGGGATCTGGCGCTCAAAGACACCGGAACTTTAATCCCCGGCCACGGCGGCATTCTTGACCGCATCGATAGCCTCACCTATACTGCGCCGCTCTTCTTTCATGTTGTTGCCTCTTTTTATCGATAACTGAGTTCGAACTCTATCGGAGCATAGGCGACAAATGACCGGGGATCATGTGGGCGGTTCAAGGGTTAATCTTGGAAAACCGGTAGCGTCTCGTCCGTCATTCTGAAAGAACCTTTAGGGTATCTTGTGACCTAGAGATTCTTTCAGAATGACAGACGAGACTTTTGTTACTCAGGGAACCCTTTGCTTACTAAACATGGGTTTGTAACGACCGTAAACGCATTCATCCTTGCAGCAACTTCCCTAATCTTGTCACACCGAGTATAATACCGCATATTTGAGCCAAAGAGGGTAAGGTAACGCGATCAAGCTCATGGCCAGCACCGAATTCTTGACTTACGTGCAAGTCTTAAAACAGTTGCCCCGCACCGGTTGGCTCTTTGCCGGTGTAGCCCAACCGGAATCGGTGGCAGAACATAGCTTTGTGATGAGTTGGTTAGCGCTCCTCCTTGCCGAGCAGATCAATCTGGCGTATCAGGAGCAGGGGCTTAGTCAACCGCTGGATGTTGCCAAAGTGGCCCAAATTGCGCTAGTGCATGATCTGGCGGAAAGTATTTTGACCGATCTGCCCAAACGTAGCACTGACCTGCTTGGCAAAGCCGTGAAACATGAAGCGGAAGCCTTTGCCATGCGACAGATCTGCCGGCAACTGCCCAACCATGCGTACTACCTTGCTTGCTGGCAAGAATATGTCGATGCCGCCACGCCGGAGGGGCGCCTGGTGCGTGACGCCGATAAACTGGAGATGATCCACCAGGCGCTCTGTTACGAACAGGCCGGGCAGCGGAATCTCGGTGAGTTTTGGCAAGCGCATCAATGGTATTATCCAATTAGTCGGAACTTTTTTGAAGAACTAGGGCGTTTACGGCATAATCATCCAGCATAAGGATGACCGCGCCAACCCAGTCGCTGGAATGCGTTCGGGGTGGCGTAGCGCAGCCTTATTCATTAATCACACACCAAAGCGCAGGTATTCTAGCAAGTTGGTACTCGTGAAACGAATGCACCATTTATTGTCGGCTGCGCAAGCGCCGACAGCGCGACTCGTTGGCCTTATCCTTTTCGTGTTGCTCTGTACAAGTTGTATGGGCAGCAGCGGAACAGCCGCCGCCCAGAGCAGTGAAGCCACTAGTACACCAGCAGATCCTGCCACGGTACAGGCGACTGCACCGGCTGTTGCCACAGTTGTTGCGGCAACGACAGCCATTGTGACTTCATCGACGCCTGTAGCCACGGCTGCACCATTCACCACGGTATTCACCGCAACCGTGGATGGACAACTGCCCCTCAGCCGCACCTTGAATATCCTTGTGCTGGGGAGTGATCGCTGGCCGAATGCACAGAATTGGCGCACCGATGTCATGATGATTGTGGCGCTTGATTTTGCCCAAGCACGGGTTGGCGTCATCTCCATCCCGCGTGATGTCTACATGCACACAATTCCCAATCATCAGCCCAACAAAATCAATGTGATCGACTATCTGGGCGAGCGTGATGAACCGGATGGCGGCGGTCCCAAGTTGTTAAAGCGCCTGATTCAAGAACATATGGGGATCACGATCCACCACTATCTCCGCTTTGATCATCAATCGTTTCAAGCGTTAGTTGACACGCTGGGCGGGGTTGAAATCGAGATCGATTGTCCTTATGCCGATGGCGTTATCAATCTGAAGGCTGGTGTCCAGCGGTTGACTACAGTCCAAGCATTGCGCTATGTCCGCAGCCGTGATCGGGGCGGCGATTTGGATCGCGCCCGACGTCAGCAACGCTTTATCTGGGCTGTACGCAACCAGGTGTTGAAAGAGAATCTGTTGCCACGCTTGCCGGCGTTCTATCAGAATTTGGCCGGCTCGGTTCAAACCGATATTGGTTTGGTAACGGCGCTACGCCTGGCGCGCTTTGTCATCACCATCAACCCAGATAATGTCCACAGCCTGGTGTTGGCGCCACCCACCTTGCTCAAGGAAGGTTGGCGGCAGGGCATGTTTGTCTTTGTCCCTGATTGGCCGGTCATTGCCGGCGCAGTACAAGTTATTTTTGAACGTCCCCCTTTTGTCGAGGCCAATACACCTGCTGTCTGTCCTTAATAATCATCCAAAAACAAACACTGCTTTGTGCGATCCCATGACGCCAACCGACCCTGGCGAGTCACGGAGCCGCACAGCGCAAATCGAGAACTTGCTTTTGATTGCGGCTTATGCAAGCCGTGTACACTGACAGCCAGCCGTTCCTGTCTGTTCAGTCGCCAGTGGAGAAGAATACCCTATGTCCCATCATCCCATGCGCCAGTCATTGTTGGCGCTTCTGCTTGGTGCGCTCCTGGTTACTCACCTGCCGGTCAGTGTCGTTGCGTATAGTCCAAGCCCGCGATCGCTACAGGTTATGCAACCCCAGCCAACGCCTCCCAACCCAAATGGTGGGTTGTCCACTGTCGCGCAGAAAGATGCCAACCGGCCTTATCCTGTTATTATCCCGCGCCTCTTGGCGCCGCCATTGACAAAACGGAACGTAACCCTTGCCCCAGCGGCGCCGGCTACGCCTGTTTGGGAAGAACCGATCGGCCCTGCCAGCAATTGGGCCAATACTGACAATTATCTAATCCTTGGCACGGATCGCCGCGCCGGCACAAGCGACTGGCGCACCGATACAATGATGATTGTCGGGGTAGATCGCACCGGTGGTCGCGCCGCCGTTTTTAGCATTCCGCGCGATCTCTATATTGAAATTCCCAATTACGGCTATGGCCGCATCAACCAGGCCGACTTTTTGGGGGAGCGCAACCCATCACTCTATGGCGGCGGCCCGCAACTTGTCTCACAGATCATCAGCAAAACCTTCGGGATTCAGACCAATCACTGGGTGCGTTTTCAAATGGATGGTTTTATTCGCGTCGTCGATGCAGTGGGAGGCGTGGCCGTACATCTCGATTGTCCCTTCTACGAGCCGATCTTTAACCTGACCTCGCAATCGTGGGAGTTTTTCACCCTGCCGGCGGGTGACAATCAGCTTGACGGTGAAAGCGCCTATTGGTTTGTCCGTCTGCGCTTGCGCGAGAGCGACATTGGGCGGTCGGCGCGTCAACGGCTGTTCCTTTGGGCCTTGCGCGACAAGATGCTATCAGCCAAACTGGTTACCCGCTTTCCAGAGTTGTGGAGCGCCTTCCAAGACAGCTTCTCCACCGATTTGAGTCTGCTAC
This sequence comes from Caldilineaceae bacterium, assembly GCA_026645575.1. Next base: position 5,615 of record JAPKMW010000168.1, read on the forward strand.
AATTGATCGAACTGACCAGCTTTGGCATCTCGCTCAATGCCGACAATGTTCATGCCGGCGGCCTTACCCTGGCTGATCTCCAAAACTATCGCACGGAACAGGGCGCTGCTGTTCTACAAATTACGAACCCCGGTCGGATTCGCGCCGTGGTCAATGGCGTCTGGGAGGGGCAGACGATGGCCGGCAGCTATCGCAAAGACCCCGCTAAGTGTCCACCCATCCCCCAAGGCGCGCCCGTGGTTGACACAGTGACTGGCGTCACCACCACCGCCCCCGTCACTACCACCATCGCCGCCGGTAATCCAATTACAACAACGGGGAATTAATCGGTTAGATGGATCGGTGGTTGTTCGCTAGTTGAGCCTGCCGAAACTAGCGAATAGCCGCCTTCTTACACCAATTCCAACGTGCCCTGCACCCGCGCCTGATACTCGGCATAGCGAAAGAGCAGATAGCCACTCAGTGCATAACCGCACCCAATCATTGCCTCCAGGAATAAATAGAAAGGTACGCCGGTCAGATCGCCGGCGACGATGGCGCGAATTGCTAGTAGACCGTGGGTTAGGGGCAGGAGATGAGCGACGAGTTGGAGCGCCGGGGGCAGGAGGGTGATCGAGAAGTTGACGCCACAGAAGAGAAGCAAGAGCGTATAGACAAAATTCATGGCAAAACCGAGATCGACGCCGAAGACGCCGAAGATCGAGACAAACAACCCCAACCCGGCAATCGCATAGGCGGTGATCAAGAGCGCCGGCAGCAGCCAAAGCCACTGTACTGCGTCGGCATCCAACCCCAGAAAGAGAAAGCTAACGGCTAACCCTAGCGCCGTTGTCAGTAACCCATCCAACCCTTGCAGGGCGACGCGCGTGACTAAGGTCTGCCCAATCGGCGTGGCCGAGGCGACCACCAGTGGTAGCGTGCCGCTCATCCGCTCTTCGATCATCACCATGACCGAACCATAGAGACCGCTGATCGATGCCAACCGCACGGCATTGCCCAGGGCAAAGTAGGCGGGGTCAAAGCCGGCGAATTGGCCCAAGAGTGTAAAAAAGAGCAATTGGGCAATCGGCTCAAGAATTTTGATCGTCAAGTAGTCTAGCGGGTTCAGCCAGGAAAAGAGCGCCCGGTAACCCAACAAGGAGAGCCGTAGCCAGCGACCACTGCATTGCAGGAGCGTTTTCATAGCGTTTCCAGATTCCCTTGCCAGCGCACCCGATACTCAATGTAGCCAAAGAGTAACCATGCCGCCGCTAGATAGATGGCGCCGGTGCCAAGCGCCCACCACAAAGCTCCCCAGTATTCGTCGCGTAAGGGGGCGGCCTTCAAGGTTGCATAGAGCGCACTGCTGCCCCAACGAATCGGTAACCCGGCGCCAATCATCTGTACCCAAGCCGGCAGGATCGCCACGGGAAAGGCAATCCCACCCAGGATCAACAAGGGGGATTCCAAGACATTTTGAAAGATCCAGGCGGTGCGGGTTAACAAAAAGAGATTCGCCAGACAAAGGGCAAAGCTGCTGGCGCCAAAGAGGAAGGCCGCCAGCGCCAGGAGAAAAGCCAGTGGGTGGGGTATATTCAACGGCACACCCAGCAAGAGCCAACTGTAGACCAGCGTGATTACCAGAGCCAGCAGCGAGAGTAACGCATTCATCACGATCTTGGCGCCCATGACAAATGCCAGCGATGTTGGTGCGGCCAGCAGATGCCCCAACGTTCCCTGTAACCGTTCCCGCTCTACATCGCCGGCGCTGGAAAAAGTCATCGCCGACCAGATACCGGCCAGGCCTCCCCCCAGCAGCACAAAGCCGGCGACTTCAGGGGTCGGCCCTTGACGATAGAGCATGTGAACCGTCGTGGCAATCACAATTGGTTGGATAAAGAGAACAATCTGGTAGAAAGGGCGGCGGATCGTATTGTAGCCATGGACCGTCATGGTGCTGGTGAGAAGGCGGAGATAGGTTATCATTCGGCGCCTCCGACCAGCTTCACATAGACATCTTCCAGATTGGGTGGCCGGCGGATCAAGCGGGCTAGATCAACGTTTGTGCAGTTGTTTTGCAAAAAGGCGATCGTGGTCGGGACATCATGACTTTGGATCGTCAACGTTTGTAGATGACCACTGTCCGTCATCGAGGTGGAGACGACTTCGGGGCGTTGGCGTAGATGCGACTCAACTTCGGCGCCGGTGCCGGGTAGTTGGATTTCCACCACATCTAAGCCATGTAGTAGTTGTTTCAGACCGTCGGGCGTGTCCAGCCGCACAATCACGCCTTCCTTCAACACCGCAATGCGGTCACAGAGCGCCTCCATCTCAAACATGTAATGGGAGGTCAAGAAGATGGTGACGCCGCTGGCGCGTACATCTCTGATTAAGTTGCGGAGAGTGCGCGCTGCCACCGGATCGAGGCCAAGCGTCGGTTCATCGAGAAACAGCACCTTGGGGCTGTTGATCAGCGCTTTGGCAATGTGCAAGCGCTGTTTCATCCCTTTGGAAAAGCCCTCGACCTGTTCATGGCGGCGATCCCAAAGCTCGACCAGGGTCAAGTAGTGTTGAATACGCGCCTTGGCCACCTTGCGGTCGATCTGGTAGAGATCAGCAAAGTAACTCAGATTGTCATAAGCGGAAAGACGCCAGTAGAGACCCCGTTCCCCACCAAAGATAAAGTTGATCTGTGGTCGAATCTGGCGCGCTTGGGTGGCGACATCCAGACCCAGCACTTCAGCGCGTCCGCTGGTGGGTATCAACAACGTGGTGAGAATTTTGATGAGTGTAGTCTTACCGGCGCCATTCGGGCCGATTAAGCCAAAGATTTCACCCCTTTGCACCGTGAGTGAAAGATCGGTGAGTGCATGAATGATCTGGCGGCGGCGACGCAAAAAGCCGCTTGTCCTCTCATACGAGCGCGATAGGTGGTTGACAGCAACGGTCGTAGGATGCATATCATGCTCCTAATAACGGATGGGAGAGCAACGTATACCGTTGGCGACAAAGCAATGCGCGATTGATAGGTATTGGGTTCAATGGTTCATTGTGGCGCCGAAATTAACACAAGCGGTAGTCCGCAGTCGTTTAGTTTGCAGTCGGTCCAAGCTGCCTTGGTCGCATTGCGGTCTACTGAGAATAGGTGAAAAAGGTGCTGTTTATTGTGCTAATCTCGTAAGTTATTTTATTATAACTTACGAGATTATTCTAATTGGCAAAGGGCTGTATCACGTTTTCTGTTGTCGTGACCCAATTGACGCCTATTTTGACGGTAATGACAATTTCGGTTTACACTACCAGATATCTTATTTTTCATCCCATAGGGATGGCTGAGCTTAGGAAAGTGATAATCTATGAAATTCCCGCCGCCTTTTTACCGTTGGCGTCCTCATCCGTGGCATGGCCTGGAAGTTGGCAAAAACCCTCCCCACATTGTCCATGCTTATATTGAAATTACGCCTTTCGACTTGATTAAATACGAGATCGATAAGACCACCGGCTACCTACGTGTTGACCGCCCTCAACGCACCTCCTCTACCCCGCCGGCGCTCTATGGCTTTATCCCGCGCACTTATTGTGATCGTCATGTGGCAGCTTTATCTGCCACTGCTGAACGGGGTGATGGCGATCCGCTAGATATTTGTGTGTTGAGTGAACGCCCCATTAATCGCTCCGAAGTCATTCTCAATGCGCGCATTGTTGGTGGGCTGGATGTCAACGACGGCGGCGAGGCGGATGACAAGATTATTGCTGTGCTGGAAAATGATAATGTCTGGGGTAATGCGCAGGAGATTAGCGATCTGCCGCCCATTCTAATCGAGCGGCTGCGCCATTACTTTGCCACCTATAAACTGGTGCCGGGGCAACCTTCAGAGTTGGTTGTTGAACGGATCTATGATCGCGAACATGCCTTAAAGGTGATTGAAGCTGCCATGCGCGACTACCAAGAGGAGTATGGCGGCTAGATGACGACCGATCGACTGGGCTGGGAAAAGCATTATGTAGAAGGCGCTACGCCGTGGGACACGCGCATCACCCCACCGGAGGTGACCGCCTTCTGGCAGAGCGGTCGGTTAGCTCCCGCCGGCCTGGCGCTTGACATTGGTTGCGGCCCCGGCACGAATGTCGCCTATCTGGCCGGGTTGGGTTTGCGGACGATTGGCATTGATCTGGCCGGCGGCGCGCTGGCGTTGGCAAGGACGCGCCTGCAAACCCAACCGATTGCCCTTCAAGCGCGCACCAGCTTTGTCCAAGCCGATGTGACTGCGCTCCCCTTTTGCCACCTCAATGCCTCTTACATCGTTGATATTGGCTGTTTACATGGCTTACTGCCCGATCAGCGTCCGGCCTACGTCCAGGGTGTCATCGCTAATCTGGCGCCGGGCGGCTATTACCAGCTCTACGCCTTTGATTGCCTGGCCGATCTGGTCGATGACCCGGTGCGCCGGCTGCGCGGGATGGGAGACACAGAGGTGGAGACCCTCTTTGCGCCCCACCTGACCGTGGTTGAGATTGTGCGCGCCCGCCCGGATCGCTACCCCTGCCGCTGGTATTTGTTGCATAAGCCATAACCTGCGTGAGCGTGGCACGGAACTGCCTGCTCCACACAACGCTTACGCTGCCGCTGACGGAAAGGCGCCCCTATCCACTTGACCAGGGAAAAAACAGGGCAAGTGGCGCATTGCGCTACTCCCCAGCTACCTCTTTCGCTAAAAACGATTTTGACTTATCCTCTCTGGAGAGAATATTGGACAAGGTTAACGCTTGTCTTTGCATAGTCATTTAGTATTGTCTGGATTGTTGTTATGCTAAACCGTTATCGCCCCCTGGCCTTTTTGGCCCTGGCCCTGGCCGCCGCGACTGGCATGCTCCTGCGCTTTGGCCTGGTGCTGGGGATGCCGGCCTGGGCGCAGAATTACACTGCTATCCGTCATGCTCACAGTCATCTCATGTATTTCGGCTGGGTGACAGTGGCGTTGATGGCCCTGATCTGGCATTTCTTGCCCCCCATCACCGGGCGACCACTGCCCCGTGGCGCAGGTCTACAGATGGCGACCAGCATGCTGCTGGCGCTCCTTAGTTTTCCCGCCTTTTGGGTCAATGGCTACGGAATCACCCAAATCGGTTCAGCCGAATTGCCGCTTGGTTCGATGGCGGCGGGGGTAAACGGCTTTCTCTGGTTGGTCTTTGTGGCGCTCTATGTGCGTGCGACCTGGGGTTTGGCGGCGCGCCCCTTGGCTGTCCAACTGTGGGATTGGGCGGTTGTGTTGCTGGTTTTTGCCTTTAGCGGCGCCTTGGGTTTGATGGTGAGCGTCGCCTTGGGGTTGACTGATCCGTTGATCCAACAACTTTCCCTGCACCTCTTCCTTGATCTCTTTGGCGTCGGCTGGTTCAATCTGGCCCTGTTAGGCATCCTTTGGGCGATACTAGGGGAAGAAGCCACAGCGCAACCATGGCTACCAACCCAAAGTCTGGCCCTGTTTTTGGCGCCAACCTTTATCTTGGGTGTGTCGCCGGCGTTGGTGACGGTCGATATGTTCTGGTTGGCCGCCCTTGCGAATGTGGCGGCAGCATTCCTACTGGGGCGTCACTTATGGGCACTCTGGCGGCAGCGATCCCGGTTACCCTTGCTGGCGCGTTTTGGCTTGCTGATTCTGGCTGTGCATTTGCTCACCGCCGTGGCGCTCCTCTGGCCCGGCTTCTGGCAGTGGAGCGCCGGCACCCAGTTGCGGGTCTTCTTCCTGCACAACTTTTTGTTGGGTTGGGTCAGCAGTACATTGCTGGGCGTTCTCTGGAAAATGGGGAACAAACAACCTAAGTGGGGTGAAGGGCCTATCGCTTTCGCCTGGATAGGGGGCGTCGCTATTATGTTACTGGCGCTCCTGGGTGTCGGTTTCTTGCAATTTAATCCCATTCCTGCTGTCACCTGGTTTTGGCTGGCGGCGTGGAGTAGCGTCCCGCTGGCAGCAGTGGCACTGTACGTATGTGCCGAGCAGTTGCGCTCTTAACGAAGCGTGCGCACGCCCACGTGTACACTGGCACGTGGGCGTGCGCACGCCTCGTTAAGAGACGAGGTTAAGAGACGAGGCGGCGTAGCGCTTCGCCGTTATTCTTGAACCATTGGTAGAGAATCGCAATATCAGTGCCGATGCAGAAGTGGCGGACGCCAAGATTCAAATAGTAATCGGCATCCTCCGGTGCGCCGATTTCGGCCCGCGGTTGGATGCCGCGCTTTAGCGCCGTCTCGATCACATATTTCTCGACCGCCTTGATCTCGGCCGAGCCACGTTGACCGGCCTTATCAATGTTCATCGTATAGTCAGCGCCGCCCCACTGAATCATGTCGAGACCGGGCAGGGCCAGGATTTCCTCCAACTGATCGACGGCGCCCTGTTTCTCGATCATCAACATCACCACCGTGTCGCGTAACGCCTGCACATATTCCGGCCCGCCGCCATAGCCCATATAGGCGTGACGGCGCATTCCTACGCCAAAGTTGCCGCCATCGGTTTTGGTATCCGGTTTGACTGAGAGGATGCAATGGCGCGCCTCTTCCACATTGTGACAATCGGCAAAGAGGACGCTCTGGAAACCAGAACCAATCGCCCGTTGACCGACAAATTGATGGGTGTCATAATCCACTTTGATCATCATCCCTAGATCATACAACTCGGCGGCGCGACAGAGGTTGTCCAGATCATGCAAGTCATAGGGCGCATACTCGGCCACAAACTCGATATAGTCATAGACCCCCGTATGCCCAATCGCTTCGACAATCGACGGCCAGACCGTGTGGATGTGGGTGGAGACGCTGGGCTTGTTCTCCTTGAGCAGTTGACGTAATTTGTTCGGACGCATTTTCTTCCTCCTGGTAGTGGTTCATTGGTTGGTTAATAGATGATTAGTTCGTTGATGGAGATACAGTAGCCGAAGCCCGCCGGGCGCGCTGTCTGGCCCAAAGGCGCAGCGCTTCGATCTCCTCCTCCATCATCCGGCTGAGGGGGACGGTGTCTTGTAGGACTGTGAGGAGATCGTCCATGTTTAGATGACCGCCCCGATCAAAGGCTTCGTAGAGACCGGCAATGATCGCCTGCTCAATCTCGGCGCCGGAGAGACCATCGGAAGCCATGGCTAGGGTTTGTAGGTCAAACTTTTCAGAACCGCGATTCCGCTTTTGCAGATGAATCGACCAAATATCGATGCGTTCTTGTAGATCGGGCAGATCGACAAAGAAAATTTCATCAAAACGCCCCTTGCGCACCAATTCAGGGGGTAGATGCTCGACTGAGTTGGCCGTTGCAATCACAAAGACCGGCGCTTGTTTTTCCTGGAGCCAGGTGATAAAGCTGCCAAAGACCCTGGCCGCCGTACCAGCATCACTCACATTGCTCGAACCGACGCCGGAAAAGCCTTTTTCGATCTCATCGACCCAGAGCACCACCGGCGCAATGCTTTCGGCTACTTTGATAGCGTTGCGCAAATTCTCTTCGCTGGAGCCGACCAGCGAAGCAAAGAGCCGCCCCACATCTAGCCGCAACAACGGCAAGCGCCAGGCGTTGGCGACCGCCTTCGCCACCAGTGATTTACCGCACCCCTGTACACCGACCAGCAAGATCCCTTTGGGTTCCGGCAACCCGAAGGCGCGCGCCTTCTCGTCAAAGGCGCGTTCACGCTTGCGCAGCCACTCCTTGAGAATCGATAACCCGCCGACGGTGGCTAACTGTTCGGCGCTGGCATAAAATTCCAGCAACCCACTCTTGCGAATGATCTGCTGCTTCTCCGCTGTCACCGCGTCAATCGCGTCGCCGTCCAACCGACCATCAGCCTGGATGATCGCTTTGGCAATGGCATTCTGCGCCTCTACCTCTGTCAAGCCAAGACAGGCTTTGACCAGACGCGTGCGCTGTCGTCGATCCAACGCCACCTTGCTGGCGCCACGGCGGGCATCTTCAATCAACCGCTCCAACATGACCAGCAACTGCGCTTCCGTGGGCAGGTTGAAATCCAAGACCGTAATCTCTTTTTCCAACTCCGGTGGAATCTTGAAAACTGGACCCAGCAGGATGACTGTTTTGCTGGTCTTCTGACTTTGTAAGCCAAAGGCGACTTCACGCAAGCGGCGCACAATGGTCGGCTCTTTGAGATAGGGGTGGAAGTCGCGCAGCACCCAGATGCAGCCATCGGTGTCTTCCAGGATCGTTCCCAGTAGCGCCAATGGGTCACGCTTGCCGGTATCGATGCGATCAGGTACAGCCGGATTGACAACGCCGGTGGTTGCACTCCAAAATAATAACCGCTTTTTCTGGTCGAGCGCCAGCGCCTCGATCTCCGTTAGCGCCCGGCGCTCTTCCGGCGTCACCACCCAAAGCAACGGGTAGCGCGCCCGGATGTAGACATCTAATTCTTTCCTCAACCGTCGCTCCTATAAGTACACGCATCCTCACCGCACCTGCCACAACCGCCCATAGAGTTCATATTTGCTGACTTCGTCCCCATTGAGATAAACTTTCACACTCGACCAGCTTTGCACATACTCCCAGATTCGCCAGAAGTGACGCACCTCGCCTTTGCGAAAGTGGATACGATGAATCAAATGACGGTCTTCATCCATAAGCGCCACATAACCGGGGAGTCGTTGGGCCAGTTCCAGGGCAAAGGTAAAAAAGTCGGAACGACTTTCGCCAAACTCTAGCACCAACTGCCAGCCGGTGTCATTTGTATCAACCTCGCCACTTTCGCCGTCACCAACTTCGCCCGCTGTGCCCGCTTCCTCGGCTATAGCAGTAAGCTCACGTAGCAGCGGTTCCAATACAGGCCGCACATTCGGCTGAGGAAGGGCAAAGCGGAGATCGCGATGCTGCGCGCGCCACGGTTGCGGTTGTTGCGCTGCCTCACCTAACTGTGCTAACGCATAGGTTAACGGTTCCTGTCCCAGGGTGGCCGCCAGTGACGAAAGCCGTAGCGTCAACAGCGCCTGGCTGGGCAGGGCGGTCGTCAACGGCCACTGCTGCAAGAGCGCGGGGAGTTGCTGCGGTTGCAACGACTGGTTGAGCAATGCTTGTAAGCCTAACGCCACGCCCATCAGCGAACCCGACAGCGCTCCCGCCTGTTCGCTTGCCAACCACGCTGACAGCGCAATCCCGTCTTGTGTCAACCAGTGGGCTAATAGCTGCAACCGCCCCAGCCCTATTTGCTGTTGCCAGGCGACGGCGCCTTGTAAACGTTCTACTTCGCCAATAATCCGCGGCACTTGTTTTGCTTCTAACAAGCCCACCTCTAAATGCGCCAGATAGAACTGTTGAAAAGCAATGGGCGCCGGTTCCGTCGGCTGATTGAGCCAATATAACAAGGCCGCACGTTGTTTCGGTGTAAAGGCCGCATAGCCAACGTTGGTCGGTGGCATGACATCGATTGCTGTTGCCCCCGTTAGCGGCGGCATGACCGTCAGCGCCGGATCGACCAAGATGTAATCGCTCATCGGCGCCGTTGTTGCCGGGCGAAAACTCAGCGGGAAGGCATGGCTTTGCGCCGCCGCTTGTAGCACCGCGTGGGCCGGTGCGTGCTGCCCCAGAATACGAACAAGCGGATTGTCCAACAAATGTAATTTTGACGCTTGGCGCGACGACTTTCGTTTGGTACTCATATTGTCTATTCTAACGGTTCTACCAGAAAGTGGAAAACCGACAAAATCGTTGAATACAGCTTTGCACCATCGGTCATCATGCCGTACCACCGTTTTCGCCAAGGTATGCTATACTAAGTTCGACTTTGTACATTCTTGAGTAAGCGCACTACCTGGTGGCTTGCCAGGGGTGCAAAATATTCAGGCAG
>JAPKMW010000169.1 GCA_026645575.1 Caldilineaceae bacterium
ACACCGTCCCAAGCACGAATCGAGAGTTTACCACTCGCTCCACATCCTGTCAAATCCAGAAACCGCAATTTTACATTTGGTTTCGGTTCTGACAAGCTGTCTGCTTTTCCCAACGCCACCCCTCTTTCAGGACTGGTTTGTCAGCAGGATTTACGAGTATACCACAATGAACACCGTTGTCAAGTAAGCACCATTACGTTTTACAATCGCTTGCTTACTTGACCTCTCACCCAATGCAACACCATAACTCACATACGCTTCACTACGCACTCACCTTTGTTGGGTCAATGTGTGCTTGTTTATCAGTGTTTTTTGGGCAAGGTTCGTTATTATACTCACACCACAACGATTGTCAAGTAAGCTTTACTTCATTTTTCAAATGCTAATGCATTTCAATGCAAATCGGCTAGTCAACTACCCGTAGCGCTTCATTCTGTTCAATCCGTTGCCCTGACACCACCGACCCCCACTTACTTTCAAAGTGCATAGCAAACGGACTTCCTTTTCCCTCTTGATTCTCTTACGTATGTCTTAAGCTATTTGCTGTACTCGTCCCCCCTTGTTATACTTATTATTATACTTAAGAGTAAAGTACTGCACTCGCAGTTTTCTCATCGCTCTTCCCGACGCGCTCATTGCAGCCAAAGCGTTTTACCTATTGAAGGCGACACTATGCGCTCTTACAGAATCGGCCTCCTTCTGCTTATGCTTGGGTTGGCAACCGGTTGGTGGGTAAGCACGCCGACACGCGTCACCAGTCAAGACACAACAACGACAATTGATTTTGAGTCGCCCACGTTGGGTGCATTGGCGCGTACGATTGTCGATCCCTACCAACCGAATGCCCTGGTGACCTTTACCAGCGCCATGCCGGCCAATGGCGTCACTGTGGTGGGGCTGGTCAAAAACAACGCGACTAGCGTCTGTGTCGAACCAGCGGATATGAATCAAAAGTTTGGCTCCGGGCGCGCCAACTTTAGCGACGGCGCCATCGGTTACGGCACCGCCGCCATCCGCGCCGACTTTACCCAACCCCTGGCCCCGCCCCAAGTGATAGCTGTCGATTTTCAGACCGGCGCCGGGTTACCGGTGCGACTGCGTCTCTTTGATGCGGCTGGTACTGAAATTGGGGCTGTCACCGAAAGCGCAACCGACACCGGCGGCACCTGTGGTCTCCCAGGGCAACTGCGCGCACGTAAGCGGTTGACGCTGCGTGCCGAGCAACCGGTGGTCGCAGCGATCATGGATATGAGCGCCGACACGGGTCGCTTTGTCTTTACCATCGATAACTTCACCTTTGGCCCCGCCCCAGCCGATGATCCGTCCACGGGTCACAGACAGAGCGATCTAAAGCTTGCCGTTGTCGACGCGCCGACGGCTGTGCGCGCCGGTGAACCTTTCACTTACACTCTACACCTGACCAATCTGGGGCCAAAACCGGCTGACACTGTCGTGCTGACTACGACGTTGGACAGCGGTTTTACGCTGCTAGGCACCAGTGGAGACCAAGCACCCTGTCGTCCTACTGCCGCAACTCTGGTTTGCCCTATACTACCGCTGACGGTGAATGGCAGCGCGTCGGTAGCACTGACCCTGGCGGCCCATGCGGAACGTAGTGACCAAATGATAGCAGTCGCGGCGACTGTTCAGGATCAACACAACCATGACCCGGCGCCCGACAATAACCACATCACCACCGTTTTGCCGGTGTCGAGTGGGCGCGTTAGCAACGGGTTACAGGCTTTCTACACCTTTCACCAAGCCGAACCAGGGGTAATTTACGATTTATCCGGTGTGGGTACGCCGCTCAATTTGACGGTACAAACGCCAACCCAGGTGCAGAACAGACCTGGCGGTTTAAAAATTATTACGCCAACGTTGATTAGCGCTACCGCGACCCAGAAATTACGGCAGGCCATTGTCACCAGCGGCGAGGTCAGCGTTGAGGCATGGCTTGTGCCGGCGCCCCAGCGGACTGCCCAACCGGCCCACCTGCTTACCTTGGCGGGCAACGATGCCACCACGCTGTTGTCGCTCTTACAGGAACCCTATGGCACTCAAGCCGCCGGCCTCTATACGGCGCACCTGCTGACCAACCAAGCGCCCACCGGCAACCGCCTTTCGGCCACACCCGCCACCAACCCAACGGGGCAACGACTTCATCTGGTCTATACGCGCAATGCCGCCGGATTGGCCCGCCTCTATCTCAACGGCACAGCGCAGGCGACCAAAGCCATGAGCGGCGATCTGGCCGGTTGGCCTGCGCAACCCACGCTCCGTCTGGCCGCTAGCCCGACGGGGGAACAACCCTGGCTGGGTGAATATCAATTGTTGGCCTTCTATAGCCGCGCGCTTAACGCAACCGAGGTACAACAAAATTACCGTAATGGTCCGCATGGGGACGGCCCCACCGATGAGGAAGATAGCGATGATGACCTCTTTGGCTATGATTATGAAGTGTGGGTCGATCCGGTCACGCCCTTTGCTGGCGCCGCCGTGAAGCTGGGTGCGGTGGTGCATCGTCTGGCTGGCAAGCAGGTTGTGAGTGATGTCGGTGTACGCTTTTATCTTGGCGATCCGGCACATGGCGGGCAACGCATTGGCGATGCGCTGGTGGAACGGCTCTCGCCCCGTAGCTCGGCGCTTTCAACGGACGTGACCTGGACGCCGCCGGCGGCCGGGACGTACGCGCTCTATGTCCAGATCGATCCGCAAAATCGGATTAGTGAGACCGACGAGGGGAACAATCTTCTGGTGCGCACGGTTATGGTGCGTTCGCCCGCCACCCCGCCGACCGGTGATCTGGTGGCGCCCCATGTCGATGCGTTTACCATTGGCGACAATCAGAGCAGCAGTAGTCAGCGCAACGTGCAACTGTCCGTAACGGTTTCTGATCCTGCCCCGACTTCCGGCATTGAGGGTGTGGCCTTTGTCGAATATGCCTATGCCCCTGAGGCCGGCGCCTGGCGTATTGTCCAATCGTCGGCGTGGCTGCCCTATCAAGCAGCGCCGGCGCGTTATGAGTGGCAACTGCAAGCGGCGCCGGGGTTAAAATATCTCCAGGCATGGGCCAAAGACAAGGCCGGCAATATTTCCCTCTTTCCCTATACACGCTACATTAATTACGCCCCGCCCATTCTTCAGGTCAACCGGGAGAGTATCCAGATTCTGCGCTTTGGCGTCCAGGCCGGCGACCGGCTCACGATCCGGCTGCTGGCTTTGCAAGGCGACCCCGACCTCTATCTCTGGCCGCCCGACCATCAAGAGGGGCGACCGCCGTGGGTGAGCAACTTGCGCGGTAGCATTGACGCCGTCAGCCTGATCGCACCGGTGACGGGCAACTATCAGATTGAGATTTACGGCTTTACCTTTGCCGAATACCAGTTACAGATCATTCAGGAGCCGGCCCCCGCAACCGCCGCCGGCGATGCAGGGGCTGATGAAGGCGGGATCGATCCCAGCAAGGCGCGCTTTACCCAACCGTGGGTCAAGCTGACCAGCGTTCCCGCCACCAGCCAAGCGTTTCTGTTACTGACGGGGCAAGGCTATAAAACATTTCTTCCGCTGATTCGGTGAGTAGAAGAGCTATGCAAAAATCAATGGTAGGTTTCATCCTTCTGCTGGTGCTGTTTACCGCCTGGCCCCTGTCGCTTTATGCCCAATTTGGCCCGGAGATTTGCGACGATGGGATTGACAACGACAGCGACTTTCTGGTTGATTACCAAGATCCTGACTGTGACACCAGTGACGATGACCGCGACGGCATCACCGATCTAGCCGAAGGGGATCAGGCAATCGACAGCGACGCCGATACCAGCCCCGACTCGCGTGATCTGGACAGCGACAACGACGGCGCCCCTGATGCTACGGAAGGCCATGATGCCAATGGGGATGGACGGCCCGATCGCTTGCCCACCGGCAGCGACACCGATGGTGACGGGCTGGATGACGCCTATGATCCAGACCAGGGTGGAATAGTAGCGCCGCTGTCGGACCGTGATGGCGACGGCACGCCCGATTGGCGCGATGCCGATGACGATGGCGACCATGTGGCGACCGCCGCCGAAGATGTTGACGGCAACGGCGCGCCGATCAACGACGATACCGACGGTGACGGTCTGCCCGACTATCTTGACACTGACGATGACAATGATGGTCTACTAACCCAGCAAGAAGATCGCAATGGTGACGGCAACCCGGCCAACGACGACGGCAACAACGACGGCATCCCCGATTTCCGCCAGCCCAACGACCGGGTGAGCGGCATTGTCTGGCGCGACCAAAATGGCGACGGCATCCGCGCGCTGACCGATCCCTTTCTGCCCAACTTTGTCGTGACGCTGCTCGATGGCCCAACCTTGACACCGATCATGACAACGACGACAACCATCACCGGCTGGTATGGGCTGGTGGCGCCAACCGGCGGCGAGTTCCTGGTCGAGTTTAAGCCCGTGGCCCGTCTCCTGCCCACCCGTCGCGACCAGGGCAATGATGAAGCGACCGACAGTGATATTCTTCAGGTGGGAAGCGAGATGAAAGGGCGCTCCCCGCGCTTGACCTTTGGTTATGCCGGTGCAACGACCAACATCGACGCCGGTTTTCTGCGTCCGGCCAACCTTAGTGTCTATGCGTTTGACGATCGCAACCGCGATGGCACACGCCAGGTCGGTGAAGCCTTGGTCGCCGGCGCCACTGTGATCCTCCTCGACAGCGCCAGCAATGAAGTGCGGCGCAGTATGCCCGGCAATACGGGCGAAATCCTCTTCCCCGATCTGCTGCCCGATGCTTATCAACTAGACGTTACACCGCCGACTACCTATCTGGTCGACCGACAGAAACTCCTGCCGTTGACGCCGTTGGCCCCGGCAGACGACTTACTATACGAAGTTCCACTCTATCTAAATCCCAAGGCGGTGACTTTTGTCGCCTTTACTGCCCGTTATCAGGAACAGAGCATCCGGGTCAGTTGGACAACAGCAGCAGAGGTGCAGACCCAGGGGTATCATCTCTACCAAAGCATGGATGATATTTTCAGCCACGCCCACCGTCTCACCACTGACTTGATCCCCAGCCAGGGCAGCACGGGTGGCGACTATCAGGTGACGTTCCCTTACAATCCAGCCTATCAACCACCACTGGTGCGCTTCCATTTCTGGCTGGTCGAGCATGAAAGTACCGGCGAGCAACTACGCTACGGCCCCATCCGTGTGGTCAATCCGGGGTCATTGCTGTTACTACCGATTGTAAGGGGAGCAGACGCGGATTGACAGACGCGAATATACGGAGCGATACATCGCTTAAGATTGCTAAGGCCGCTCCCAGCCGGTCCGTGACTGGAGACTGGATAGTAAGCAGCCACCATCGTATCCGCTCAATCCGCCTTCGTATATCCGCGCATTCTAAATCTGCGTCTGTTCATCCGCATCTGTCACCGCACCAAGCGAAAGACCAATTCCGTGGCAAAGGGGAAGGGGGTCACCTGCCAGGAGCTATGTTGCAACAGCGTTTGAAGGTGAGCAGGATAGGTGGTGGTCATCCCTTTATGGCGGCCGCCCAGGCTTTGCCCGGGGAAGGAGACGATAAGGACGGGCGCATCAATGGTAGTGAGTAGGCGTGCGCCGATAGTTGGGTCCACCTGTTCTAGGCAAGGCAAGGTTTTGAGCAGCAGCACCACATCGGCTTTGGTGGTTGGGATTGCTTCCACCAAGTTGCAAACGGTTGCGCTGCCCTGCATCCCCAGCAACGGCAAGGTGCGCTGGAGGAACGCAGCTTGATCGTGGGCAATGTCGCAGGCGTGATAAACCACATCCTCGGCCAGCGGCATCCAGGGAATCGTTAAAGGGTTAAGACCACAGGCCAGATCCAGCACCGTGTGGATCGGCGGCAGACCGGCAAAGATTGTGGTATAAAAAACGGGTAGGAGCGGCAGCCGTTCGCGTGTTGACGCGTGGTGACGCAGAATCGTTTGACAGACTGTGCGCAGTTGTGCCGGATCAGCCGCAGCCGCTGTCAACAAGGTCAACCACTCGTCATACGCCGGCTCGCCTTGCCAATAGGCCCCGACGGTCTGGTGCAGCTTATTTTTTGTGGCCTTAACCGCTTCCTTTTGATTGCGCCGCTTGCGTAACTCCTGCGCGCCGATGGTGCGAATCAACGCCGGCGCCACTGCGCGGTATTTGGCGCTGCTAAGGACTGTTTCAACGAGTGCGTCTAATGCTACGTCTGCCACAAATTTACTCCTCAAAAGCACTTTAAGCACTTTTCGCTGCTTGACATTCTACTTGCTTCGTGCTAGGTTATGGAAATAAGAAGCAAGGTGGATAGATGAATCGTCGGCAATCGCTTTACATGCAACTGGTTATCATGGAGGTTTTGCCATGACAAAGTCGCCCTTTCCAGGCATGGATCCCTTTTTAGAACGGCCAGCCAAATGGAGCAGCGTGCATACACGGCTGATCAACGCCATTAGCGATCAACTGGCCGAGCGGCTGGCCCCCAATTTCTATGTGGAAATTGAAGAACGGGTCACGTTAACGCTGGCGGCTGATCCCAAAGTGCGACCACAGATCGAGCCGGATGTCTATGTCGTGCGTGCGCCTGCCCTTAGCCCAGTGGCAACCACAGTCATACCAATCACGGCGCCTCAAATCACAACGCCTACGGTGGTAGAAGCGCTCTACAGCGAGGAGATCCGCCAACGCTATCTGGAAATCCGTGATAGTGCGCAGCGAGAGGTAGTGACAACCATTGAGTTATTGTCCCCTTTCAACAAAATGAGCGGCGAGCGCGGACGGGTTGATTTTCTTAAGAAGCGCGAGCGGGTCATGGCTTCCGACGTACATTGGATTGAGATCGATCTTTTGCGCGCCGGCACACGAACGCCGGAAGTGGCCGATAAAAGCGCCTATTACGCTTTACTAAAACGGGGCGGTACACTGGGGCTGTTTGAAGTCTGGTACATTGGTCTGCGTGATCGCTTACCTACCATCGCCGTGCCATTGCGTCCACCCTTTGACGATGCCCCGTTGGACTTGCAAGCCGCCTTTGACGACATGTACCAACGCGCCCATTACGCCCAAAGCATCGATTACACCGCAGACCTACCTGCGCCAGTGTTAAACCTGCCCGATCAGCAGTGGGTGAAGCAATCTATCACTCAGTGGCGTGCAGGGTAATGCGATTGTTGTTACCTTATCAGGCAGCAACCTAACCACCTACTGTTTTAATTTCCACTGCTGCGCATCCCACGTTAAGCTACCCCACATGTTAACCTGATAGCCACTTAGGCGGTTGGAAACGCCATATCCTTCGGTAAAGCGATAGAGATGAATGCGCGGCACGGCGGCGGCGATCAATTGCGCCAGATCGCAATAGGCGCGCTGGCGTTCGGTCACATCAACCGTGGCGCCGGCCTTGGCAATGGCAGCATCGGCGGCGGCGTTTACCCAGCGCGAATAGTTGGCGCCGGCGGGGTTCTCCGGTGATGGAATCTCGGTTGAATGAAACGCGTTGACAACTGCTGTCTGCGGCTCAATCGGCAGGCTGGCATCGTAGAGGAGCAGATCAAAGTTACCCAGTTTGCGCGGCGCCCCTTCCTGGTACGAGCCAAAGATCAACCCAATGTCATCATTCTGTACAATCACTTCAACACCCACCGCCTTAAACATCTCTACCAGCGCTTCTTCTAAGCGCACAAGGGGTTCAAAGTTGGTATAGCCGTTAAGATGGAGCGTCAAACGGCTTCCCTCCTCCGTGTGGCGTGCGCCATACGCCACACGGATCCCATCGTCGCCGCGTAGCCAACCGGCAGCGGCCAACAAGGCGCGCGCTTTGTTCGGATCGTAGGGGTAGGGCTGCTCCAGTACACATTGATACCAGCCGTAGGCAAAGGGTGTGGTCGCGGGCGCCACATCGGGGTTGATCTCCCGGACAATCCGTTCATAATCAATAGCATGAGCCAACGCCTGGCGCACACGCAAATCGCCCAAAATGGGGTGGGGCGGCACTGAACCCGGATCATCGTCAAAGGGCTTGCTCAGATTAAGGTAGAGCGCCATATTCCACTGGCCGGGGATTTCAGCCAAGGTTGCTTGTCCGGCCATCTGTTGATCATAAAGCGCTTTGCTTTCGCCGGGCCACAGATGAAGATGCGCCTGTTCTTGCGCCATGGCGGCAAGTTGGGCGTCGGTTTCCGGCAGAATCGTGAAGATCAAACGGTCGAGGTAGGGCTGCCCGGCTAGGTAGTAGTAGGGATTGCGCGTCATGACAATGCGCTCACCCGGCGTCCATTCGCTCACGACAAAAGGGCCGGCGCCTACGGGTTGCCGATTCCACGCCCAGTTACTCATTTCTGCCGGCTCTCCGGTGGCATGACGGGGCAGAAGGCCGACCATAAATTGTTGGAGATAGGCCAGATTCATGGCCTTATAATGGACGATGGCGGTCAAATCATCGGGCGTTTCAATACGGTCGATTAGGTCAAAGTCAGAGGAAAAAACCGTACCGCTCTCTGGGTGCGCAACCGCTTCCCAAGTAAATTTAATATCATCTGCCGTCAGCGGGGCGCCATCCGACCAGCGCAACCCCGGACGCAAACGCCAGGTCACGGTGCGAAAATCGGAGGAAACGCCACCATTGTCCAAGGTGGGCAATTCAACCGCAAGGATCGGTTGAAAATTACCGGATGCATCAATCGTGGTCAAGCCGGCGGTTGTGGCATCAGCCACCTGGCGCACAATCGGCGCCGCAGCTAAATACTGATTGAGCGTGATCGGCTCTTCTGGAATGAGCAGCACAACCTGACCACCGCCGGCAGTTGCCAATACTTCTGGACCAGCAATATTGCGCTGCGGCGCTGTACAAAGGGCGAAAAAGAGCGCAAGGATCAACAGCGCCATCAAATATTTTGGATTTGGCATGATGATACTTGCTCATCACTGTACTCGCTCATCACTGTGCTGCTAAAACTGCCCAGTAGAGCTAATCAATCAGCAGCCGCATATAGCGGTGTACTTTCATTCAACTCAGTCTCAAGGTGATTATTTTCCCGTTCATCTTCTTCTTGGGGTTGTTCACCTGTTTTGTCATGATACTCCTGCAAGCAGGAAATCAGATCGAGCAATTGTTGCGGTGTCAAACGGATAATGGCGGCTTCAATTTCATGGATGCTCATAGTTTATCCCCCTTGGCGCGGTCGCACCATTGCAACGGTTACAGGAACGAAAGGTCGGGGGCATGGCTCCTGATCATCATTTTAATCGGGCGCGTCGAGACACATTATACTTACAAGCAGCACAGTAAAGTAACCGATTATCCCTGTATAAAGTGTTACTTTCTGGCGCTCGTTGGTAAACAAAACAGATGGCACTAACCCAATATTATCACGATTATTCGGGCGATGTCAATAGGATCTTTCGTTTTTTGGGGGTGCGTTTGTAACTACTCAGCCCACACTAAGGGTCCGTGACCGGCGAAGCGAGCGCTTAGTAGTTACGTGCGTTTCAAGATTTTACAGGCGCAATGCTTGATAGCTGACCTTTCTGTGATGTAAGAGTCAAAGGGACTTTTGTCCGATTTGGGTTCAGCACGCTTCCACAACTGACGAACAAAGACGGAGCAAACCGACGATTTATCTTGCTATAGTTCCATGTACTATGTGAATCGCACCATTGGCTGACGTGCGTCTAGGGTTGAAGGAAGATATTATGCCTGTTCTCGCTAAGAAAATCAATTTGTTCCTATTAGTTCTCATTCAGATGTTTGCACTTAGTGGTTGGCATCTTCGGTATAGCCCTGTGGCGGCGGCGGCGCCGGCTGAGATGAGCGCCTTGGTTGAGCAAATGGTGTTGGTTCACTTTGAACCCACCGCCACCGATAGCGACCGGGCGGCAACCATTGCCGCCATGCAAGGGGAACTGATTGAGTGGCTGCCACAGATCCAGGTGGCGAAAGTTCGTCTGATCGCCAATAATGAAACTGAACAAACTCTGCTGAAAGGGAATGCAGCGGATGTCGCCCAGCGTCGTTTACAAACAACCGAGCGCGCTATGACGGCAGCAGCTTATGTGGAGAATGATGTTATCGTTGCAGGCGCCTATTTGCCCAGCGATCCCGATGTCGCCAACCCTTCACGCACCTACCCATTAACCGTAACCCATGCGATCGCCGGCTGGGATTACACCCGTGGCGATAGTTCTATCATCATTGCCGTCCTCGATTCCGGCATCAACCTGACCCACCCTGAGTTTAGTGGGCGTCTCCTGCCAGGCTATGACTTCATCAACAACGATGCCGATCCTACCGATGATCATGGACATGGTTCGCATACTGGGGGCATCATCGGCGCCGGTATCGACAATGGCATGGGGATGGTCGGTGTTTGCCCGCAATGTACGCTGCTCCCCGTGAAGGTGCTCAATTACAACAATGCCGGCACTTGGTCGAGTGTGGCGCAGGGCATCCTCTTTGCCACCGATCAGGGGGCGCGTGTCATCAACTTAAGTCTGGGCGCTAGTGTTTCGTCCAAGACGTTGGAAGCGGCAGTCAGCTATGCGGTTGAGCGCAATGTGCTGATTGTCGCCGCTGCCGGCAACATGGGAACGGATCGCAAATTTTACCCGGCGGCGCTGGATAATGTGCTGGCCGTCAGCGCGACCGACGAGAATGATCAGCGTTGGGTATTGAGCAACATGGGCGATTATGTCGATCTGGCAGCCCCTGGTCATGCCGTTTATAGCACCTATAATGATCTGCAAAATTATTATAACGGCTACAACTATATGAGCGGCACCAGCATGGCCGCCCCCCACGTTGCGGGCTTGGCTGGTTTACTGTTAAGCCAAAAACCAACTCGCACGCCCACCGATCTCTATAACATTATGACCAATACGGCCGACCGGTTGACTACCGCCACGCGCGACGCCTACTTCGGTTATGGCCGGATCAATGTGGTGCGGGCGTTGGCTTTTGATGCCCCAACGTCGCCACCGGCTGTAGCCGGTGGCGAACAAACCCCGCCCGCCGAGCAACCAAGCAGCGACGATGACACGCCCAGCACCGGCAATGAGCAACAAACCCGCTCACTGTACATTCCCCTGCTCTTCCGTTCATAATCGAACTGGCGCAACGATTACGTCAATCCAATGCAAATCCAATGCAATTAACCTGAGTTCGGCGTTAGCCAAAGACCTCCGGGAGGTGGGTACACGAAGCTGCGGCTAACGCGGATTCTCTACCCACGGGTGCCCATCGGGCGCGGAGGTCTTTGGCGGGTATACCCACGAAACGTCGAATTCACGTAATTAAAAAGTCCGCAGCCTTTTGCTGCGGACTTTTTTGTCTTCTGTCTCCCCTTCTGCCAAGCCATCCACAGATCGCCGGGTAGAAGGGGGACTTACGCTCTCTTATTGTTTTTGAATCACCGGTAAGTAGACCCGTGAGCTACTACCGGTTGGAATGGTTGATCCTGGCGGCGGTGTTGGCGTAGGGGTAGCGGCCGGCGCCTCATAAATGGGCGCTAGATCGGCGCCCTGGACAACACCTGTCGGTTGATAGTTGGTGTAACCGGGGAAGATATAGCCGAGATTGGGGTTTTGTAAACGCCGAATCAAAATTTCGCTGAGAACGGTGCGGTAGTCGGTGGTGATTGCCAGATCGCGCCGATCATAGAGTTGTTCGGTGCTAAGACCCGGCCAGTTGCCATAGACCGTGCCGCCATTCACCTGACCGCCCAACACAAACATGACATTCCCGTGACCATGATCAGTGCCGCGGCTGGCATTCTGCTTAAAGGTGCGCCCAAACTCGCTCATGACAACGACGGTGATCCGTTGCGTGTAATTCACCCCATTGGAGTTGCTCAGGTCGGTCATAAAGGCCGCCAGCCCATTGGCCAGGTTGCCGAATTGATTGGAAAAATAACCAGCGCCATTGTCACCTTGGGATTCATGCGTGTCCCATCCACCCAAATCGATGGTGGCGACACGCATGCCCAGTTGCAATTTGACCATTTGCGCAATGGTTTTGAGATTTTGCCCAAAACTACCATTGGGGTAGACGGCGCCATTCTCTGGCGTATAGTTGCCGGGGTTGCCATATTCCACCACATCAATGGCGTCCATCGTTTGCTGACCGGCTTGATGGAGCCAAGTTTCACCGCTATAGGCTTTGCGTAGCGCGGACCGTTGGGCATTCCCATAATTCCAAGGGCCGCCGAAGGAGAAGCTGTTGGGATTGGTCATGCCGATAGCGTCGGTGCTGCCGGCCAGCGATGTCGGGGCCAGATTGCCCACAGTCAACGCCGGCATAATGATCTCGCCCGGCAAATTTTGCGATGTCTGGAGATGCCGAGTGAGCCAACCGCTGGTGGCGCTCTTGCTGCCGGGCGTCCCCAATTCCATATATTTCATTGCGTCAAAGTGGCTACGCGTGTCGCTGGTCAAGCCGGCGGCATGGATAATCGCCAGCTTTTTATCCTGATAGAAGCCAAGCAGCGGCGCGCCGGCCGGGTGGAGACCAAAGAAGTCGGTTAGGGGCAACGCCGCATTCGTGCCGCTGACCGGTATGGCGATATTTTCGCGACTGGCCTGATAATGACCGCGGTCAGCGCCGGCCAGCGGCATGACGGCGCTTAGGCCATCCATACCGCCGCGCAAAAAGACGACGACCAGAATTTCTTGGTTTGGTTCTTGCTCTGGGCTGCCAAAGGCAATATAGCCCAAACGACCACCGGCCATTGCGGCAATGGCCGTCGAGCAACCCACCATAAAACCGCGCCGTGTTACTTCAAACATCTTTACCCCCTTTTTATCCGTACTCACTTAACGCCACTGAAACGACGGCGCCATAAAGATGAGCGCGATCATATAGCGGAGCCGATCGGTTAGCTCTTTGTCTGGCAGATCAAAATTCGGGTTGCGCCCATTGGCCATAAAATCGACAATGGGCTGCCGTTCACTGTCGGGCAGGGGTTGATTTAAGAGGCGATTGGCCCAGTAATCAACCAGGGCATAGGGCGTTTTGATGCCGGCTGGGGTCACAAAATTTAAACGGTAGCTGTCTTTGTTTGGTCCTTCACCGCCATACTTCCAGTCGATCATCGTATTGCAGACCCGCCAGCGTTGCAACATGGGCATGGTGCTGCTCCAAGTCGCCTTGTCATCGGGGAAACCATTGGGGGGCGACCAGGCAAAGAGTGGCTGCCCCATCGCTTCATAGCTCCAGAAGAAGCCATTGTCAGGGGTGAAGTCGGCTTCGGCGGCGCGCAAGAGGCTGACCACATACTCAAAGGGGCGTTTGATCTTTTCCCCCCAGGTCGTGCGAAATTCCGGTGAGAGCAAAATGGTGCGCGTCACCTGGCGCAGTTGGTCGGGGGCATCCAGATTGGCCATAAAGACATCAGCAGCGGCTTGCACGATCCGTTCCGGCGGTTCATCCTGGATGAGCCGCCGACAGAGCCGCCGACAAATATAGCGAGCGGACATTGGGTGGCGCGCCAGGATATCCAGCACATCACGACCATCTTTGATCCCTTGCGCCGGCGGAATCGACCGCCCCAGCACCAGCTTATGGTAAGGATAGTGGGCATTGGCGTCAAACTCAAAGAGACCGGTGTCGTTATTGACCCGCCAGCCGGTAAAGCAGGTGGTGGCGCCGTAGACATCATCATCAACATAGAGCAGCGGTCTGCCATTACTATCTTTGGGCGCCGGGTGTTCATAGTTGTTGTCCTTAATGGTTGACACCACGCCCAGATAGTTTTCGGCGCCCATACCATGTAATTCAAAGAGTTCACGGGCATAATTTTCGTTGGGGTTGCCGCCCGAATTGGATTGATTGTCCAGGTAGTAGAGCATGGCCGGACTAGTGGCGACCGCTTCGAGCATGGTGCGGAAGTTGCCCAACAGGTTGGCGCGGATGACATCGCGATCATAGTGAACAAACATGGGCGCCGTCCAACTGTCCCAGCCAAAGATGCTAAAGTGGTTGTGCCAATGGTCGGCCAGGACTTCGTTCAACTGGCGCCGACTATGCAACGCACGCAAAAAAGCCACCTTGCGCGTCTCCTCCACTGGTTGAATCCGTTCGCCGTAGGGCAGGTTCGGCTTCTTCACATGTTCGGCCCACAGTTGCGCCTGCGATTTGCCCAACGTGGTAAAGCCGTAGGTGCTGATAATGGCGTCACAGGTGCTGTCATCAATTGCCTCCGGGTAGAGTTGTTGCTCAATGTAGGCCGTTAGACAAGCTTCGGGGGTGGCGCCGAGGGCATTGAAGGCGGCCAGATCGCCCGGTCGCGGGCCAAAGCCCATGCGATTGAGGGCAATCACGCCCAGTGGCGGCAATGTTGGCATGGCGCCGGCGGCCACCGACCGTGCCGTTGTTGACCGCATACGCGGCGTGTTGTCGGTGGCGCTTTGCGCATTGGCGGTTTCGGCGCTTTCGCTATTCAACGTATGGGCAAAGGCGGCGACGCTGGCCAGTCCGCTGCCGAGGAGCAAGCTGCGCCTGGTGAACAGTGGCTGGGGGTGATGGGATCGTACCGTTACTTTCGGTTGATCGGTTGTTAGATCCGTTGCTGTTGAATCCATATCCATTAGGGCTGGGCTGGTAGAATGGGGTTCGATGAGAGGTGCAGTGGAAGGGCTTGCCATTCGATCCGGTTGGATTTCTGGCATTAAAAAACCTCCTCTTTTAGTAACGATTGGTAATGATTCCGCTGATAAGCGCTCCGTGACCGGCTACGAGCAGAATCATTACAATGGTTGAGCTGTTTACAAGCTCAAATAAACCTGGGTTTTACACATTTCCCAGGATAAGCATCAGTCAGTATAGGGATGGCTAGGAATGCTGTCAATTGTACAAAAGGCTTAACTTGTACGGCAGGATTACTTACCATACGCTGATTCTACTTAAAGCCAACTGGCGCCTACATACTTATTGACGCTTTCCTTAGTTTTCATTGTCCATGGCTGGTTGTTTGCCCTACTTCTCATCAGTGACTACTCAGGCTTACGTCAATCTGATACAGGGAAGGGAACTATCAGCATAAGCGGCTCACAGCATAAGCGTTTCATTGTGTAATTACCAAGCCTCTGCCCGCTCGTAGCCGGTCCGTGACCGGCGTTTGGGGCGCCGGTCACGGACCGGCTACGAGCGGGCTTAGCAGCTACCTCATTGTTTTTACAACAGAAGTTATAGCATAATTTTGCAGGTAACTATTCAGGCATAGAACGACAACCTAATTGAAACAAAGAAACAACAAAAAACAAGTAAAAAACAAACAAAAAG
>JAPKMW010000170.1 GCA_026645575.1 Caldilineaceae bacterium
CTCAGCGAGTCCGTGACTCGCAACCGGGTTGCGAGTCACGGACTCGCTGAGAGCTACACCAGTACGCTTCAAGTACGCGATTGCCCTGTAGTGAGGGGTGCGTCCCATTTTGGGGGATTGCAGATAGGCTATGGAAAGCGCCCGGTGCAATTCCCCCAATGTGGTACGCACCCATTAGTGAGCGGTGTCATGTCAAATTCCTACGAATCTTATGGTCGCGCAAATCAGAAACGCCGTACCCGTGTTGATCTCATGGCCGCGGCGGCGGAGCTATTGCAGCAGGGGATAACCCCGTCCATTGCCCAAACAGCCGAGGTCGCCGGGGTATCGCGTAGTACAGCCTATCGGTACTTCCCGTCGCAGGATGTATTCTTGGCTGAAGTTTTGCTCACAGAGACGGTCAAGCTGCAACAAGCTGCTGTCTTCACGGCAGCACAGACGCCAGGAACAGGTGAGGAACGCCTTGCCGCAGTCATCAAGGCCGACCATGCCTTGGTCATCACCCACGAACGCGCCTATCGCAAGGCGATCAGTGTGCTCATCGCGGCCGCAGGCGATGCAGAAGATCGCGATTCCTTTCCACGGCGCCCCGGCAATCGGCTGCGCTATCTGGCAGCGGCATTGGAGCCTTTTCGGGATCGGCTGAGCGAGGAACAGCGTGAACGCCTGGTGATGGCGCTCACCTGCTGTACCGGGCTAGAAAGCATTGTGGCCTTAAAGGACATCTGTGGCTTGAGTGATAGCGATGCCGAGCAGGTCAAACTCTGGGTAGCCAATGCCCTCTTGCAGGCTACTTTGCGTGAAGGACGTGATACTCAGCATTCCGCAGTCCTAAGTCCAGAGTCCTAAGTCCAGAGTCCTAAGCCCAGATTCCTAAGTCAAGCTCGGTAGCGTTGCGGTCTACTGATACGGCATGATGCGAAGGCTGGGTGATCGATTGTCCAAGCACGGGACCGCGCCAGCGCATCCACAGTGGGGATGTCCTGGTTCATGACATCCCCATACCGTTTTCCCGTTCACAGCGGGTGACTTGGGGTAGGTGTTCGGTCATTGGGTTTCCTCCATCATTTGTTCGCATTGTTGGAACAGTAAGAATCTGGTATAATCACTTTGTGACAGGTCAACCAATCGTATGTCACGGCGAACGGCAAAGATCCAATTTCGTCAGCAGAAACCCCGACGGCGGTATAAAGTTTACTTGAGGAGTTATCATCATGATGACGGTGACTGTACGTGATCAGGTTGCTCAACAATTGACAAAAGTCGCTAGTGAACAAGCGCTCTCGCCAGAAGCGCTTGTTGAAAAAGCGATTCGTGATCTGCTGCGGGGCGAAGCTGATCGCATTTTAACGCGCGAAATGGACGCATTTCGCGTTTTACACCCGACTCTTCTTCAACAGTATCCGCAACAATACGTTGGCATTCGTCATGGACAGCTTATCGATCATGACGCTGATCAGCTCGCACTCTACCTACGCCTAGACGAACAATACCCCGATGAAGTAATCCTCATCAAACAGGTATGCCCTTCGATTGAAGAAGTCTACACAATTCGTTCAGTGCAGGTGCCCCTTGCGTAAACGGACTTATACCTATGATTACAGTGATGCGTATGACCCTCCTATGCCTATCATGGCGGTGGGCGTAAGTCTGCCAAAACGAAGCAGCGCCGAGCTTACGGTATCAGCCTTACTAGACTCTGGTTCGGATGGCACATTGTTGCCGGTCGATTTGCTAGAGTCAATCGGTGCAAAACCGGTTGGCCCCGCCCGTGTACATGGACTATGGGGTGGTAGCCGTTCAGCGAACATGTACCTCGTGAAGCTCTATATTGGTCCGCACCAACTGTTTGCCGTCCGCGTTGCCGGTGTTCGTGCGGAAGATGAGTGTATCGTCGGTCGCAATGTTCTCAACCATCTCGTCATTACGCTCAATGGTCATGCCGGCGTCGTTGAAATCACTGCGTAACTTAACGACGAAGATGAGCTTCCTACGCAGATCGCGAATCAGGATACATTCGCGAGTCTGACCCGCCAGGTACTCCACCACGCTGCTGCCGTTGCATGAGCTTACCGCTCCAACCACGCTCGACATTCCGGCGTTAGCACTTGCGCCGCCTTTTTCTCATACAGCGCCACTTCCTCCGCCGAGAGTACATCCTTCCAGCGCCCGTTGGTGCCTTTGAAGAAGAAGGTCTTTGCGCCCTCTTTCCAACCATTGCTCATCATCTCATCCAGACGCCCCTCGCGCTCACGCATGGCTTCGAGACTGACCGCTGCCAGGATCAGCGGTAGAGCTTCCTTTGTAATTGGAATCGCCAGATAGTCAGCGATGCGCCGAATTTCATCGGCCAGATCATTCTTGAGATCGTTATAATGGACAAAGAGGATATTGGGCAGGTGGCGATAGTTCCACCACGTTTGCGTGTGATGCAAATTGCCCCAAAATGGATAGCCCTCACTCTCCCAGGCAAAACGCCCACGGGTGATCCAACTTCGCCAGAAGGCATGAATATCCTGGGGTGGCGGGGGCAATCGATCTTCCTCCCGTTCAAAGCGCCGCTTCATTCCCTCAAAAACCCCATCGACAAAGCCGGCATAGTGATTCCACATCGACATCGCTACATCGCGCGCGTCGCGGCCAACAACAATATATTTCACCTGCGAGAAGAAAGGTAAGCCATCCAATGCTAGATGGGTCTTGATAAAACGTCGGTGTTGTTGGGCGTCTACCCGGTTCAACACCTCGTCCAAGGGCAAGAGGCGTTGCTCTAGCCAAGGCGAGATTTTCATCAGCGCTACATCGTCCCGTTCTGGTCTATGGGATTGCCCGCAAAAGATCAACTGGCGTACAATCTCCTGCATCCAGGTCGTACCCGATTTATACGAAGTGGCGATGATGATATCGTCGGGCCGTGGCTGATAGTGCTGCCAGCGCGTACTATCAAGTGCATGGTTCTGGTAGGTGTGAATGACTTGGGGTAGGTGTTCAGTCATGTTGGTTTACATCCTCACAGTCTCGACTGGGTAGCTGGTGATGGTGGGAGCCGGAATGCCTGTGCTGCGCACCATCTGCTGGAACAGATCTGAGCTATAGAAGCGCGTGGCTGCTTCCGCAGACTCCCACACTTCGACGATGCGCCAACCACCCTCCATTGGGCCACCGGCGTGGAGATGGGAACCGGGTGGAGGACCAGCGAGGTTGAGTTCACGTAATGCCTGTTCGTATTGTTCCCGCGTCATGCCTGGTAGTTCATGGATCTGGACGATAGCCATAGGTTCAAAGCTCCTTTACTATACTGTGGCTGATATGAAAATAGAACGCGAATTGGGCGGATCAAAGCGGATAAAATCAGCCAAAATCCGCTGCATCTGGAAAATCTGCATTCTATTTTCATCGTTTGTGGTGAACGTAGTTCATGTTGCCTGTTCTGAAAATAACCGGTTAGGCTGGGGCGGCCGTGGGTTCCAAGTGAACGTCGTAACCGAGATGGTCACGGCGTCACCCTATGCTACCGGTGTGGCACTGCCCGCGAATGCCGGCATCACCTCCTCTGTAAATAGACGGAGGGAGCGCATCGCCTGTTCGTGGGATAAGCTGCCCCAGGCGAACGCACCGATCACGTAGTTGCAGCCGGTCACGTCCAGCAGCTGCGCTATCTGCTCGCGCACACGCGCGGGCGAGCCAAAGATGATGGTCTCGTGCTGGGTGGAGGCCTCCCAGGAGAACATGCCATCGGGAGTGTGGTCGTTGTGGTCATGGTAGAGCTTGGTCATGGAGTGGTACCAGTTCTCGTGGGCCGAGCGTGTCGCCGCCAGCGCTTCGTCGTCGGTGTCCGCCACGCATAACTGGCGGAGTATTCCCACCTTGGGCGCGGCCACGTGACCGTTGAGTCGATCAGGCCCCTGCCGATGCGCCTCCCAAGTCTGCCAATACATGTCCACCAGTTGACGGACGCGTGCGGCTGGGCCGAGACTGACGAAATGGTAGCCATGCCTGGCGGCATAGACGACGCTCTCCGGTTTGCCCGTAGCGTACCACAGCGGCGGATACGGCTGCTGCAAGGCATGGAGTTCCATCGGTACGTCATGGTACTGGTAGTGCTGGCCTGTGAACGTCAATCGCTCGTGCGTCAGACCAGCAATGAGGACCGCCAGCGCTTCGTTGAAGATCGCGCGCGAGCCAGCGGCATCGACGCCGAAATACCCCAATTCGTATAATGAGGCGCCGCGGCCGACCCCCAGTTCGAGTCGCCCGCCGGAGAGGTGGTCCAGCATGCAGACTTCTTCGATGAGCCGCAGCGGGTTATAGAGCGGCAGCAGGTAGACGAGCGGGCCGAGGTGGATGCGCTGCGTATGTTGCGCCGCTGCGGCGAGGAACAACGCGGGCGAGGGAGCCATGCCGAGGGGCGTGGCGTGGTGTTCTGCCAGGTGGTAACAGAAAAAGCCCGCGGCGTCCGCGACCTCCAGAAGTTGGAGCCGCTCTGCATAGAGCTGATGCAAGGGCACCGCACCCCGGTCGATCCAATCAAACAATCCAAAGGTCGCTTGTATCATAGGATATTCCCTCTTTTCTGTTACCATTTAACATAGACGATGGTCAGACACCGAGCAAAGCAAAGCGTAGACAGCGGCAAAAAAGACAAGCAACTAGGTAAGACGTACAAGGAGCCACTGTCAGGTAGCGAATCGTATTTATCCAACAATTAAAGATTATAGTCTCGCCTACGTAATTGCCGTCGCCTGCGACCAGACCACCTGCCAGCGCCCGTCGCGCTTTTCGTAGGCGTCCATATGCCAGAGGCGCATTGGCGGCAACTTTTCCTGATCGAAGGCAATTTCCATCTGCGCCTGATAGCGTAGAATTGCCAACTCACCGTGCAAGCGGACAGCTATTTCGCCTGGCTCCCAAACGAGATAACTAAACATGCCGGAGGCAATCGAACCAAGATATTGCTCCTTGGAGAGCGATCCCCCTAGCGGATTGATCAGTTGGAAGTCATCGGCGTGAAGCTGGTTGGCGACTTCCATGTTGGCTTCCACCAAAGACTGGAGGCGCTTTCGTTCCGTTGCGCGCAGGAGTTCGCTCTCTGCAATAGACGCTCTGTTTGTTTGGTCATTTGTCATTGAAATCCCCTTATGTCTTTGTAACTTGTGCCAGAAGAGATGCAACAATTTTCTGTTTAACTTCGACCTTGTGAGAACTCACTTCCCATTTTGCAGCACAATGCTCCCCTCGAACGAACCAGATGTAACCCCCGTCTTCATGTTCACCAGGCGCTCCAGGGTAAAAGTGCCGGTCGCACCGGCAAAACCACCCGTTCCGCCGGTAATGGTGTGCTGTTCCACCACCCGGTTGACATCGGGCGTCTCGGTTGGATCACCTTGACCAAGCGAGGTTGTGTCTAAAATGTCGCCATTGGCCGCGGTAAAGTGGGCAGAACCTACGCCTGAACCGGTGTCAAGGTTGACCGTAAACTCCCAGGTCACGGTAAATTGCTCTAATGCCGTTGCTTTGCCGCTGCCTGTTGTATCGACCAGCATGGTGGGCGGGTTGATCGTATAACGTTCCACGGCTTCTACGGAGCCTTGCAAAGGCACTGGTTGTGCAGCCATTTTGATCTCCTCCTGTTTTGTTGAATTTGAGTGATTATTCAGCCAGCTACTTGTGTTTTGTAAAAGAAGTCTTGAGCGGTTGATGAGGCCCAGACATATCACCACGAATCATAGGATTAGCGAATCTCGTCAGGCGGAAAAAGATTCGCTAATCCTATGATTCGCGGTGATATTGGCCGAGTGACGCACCGGATACAGGACGCGATTGCCAGCGTTTAGACCGGCACCGCCTCCACCACACTCGGCCCCGCCGGTGTGGGGACGATATTGGTCAGTTCAAAGCCGGCGTCCCGGAAGAGGGTGCGGTACTCCGCTTCTGTCCGTTCGCGACCGCCAGGGATGGCGAGCATGTGCAGATCCAGCCACTTGCCGAAGAAGGGTTCATTGCCCGGCGGAATCACCAGCTCGACCACCAGCAGTTTCCCGTGCGCCGGCATCACCTGGCGGGTGTGATGGAGGATGGTGAGACACTGCTCATCTTCCCAGTCGTGCAGAATCTGGGAAAGAACATAGGCGTCGCCACCGGCGGGGACTGCGGCAAAAAAGTCACCGGCGACACTTGTGCAACGGTCGGCCACGCCCGTTGTGCGTAAAAAGCCTTGGGCCGCCTCGATCACATGCGGGACATCAAAGAGAATCCCACTGGCGCCCGAGTTGTTGCGCAGGATGGCCGCCAGCAAGGTGCCATAGCCGCCGCCCACATCGACCACACTGCGGAAGGGGGCGAAATCATAGGTAGCCGTCACCGCGTTGGCGACCTGATGGGTGTAGGCGATCATCGCCTCATTGAAGATGCGGTCGGCTTCGGGATTTTGCATGAAGTAGGGAAAGGGTCCCATGCCAAAGCGGTGGGCAAAGGCCGGCTCGCCCGTGCGGATGCTGTGGAGCATATGTCCCCACGCTTGATACATCTCTTCGTTATAGGTGATGGCCAGGGCGCGCATGGAACTAGGGATTCCCGTGCGCAGCAGATCAGCCATTGGCGTAAGGGCGAAGGTACGCGGGCTGGTTTCCGTGAAGACGCCGATGCTGGCCAGCGCACGCAACAGGCGATAGAGCGAAGACTCGTGGCTTTGGGTCGCTGTTGCTAATTCAGTGACCGGACGCGGCCCATCGGCCAGCAGATCAGCAACGCCTAGTTTGGCCGCGATATAGACGGCCTGCGCCCCCCAGTAGCCGGTCATCATCTGGAGCAGGACGGCGGGCGGGGGCATGGTCTCTGGTTGATTGGTTGACATTGGGGTCTCCTTACTTACATTCGAGGATGCGATTTTCAAAAACGATCGTTGACGCGCCATTTTCATCGATGTGGAGGCGGACGATATCAATTTCCAGCGTGTTGGCGGCCACGCCGCGCCCGATGAAACTGAACGAGTTGGTGTAGGATGTTTGATAGGGAAGCTGACCGCTGAAGTTGTCGCTGGAATGGGTCACCCCTACCCGACGATAGATTGCACCGGTCGATAGGCCGACGGCGCGGACATTGTGGTCGTTGCCGACAAAGGTGGCATGGAAACCGCCATTTTCATCCATCACTGTATGCGCGGCGACATGGAATTCACCGGTGAAATGAATATCTTCACCGGCGCAATCCGAGTAGATGATCTCATCCACAGGCACGGCGTAGTTCTCGCGAATGACGGTAGCTTTGGCCAAGACTGGGGCGGTGCTGCTGAGGCTCAAGGCCAGCAGAACCACAATGGCGGCAACCATGACGGTGACGCGTCGGTAGGGCTTGGGCTGATTCATTTGGGTGACCTTTCTGTGCATAAATTTGTGCATAAACGCGGTGATGCGCGCGATAGGAAACAACTCTAGCCGTTACCGGGGCGCAATGCAAGCGATTTTTACACAAAAATTCCACAAAATTGTAAAAATCTGGTTTGTTGACTGACGGGTGGTCAGGTATAATGTACTATAGCTTTCTCAATCGCCTCTCCGTGCCGTTGCAACCAATCAAGAGGAACCGATGTCACCCCGATCCACGCCGATCTTAGCCGATCTGACCTTTGGCGTTCTGCTCAAGCAGTTGCGTAAGCGCGCCGGCATGACGCAAGGCGACCTAGCCGCTGCGTTGGGCTATAGCATTGCGCTCATCTCTGGCCTGGAAAAGGCCCAACGGCGGCCCGATCTCCAGGCGGTGACCGAACGTTTTATCCCGGCGTTAGGCTTGCAGGATGATCCCTCTCTGGCCGCGGCCCTCATCGAACAGGCGGCTTTGACGCGTGGGGAACGTCCACCGACATCGGTGACCTTGCAGCGCACCACTCAAATAGCCGTTCTCGAAGAGCGCACAGCCTCCATTATCCATCTGCCTGCGCTGCCGACTGCGTTGATCGGCCGGACTACCGAGGTAAATCAGCTTTGCAACCGCCTTTTGGGACACAGCGGTCGGTTACTCACACTAGTTGGGCCGCCGGGAGTCGGCAAGACCACATTGGCATTGGCCGTGGCCACCCAACTGCAACACCACTATCGAGATGGCGTGCGCTTTATACCCCTGGCGGCGGTCAGCGAGCCGCTGGTGATGGCTACGACCATCATCGGTATGGTCGCGCCCGGCGATTCGAGCGCCAAGCCGCCTGAAAGCCGGTTGATCGAATTGCTGCGTCACCAGGCCGTGTTGCTAGTCTTGGATAACCTGGAACAGATCTCGGGCGCCGCGCCCTTGATCGCCACCATCCTGGCGGAATGCCCCGCGGTGACGATCCTGGCTACCAGTCGCGAGCGCTTGCATTTGCGTGCCGAGCAGCGGTTCAAAGTCCCGCCGCTTGAACTGCCCTCCGCCGTGGAACTCTTTATCCAGCGCGCCCAGGCGGTGGATGCTGCTTTTGACCCTGTGCCTGAGCAGGAAGCAGTCATTGCTGCCATTTGCCAACGACTGGACTGTCTGCCATTAGCGCTGGAATTGTGCGCCGCCCAGATCGATTTACGTTCATTGAAC
Organism: Caldilineaceae bacterium; assembly: GCA_026645575.1. Next base: position 8,560 of record JAPKMW010000170.1, read on the forward strand.
CAACTGCTGGCGCAACTGCAAGATAGCCGTCTGGATCTGCTGGTGGCGGGGAGCCACGATTTGCCGCCGCGCCAGCGCACATTACGCACGGCGATTGAGCATAGTTACCGCTTGTTGAGCGAAGAGGAGCGCATTCTGTTTCGCCGGCTGGGTGTCTTCCTGGGTGGGTTTGATCTGACCGCCGTTGCCGCCATCGGTGGTCAAGATCAGGAAACCGGGACGCAAACCGTGCTTGTGACCTTGCACGCCTTGATTAGCAAAAGCCTGGTGCGCAGCGAAACCCTACCCTCCGGCGAACAACGCTTTCTGTTGCTGGAGACGATCCGTGAATTTGCGCTGGAGCAAGTGCGCACACACGGCGAGGAAGCGCTGCTACGCCAGCAGCACTACGCGGCCTATCTGCACCTCTTCCGCACGGGCGATAGCCATCTACGTGGACCGAATGCTGCGATCTGGCTTGCTCGCTTGGGGGCAGAACAAGATAATCTGCGTGCCGCTTTGCAATGGACCCTTGATGAAACCCGTTATTCAGATACGCAGTGGTTATTGATCGCTTCAACCTGGTACTGGGTCATGACAGGCAAGTGGCATGAGTTCGGTAGGTGGCCCAAGCAACTCTTGTCTTATCGCCACTTGCTGCCATCATCACTCCGTTTAGTGATGTTTATTAACATGTACGCCTTTGCGCGATCAGTGGAAGATCTCCAGCCGATCTATCGTTTTAACGATGAGATGAGCCAATTGATAGAGATTTGTCCTCATCCAGGTCTCCAAGCCACAGCATGGCTTTTTATTGCGACCTATTATGCAGACTTTTCTCAATCTGCCGCAGACCGGGAACGATCTATTGCCGCGGCTCGACTTGCCCGTGAACAACCAATGCTTGGTTCGGAATATGGTCTCCTTGGCGACTGTGATTTTGTTCTTGGCCTCTCGCTTTGGACTTTTGCATACGAATTGGTTGAACGTGGTCTTTTTGACCGGGCAACGCCATTGCTGCACGAGTGTCAAGAAATTTTTCACCAGCGAGAAAACCATTATTTGATGAATTATGTCTTCGGCACAATGGGTCGTCTGGCATTTTTGCAAAACGGTCTGGCACAGGCGCGGGTCTACTTGCAGGAAGCGGTGACCATTGCCATCACATTCAACTATGGTGAGATGATCGGTCTGTTTCAACCGACGCTGGCCCTTGTGACTGCTTATCTCGGCGAAATAGAAGAGGCAAAACGGCTCCTGGACGATAGTTTGTATGTTTGTATCGAACTGAAAGACAAGCGTTTTCTCGCGCAAATTGCTCTTTATTTGGCTGAACTTGCCCTAATGGCAGGGGACGTAGAAGAAACCAAGCAGCAGTTGCACAAAATTCTGAACTATCAAAGTGTTATCCCGAAGACAATAGACCAGGTACAATTCTTCTTTGTCGCTGCTCGCCTTGCCACCACACAACAACACTACCAGCGTGCCGCCACCCTCTTTGGTCTCGCCGAGCAGGCTCACAGCCAGATCCACCATGTGATCGGCGGTACCATGCGCTCCCTAGCGGACGCGGCGCTGGCGACGGTGCAGACCACGCTAGAACCAGTGGTCTTTGCCGAGGCATTCGCCGCCGGGCAGCAGATGCCTCTGGTGGAAGCATTTGCTACAATTTTGATGCCAAGTTCTCCTGGCCCAGTTTGATAAGTTCGGTAACAATTAGAATTTTACACGACAATTGAAAAGTCTTGCGCACGTCACTGCGGTGGAAGAGAGCGACCCGGCCTGGTTTGCAGCGGTAATAGGCCGTGCTGGCGTTTGCAGCAGGTCGCTTGCCGTCATCATGTACACGGATGACTTTCGTCTGCCGGCTGAGTTTGCTTGTCTTTGGTGCGGCGACGGTGAACCCGCTTGCGCCGCCGATCAGTGGTTGCGCTAACCGACCATTCGCCGGGCGGTTGAACCATTTCCCTAGGAGCGGGAGGATTATTTTCTGGGCATGGCCCCTTTGTCGGCTGGTCAGGCAGGGTGTTATTGGGATTGACTGGCGGCGCAGCTGGCGCTTCTCCTGCGCTCTTGGGCGCTTCATCGACTGTAACCGGCGCTTGTGGCAAGGGATCATCTGCGTCCGTCCAGACAATGGTCCATGTTTCGGTAATGGTGATTGTGACGGTGCGTTTGATGGTGCGGTTCATGTGTTTATTTTCAGTAGACCGCAACGACACCGGAAGCATCATCACCTAACGCTAGACTACGCGACTACGCGACTGCGCGACTGCGGACTACTACCGTTGAATCACTGGCAGAAACAGCTTTTGGGCGAAGTAGCGACCCGCAGACAGGTTGTCAAACGCGAAGTGATTCTGCGCGTCCGGTATACAGGAGCGACCTCTCTATTACCAGCGGGCAACACTGTTTCCGCCCGCTGGCTGCCAATCGAGAAAGGCGTAGTTGCCCGGCGGTGAAAGAAAATCGGACGCTGTTCCCACCAGCCCACCCGCTGGAACCAAACGCAACGCAGGTTTGCTATCAATTACCACCCAAGAATTGAACGGTTGCATCGGGTAGCCGGCAATTGTTTCCCTCTTCATTTTGGACAGTGGGGAACGCATCCGGCTGATTCGCTGCGGGATTGGCGAGCAGCCCGATTCGCGACGACAGCATGAATCGGGCTGGGTTTCGTTTATTGGCGTGTGGACGACGGCATCAGTCGATCGGCCACCGTACCGTGGCGCCCGATTCCGGTGTCCAGTGAATGCTACCACCTTGAAATAGGCTGTAACGCTCGTGTCCGTCGGGTGCAATCTTTTCATCGCTAGTAGGGTATCTCAGACGGCTGCGCTCCCAGCCCATACTTGCCCACTTGTCGCGGATTGCTCCGTGTACTTCGTGGGCTCCCGTCTCCGGGGTCCAATAAATGGAACCACCCTCGAAGTGATTGTAACGACCGTGACCATCTGGGGTGCCTAGCTCGTCCGTGATTGGATACCCTAAAAAACCGGGGTCCCCAGGTAATTGCGCCCATTTAACCCGAATCGCGCCATGCAGCTCATGAGCGCCGGTCTGTGGCGTCCAATAGATAGAACCACCTTGGTAATCTCGAACGCGCCCGCGTCCGTCAAACGTATCCATCTCCTCGCTACCGGCCCCTTCATCCACCGGATAGCCCAGAAAGCCATGGGGACCGCCGAGTTCGTTGTATTTTCGTTCGATAGCGCCATTGTCATTTGGCATTTTGCTGATCTCCTTATACTCATTGCTCATTTGTCGAACAAAAAACAGCAACCTATCCTGCAGATTCGAGACCACATCGCCATCACCGTGCAAGACATGCTATGTTTCGCCTATTCATCTTTCTGGTGGGTCGTCCTAGCGACAAGGCCCGTCCTCAAAACCAACCGGTGTTCCAGATCGCCGAGATGCGGTCATTCCAGCCAATCTGCCGCAGATCAGCGACCGACTGATAAGGGCCGAGGAACAGTCTGCTCCCACCCCAATGGATATGCTCTGTCGCGAAACAGTGGGATGCCACACAACTGATCGACGAAATGGCGTCGTTCCAGCTACCGGCGAATAAGCCGGTGCGCCCTCGCGTAAACCGGGTAAGGTTGTCATGTCCTTCATGGTCTGCAAAGCGGATTACATCCCCGCCAAAGTGGATATGTTCGTGAATCCAGACCCCCGGCATGCAAGGAGGACAGGGGATGGTGCGCGGGTTGCTTAATAGCGCGATTCCTGCCGTCCGCAAGGAGTCAGCGATTGGGCTGCTAACCGGTTTCTGTCGGCCCTGCAGAAGCGCGCGCAGGTGTGCCGGTAACACCTTGCGATCCGTGAACACGACCAATGTCGGCTCTTCGTTCTCAGGCGTTGTCAACACATAGTCGAGCGGTTTTCCATTATATTGCGCGAGGCTCTCTGGATCAACACGCTTGCCATCCAATACGACAGGCGTCATCGGCGCCGGATGGGTGATTTTATTGACAAATGCCGGATCGCCGGGTAAGGTCATCTGTTCAAAGAACGCGTCTTCTTGTGGTGGAGACGAAATTTTGATAGGCGCAGCCACCTGTTGGGCGGCGATCTCCGCCACCATCGCCTCCATCGTGGTTATCCCACGCGCCGTTAGGGATGTGAGCAATTCACTGCGGGCTTCGTTCAGGGGATCTCTTGTTGTCATGATGCTAAATTCTCCTTCATTTACCTATGTTTCTACGGTGTCTGCCCCAGATGCCGGTGCTTCGTTCTGGCAGCAGCTATGGCCTACCACTCACTGCACCTTGTCGGAATCCAGCGACACTATCTCTCCGTCAAGGCGCTTCTGATTTTACAGAGATTTGAAACAAATTTCCGTTCAATTTTGAACACTATTCCAAAATTCGTGACTTGATCTGCGAACGCTACCGATATGATAGACGACATTTGATACCGTAAACGCGTTCTACACAGCAAAAACCGCGATCACCTCACAAGCGCCGGCATGGGGATCATCCGCATAGGCTACTCGCAATTGGTCACGGATCGCGTATGCTTCGGCAATCTCGTCGAGCAGAGCAAAGCGGTTGATCCTGCGCTTGTCGAACGGGTCAGGAGAAACACCCCAGTTGGTCAGCAAAGAAGTGGAGTAGTCATAATCCAGGATATCGTAGCCAAGGAGTTGTCCGTCCTGTGGCATTGCAGTTTGCTGCGGATCAATGATCACGCCAAAGATCCGTGCGCCAGGATACTTTGCGGCAACCACTTGGGCATAGTCGATGGTTGCGATCATGTCAATCTTGTAATCTTCATTGACACAATTGGCCCAATCCTCGATGGTTTCCGGTGTAAATAGCGAATAGTTGAACATCCCATCCAATGAACAGAATGCTTCGATCTGCTCTAGCCCTGAAAAGCTGATGTATTCCCGCCACTGTTCGGGATCATCCGCTTGCTTGAATTGTCTTACGACTTTATAGAACATCTTGAACTTTCCCTTCTCATTGGCACGCTCACCCACTTTGCCCCAAGTAAGCGCTCAACTTCAGCTCCTTGACAATCAAAAAGCGCTCTGCACTAAACTCGATTAGTCCCAGATCCAGAAACCGCCGCATAAAGGTGCTGATGCGCGGCCGCGTCGTACCGACCATAGCGGCCAACTCTTCGTGGGTAATGCGCTGTTCAATGCGGATGTTGCGTGGGTCGTGTTTGCCCAGTTTACGCGCCAGGTGGAGCAGGGTTTTGCCCAGCCGTTGTTCGCTGTCCACAGTCAACAGGTTGGCGATAGTCTCCTGTTGGTCGGCGATGCGCCCAGCCAGGTAGTGGATAAAGCCGGGCAGCAGCCCCTCCCGGTTCAGCAACAGGAGGAAGTGGGCGCAAGGCAGAGCACGCACAACCGCAGCGGTCATGGTCGCGGCCGTTTCCTGCCGTTCGCCCCGCCCGGCGAGACAGCCTTCCCCGAAAATGTCGCCGGCGGTGAGAATAGCCAGCAGACACTCGGCCCCGTCCGGCGTCAACATAACGAGCTTGATCTCTCCGCTTTCGATCCAATAGACTGTGGCGTCCTGGTCGCCGGCGCGGTAGAGGGTGACACCTTTCGCCAGCCTGGTGGCGGGTAATGGCTGGGTGGCTTGGTGCAAGGCTGCTTGCAACGGTTGGGTGAATGGATCAACGTGGGGGGTAGATTGACGCATGGTCGGGCAGCTCCTAACCTTTTGGGTTCAATGAATGGATCGACGCACTGGTGGAACAATCTTCCCGGAAGCCGAGCAGTTCCGGGAAGATCAACCGCGATAAACATACCGTTATCCGTAGACCGCAACGCGCAACCAAGGTGAAATGTATTGACTCTGGACTACGCGCCGGCCCTTGTAAGGGACGAAATGAGTGCGGACTACTGATTAGTACTCTAGCCGTTACTGGAGTGGAATGCAAGCGCTTTTTACACAAAAATTCCACAAACTTGTGAAAACGAGGATGGGGTTGTCGAAAAGTCGTCTATGGAAATTAGCCCGTCCCATAGGGACAACTGAGGTTAGGGGCAGGAAAAAGAGAAAATCATTCCTAAGCGCAACCGTCCCTACGAGAGGAAACAACAGGATCAACAATCGCACCTAGAACATGGTATTGTCATTGGCCGCCTGTTCAGGAACCGGTTGTAGGACATTCCAATGTTCGACAATCTTGCCGTCGTCGAGCCGATAGATCTCCACGCCAGCCATGCCGGGGGTCTCCGGCGCCATTGTGATTAGGACATGGGCCGCCACCATGTCGCCCTCGGCGATCACCCGTTTGATGGCGATATTTAACTGGGGAAAGTGGTCGGCAAAGCCGGTTGCCATCTGGATAAAAGCCGCCGCGCCATCGGGCGCTTGGGGATCATGTTGAATGTACTGGGCGCCGACATACTTTGCCACCGCATCCGCCGGTTGCTTCTCATTGAAGGCGCGGGTGATGAAGTTGATTACGGTCTGTTTGTTGTGATCCAGGGTAGCCATTGAACTTGCCTTTCTTCTTTTGTGATTCGTGCTACGTGATTCGTGTTTTGAAGCCACGAATCGTTCGACTGAGCTCACGCCGAAGTCACGTAGCACGAATCACGAATCTGGATGATTATTCGTAACTGCTCACCCCTCCCTAACCCTCCCCTGAGAAGGGAGGGAACAGATGTCGGCTCGACAGTTCCTC
>JAPKMW010000171.1 GCA_026645575.1 Caldilineaceae bacterium
TTTCGTGGGTATACCCGCCAAAGACCTCCGGGAGGTGGGTACACGAAGCTGCGGCTAACGCGTATTCTGCCCACGGGTGCCCATCGGGCGCGAAGGTCTTTGGCTAACGCCGAATGCAGGTTAGTACCTGTGATTTGGTAAGTCAAGCAAAACCCGTACCTTTGCGGTGAGAAGTTGTTGTTATCTTACAACGCCTTCTCCATAAGGAAAATCACTTCGTCAGCCCCCAAGTCGTTCTTGAGCTTTGCCTGGATCGGCTTATCACGCACCGTTGTCGCGACATAAAGGACTAGGTGCGATTAAAGAAATTTTCTCTAATTTAGATATTTTGAACCTTTCATGGAACCTAAAACGCGCGGCATGGTCGAGGCCGAATTCACCAAAGCCTTTATTCAATTTGAACGGGAATACCTGGGGCGCGGACCGCAGGATGTGCGCACGATCTTTCTCAACGACATGGTGCTGGTGCGGCTACAAGGGTTGATGACGCCGGCGGAACACAAGTTGGCCGAGAGCGACCAGGGGCGTGAACTGCTCAAGGAGATGCGTCGGCGGCTTTTTGAAGGGGCGCGCCCGGCTATCGAAGAGATGGTGCGGGCGCTCATTGATTGTAAAGTCATCTCCCTTCACACCGACATGAGCACCAAGACTGGTGAGCGCATTGTAGTGGTAGTGGTGGATGCCAACCTGGATGAAAAATATCCGTTGGGCAAGCGTAAACGATAAGGTGGCTTCTGCGCTTAGCCAGTCACGGACTGGCTAAGCGCAGGCTTAGTCGTTACATGATAAGATAGGGAAACGGACGTGTTACTCGCACTCGACACGGCAACAACGACGGCGGCGCTAGCTGTTTATGATCTGACAAAGCAGCAACTATTGGCGGAATTGACCTGGGAAGCCCAACGTCGTCAGACGCAGGATCTGCTGGTGACGGCGCAACAACTCCTTGCCCAACTGGATCTGACACCGGCGCAAGTGACGGCCTTAGCTGTTACCACCGGCCCCGGCAGCTTTACCGGCGTGCGCATCGGCATTAGCACTGTCAAAGGCATTGCCTTGGGGCTGCCAACACGACCACAGATTATCGGCCTGCCGACGCTCGCCGTCACCGCTGCGCCCTGGTTTTCCCTGCTGGAAGGGTGGCAACCAGCCGGCTCCATCTGCGCCGTGATCCATGCCGGACGGGGACGCTACAACTGGGTGAATTTTACCGCCGGCCAAGCGCGGTGGCGACCGGCGGTTGCGGATCATCATGTTGGTGGCGTTGCTGAGCTGGCGGCTGCGTTCGCTCAACAGCCGACCATGCCCATTTTATGCGTTGGCGAGGTGGATGCCCCACTGGTCGCGGCGCTGCAACCGTTGCCTCATGTTACCGTGATTGATCCCGTTAGCGGTTGGCGACGGGCTGGTCATCTGGCGCGGCTGGCGGCTTTACATCTGGCCGCTGGCGCCGATGACCCACTGAGTACACTGGAACCGCTCTATTTACGCGCCCCTTGACATGACAACAGCACCCAAACAGTTCGTTGCTCCCCATGACGGTTATACCTTTGCCTGCGTCCCGATGACGGTGGCGGATCTGCCGCAAGTCGATGCGGTGGAGGTGCAAGCCTTTCCATCACCACGTTCGGCGACTTTTTACCGGCAAGAAGTGACCCAAAACCAATATGCCCATTACCGGGTGATCCACGCCATTCCTACTGCTGGCGAGGGGGAGACGCTGGTGGTCGCTTACGGCGGTTATTGGCTGATGGGTGACGACGCCCATATTATTGTCATTGCGGTTCATCCCGGCTGGCGCAAGCGCGGGCTGGCGGAATGGCTCATGTTGGAGTTAGCGGCGCTGGCATGGAGCCAAGGCGCGACAGTGGTGACGTTGGAGATGCGGGCGAGTAACAAGGCGGCTGGTGCGCTCTATCGCAAATTGGGTTTCGAAGCGGTCGGGCGGCGTAAAGGCTATTACCGGGATACCAACGAAGATGCGCTTTTGTTCTCCTTAGAAGGGTTACAAGCGGTTACAACCCAAAACCGGTTGGCTGTGCGCCTTACCCAACTGCGTAGTCAGTGGAAACCCTACGACGCTGTAAAATAAGTGACGCTCAGTAGTAAAGACTTTAGTCTTTCTCCAAGCCGAGGAAAAGACTAAAGTCTTTACTACCCCTTGGCGTGAGCGACGACGATGATGCGGTGCGTATTGTCATCGCGTGGCCAGCAACTGACCAAGGTCAGCCGGTCGTCGGCAAAAGAGCCGATCCAGGTGGCGTTCTCTTTGCGCTGTTCCAGGGTGGCATATTTCTCCGGCACAATCATCACCTTGTCTACCTGGTAGACAAAGGCTTGGCTACCGGACCAAACTGTGACTTCGTCGCCGCGTTTAAGCTGATCCAGTTCACGAAAGACTGAGCCAAGAATATTGTTATGGCCACTCATGACAATATTGCCGCCCTCGCCCAGGAGCGCACTGTTTTTGTGCCAGCCGGCCGCATATTCCGCCACATCCCATTCGCTGAAAATCTGTCCATCCTGTTGCTGCTTTGTACTCCAGCCCAGTTCAACCACGGGAATATCAAGTTGGATTGCCGGCAAAACCAGGCGATCGGGCATGGCCTTTGCCACCGGTGGGCGGGCTAGTTGCGGTGCGCTGACCGGTGGCGCCGGTTCTGCAGCTTGCGCCAACGCTGTGTTGCCGGTGGTGGCGCCGCTGCAACCGCTAAGCAAGATAATTCCGCTTAGCATACACAGTATTAAAAACTGAAAAAGGGGTGTGCGCTGTTTTCCCATAAGCGTTACAACAATTCCTATATTGCGGTCAGAGCATGATCAATTTGCTATTATTGTACTAGCTATTTAGGGTCTGTCAACTTGGACGGAATTGCTGTTGCTAAACTTACGATCCGCCCCAACCAGGCACAGTTACGGTTGGGCAGGTGCGAGACGACGACCTTGGGCAATAGCGGTAATGCGCGCCAAGGGGCCGCCAAAGGGGGTGAGAATGGCGGTAAAGGTGGTTTCGCCGCCACGTGGTACAACATTATGATCAGGGTCAATTTTACGCATAGCCACCACCCGATTCAACGCATCATAGCCAGTCAAGACCACCTGAACACCCACGGCTTCCTCTGGTCCACTGTTTAAGATTGTCCCTTGCACCGTATAAGAAGCGTAGCGCTCGTGATCGCTTTCACCCAGGGTGACTTGCAGATCGCGGTAGTAGCTGCCGACATAGGCCGGCACGGCGCGTACCACAATAACCTGATAGCTGGCAAAGCGAGGAACCGGCGGCTCGAACAGAATGGCAAAGGGCGCCCGTTGTTCCGGGTCAACCAGATCAACCGCCACAAAGCTAACTTGGCGCCCAAGCTCCTTCTGCTGCTCATCTAATAATACTACCGCCACTTCTACCTGTTCGAGCGCCACCGTGCTGCTGTTGTAAACTTCTCCCAACACCCATAAATTGCCGATGGTGGTATTGTTTAGGTAGATATTTTCGATGGCAAGGGGCAAGGGGGTTGGGGTTGGCGTTGCCGCGGCGGCGGCTGTATTCTCTTCAGGCCGCGGAATAATCAATTGTTGACCGATCTGCAGGGTGCGCGGGTCGAGAATGCCATTGGCGTCCTGTAATTCGCTGACGCTCAGGTCATATTGGGTGGCAATGGTCAATAAACTTTCTCCACCGCGCACGGTATGAACAATCGGCGTTGGTGTGACGGTTGGCGTTAGGGTCGGCGCTGGCGTATAGGGCGCCGGCGTGGGGGTGGCGTCGGGGGCATTGGCGGCTAATGTAATGCTAATGGTCGGCGTGGGGAGGGCCGTTGGTGTTGGCGTTAGGGTAATGACTTGACCACAACCAAACGTAAGCAACCCGAAGAGGCCAACCAACAGGAGCTTGGCGGCGCTACCGAACATTGTGCGAAGTGAAGAGAACGATGATATTCTTGGAAAAAGCATAACAGCTTCAGTATACTAGCGGTTGAACCAATTCGTGCCAAACAGTTTTCTTACAATTTTAATCCAAACTACGACCATTACGCCACATTTCCCTTACGTATGATAAACGTATGGAAAGCAGGTTTTCGATACGCTGAGAAATTGTTTATAAAGCGCAACAACAGCCGGTCAGGGGGACGGTCGGTCAATCACTGTTTTACTGACTTGCTGTCCCACTATCTTACTATACGGGTGAATAACACTTTGTGGTACACAGATGTAAAAAGGGGTAGAGACGATGACAAAAATTGCCATTTTTTCCGACAGCCATGATCAAATTCAGAATCTGGAAAGCGCATTACAAGCCGCACAGACCGCCGGCGCCGAGGCGCTCCTTCACTGCGGCGACCTCTGTGCGCCCTTTATGCTGGCGCGCATGGCCCAAAAATTTAGCGGCCCGATCCATGTAGTTTTTGGTAACAACGATGGCGACGGTCGCCTGCTCCAGACTATCGCCGCCCAATATCCGCATGTTAAACTCTACGGCATCTATGCCGAGGTATCGATTGCCAACCGCACCCTCGCCTTAATCCACTACCCGGAACCAGCGCTGCGTATCGCCCAGTCCGGCCAACTGGATCTCGTCTGCTACGGCCACAACCACCAGAAAAAGCATGAACAGATCGGCCGCTGCCACCTTGTCAACCCTGGTGAGTTGCTCGGCATGTACGGCCCGCCGACCTGGGGGCTGTATGACACGGTGAGTCATCTGTATGGGGAGCAGACGCTTGGATGATAGGAATTACGAATTACGAGTTACGAGTTACGATCTGACATGTACCCCGTAATTCGTAACTCGTAATTCGTAATTTTACACGCGTTCCAACACCCGCAAACAACGATCAATCTCCTCCGCCGTGTTGTAGTGGGCGAGGCCAAGGCGAAGGAGGCCACCGCTCTGTTCGACGCCGAGGCGTTCACTGATGGCGAGGGCGTAGAAGTTGCCTTCCCAGGCAAAGATGTTTTGCGCAGCCAGGGCGGCGGCGAGTTGGTGAGGCGTGGCGCCTTCTTTGCGGATCGAGACGGTAGCGACCCGTTTGTGGAGTTCATCACGGTTGGTGATGCCGTAGATGCGGACGCCGGGGATGGCCTGTAAGCCGCGGATGAGCTTTTCGGCCAGTTGTTGCTCGTAGGGTTCGATCACCTCCCAGGCGGCGCGCAGCTTTTCGCGACGGGTGGCGTTGGCTGGTGCATTGCTATAGCGCACACCGAGATCGGCCAGGTAATCAATCGCGGCGCCTGTGCCGGCCAACCCTTCATGGTTTTTGGTGCCGGTCTCCCACTTGCCGGGTAATGCTTCGCCAGCCGGTCGCACGCGATAGGCGCGCAGCCGTTGGAGATGCTCGCGCTTACCGTAGAGGATGCCGACATGGGGGCCGAAGAATTTATAGGCGCTACAGGCAAGGAAATCACCGCCGAGCGCCTTCACGTCGATGAAACCGTGGGGCGCGTATTGGACGGCGTCGATAAAGCTGTAGGCGCCCACCGCTTTCGCCCAACCAATGATCGTCTTCACATCGTTGATTGTCCCCATGGCATTGCTGGCATAGCCGACCGCAACGAGCTTGGTGCGCGGGGTGATAAGCGCTTGCAGATGCTCCATATCGAGCGTACAACTTTCCGTGTCAACATCGGCCCAGCGTACCTCGGCGCCCGTGTCTTCGGCCAGCCGCAACCAGGGTGACACATTGGCATCATGATCGAGCCGAGTGACCACCACTTCGTCCCCCCGTTTCAATTCGTGAACCAGTGTGCGGCTGAGAGCAAAGGCCAGCGAGGTCATATTGTTGCCAAAGACAATCTCATCCGTATCAGCGCCCAGTAGATCAGCGGCGGCCTGACGGGCATCGTCGATAATGGCATCACTGCGGTTGCTGGTGGCAAAGCCGCCATGCGTATTGGCATTGCTCCGCACAAAGTAATCGGTGATGGCGCTGATCACCCGTTGCGGCACTTGGGTCCCGCCCGGATTATCAAAAAAGATACCGGGCCGACCATCAAATAACTCTTGCAGCGCCGGGAATTGCTGGCGTATGGCGTGGACATCGAGCATGAGTGTACTCCGTTCTGTGTATGATCAGGTAGACAGGGAAACAGGGAAACAGGTAGACAGGGAAACAGGTAGACAGGTAGACAGGTAGGCAGGTAGACAGGTAGGCAGGTAGATACATCCTATTTCCCTGTTTCCCTGTCTACCTGTCTACCTAACCTTCGGTAAACCTTCCGCCAGTAGCCAGTGATGATCTTGCTGGAGGAAGGCGTTGGCGTCATCGGTGATGACTTGGGCGACCAGTGAACTGGTTTGTTGCAGGAAGGGGAGGCCGAGGGCGGCGCTGGCGGCGGCAAGGGGTTGGGCCAGCAGCTTTTCCTTTTCGGCGGTGATGCGTTGCAAACGGACGGCGCCATCGGTTGGTAAATCTGCCAGGTGACAGGCAACCGCAACGGCGTGCTGAAAATCGCCCAATTCATCGACAAGCCCGTGGCCCAAGGCTTGGCTACCTGTCCAGACGCGCCCGTTGGCAATGGCGTCTAGCGTGGCGTAGACTAGGTTGCGGCCCGTGGCAACCCGTTCTTTGAAGGTATGGTAGACCTGAAAGACACTTGCTTCCACTTTGGCCCGCTGGTCGCCGACCCAGGCGTGTTGATCATCGTAGAGATCAGCGTTGGCGCCCCGCTGAATGGACTGACGATTGGCGGCGATTTTGTGGTAGGCGCCGGCGGTGACAGCTTTGGCAATCACGACGCCGATGCTGCCGGTGAGCGTGGCCCGTTGGGCCACCACTTTGCGACCAGGGGCGGCAATGTAGTAACCGCCGCTGGCCGCCACGTCGCCCATGTAGATGACGACTGGCTTTTCCTGATTTAAGAGATAAAGTTCGCGCCAGATCAGGTCGCTGGCTAACGCCGAGCCGCCGGGCGAATCGACATGCACCACGACGGCGGCAATTTCCTCTTTTTGGCGAGCGTTGCGGATCTGCTGCTGGGCAGTGGCGCTACCCAAACTTTCCTTGCCGAGAATGGGCAACGGCACCGGGCGCGACTGGCTTTCCCCCGGCATGATTGCGCCGCAGAGGCTGATGACGCCAATTTGTTTGGCGTGGTAGAGGCGAGGCCGGCGCAAGAGCAGTTTGCGCGCCTTGGCATAAAATTGCAGCTTCGCCGGTTCTGCCGCCGAGCCGAGCAACGTGGGCAATTCATCTTCGTAGGCGATGCCGTCGATCAGGCCGTGCGCTTGCGCCTCAGGCGCCGACCAGGGGGCGCCGTCGATGATTGTGTGCACTGCTTCGGTCGATAAGTGCCGTCCGGTGTGAATGGCGTCAACGATGTCGCTGTACCAGCTATCCAACAGCCAGGCGAGTTGTTCCTCCTGCTCTGGACTCATGGCATCAAGGCTGAATTGATCGGCGGCGCTCTTCCAAGGCGAGACACGCACCACATCCATGACAATGCCCAGCTTGGCGAGCGTCTGCTTGAAAAAGGTAGGCGAGGTGCGCAGCCCCAACACATCCCAGGTAGTTAAGGGCGTGACATAAATTTGGTCGGCAGCGCAGGCGGCGACATAGAGGGGCGTTGTCACCTGTTCCAGATGAAAGATGACGCGCTTGGCTGGGGTTGTGCTGTCGGTGCGTTGGGCCTGATCCCACTGGCGAAAGCGTTGGCAGAGCATGGCTAGGCTTTGCGCCTGCGCCAGACTCAACGTGGGACTCTTTCCCAGAAAGATCACCCCCTTGACGGTCGGGTCGCCGGCAATGCGTTCGAGCGCCGCGGTCAGAAATTCAATGCTCAACGGCGCCTTGCGACCAGGGATATACTCCTGCCACCAGGGCGTATGTGGCTCGCGTTCGAGCAACTCCTGATCCAGCACAAAGAGAACATAATCAGGAAGGTGCTTGCGCCAGAGCCAGCGCCGGCGATTGGCGAGCGCACAGAGAAGCTGTTGCCAGCCCAAGGCGATGCTACGTCCGCTGGCCCGTGCGGCGCTCGCCAATCGTTGGAGAAAAGTCATGATTTGTATTTCCTTAGCGTGATTCGTGCTGCGTGATGCGTGGCCTGAGCCTGTCGAAGCCACGCATCACGCAGCACGAATCACCTAATCTATCTACCGCACGTTATAAAACATAGCGCGCAATGTCATTCCACCAGCCAGACAGATCCTGCCAGTAGTACAGGATAACCGCCGCCACTGCCAGCCAGAAGAGGCTAAAGACCGTCATGCGCACATTCCGTCGCCAGCGCGCCCAGCGGAGTTGGCGTTCCAAAGTCACTAACGTATCACTATGGGTAGATTGGGCAGTGCGTAGGGTGATCAATTCCTGTTGCATGGTACGCAACAGGTTGGTCTGTTCCTTCAATTGATTCTGCATCTCCGCCAGCACCGCCAGCGTCGGATCGGCCGGTGGCAAAGGCGTGTGTGGTTCTGTCGGCTGCGGTAAGGTGGAGCGCTCAACCATCAAAAACAACCTATCTACTTGTGTACCTATCAATGTTTCCCCTTATTCTCGCGACAAATGGGCGTTTTGGCAAAATACCACAGCGATGCCTTGCTTGAATAGGCGGCGCCTGCTATAGTTGGGACAAGATATTGTGGTTGGTTGGTTCGTTGGTTGAGCTTGTCGAAACCAACGAACCAACCAACGAACCCTGTATTCTCAACGAGGAGGAGATGGTATGCTGATCGGTCTGCCGAAAGAGATTAAAGATGGGGAAAATCGAGTTGGGTTGACGCCGGGCGCGGTCAAGGCGTTGGTTGGGCGCGGCCACCGGGTGTTGGTGGAACAGGGCGCCGGCGAAGGTAGCTTTTTGACCGATGCTGAATATCAGGCCGCCGGTGCTGACATTGTTAAAGCCGCCGCGGATGCCTGGTCGGCCCAACTGGTGGTCAAGGTCAAGGAGCCAATTGCGCCGGAGTATGGTTATATGCGCCCGGATCTCTTGCTCTTTACCTATCTCCATCTGGCAGCCGATCGCGCCCTGACCGAGGCGATGTTAGCCAGCGGTGTCACTGGCATTGCCTATGAAACGGTGCAGACGCCCGACCGTCGCCTCCCCTTGCTAATGCCGATGAGCGAGGTGGCGGGCCGCATGGCGACCCAAGTGGGCGCAACCTTTTTACAAAAGAATCACGGTGGCCGTGGCGTGCTGATGGGGGGCGTCCCCGGTGTGGCGCCGGCCAGTGTGGCGATTCTCGGCGCCGGCACGGTGGGCGCCAACGCCGCCCGTGTTGCGGTGGGCATGGGCGCGCAAGTGACGGTCCTGGACATCAACCATGACCGGCTCCAATATTTGGATGACATCTATGCCGGCGCTTTACAGACACGGGCCAGCAACGAGTATAATATTGAAGAAGTTGTTTACGAAGCCGATCTGGTCATTGGCGCCGTGTTGATTCCCGGTGGGCGCGCCCCGTACCTGGTGACGCGCAACATGCTCAAGGATATGCGCAACGGCGCCGTCATTGTCGATGTGGCCGTGGATCAAGGCGGCTGTATCGAAACCACCCGCCCAACCACCCACAGCAACCCGACCTATGTGATCGACGGTGTGGTGCATTATTGTGTCGCCAACATGCCGGGCGCCGTGCCGCGCACCAGCACCTTTGCCCTGGTCAATGAGACGATGACCTATACCCTGCGGCTGGCGAGTGCGGGCCTGGACGCCATCAAAAATAGCCAGCCGCTCTGTAACGGCTTGAATACCCATCACGGTCAATTGACCTATGCGGCGGTGGCGGAAGCGTTTGGCATGGAGTATGTCGAGCCGGTGAAGGCGCTAACAAACTAACTGGATAAGCCAAAGCAGTTAACACGGATAAGGAAGAACACAGATAATTTTTATTCAAGCTGTGTTTTTTCCTATCTGTGTGAACTACAAGGTGGCTTTACATAAATTGGAGCAGATTGTATGGCAAAGACCAACACCGCGCCCCTCAGCGGCATGCGCGATTTTCTACCGCTGGACCTCTTGCGGCGCAACTATGTGATTGATGTGATCGAGCGCGTCTACCAGAGTTATGGCTTTGAGCCGTTGGAGACGCCGACGATGGAGCGGCTGGAGACGTTGCTGGGCAAATATGGCGAAGAGGGCGACCAACTGATCTTTCGCGTCCTCAAGCGGGGCGACAAATTACAGCGGGCGCTGGACGAAGAGCGCACCGAAAATGGTGTCAGCGATGCTGGGATGCGCTATGATTTGACCGTGCCGCTGGCGCGTGTCGTCGCCCAATATCGCAGCACGTTGCCCCGTTACTTCAAACGCTACCAGATCCAGCCGGTCTATCGCGCCGACCGGCCGGCCAAGGGGCGCTACCGCGAATTTTTCCAGTGTGACCTGGATGTGGTTGGTTCGGCCAGCCAGACGGTGGAGGCGGAAGTGCTGGCTGCCGGCGCCCAGGTACTCCAAGATCTCGGTTTTGGCAACGAAGCGCATCCCTTTGCCCTGCGCCTCAACCACCGCGGCATTCTACGCGGGTTGATGGAAGTCTCTGGTGTGCCCGTGGAACTGGAAGGGGATGCGCTGGTCGCCATTGATAAGCTCGACAAGATCGGCCTGGATGGCGTGCGCAAAGAACTGAATGAACGCGGCATTGCGACGGATGCTGCCGAAAAGCTGTTAGCCAATTTGTCGGCTGCGCCCAAGAACAATGTGGACACCCTGGCCTGGTTGAGTGACCTGTTGGAAGAATCGGAACTGGGCAGCAAAGGGGTGGCCGAACTCAAAACCGTGGTGGCCTACAGTCAGGGTGGTCCGGCTGCGGAATATCTGCGCGTCGATCCTTACCTGGCGCGTGGGCTCAGTTATTACACTGGCCCCATCTTCGAGATCGAATTCCCCGGCTTTAGCGGTTCCGGCGGCGGCGGCGGGCGCTATGATGAGTTGGTCGGCATGTTTAGCGGCCAGCGCATTCCGTCTTGTGGCTTTAGCCTGGGCTTGGAACGCATCCTGTTGATGATGGAAGAGCAACAGATGTTCCCCGAACGGCTGGCTGGTCAGCCACAAGTGTTGGTGACGCAGTTTGATGAAAGCACCATCGGCACTAGCTTCACCCTGGCCCAACAGTTGCGCGCCGCCGGTCTACGGGTCGATCTCTACCCCGATCTCGACCGCTATGGCCGCCAGTTCAAATACGCCGAAGAGCGGCGGATTCGCTACGCCGTCCTCGCCAGTCCACGCGAAGTAGAAGCGGGCGTAGTCGCCGTCAAAGATTTAGTAACCGGCGAACAGGTCGAAATCCCCAGCGATGAGGTAATCGGTTGGTTGCAGGCGCACCTTTCCTAGGAACGTTGGTTTGTTCGTTGGTTCGGTGGTTGAGCTTGTCGAAACCACCGAACCAACGAACAAACCAACTAACTAACTAACTACCCAACTACCAACAACTTTTTCATCCTTCCTTCGTATTCCTTTGGAGCAGGTTTATGTCGTTTACACTTTATTCAACCATTGGCAAGATTATGTCAAATGAACAGGCCAAAGCGCTCGTGGAAAAACATTTTCCCGGCGCCACCAACCACCCCATGCTCTCCATGGCCTGGGGCATGACGCTAGGCGAGGTAGCAAGTTACCCCGAAGCCGGCATCACCAACGCCAAGTTGCAGGCGTTTCTGGTGGAGTTGGCAAAGATTGCTGATTCCTAACATTCGGTAGTAAAGATTTTTGAAGGTTAGGTAAATAAACCGGTAGTCGTAGGGGCACGAGGTTGGCGGGCAGATCTACCGGTTTTGCCAGAGAGAATCTGCCCACCAACCTCGTGCCCGTACCGTTACCGAAATAAATTCCTAACTTTCATTAGTCTTTCTCCAAGCCGAGGGAAAGACTAAAGTCTTTACTACGGTAGAAAAATTCAGATAACCATGAAAACCCTTGAGGTGCGCCGCCACAGCTACCGCAAACAAGGCGGCGGCTCGCAACTGTCGCAGGCTGGGGTAGACTACGCCCGCCAGTTGGGGGCAACGATGGGGCCATTTGCCTATGTGGCGACCAGCGTTTCGCCCAGGGCGCGCGAAACGGCGATTGCCATGGGCTTTGCCGTTGATCAGGAGATCGTCACCCTGGCTTCCGAGGAAGCGATATACGACGAAACGGGGAGCAGGATGTGGTGGCAGGCGCTGCAGCCATTTGTTGCCCTGGCGGAAGTGGTTGCCACCAATCATGCTGCCTGGGGCGCTCCTTTTGGTTACTGTGAAGGGGCGCGGTTGATCTTTGCCGGTGAACCGGCCCGGTTTACAGCGGTTGAACTACTGCGTAACTAGTCACGGAGTGACGACTGATGGTAGCCCGGTCTTTCAAGACCGGAATCTCCGGCCAACCGGATTGAGAGGGTTGAAACCCTCATCTACCGTCAGTCGTCACTCCGTGACTGAGGGTGCGAGCGCAAAGGAAGGACAACAACATGGCTGAGTCACCGATTATGGTCAGAACCGAAAATCTGCGCAAGTCCTTTAAACGGACGGATGGCGCAATGGTGGATGCGGTGAAAGGAGTAAACCTCTCGATCCGGCAGGGCGAAATTTTCAGCCTGCTTGGCCCCAATGGCGCCGGCAAGACGACCACCATCTCGATGATCAGTGGTTTGCTGCCCCCCACCGAAGGCGATGCCTTTATCGGCGGTCATTCCATTACCAGAGAACCGTTGGCCGCCAAACGGCTGATGGGTTTCATTCCGCAAGAGATTGCGCTCTATCCTGAACTAAGCGCCCGCCAGAATCTGCTCTTCTTTGGCAAAATGTATGGCATGAGCGGCAAGGCGCTCCACCACCGGGTCGATGAACTGCTGACCTTTATCGACCTGGCCGACCGCCAACACGACCGTATCGACACCTTCTCCGGCGGTATGAAGCGGCGCGTCAACATTGGTGTGGGTCTGCTCCACCGGCCACAACTGGTCTACATGGATGAGCCGACGGTGGGCATCGACCCGCAGAGCCGCCGCCGCATTCTCGACACGGTCAAACAACTGCGCGATGAGCAAGGGATGACCGTCCTCTACACCACCCACCTGATGGAAGAGGCGCAAGAGCTAAGTGACCGCGTCGCCATTATCGACCACGGCGAAATCATCGCCCTCGGCACGCAGAACGAACTAACCCAGCAGGTGGGCGAAGATGACCGGCTGGAATTTACCATCGGCGACCAACCCCTGGCGGCGACATTGACGACAGAAATCCAACAAGGGGTTGCTGGTGTCTCGCAAGTGCTGCTGACCCAACCCGAAGCCACGAATGGCGCCGGCGACCGCCTCAACCCCGGTCGCATCACCGTCTTTGCCAAACGCGGACGGCGCGCCCTACCCGATGTGATCAATTTCCTGAACCGCGCCGGCGTCGCTGTCCAAGCTGTTGAGGTGCGCGAACCGGATCTCGAAGCGGTCTTCCTGGCCCTCACCGGCCGTGCGCTACGCGACTAACCGACCAAGCGACTATACGACGACGCGACGAAGGACAAAGCCATGCACAAAATTTGGGCTATCGCATGGAAAGAACTATATACGACGCTGCGGGATCGCAATCTGTTGTTGATCATGTTTGCCACGCCGGTGGCGCTCTCGACCATCATTGGTCTGGCCTTTGGCGGCATTGGTTCTGCCACGCCGACGCTTGCCGACATTCCGGTTGCCGTGGTCAATCTGGATCAGGGGTTGGATGTTGGCTCATTGATTAGCAATACCATGCCGCTTTCCGGTACGCAGGCGATAACGACGACGACTGTGACGGCTGTACCCACTGGTTTTGCCTTGAATGTGGGCAACATCGTCGCCAGCATTTTGCTCTCCCAACCGATCAGCACCAGCGGCGTCATTTCCACGGCGGGGAACGGGTTTGATGTCAACACCTTGAATTGTAATTTGGTGGCGGATGATGACAATACCAACGCTTTTCAAGGGTCGCTTGATGACTTGCTGGCCGCCACGGCAGTGACCGATCCCGCTGTCGCCCGCGCTGGTGTTGAACAGGGTGAGTATGCCGTCGCCGTGATCATCCCGGCTGATTTTACCAAACGCTTTCTCCCCACCTTCACCACCGATACAATGCCCATTTCCGGTACGGTTGCCAGCGCCATTGAAGTTTATGGCAACAGTGGACGCGCCCTCTCTGCTGGCATAGTGCGCAGCATCGTGGAGGGCATCGTCAACCAATTTCTGCGCTTGACCATTACCCTGGAAGCGTCGGTCGAGACCTTGTTGGACACCTTCGACCTGACCAGGGTCAATACAACGACGCTCAACACAACCTTGAACAACGCCTTTACCACCGTCAACACCGATACCTTTGCCGTGTTGGGTTGTCTCTTTCAACCGGGCATCAACCCGATTCAGCTCGAACAACAGCCGCTGGACAAGCTACAAGCTGGTGATCGCTTTGCCCGGATTTTGGTGGCGGTGGGTAGTGCGCAGGCGGTCTTCTTTGCCCTTTTTACCGGCGTCTTTGGCATTCTTTCCATCTACGAAGAACGCAAACAGTGGACCCTCCAACGGATGTTGGTCTCGCCGACGGGGGGCAGCACGATTCTACTGGGCAAATTGCTGGGAAATCTCATTGTCGTGACGGTGCAACTGTTGGTGCTGCTCCTGGCGTTGACCCTGGTTGCCAGCCTGATCCTGGGGACGCCGACCTTTATCTGGGGGACAAACGTGCCGGCATTGCTGGCGCTACTGCTGGTGCTGGCGCTCTGTGTTTCCGGTATCGGCACCTTGATCGTCGGGCTGGCGCGCACACCGGAACAGGTGCAGGTGATCGGGCCGATGGTCAACATGGCAATGGGGGTGCTGGGCGGCGCCTTTGGCTTTAGCCTGCCGGCGGCGCTGGGCAAGTTGTCGTTGATCTACTGGGGTGTCGATGCCTTTACCACACTGGCGGCCAACGAAACGGGGATTGGCCGCAATTTGTTGGTGCTGGCAGGGCAGGGGGTGCTCTTCTTTCTGGCGGGGACGTGGTTTTTCCGTCGGCGGTTGAATTTGTAAGAAACTGGAGATTAGGAGATTAAAGAGAGTGGGAGATTGAAGAGATTG
Source organism: Caldilineaceae bacterium (assembly GCA_026645575.1). The sequence goes on from JAPKMW010000171.1 coordinate 14,990, forward strand.
AGAGATTATGTTGATAACGCAATCTCTTAATCTCTCAATCTCTTTAACCGATTATGCGAAATTGAAGGGAGTGGCGTTATCGTAGCCGTGGTAGTAAACTTCTAAGGAGAAGTCGCAAATT
>JAPKMW010000172.1 GCA_026645575.1 Caldilineaceae bacterium
AACTTACTAATGATCGTCGCAGGGTGCTGAATCAGGGGTAACAGGTATTATAAACTAATACGTTTATCAGTAACTTATGGAGACAGGGTTTGTATATACGAATAATTGTAGGACTTATGCACCACAGAAGTTCGACTTTTGGCAAAAGTCGAACTTCTGTGGTGCATTACCGGCAAGCATCTATCTCTCCTCAAGCTACGCTACCACGGTCATCTATGGTAGCTATTATAGTACAGCAAAGTGATGCTTCAGAAGAAAGCGGCTGCATCAGATGAAAAAGAGCGCTACCCCCACCAGCAAGACGCGGCGTGAGGTAGCGTTGCAGAAGGAGCCATAATAGCTATGCGTAGAATCTTTTGGCTTGGTTTCCTGCTGGCCGTCGGCCTATCCGGCGGCTGCACGATCTTGATTGACCCGACAACCACTACAGAACCGGTAGCGGTGATCGATGGCGGAGTCACGCCACCGGCTGCGCTAGCCGCCTTGCTGACCGACACACCGGCGACGATGACGGCCATCACCATGACCACGTCCTTTTCAATTCCCGGCAACCTGATCGCTGTGGTCGGGGAAGGGGAACCGGGGTCGCAAGTGGCGATTCTGGTGGACAATATCACCTTGATCACCGCAACCGTCAATGCCCAGAGCAGGTGGGAGACCACTGTCTATGTCGATGATATGGAACATCTATTGGAGGTGCGTAACCCGGCGATGACGGATATTGAAATGCCCGATGTGATCTTCCGAGTAGAAACAAACACACAATCCATTGAGCGCTTTTTGCCGGAATCCACGATCCGGCCGGTAGTACCCGGTCCCCCTACGGAATTCGGCTATGCCACCGCCGCCTTTGTCGAACAGAAATTCACTCCGGTCACGGTCTTCTACGCCACAGACCGCACAGACACGGGTTCCAGTGACCCGGCTGATAAATATGGCGGGCAGTGGAGTTCACGTATTGAGCTTGGCACTTGCATTGTCACTATTCCCGACACGCACCAGGCCGGCGAAATTGAGACGCCAAGCATCTGGGCCGCGGAATTTTCGGCGGACCCGGCGCGCCATGTCATTTTAAGCGCCATCCACGAACTGGAGCAGGATGAATTTTACGCCCGGTTCAACGACCGCATGGCGGCGACGGGAGAGACCTTTGTCTTTATCCACGGCTTTAATGTGACCTTTGAAGATGCAGCCCGCCGTACTGCCCAAATGGCCTACGATCTTGGCTTTCGCGGCGCGCCGGTCTTCTACAGTTGGCCCTCCAAAGGAGCTTATTTGGGATACAACGCCGACGGCGCGAGTATCGAACGGAGTACACCGCGTCTGCAGCGCTTCCTGGCCGACGTGGCGGCACAGACCAATGCCCATACGATCCACCTCATCGCTCATAGCATGGGCAATCGTGGGTTGACAAGCGCGTTGATGGCACTGAGTACGGAGTTGCCCACTGCGCAATTGGATAAGTTCAACCAAATCGTGCTGGCGGCGCCGGACATTGATGCCGAGATTTTCAAGGAGCAGATCGCCCCCAAAATCGCGCCGCTGGGTGAGCAAGTGACACTCTATGCCTCGTCCAAGGATATGGCGCTCCAGCTTTCGCGATGGATGCACGACTATCCGCGCGCTGGGGAAAGCGGTGAGCGGTTGGTTATCTTCGATGGCATCTATACGATTGACGCTTCGACAGTCAACACCGATTTTATCGGTCATAACTACCCCTATGGCTTGACCATCGTTGCCGACATTTTCGAGATGTTTCATGATCATGATTTTCCCGAAGACCGTTTCAATTTGGAAATGGTGGAGACGCCGGTCGGCAAACATTGGCGCTTCCGCCGGACACAGTGACCTTGTAGCGATAGCAGGAGAACCAACCCATGTCCGATGCCGCCCCAGCCGAGAAGACGATTCCCTGTGCCGAAGCGATCAAAAAAGCCTACGCCGTTTCCGATGCGCTCTATGATGTAACCGGCGACGAGTTGATCGGCGAGGAACGCGCCACCGTGCTGGCGTTGCTAACCGAAGCGCGCAATCTGGCCGTTGAGTGTGGTTGTGAAGCGCTGGTTGACGAAGCTGACAAAGTGCGCATGGACGTGGCGGAGAAGAAGGCGCTGGATCAGATCCTTAATGCACTGGATCAATTAAAAAACGCTGCCAAACGTTGTATGAAACCGGCAGCGTTGTAGTAATGATCAGGCCCGCTCGCAGCTGATCCGTGATCCGCTGAGGGCAGAGGTACATAACGTGAGGAAGCCAATCATGGCAAAAAGGAGAAGACGAGCGATGGCAGCAAAAGGTACGCTCAAGTTACAAACAGAGCCACGATCAGTGATGAACGGCGGAAAAAGCAGATTGACAGCAACCTTGATCGATGAAAATGGTAAGTTGGTTGCTGATCAGGAAATTGTGTTCAATCGCAAAAAAGAAGGTGCCGATATTGAGATCGGCAAGGCCAAAACTGCGGCTGATCATGGGGCAGCGACGATTGAGTTTGGTCCGATTACTGAGCCTAGTGTGGCAAAAGGGCATGAGGTCATTGTCTGGGCAACAATCGACGCACTCCGCTCCAACGGTATGAAGATTGGGCTTTTTGAGACACAAACGGAAGCCGATTTCGATGACAAGTTGAAGCAACTTGCGGCGGCGCAACAGGAACAACAGGAACAGGAACGGCGCACCGCTGCTAAAGCAAGCGAAGTACAAAGTCTGAAACAACAGATTGACGCTCTCATTAAAACACCAGCGTCGCCACCGGAAATCGGCGATACGAAGGCTGCCTATGAGAAAGCTTTCAACGGCTTCAAGACTGGTATGGCTGACGCAAACGGGAAACTTACCGAGATTGAAACTTTGATTTCTGCTCAGATTGACAAGCCGAAACGGGATGGGATTGTTGCACAAGCTAACCAAGTTGATGTGGACATCAATGCGCTCACAACCCGCATTGGGCAACTTAACACCGAAGTGACAACATTGAAAGGCAAAGTAACTACAGCCACAGAGCAACTCAAGCAGAAAAGGGAAGAGTGGGAATCGCTCAAAGGGACCAGAGCTGCCATCAACAGAAAACTGAAAGAGTGTAAAGACGAAATCGAAGAGCTAATGGCAGCCGTAAAAGAAGGTGTCAACAAGAATGACAAGGTTGCGCTCGGCCAACAGTATCTGAAACTGCTAGAAACCAAGAGTAAAGTGGGGGAGATCAACAGGCTTGCAGCAGAACCGGCGGCTCTCGAAAAGAACCTGGCGGCAGCCTGGCAGCAGATTATTACGAAAAAACAGGACCTGGCAAAGGCTGAATACGAGCATGAACAAAAGGAAAAAGAGAAAAGCCAGGAAAGCGAGAAATTAGAGAACCGGCAAAAAGGGCGTGAAGAGGAGATCAAGGCGATTATCGAGAAGCTTGTCAAGTAGCCTTGAGCAAAAGACGATATATCAAAAGACGATACAAAGTGTAACGCCCAGCCGGGAACAGAGAAAGGAGCGCCGATTCGTTGATCCACTTTGTCGATGAAACCCTGCACAAGTTGCTACAGGCCGAAGGGCCGGAACTCTTGCGCAAGATCGCGATCAGCTTTAGCGCACCGGATCGCGAGTTCGCCAAGAATGTGCCGCCGCCGGCAATCAATCTCTTTCTGTACGATATTCGCGAGAACTTGGATCTGCGCAGCAACGAGACCTGGATCACGCGCAACGACAACGGCAAAGCCAACTTGGAACAGCCGCCGGTGCGGGTCGATTGTTCGTACCTGATCACCGCCTGGAGCAATGCTGACGATGCACCACGAGAAGAACACCGCTTTCTGGGAGAAGTGATGCGCACCTTGTTACGTTTCCCGGAATTGCCCAGACAATATCTGCGTGGGGAACTGGCCCGGCCCGGTCTACCACTGCCGACAGCAGTCTTACATCCAGGGCGGCTTCAGAGTCTGGGCGAGTTTTGGCAGGCGCTAGATGGGCAGCCACGCACAGCGCTCAACTACACCATCACCATTGCCGTACAACCCAGTGCGCCTGTCGAAAGCGATCTTGTCACTGGCGTCAATAGTGATCTGGGAATGCGAGGAACCGACAATGGCTGATCAGCCGTCCATTCGCCACTGGGTTACCCTGGCCGGTCGCGTCATCGATCAACAGAGCAAGCAAGCCATTGTGGGCGCCGCCGTGACCTTGACGGAAGGGCCGCCGGCCTTTCAAAGCACAGTTACCGTGCGCCAACAAGATCCGGCGTGGGTGCAAAGAAAGGAGCGGCTCAATCAGACGATCAGCCGGGCGGGGGGGCTGTTCTATTTTTTAGATCTGCCGGTCGGCGGCCCCTATAAGCTTACCGTCACCGTCCCTCAGCAGCTTGCTCGTTATGCCACGCAGACGCACCCCGTCGCGATTGACGTGGCGCCCATGCCGGCTACGGCCGCCAGCCGTGTGGCCTATCCGTGGGTGGAAGTCGCTTTGGTCTCCACGGGGGTGACGGGCCGGGTTACCACCACGATAAATGGGGCGCCGGCCCCAGTGGTGCGGGCCAGGGTGAGCATTCAGGATGCGCAAACCGTGACCGATGCCAACGGTGAGTTTGCCCTGCATGGGCTGATTGGCGCACGCAAAGCGGCCCGTATCGCACTACCCCAGGCGCAACTTGAGGTCAAGGCGACAGGGTTTGCGCCCCAAACAATGGCGGTTGACTTACAAGCCGGCGTACTCGCCGCGGCGCTACAAATCAATCTGATTGCTCTGTAAATGTGTCGTCAAAAGTACGGAAGAGACCAATTTGTTGCTCTTTCTTCGTCAGTCGATTCAATTTTTAGGAAGGGCGGGGCGCCACCTGTTGCGCCATGCCACCGAGCAAAAAAGGAGTGTAAATCATGCCAGAATATCTTTCACCTGGGGTATATGTCGAGGAAATTCTTTCCGGCCAGGCGCCCATTGCCAGCGTCAGCACCGTGATCGCCGGCTTCCTTGGGAAAGTTGATGAGGCAGATATTGTCATGCCACCAAAACCAGGTCAATTTGAAAAAGATGATGATGGGAACACTGTGTATGATGACAAGAACAAGCCAAAGCCTATTTTCTTTAAACTCACAGATGTAAATGAACCCCAACTTATTACCAGTTGGGTCATGTTTAAGGAGAAATTTGGCGATTTCCAGCCGCAGAACAAGCGGCTTGCCCATGCAGTCTATGGTTTCTTCAACAATGGCGGCAATCGTTGTTGGGTTGTTCGTGTCGAGGATGACACAGATGAAGCCAAGATCAAACAAGGCTTGGAAGAGTTTGAAAAAATCGACGAGATTACCATGGTCATAGTGCCAGGTGCCCAGGCGAAGGCAATTCAGGAAGCCGTTATCGATCATTGCGAAAAGATGCAAGATCGCTTTGCCATCCTTGATGGGCAACAAGATCCTGATCAACTGAAAGTTGAAAACATTACAGGAAATGTGCGCACCAGCACTTATGCGGCTCTCTACTTTCCCTGGATCAAAGTATCTGATCCACTCACCAAAGGGGGAGAGGAGTTCATTCCTCCCAGCGGGCATCTTGCTGGTCTCTATGCCCGCACTGATACTAATCGTGGGGTGCATAAAGCGCCGGCGAATGACATTCTCCGTGGCGCGTTGGATGTCAAGCAACGACTCAGCAAGGCTGATCAGGATGGGTTGAACCCGCAAGGGGTCAACGTCATTCGCAAATTCAATGGTGATATCAGGGTTTGGGGAGCCCGCACCCTAGGCGGTGAAAAGAACACTGAATTCAAGTATATCAACGTGCGGCGGCTTTTCCTCATGTTACGCGAATCAATCGATGAGGGCACCCAGTGGGTGGTCTTTGAACCAAACGACAAGCAGTTGTGGGACAAGATCCGCCAAAACATTACCGCCTTTCTCACCAATATCTGGCGCAGCGGCGCGCTCTTTGGCGATACGCCGGAACAGGCTTTCTTTGTCAAATGTGACGAGGAACTCAACCCCAAGGAGGTGCGCGACCTGGGACAAGTCATCACCGAAATTGGCGTAGCGCCGGTCAAACCGGCCGAGTTTGTGATCTTCCGAATTCAACAGAAATAACTGGTTTTAGGAGGCAGAGGGAGTCAACGCGGCTATGACCAATTACGCAACACCGGGCGTCTATATCAAGAGTGTGGTGCATCCCATTCCAACCCAGGCCCTGCACACAGGCGTCCCCCTCTTTATCGGGCTGGTGAGCGCCGATCGGCTTGCGCAAGCGCCTAGCCAGGATTTTGACACCACCCCCTTACCAGAAGGGGATGGTGCGCTGATGGTGGTACGTTCGAAGCGCATATTGATACAAAATCTAGCCAAGACGAACGCCTTTCAGGAACGTCGCCGTCGTGCCACGCCCGACTATTTTTTGGCAAGATTGCCGGATACCAACGCCGCAGTCACTGTTGAAGCCATCGATGCTGCGGTTGCGGAAGATCCCTGGTTACGCCACTACAGCCATACAGAACGCTTCAATCTCTGGCCCGATTTTGAAAAAGCCTATGGCGCCCTCTTCACCCGCGGCTACTTGGCGGCGGCTATCCAAGGCTTCTTTGCCAATAATGGACGCTTCTGCCGCTTGCAAATGGTCAGTTACCAACCGTGGCGCGCCACGCCGCTGGACGCGTTGACGGCGGGCCTCCGTGCGGTCGAAGCCGCCGACGACATTGATCTCATCTGTGCGCCGGATATACTGTGGCTTCATGCTCAGGGCGTGATTGACGCGGCGACTGTCTTTGCCATGCAAAAGGTCATCCTTGACCACTGTGACCGGCTGGGCAATCGCTTTGCCATTCTGGACGCGCTGCCCGACGTAACGACGGACGCGCTCAAGGCGCAGCGGCAAGCGTTGCGGTCAAAAAACGGGGCGCTCTACTACCCTTTTGTGGGTGTCAAGCCGCTCGCCGGCACGCAACCAAGTACGGCGGAAACAGCCCAAACGCCATTGGTCTATGCACCCCCCTGCGGCCACATTGCCGGCGTCTATGCCCGCACCGATGAGCAGATCGGCGTCCATAAAGCGCCGGCCAATGCCCTGCTGCAAGGCGTGATCAGCTTAGCCGACGATGTCGATGACACGCAACAAGGCGAACTCAATCCCGTTAACATCAATTGTCTGCGCGCCTTTCCCACCCGCGGCATTCGCATTTGGGGGGCGCGTACCCTGAGTGACGACGACGAATGGCGCTATGTCAATGTACGCCGGCTCATGATCACGACAGCGCGCTGGGTCGAACGCAACATGATGGACGAAACTTTTGAACCGCATACGCCGGCGCTCCGGGCGCGCATCCGGCGCGAAGTAACCGTTTATCTCGATGGCCTCTTCCAAAGAGGGGCCTTACGCGGCAACACCGCACAGGAAGCTTATTATGTCAAGTGTGACGAAGAGAACAACCCTGACGCCGTGCGCGACGCCGGGATGATCATCACCGAGATTGGGCTGGCGGTAGCGGCCCCTGCCGAATTTATGGTGGTACGCCTCATTGCCGATGCCGCCGGCGTGACGATTGTGGAAGCTGACAAGTAATTTTGAGTCGATAACGCAACAAAAGGAGAGCAACGCTATGGCTATTGAAAAACGCGAGGGTAATGTGAAAGATCCCTACCGCGGTTATCGTTTTCGGGTGGAAATTGATGGCATTCAACGCGCCGGTTTTCGCGAATGTTCTGGGTTGGATTCAACCCAAGACCCGATTGAATATCGTGAGGGGACGGAGATCATGACCGTGCGCAAACTACCCGGTCTCACCAAATATTCTAACATTTCGCTCAAATGGGGTGTCACCGACAATGACAAGGATATTTGGGACTGGCGCAAGCAGGCTGCCGACGGCAAATTGGATAAACGCAAAAATGTCGCCATCATCCTGATTGACCAGAGCGGCGCCGACGCGATCCGTTGGAATATCCGGGAAGCCTGGCCCACCAAGTGGACCGGCCCTTCCTTCAATGCCACAGGCAATGAGGTGGCGATTGATACGCTGGAAATTGCCCATGAGGGGGTGGAACGACAATGAGCATGTTACAAACGCAATTTGAATTTCTGCTGCCGCATGGCTATGTGGATAAAGAAGGCAATCTCCATCGCGCCGGCCAGATGCGCATGGCGACCGCCTATGACGAGATTGCGCCGCTCAAAGATCCGCGCGTCCAGAGCAACCCCGGCTACCATGTCATCATCTTGCTTTCGCAGGTGGTCACCAAACTGGGGGAGGTGGAATTTATTAACCCCAAGGTGATCGAAAATCTCTTTGCCGGCGACATGGCCTATTTACAGGGCCTGTATCAACGCATCAACCACAACGGGCACAACCATCTGGCGGTGACCTGCCCCGGTTGTGGCGAACAGTTCGAGGTGGCGGTTGAAGCGGCGGGGGAATCATAGGCTACCCCTTAGAGCGGTTGTCTGAGGAGGTAGCCTACATCGCCTATCATTTCCACTGGCCCTATGATCAAGTCATGCAACTGGAACATCGCGAACGCCAACAGTGGGTGGGCGAAATCGCCAAAATCAACCAACGCATCAATGCCGAAAGCGAAGCGGAGAACGGACGATGGCAGTAGATCGGGTCGATCCCTATCTGGGATTCAATTTCGTGGTGGAGATCAAAGGGATGCAAGTGGCCGGTTTTACCGAGGTCTCCGGTCTACAGGTCGAGATCGAGGTGCAGGATTACCGGGAAGGCGGGCTAAACACCCATCTTCACCGGCTGCCCGGCCCGGCGCGCTATCCCAACAACTTAGTGCTACGGCGCGGTCTGGCCAGCGATGACCTGTGGCGCTGGCATCAAGCAGTGGTGAAGGGGCAGATCGAGCGGCGCAACGGCTCGGTCATCCTGCGCGATAGCGGCGGCCAGGAGCGGTGGCGGTGGAATTTCGAGCAAGCCTATCCGGTACGCTGGAGTGGGCCGGAGTTGCGGGCGCAGACCGCCGAAGTGGCGGTTGAGGTGGTTGAATTAGTCCACCGTGGGATTAGCAAAGAATAGAACAGAAGAAGAGTAGGACAGAAGAAGAGTAGGACGGAAAAGGTCAATGGCTGGGCAAGACCAGAACGATCGCCTAGAAGCAGCGCTTGTGCAGCGCTACCATACACCAGATCACTCAGGCTCAGGACAGGCGGGGCGGATAGCGCGTCGCTTTACGCAAACGCGACTACCTTTGCTCGCCCGGTTGCAGCGACTCACCCTGAATCGCACAACGATCGCCGGCGCCTGGGTAGCAATGCCATACCGCTTGTACACCCTTGCCCCAAGCGCCCGCTCACTTACGACGTCATCGGCATTGACGCCAACCTACGGGACAGGCGGTAGTCGGTTGCCAGCGCTGGGGGCGTCATTTGGCTTAATGCCCACGCCGGGGTCATTGCTACGCGCAACAACTCAACCAGCGCCTGGCACAGCAAGGCTTATGGCGCCCGCAACGTCGCAACCGGCAGCCGCGATCCAGCGACAGGCCGGCAGTCCGCCGGCGGTTTCCGGGCCGCCTTCCGTTGGCGTCCGGCAGCAGATCCAACGTGCGTCCGCTGGCGAGCAACCTGATGATCAACAGGAGGAAACGGTAAACCGAAGCAACGTCCTCATGCGCGCCTTCACGCCTGTTATCACCGCCGCAGCAACCCATGCGGGCAACCGGCCGATGCAAGTGACAGCGCCACTGACCACAGCGTTGCATAACAATGCAACCACGGCGGCAAGCGGCGCACCCTCAATGGTTATGCCGACAGTCACGATAGCCCGTCGGGTGATTGCCGCCCCCGACGCGATGCCCCCTGTTATGCCGAGCGTCGGGGCGCCTTTTAGCAGCGTGACACCAACGCGGCCAAGCGTGTCCAAAGCAGACCACGCGATAGCAGCGCCCATCGGATCATTACAGCACCAACCAGCGCACAGTCCGGCCCGGCCAATAGCGCCAAAAGCGGTGACAGCGCCCCCGGCGACCACACACGCAAAGCGTGCCCCCTTGTCGCCAGCGGTGCAAAGGGTGGCAACAACAACGGCGCTTCAGCCATCAACGCAGCCGACTGCTCATGCCGCCTTGGTTCTGCGGCATACAATAAGCGGGGTGGCGCCTACGGCAGCAGCGACAGGAACGACCGCAGGAAACCGGTCAACCAGTGCTGTCCCTAGTGTACAAAGAGCTACAGCGCCGATGACAATGCCTGGCAGACAGACGCCCCTGTCGATGAACCGACAGCCGGCCGCCCCTGGTTTGCGGATGAACATGCAGACGATGGCGCTACCGCCTCGTCACCTCACCCTACCGGCGGCGGCACAGCGCGCCATTGCGTTGGGACAAACAGTCACGCACCAACCGACGAGTTCTCCGCACCAACGCAACGTGCCGGCAATGCTCGATGGCGGCAGAGTGGCGCCACTGGCTGTGGCAGCGGCGCCAAGCAAACCGATCATAGCGGCCCCAGTGGCGCCGTCACCGCACCAGCCCCCAATACCCCCAAGCAGCGGCGGCACGGCGACTTCTGTGCAACGCATAACGGCTGCCGGCAGTATGCAACCGACGGTGGCGCAGCGCGCCGTTACATCAGGGCAACCAGTCACGCACCAGCCGACGAGTTCTCCGCACCAACGCAACGTGCCGGCAATGCTGGGCGGCGGCGCGGCGGGCGAAGCAGTGGGCGGGGTGTCACCACTGGTTGTGGCAGCGGCGCCGAGCAGGCTGATAATCACTGGCGCGGCGCCATCACCGTCTCAGCCCGCCATCACCCCGATCAGAGGCATTACAACAACTGCGGTGCAACGGATTACGGTTGATGGCAGCACGCCGCTGTCACCGCCGCTGAGACCGGATCGCCTACCGGTGGTCGCGCCGGCGCCGTGGCGTCCGCTGGCAGGTGCAATGGCAGTCGGTGCAACATCCTTGAGCCAACCAACAGCCTTCCCATCCTTGCCCATGCCGCCGGCCCAAGCCATGAACAGTTGGGGAGTGTCGGGGAATAGCCAGGCGCCTAACACCAACAATGGCATGACAGCCTTTCCCGCTGTTCAACGCAGCGGTAAGGGTGGCTATGGCGCCAATAGTACGACCAATACCGTCTGGCTTACCGCAGGGGCGCGGGGAGCAGTCCAACGCGCCGACCTGATAACGGCTGACCGAGCGGCGGCGCCTACCGGGACAAGCGCCCCTGCCCCAGGCTTTGCTCCTACGGCAACAATGACGCCGGACGCGCAGTGGAATAACAGCAGCCATCAGACGCCGGATTTGGAACGGTTGGCGGATGAAGTCTATGCCATTTTGGAACGCCGTATCACCATCGAACGGGAAAGTCTGGGCTTATAGCAACTGAGGCAAGCGCATGGAACTGGAAAAAGTCAAAATTAAACGTCATATCCCGCCGGGTGAGGAATTTTCGGTCCTTTTTAATCCGAGCAGTTATCGGCTCACGGCGGCCAACCAGTTTGTCGAGGTGGCGGTTCCCGGTTTACGGGCGCCGCTCATCCAGTTTGGCCGGGGCAATGTACGGACATTGAGTATGCAGTTCTTCTTCGATTCCTATGAAGAGCGGAAGGATGTCCGTGATTACACACGCAAGATCACCGATCTGTTGGAGACTGAGCGCGAATTACATGCGCCGCCAGTCTGCTTATTGACCTGGGGGGGACCAACCTTTGTCGGCGTTTTGGAGCAGGCTAATACCAATTTTACCTTTTTCCTGCCGAGCGGTCGCCCGGTGCGGGCAACCATGGATGTGACCTTTAAGGAATTTCCGGAAACAACGATCCTGGAGCAATTGAGCCGGCAAAGCTCCTCCCATTTTGAAAAGGAATATATTGTCTGCGCCCACGACACCCTGAGCAGTATTGCCGGTGAATTTCTTGGTGATCCGCGCGCCTGGCGCGCCATTGCCGACAAGAATGAGATTGAGAACCCCTTGGCGCTCTATGTTGGGCAGCCATTGATTATCCCGGCGACCGAAGGGCAACACGAAAGCTAGCTATGAGCATCGATAATCGGCAATATTACGCGCCTGACTTTCTGATTACCAGCGGGAATGTTAAGTTGCGTCACGGCGCCACCATTGAGGTCATTTCGCTCGCCGTTACGGAAACCTATGACAAAGCGGACTCTTTTACCTTTACCATCAGCGACCGTCACCCCGAGCGGGCGCGGTTTGCCGGCGGCCCGCAATTGCAGTGGCTGGACAGCCCTGTCTTTGCAGAAGGCCAGGAAGTGACCATCGAAATGGGCTACGTTGATAACCGCACGATCAAGCTGGCCGGGGAGATCACCGCCGTGTCGCCGACCTTTCCAGAGAGCGGCGTGCCGACGTTGACGGTGCGCGGCTTCAGCTTCCTACAGCGGTTGCAGAACAAACATCGGCGGGAGCCTTTTGAGTCTACCACCGATAGCGGAATTGCTGAAGAGATCGCCAGGGAGATGCGCTTAACGCCGATTGTCGATGCGACTGCAGCGCGTCATGGCTTGTTTGCCCCTAACGATGCGTCGTACCACGAAATTCTGCTCAAACGGGCCAAGCGCATTGGCTATGAGGTCGCCGTGAAGGAACATACGCTCTACTTCCAAAAGCCGCGCTACCTTGTCCAATCCACACCGGCCTTTACACTGGAGTGGGGGCGTGATCTCATCAATTTTACGCCCAGCCTCAACACGAACAACATGGTGACGGAGGTGACGGTGCGTGGTTCACAGACATCCCAAGGGGGCGCCAAGACACCGCTGGTGGGCAAAGCTGTGGCCGGCAATGAGCGCATGAAGATGGGGGGCCAAACGGGGCCACAGATTGTCAAAGCAGGCGGGCGCGAAAAAAAGGTGTTGCTCGACGAACATGATTTGGCCGATCAACAGGAGGCGAACGCCATTGCCCTGGCCCATCTGGAAAGTGCAGCATTGGAGTTTGTCAGTGGCCGGGGCGCCACCATCGGCAATCCTGCCTTACAGGCGCGCCGGGTGATCGCCTTGAAAGGGTTGGGGCAACGCTTTAGTGGCGTCTATTATGTTGTCTCTACCACCCACACCATCAGTGCAAGCGGGTATCGAACCGATTTTGAAGTCAAAAGGAATGGTCGATGAATTTAGCAGAACATGTCGTCACCGCCTTGCGCCACCAGAAAGAGAGCGGGCGCAAAGAATATGGCATTGTGACCGGGATTGTGGTTGATATTAACGACCCGAAGCAACTGGGGCGAGTACGCGTCAATTTTCCTGATCTAGCCGATATAGAGACCGAGGGCGTGGCGATTGAAGCAGGTCAAAAACGGGCCACCAGTAACTGGGCGCGTATTGCCACCCTGATGGCCGGCAAGGAGCGCGGCAGCTATTTTATTCCCGAAGTCAACGATGAAGTGATTGTTGCCTTTGAACATGGCGATCTGAGCCGCCCGCTTATCATGGGCGCGCTCTGGAATAGTGAGGACAAGCCGCCGGTGCAGATGGATGGTGAAGGCAAAAATGACATCCGTGCCTTCTATTCACGCCGCGGTCACAAAATCGTCCTCAATGATTCCAGCGATCAACCCTCCATCCGTATCGGCGACAAAGAGGATAAGAACACAATTTTCATTGATCTGGCAAAGGGAGCGATGCAGATCAAAGTGGAGGGCGATCTGACGATTGAGGCCGGCGGCCAGATCACCATACAGGCGGGCAAGACGTTGACCATTGAGGCGCAAAATGATCTAACCCTGGCGACCAAGGCCAATCTCAAAGCAAAAGCCAATAGCGCATTGAACCTGGAGGCCAACAGCGCAGCCTCGCTCAAAGCCCAATCCAGCATTGCCATTGAAGCCAGCGGCCAAACCTCGGTCAAAGGCGCCACGGTCAGCGTCAACGGGAGTGGCATGGCTGAACTCAAGGGTGGCTTGGTCAAGATCAATTAATGGTCATTTGAGATAGCGCTCTTCGCGCGTCCGTGACTCGCAACCGGTCAGAGCGAGTCACGGACGCGCAGAGAGCCGCAACTTATATTTTTACGGCATCTAAGTTCGACTTTGTACATTCTTGAGTAAGCGCACTACCTGGTGGCTTGCCAGGGGTGCAAAATATTCAGGCAGCA
>JAPKMW010000173.1 GCA_026645575.1 Caldilineaceae bacterium
AGTAGTCCGCAGTCAGGTAGTCGCGTAGTCCAGAGTCAGTCTATGCGCTTCTGGGTGTGTTGCGGTCTACTGATAATGCGGATTGATCAGTTCGTTTGCCATAGCCGATAGTATACCATAAGTCGCCGCAACAAGCAGAGTCAACGGTCAATCTGTTGTGTAACAGTGTGGTGATGGCGCGGTAACAAAGTGGTAACAAAATGCTCAAGCGGAAACAGTACCTGCGTAGCTAGGTGGAAGGCTGCCAATCTGTTGCGGCCAGTGAATTGACAGAAACAGGCGAGATCGGTAGATTTATCAACGATGAACTGTCTCGTCATCATTTTTACCTGGGGAGTGAGCTTGCCTTTGACACGTCAACGTTTTTCAACCTATTTGATTACCGGCTGTGTTATCTTGATTTTTGCCAGCACGCTCAGCGCTGGTGTGCCGGCCTATTGGATCACGCGCAACCAATTGGAACGGCAGGCGTGGCTTCAGGTGGAAAATGCCCAACAAGCGACGCAATCGCTGCTGCTGGCGGAACAGAATCGGCTGAACGATCTTGCCATGCTCTTTGCCGAACGCCCCACCTTGCGGCGCTTGGCGCAAAGCGGGGCAAGCGCCGAATTGGAAGCGTTTTTGGTGGCTTTCCAGGCCCGCAGCGCAATGGATCTGTTGCTCTTCTGTGATCCAACCGGCGTTCGCGTGGCCGGCGCACCGCTACTAGATCATTGCCCGGCGCTCACAACGCCGCAATACATGTTGATTACCGACCAGCCGGCTATCGTGGTGAGCCAGCCGGTGGCGAATGACAGTGGCGCCCGCATGGGAATTGCAACAGCCGGGATCTGGCTGGATGAAGCCTTTTTGCACCACCTGGCCGCCAGCACCGGCGCCCAACAGAGCATTCTAACGGCAACTGGGGAACAGGTGGCTAGTAGTATGCCGGCTGCGGATGCAACGCGCCTTTTGCCGTCGGCGCTTGCCAACGCTGCGAATGACAGCGCAAACGGGCAACCCCAGACGGCGTTGCTCGACTACGTTGGTCAACCCTATTATGCCGCCTATGCGCGGTTGGCTCCAACGACAGCCCTTGCGCCGTTTTTTTGGGAAGTCGCCTTGCCGGTTGGTGAATTGATTGCGGCGGAAGCGCGCGCCTTGGCCATTCTTGTGACCAGCACCGGCATCGTCGCCTTACTGGGCGTCGCGCTGGCGACCTGGTATGTCCGCCGCTTAACTCAACCGCTGGCTGAATTGACCGGAGTGGCCGAGCGCATCAGCCGCGGCGATTTTGTGGCGCCCATTCCCGCCGTCGCCACGCCCAATGAAGTGGCGACCCTCTCGACGGCCTTGATCCGCAGCCAGGCCAGCATGTTGCGCGCCCTAGATGAACGCGCCCAGGCCCATGACTGGCTCTACACCCTGATCCAGTCGGTTGTTGAAGGGGTTGTGACCTTTGATGCGAAAGGGCAGGTCACCTTTTTGAGCCAGGGCGCAGAAGCCTTGACTGGCTGGAGCAGCGGCGAAGCGCTTGGTCAACCGATTGATCGGCTTTTTCCACCCGCCGGCGCCAATGATAACTCCTTCCTGAGCCAGGTCCCGCAGCCGGGGGCGAAACGCCTGATCGAGGTTTACACACGCAACGGCAAGGCGATTACCTTGTCCATCACCGGCGCGCGCCTGGCGCCTCCGAATGAGAAAACGGCGCAGGTGGCCTTGGTCTTACGCGATGTCACCCATGAAGAAGCCTTGCGCAACCTGCGTTCCTACTTTCTCGCCAATATCTCGCATGAGTTCAAAACACCGCTCAGCACGCTCAACGCCTCGTTAGAGCTGCTGCTTGACCCTGCCGAGGAATACGCCGTGTCCGAAGTGCGCGAGGTGCTGAAACCGGCGCACCTGAGTCTGCTCACTTTGCAAAATCTCATCGACAACCTCCTGCAAAGCAGCAGTATCGAAGCCGGCCATTTTGTATTGCGCAAACAGAACGTTGCGCTCACCCATGTGGTGGAGGATGCGTTGCGATTGGTGCAACCGCTCTTTGACCGCCGCCGCCAACAATTTACCTTGTGCGCCGACGAGGGGTGGCTGGATCCGGTTGCGCCCCATCTGGTGGCAGCGGATCAGGGGCGGTTGACCCAGGTGCTGGTCAATCTGTTGGTCAACGCCAGCAAGTATAGCCCATTGGGCGGCGCCATTGACCTGACGATGAGCAGCGCAGCCGGCACGATTCGCGTCGCCGTCGCCGACCGCGGCCCTGGGATTCCGCCTCAGGATCGGTTGAATCTCTTCCGGCGCTATGTCCGCCTGGATATTCAAGACAATGAGGAATACGGTATCGGCCTGGGGCTATACGTCGTCAAAACCACAGTTGAGGCCCACGGCGGCGCCGTCGGCATTGAGGATCGACCGGGGGGCGGTTCGGTTTTTTGGTTTACGTTGCCGCTGAGTACAGAAGACAGATCGTCCCGTAGGGACGCTTGAGTTTAGCTGGGATGAAGGGGAGCGAGTGGTATGAGGGTTTTAGTCGTGGAAGATGATTTGTCGTTATCCGATGTGATTGCGTTTACCTTGCGCCGCGCCGGGTTTGAGATCCTGACGGCGTATGATGGGCTGGCGGCGTTGGGGACTTGGGAGCAGCAGCGGCCTGATCTATTGGTGTTGGATTTGAATTTGCCCAAGCTTGACGGCTTGGATGTTTGCCGACGCGTGCGGATGGTGGACAAGACGCCAATCATTATGCTCAGTGTGCGCAGCGGTGACGAAGCGGTGGTGAAAGGCTTGGAATTGGGCGCCGATGACTACATTGTGAAGCCCTTTAGCCCCAGCCAACTGGTGGCGCGCGTGCGTGCGGTGTTGCGGCGGGCCGGCATTGTCGAGACGCCCAGTGTATTGACAGTGGGTGATCTCACCCTGGATCGCAGCCGTAATGAAGTGCAACGTCCCGATAGCCCACCCTTGCGGCTGACCCAACTGGAAGTGCGGCTGTTGGAGATGCTCATGCTCAACGCTGGTCAAGTCTTGACCAGCGAGCAACTGATCACCGCCGTCTGGGGCGCCGATGGCGGCGACCGGGCCATGCTCAAGCAGTTGGTCTACCGCCTGCGCACCAAGTTGGAAGCCGGCGTAACCCAGCCGCCGCTGATTGAGACAATTCCGAATGTTGGTTACACGTTCGCAGCTCCAGCCAAATAACAGCCCTCACCCGCTGATTCGCTTATAGTGGGCAAACCAGGTCAGGCAAAAGAAGCCGCCTTCTGCTTGGGTATCGTCTTATTCCGCACCAAAGGGGTAGAAGTCCACTTCCTCTTTAATGGCGTCGATCAAGATCGAAATTTCCCGCTTGTCCTCGGCATCCAGTTCTTGCGCACCGGCTGGCGCCCGCTCGACCAGCGAAGTAAAGACGCCCCGCCGCTTAAGGATGTACCGCATAAAGGGGTGAGTCTCCAGATTGATCAGCGGCAGCAAGCGGGTATGCAACGCCCGCGCCCCGGCCTCGTCCCCGGCCCACCACTTTTCCATCACCTTAGCCAGCAGATCGGCGATCTCACAAGCAGGCATACAGCCATCGGCCCCGCGTCGCAACTCATCGGGCAGGAAGCGACCGGCAAAACCGCCAAAGATCGTCTTCACCTTGTTCCCCACCAGGTTGTGGACTTCAGCAATGTGCTTCGGGCCAGGCGGGCGCTCTTCCTTGATATATTCAATTGACGGCACCTCTTCTACCAGTTTAGCGATCTGTTCGCCGGTGAGGGGCGCATAGGCCGCCGCATTTTGCAACATAATCGGCCCATCATAGGCATCCGCCATCCGCTTGAACATTTCAATCGCCACCGCGGCATTGGCGCGTGCCGGCGCCATCGCAATGATCGAATCAGCACCGGCCTTTTGCGCCGCTCGTGCAAAGAACAGCACCTGGGGCAACGCGACGCCCGAACAGCCAAAGACCACTGGCAGGCGCCCATTCACCTCTGCCAGCACAGCATCCAGCCCGCGCAACCGCTCTTCCTCGCCCAAAAAGTAAAACTCCCCCACCATCACCGGCCAGACAATGCCATGTTGCCCACTCGTGCAACAAAAGTTTGCCGCCGCCCGCAGGTCGGGGATATGGATCTCATAATCCTCATGATATGGGGTCGGCAACAACCCAAAAACCCCTTTTAAGTGATCAAACCGTGCCATTGTACCTACTCTCCTGATTCTCACAAAGCAGAGGGCAGAAAGCAGAGGACAGAAAGCAGAGGACAGAAAGCAGAGGGCAGAAAGCAGAGGACAGAAAATCCCGTAACCTATCTGCGTCTTCTGACTTCTGACTTCTGACTTCTGACTTCTGTCTTCTTACCTCTGTCTTCTATTCTTTCCAGCGGTCATCCGGTCGCCAGAAACCCAACTTTGGTGTATTCCACTCTTCAGTCGCCAGGAACAGCGTCCCCGGTGTACGCAAATTGGCTTCAATGCCTTCCAGGTTGAGATCGACACCCAAGCCCGGCTTCTCCGGCACCTTGACATAACCATCGGCCATGTAATCAGGCTCCAGCCCTGTGACAAGGCTGGGCCAGAAGGGTAGATCCAACCCGTGATGCTCCACCGAGAGGAAGCTGGGAATCGCTGCGGCACAGTGGACATTGGCCATAAAACCGATGGGTGAACCGGCGCAGTGGAGTGCAGTGGGAATGCCATAGCGCTCACCATAGTCGGCGATCTTCTTAGTTTCCATCATACCGCCGGAGGTGAGCAAGTCGGGGTGTAGAATGTCGATGGCGCGCCGTTCGATCCACTCGCGGAAGCCGTCCCAGAGATAGAGTTCTTCGCCGGCGGCAATGGGGGTGCGCAAGGCGTCGGCCACCCGTTTGTGCCCCTCAATGTCCCACCAGGGCATGGGATCTTCGATCCAGGCCAGGTGATAGGGTTCCCAAGCCTCACCCAGACGGATCATCTCGTCCAGGGTTAAGTGGCCATGGCCAAAGTGGTCGGTGCAGAGCGAAATCTCATCACCAACCGCTTCGCGAATGGCCGCCACAATTTCAACGGCGGCGGCAATGCCGCGATTCGTTAACCGGGCGCCGGGACCAGAACCAGGCGCCCGCCCGCGCCACCCCAGCGGATATTCCCCTTGCGTGGGCTGACCGACCAACGCGCCCGGTGTTGTCTCAAACAATTTGGGACGAATGTCAAACTTAATAAAGGTCAGCCCCAGCGCTTTGCGCCCTTCCAACGCTTTGCGATAACCCTCAACGGTTGGCTCGTCGGGGGCAGGGGTGTCGGCGTAAAGGCGCACTTTGTCGCGATATTTGCCGCCCAGCAGTTGGTAACAAGGGACGCCATAGACCTTGCCCACCAGATCCCAGAGGGCGATTTCAATGCCGGAGACGCCGCCTCCCTCACGCCCCCAGTTGCCGAACTTTTTGAGGGCGCGGAAGATCATATCGACGTTGCACGGGTTCTGGCCCAGCAACATGCTCTTAAATTGTAGCGCATTTTCCCGATGACCGGCATCACGCACCTCGCCCAGGCCATAGACGCCCTGGTTGGTGTCGATGCGGATGATGGGGTAATCATAGTTGCTGGCGACCACCGCAATGCGCATATCGGTGATTTTGAGGTCAGTCGGGCGCGAATAGCGGTTAATCGCATCCTCGACCCGACCCAGTTGGGTCTGTTGTTCTGAAGAAGTTGTTTTCATTGTTGCTTTCTTTCCTTGAACGGTTCTTGCCGTTGCCGGCCAGGTGCGGGTTAAATTCCAACGTCCAAACGCTGTTGATAGGGCTGGCATCAAGCGGTTGGAACGAGTACCCCTGTGATTGGGAGGGAACGTCAAGAAGCGTCATTATACAAACCCGAAGACGATCTTGCAAACCCATTTTGCTGGCTGTTAGGGGTGGTGGTGGGGTGTAATTCCCAGGGATGACAACCGAACAGGGGATTGATCAGGCTGACCGGAGGGTCAGCAGACGGCGGAGCAACAAAGAGGGTAATTGTCAGGTTGCTTTGGTGATGAGCAAAGGGCAAGTCACCCAACGCAACAGTGGATTGACCAATTCGCCATAGAGCCAACGGAGCCAACGCGTTTTTGTTTCAGCAGCGATGACAATCAAATCCGGGTTGCAAGTGTCCACTGCACGCTGAATGCGCCAATCAGGTTCGCCGGTGGTCAGCGATAGGGTGACGGCAAGGTGTTGTTGCCGAAGCCGTTGAGTGATAGTGGTGATCATGGCGCCGGAGACCGTATTGGGCGCTAGTAAAATGTCGGGGGTGGGTTGAGCGTAGGGCGTTGCGCGATAAAAGCGGGGCCAGGGTGGCACAATGGGCAGGATCGTAATGGTGGTCGCCGTGGGTTGCGCCAGCCGCTCGATCCAGGACAAGGCGATCCAATCGCTTGGCTCGGCGCGTACAATGAAAAGAATTTGGGTCAGCGGCCAGCGCGGTTGTTGCAAAATCAGTAGGGAACGACGGCTTTGCGCAACCAGCCGCCGCGCCGGTGAACCCCACAGCCACCGTTGGAACCATGACTGCGGCGGCGGCACATAGAGATCCAGATCAAGCGCATCCAGCGCCGACCACCACTGTTCGTTCCTACTATCATCCGGCAAGGTTCCCTGCCGATACGCTTTTACCTCTGTCAGCAATGGCTGGCTAGGGCGACGCGCAGTTGGGGTAACAGCAGTTGTCCCGAAAGCCGGCTCAATTCCTTTCTTCACCGTGAATTTACCTCGTTTTGTGGCACATCTTTGTCAGGCAAGATCCAGCCATCGGTAATATCGGCGCGACCGGATAGCTCTACGGTAACAGCCCTACGTAACAGCGCCAGTAACAATCCTGTAACAAAATGGTAACAGACATCCACTGTTTACCCCATCGCCGCCGATCCACAGGCTGAATACGAGTACGCTGTTACGCCGCTGTTACATCATACTCACTAGCCTTATACTCACTAGCCTTGTTACCCGGCCCCTTTATGCTGACGGCAAAGGGGCGAACGCGCCCTGAACGATACACGTTTTTGCCGTTATACGAGGAGTATGCCAAGAGTGAGTTGCCTGATTGTACCGTTGACAGCACAGCGGGGGATGCGGGGTTATTGACTAATCTATGCAACCGGGGACTACTCACCTTGGGGCCATTGGCAGCGGGCGTTGAAGTGGACAGCCAAGGAAGCGCCAAAAGGAAGGCTGCCGGCGTCATTTTCCCGCTTGGCGCGCTGTTGGTCGGTCAGTTGCTGGAATGCACCGCTGTCCCTGAACTGCGCAATCAGACCAAAGCGGTCGCCGGTCATTTGTTGCAACGGCTGGCAACGTGTACGGAACAGCAAAACATAGGTGAATATCGTCAGGAAAAGCTGTTTGCTTGAAGTTGCGGCTGCTTTTGTTACTGCTTTGTTACCGATGATTGACCGGGGCTGTTACCACGCCCCGGTATGCTAGGCGTGAGATTGACAATGGGCTGTCGGTCAATCATTCGTAATCATTGTTGATCCATTACTGGGTGGGCGTCTGCGCCACATACCAGTAGCCAGACGATACGCATACGCTGCAATCGCCAATCTGTTGCGTGAAATTCATACCTATGATCACCCATTCTATTGCTTGTTGTACCACCTATTGTTGTTCCTTCTCCTACGCTGGGCGTGGGGCCTGCTGTCGATAGCGGGCGCTCGCCTGGGAGAGAATGGCGCTTGCCTCTGTCGTAACAGAGCGACGCTGACTCAGGCGAGATGAGTATGCTTCCTGAACAGCGACCGACAAGCCCATCACCCACCCTCTCCCTTTTGCCAACGAGTAGCCCGCTGCTTTACCGCTCTTACATTCTTGCTGCGTACGGAAAATTATTGTTTTGACCAAGGTGCGACTTTTTGCCGCTGACCATGCCTTTGGTTGCCTTGAAAACAGGGAGATCAACCGATGTTACAAACAAAAACAGTCACAACGATCCCTTTCTTCACTTGGCTCAACACTTGGTTGACGCCACTGATCCAGACCGCTCCCCCTGAACCAGCGCCACTCGTCACTACCGGTGGAACGGGTGCGCCTCAGGGCGAGAATCATCTACCGCTTCCTGACGAAGAGAAGGAAGCGTATATCGTCTACCTGCCGCTCTTTGTACCTTAACACACGATCAACCAATCAAACCGAGAAAGAGAACTATGAAGATTTACCATCTGCTCTATCATAAGAAATGGCTGTTGTTCAGCGCTGTATTGAGTCTGCTCCTGAGCGCTTGTGTGGCGCCCATTGCACCGGCGGCGGAAGGTGGCGCAACAACAGAACCGATTTACATTGGTGTTAGCGGCCCTTTGACCGGCCAAAACGCCCGCTACGGCGAACAGTGGAAAAAGGGATTTGACTTAGCCTTAGACGAGATCAACGGCGCCGGCGGCATCAATGGTCGCCCGTTGGAATATCTCTTTGAAGATTCGCAAAGCGACCCCAAACAATCGGTGGTGGTGGCGCAAAAGTTTGTCGCTGACCCGCGCATTATTGTCGAATTGGGTGATTTTAGCAGTGGTGCGTCGATGGCCGCTTCGCCCATCTATCAACGCGCCGGCTTGGTGCAGTTCGGCTTTACCAATTCCCACCCCGACTTTACCAAAGCCGGTGGCGATTACACCTGGAGCAATTCTGTCACCCAGGCCCAGGCGGCGCCAGCGTTGGCCGATTTTGCCGTGACAACCTTGGGCCAAAAGAAGCTGGCCGCCTTCCACCTGAATACTGACTGGGGTAAGACGACCTATGATCTCTTTGCGGCCCGTGTCCAGGAACTGGGTGGTGAAGTGGTCGCCACCGAAGCGTACCTGGCCGAGGAAAAAGACTTCCGTTCGGCCCTGACCCGTGTGCGTGAGGCCAGCCCGGACGCCATTGTCCTCATCGCCTACCAGGCTGACGGCGCGTTGATCGTCCAGCAAATTCGCCAAAATGGTCTGGAACTACCCCTCATCGGCCCCGGCTCGCTCCAGTCACCCGACTTTCTGAAATTGGGCGGCGCCGATGTCGAGGGCGTCCATATTCTTGGTCAATTCCTACCCGATGACCCGCGACCAGAAGTCAAGAATGTGGTGGACAAATACAAGGCAAAATACAACGAAACCCCCGACTATTTTGCCATCCACGCCTATGATACATTGCACCTGATTGCCAAAGCCATTGAAATTGGCGGCGCCACCCGCGAAGGTGTTCATGCGGCGCTGCCTCAACTGAAGGATGTGCCGAGTGTGATCTACGGCAAGGCGACCTTTGACCCTGAAACGCGCCGTGTGCAAAACCCTAGCTTTGTCGAACTGCAAGTCAAAGATGGCGCCTTTGTGCCGTGGGATGGACAGGTCACTGGTCAATAGCGTCAACCATTCATTGTTGTCCATTCATGATTAGGAGGGAGGTCATCCTATGCGTCGTATTCTCATCCCACTCAATATCTCGGAGATCAGCCCAACCATTCTGCCGGTGGTGCGTCATCTCTTCCCGCCGGCCGAGGTGGAACTGATTTTACTAGGGGTGACGCAACGGCCGGATAGCCCAATCCTGCTAGATGGCTATGCCGGCGACATTCCGCACGCCACCTATCTAGCGCCGTGCAGCGACGAAGAATGGGAGTGTCACCAGCAGCAGTTTGCTGTAGAGCTAAAACAACTGGCCGCAACCCTGCGCGACCGTGGCTACAGCGTACAGACCATCGTGCGAGTCGGCGAGCCGGTCGCACAGATTCTGGCTGCGGCAACGGCGGATACCTATGATCTCATTGCAATGGCGACACGCGGTCGCACCGGCCTGGCGCGGCTGCTCTTGGGCAGTGTGGCCGAGAGCGTCTTGCGGCAAGCCCCGATCCCGATGTTACTCATGCAGACTGCGCTTGCCGTTAAAGAAAGCCCAACCGCCGCTCAGGCCAAATCGGAAACTTTGATCTATGAACCAGCTCTGGCACACGCTCTTTGACCAAACCATCAACGGCCTGGTGATCGGCAACATCTATGCCCTCACCGCCGTGGGGTTGGCGCTGATTTTTGGGGTAGGCAATTTGATTAATTTTGCCCACGGTTCCGTCTATATGATCGGCGCCTATGTCGGCTGGGTCTGTGTCACCTGGCTGCACCTGCCACTGGTTGTCACCTTTGGCGTTGTCGCCCTGGTTTGCGGCCTGCTCGGCATGGCGATTGAGCGGGTCGGCTTGCGCAGTTTGCAAAATTCGGCGCGCATCGCCCCACTGCTCGCCACTATTGGCATTAGTTTTGTGCTGGATCAATTGACCCAGCTTCTCTTTACCGCCAACCCCCAATCCTTTCCCAACCCGTTGCCGACCACGCGCATCCCCATTGGCGGCGTCACCATCGGCTGGATCGACCTGCTGATTGCCGGCGTGGGCGGCACGGTGGCGCTGTTGCTCTTTCTCTTCTTGCGCTTTACCAAGCTGGGCTGGGCATTGCGGGCCACGGCGCAGGATCGGGAAGCGGCGCAACAGATGGGGGTGGATGTCAACCGCGTCAACCAGACCGCCTTTGCCCTGGCCGCGATCCTGGGCGGCATTGCCGGCATGTTGGTCGGCATTTACTTTAGCACCGTCTATCCGACCATGAGCTTTCAAGCCGGGCTAAAGGGTTTTGCGGCCAACTTGCTGGGCGGTTTGGGCAATATTCCCGGCTCGATCATCGGCGGGCTACTGTTGGGGTTAATCGAGAGCTACGGCGTTCACTTCTTTGGCGCCACCTATCGCAATCTCTTTGCCTTTATCATTCTGCTCGTGGCCCTGGTTTGGCGACCGGGCGGCCTCTTTAGTCGGCAACGCAAAACGCCGCCGGAGCCGCTTACCGGCACCTTTGTTTCCAACAACCGCGCGTTTGTTTTACCGTGGTGGGCCGTTGGTGGGTTGGTGACGGTTGCGCTGGCGCTGCCGCTCGTTGTCACCAATCCCTATCTGCTCCAGATCCTCACCAACGCCTGGCTCTTGAGCATGGTGGCGATCAGCGTGACCCTGGTGACCGGCACGGCTGGACAGACCTCGCTGGGCCACGCCGGCTTTCTCGCCATCGGCGCTTATGCTTCGGCGCTGCTTATGCTCCGGTTGCAATGGCCTTTTGAACTGGCCTTGTTGACGGCGGGCGTCATTACGGCGCTGCTGGGGACATTGCTGGTCCTGCCGGCTTTTCGGCTGCGCGCCCATTATGTTGCGATTGCCACGCTGGGTATTGGCGAAATTGTCAGCCAGGTCATCTTGAACTGGGACAGCTTGACCAATGGCGTCATGGGCATCACCAATCTGCCGCCGCCGGCCTTTTTGGGCCTTGTTGCCATCTTTCCGCGGGAAGTCTATTGGTATGCACTAGGACTGCTCCTGCTAGCGTTGCTGCTCCAGTGGCAGTTGTTGCGTTCACCGTTGGGCCGCACCTGGCGCTCCTTGCGCGAAGATGATGTGGCAGCGCAAGCCTATGGCATCAATCTCAACCGCTATAAGGCATTGGCCTTTGCCGCCAGCGCCTTTGTCGCCGGGATCAGCGGCGCCTTCACCGGCCACATGTACACCTATATCAACCATGAGACCTTTACCAACACTACCTCGATCCTGGCGTTGACCATGGTGATCCTGGGCGGCATGGGCAACATGCTGGGCGCCGTGATTGGCGCGGTGGCGCTGACCGCCTTACCCGAACTCTTGCGGGGGCTGGCCGATTATCGTTACATCTTTTACGGGCTGGCGCTGCTGGTGATGATTCGCTTCCGGCCCCAAGGTTTATTGGGGTCGATCTAACGATGACACTACTGCAAATCCGGCAGATCTCACGCAACTTTGACGGCGTCTTGGCGGTTGACAACGTGAGCTTTACGGTCAATGAAGGGGAAACCATCAGCGTGATTGGCCCCAATGGCGCCGGCAAGACGACTTTGTTTAATCTGATCACTGGCCTTGACCAGCCAACCGCTGGTGATATTATCTTGGCCGGTAAGTCACTGGTTGGGTTGCCGGCGGCTCGTTTTGCGGCGCACGGTCTCGCCCGCACCTTTCAGCATGGCCGTGTCTTTGGCAATTTGAGTGTGCTGGATAATGTCCTGCTGGGCGCTCATGCCCGGCGCCGGGCGGCCAATGCACGCTTGCCGTTGCTGGGGCTTTGGCAAGAGCTAGTCAGTGCGCTGGTGCGCCCCGCCCGCGCCAAAGCCGAGGAAGCACAGTTGCGCCAGGAAGCGGAAGCGATTCTCGCCCTCTTTGGCGACCGCGTAACGCCCCGGCTGCACCAGCCGGCCTACAGTCTCTCCTATGCCAACCGGCGGCGGGTAGAGATGGCGCGGGCTTTGGCGCTCCAGCCCCGCCTCTTGTTGCTCGATGAACCGACCGCCGGCATGAATCCGACCGAGACTGCCGAAGTATTGGAATTTATTCGCTTGCTCAAAGGGCGTGGCCTGACCATTCTGTTGATCGAACACAAGTTGTCGCTGGTCATGCAACTCTCGGATCGGGTGATTGTCATGGACAATGGGCAACAGATTGCGGAAGGCGCCCCCGACGCCATTCGCAACGACCCCCGTGTGATTGAGGCGTACTTGGGCCATAAACAACGCAAAGCGGAGCCGCCCGCACCGAATGGACACCCCCATGCCGCCGCGTCGCTGTTATCGCCTGCTGCGCCTGCGCCACATCCAGTGTTAGAGGAGGGAGCGGCAACCCCATGACGGCGCCATTATTACACCTGCAAGGCATCGACACCTTTTATGGCCCCATGCAAGTGCATTTCGGTCTCGAACTTCAGGTCGAGCCGGGCGAGATTGTTTGCTTGTTGGGCGGCAATGCCAGCGGCAAAAGCACCACCATGAAGGTCATCTTGGGGCTGGTAAAGCCACGCGCCGGCAAGGTCATCTTGGGTGGTCGGGAAATCACCGGGTTGGCGACGCCCAAGGTCGTGCGGCTAGGGCTGGGTTCCGTGCCGGAGGCGCGCCGGATCTTTGCCAATATGACCGTGCGCGAGAATCTGTTGATGGGCGCCTACAAACGCAACGATAAAGCCGAGATCGCCCTGGACTATGAGCGAACCTTGGCAATCTTTCCCCGCCTGCGTGAGCGGATCAACCAGCCGGGCGGCGTTCTCAGCGGCGGGGAACAGCAGATGCTGGCGATTGGGCGGGCGCTCATGGGGCGGCCCCACCTAATCTGCATGGATGAGCCGACAATGGGCTTGTCCCCCCTCTTTGTCGATCGGGTGCTGGAACAGATCCAGACGATCAATCGCCAGGGGGTCACCATCTTTATGGTGGAACAAAACGCCAACCTCGCCCTCCAGATCGCGCATCGCGGCTACGTGTTGCAAAATGGGCGGATTGTTCTCAGCGGCCAGGCACAGGCTCTGCTCGACAGCCCGCAGATTCAGGCGGCGTATTTGGGGACATAAGAGAGACTGAGATAAAAAGAGAGTAACTATTCAGGCAAGCAAGCAGGGCGAAAGGGCAAGCCGAGTAAAGCATTAGACAAAGCATCAAGAATGGAAATG
>JAPKMW010000174.1 GCA_026645575.1 Caldilineaceae bacterium
TCGGTGTCGACTAAAATATGAAAGTGGCCGGCGGCTTCGTTAATGGCGCCGGCCGGTTCAACCGTTAATCCGGTGGCGGTCATAGCGACAGTGAAGGTGGGGGGGACAGTGGCGCCATCGATGGGCGTCACAAAGGCGACGCCCGGTTCGGCGCTATCGCCGGCCACGGTGACGGTGATGGTATCTTGGTAGGCTGGCCCGTCCAGGGCAATGTGGGCGCCATTGGCAAATTGCAGGCGCAGCACATGTTCGCCCGGCTCCAGATTGAGCGTGGTCGTATATTGCCCCTTGCCGTAGTGCAGATGTTGGGCGTCATTGATAATCACTTCACCCGCCTCGACAAAGTCGGTGTCGACTAAAATATGAAAGTGGCCGGCGGCTTCGTTAATGGCGCCGGCCGGTTCAACCGTTAATCCGGTGGCAGTCATGGCGACGGTGAAGGTGGGGGAGACGCGGGCGCCGGCGACTGGGGTTACAAAGCGAACACTTGGCGCAATTGGCAAAGCTGTAGGTGTTGGTTGGCTGGTTGGTTGATTGGCTGTCCCGTCGCCCTGAATGATCGGCAATTCAGCCGCGTTGGGCAGCCAAAGGCGTTGACCCACCTGGATGCGACTGGGATTGGCAATGCGGCTGAAGCGTGGATCATTTTCGGCTTTGGCGTTGGTCGCTTCAACAATGACGGCGTAGGCGTTGGATTGACCGTAGAAACGCTCACTGATTTTAGAGAGCGAATCGCCGGGTTGGACAATATACTCCTGACCATCATCTGTTCCCGGCGCCGTTTGTCGTAGCGGTGCGGCCCAGCCCGGTTGGGCAAAGACGAGAAAGAGCAGGCAGAGGCTGCTGTACACGATCGCTAGGGGGGTAAATTTGCCGTACTGTGTTTTTAACATGAAACAGCGCTCCTGTGGAATTTGTACATTGGTCGGCTTGTTGGTTGGTTGAGCCTGTCGAAACCTGTCAGCCAAACTGATAAAATCTAGGCGAACGCAGTGATTGGTGTAGAGCGGAAACCAGTATAGCACAGAAAAGGAGTAAATGTAAGTATGAAATTTATGACAGAATGTAGGTGAAACAGGCAGAAAAGTGACTGTTACCCGATCAGTGTTTACGAAATAGACAGGAATGGCGGCTTACAGCGCAGGCACAACCACACGGAAGCCGACATTATCAAAATTGATGGCAGGGGCCGCACGCCCGCGCACACTTGTGCGCACGCCGCCGCGGCTGCTTTTGAAGGAACCGCCACGCACGACACGCAAGATGCCGCTGGTCGGGCCGGTTGGGTTGGCGCCTGACGATTGGGCATAGGCATCGGGCGCATACCAGTCGGCCACCCACTCTTCGACATTGCCGGCCATATCCAGGGCGCCATAGGGGCTGGCGCCGGCCGGGTAGCTGCCCACGGCCACCACTCCGGTCATGGCGTTGAAATTGAGCCGTTGTTCATCAGTCACATCATCGCCCCAGGGGAAGGTGCGGCCATCTGTCCCGCGGGCAGCCTTCTCCCATTCGGCCTCGGTGGGCAAGCGCCCGCCGGCCCATTGTGCATAGGTGTTGGCCTGCTCCCAATCGATATGGGTGACAGGGAAATCAGCCTGATCAGGATTCGTCCAGTTGTCATTATGGGGTGGCGTACAAGCTCCGTCAGCGATACAGCGGGCATATTGGGCATTGGTGACTTCGGTCTGACCAATCCAGAAGCCGGTAATGGTGACGGTATGTTCCGGCTGCTCATCGCGCGCAATGGTGCTACCCATGAGAAAATCGCCGCTAGGGACGAAAACGTAGCGCGCTTGATCACGCGGGTTGACGCGTTGGTCGCCGGCGGCTGGGGGGGCTTGAACCGGTAGGACGGTCGGCGTTGGCGACGCTGTGGGCCTCATCGTTGCGGTCGGCGTTGCGCTGGGGGCACGGGTGGCCGTTGGTCGTGGCGGCACGGTTGCTGTGCGCGTAACCGTGGGCGTGCGTGTGACAGTGTCCGTTGGGTGCGGCGTTGGCGTACTGGTCAGTGTTGGCCGCGGCGTTACCGTAGCCGTCGGCTGTGGCGCGCTTGTTGCTGTGCGGGTGGCAGTGGCTGGGCGTGTCACCGTTGGTATGGCCGTGTTGGTGGCTGTGTTGACGGCCGTGTTGGTGGCTGTTGGCGGATCTGCGCTGGTGACCGTTGGGGCAAGCGTAGCTGTTGGCAATGGTGTGGTTGTCACCGTGGGCGCTGTCGTCGCGGCCGGGCGCGGGGTGACGGTGGCCGTTGGCGGCGCGTTGGTTGGCGTATCCGTAACCGTCGGCGGCGCTGTCGGGGTGGCCGTCGCTTGTGGCGTGTTGGTCGGTGCAGGCGTTCGGGTGGCCGTTGGCGGTTGGGTCGGCACGGTGGTTGCGGTTGGCGGCGGCGCTGTATTGCTTGGTGACGCCGTATGCGTGGCTGATGGCATAGGCGTTGGCGGCGCCGTTGGGCTGGCCGTGGCTGTCGGTAGTGGCGTAACGGTGGCCGTGACGGTTGGCGTGGCTGTCGCCGGCAAAGGGGTCGGCGTCGGGCTTAGGGTTGCGGTCATGGGAACAATCGTGGGGGGCGTATTTGTGGTGCTGCTCACGACGGCGTTGATGCTGAGGGCGGTCGGTGTTGTCGTGACAGCGTCAGTGATAATGGCAGTGACAGTGACAATGGCAGTGGCAGTGATCACATCAATGCCTGCGATCGCCGTGCCGGGTGAGTTGCCTGGGTTCGACAGGGCGCGCCACTGTTCTAGCAGCGGCGTTGACCATCGGAGACCGGCGGCAAGCAAAGCCAGAAGGAGGAGGCCAACGAGCCAGGCGATCAATCCCGATGTGCGCCGTTCGGCGCGCTTGGTATAGGTTGATAAGGTGTATTCTGATCGTGGTTGCGTTGCCGGTACTCGGTCAGTGGCATCGCTCCGCCGATTGAGCAAGGCATCGCGCATGGCGCGGACGTTTTGAAAGCGTTCGCTCTCTTGCGCCTGCATGGCGCGGAGGATCACCCGTTCTGTGTTCCGGCTGATTTGCGGATTGACCTGGCGGGGGGGCGCAAGGGGCGCGCCGCCGGCCAGCGTGGTGGCGTCGGGGGGGCGCTGGCCGGTGAGCAGGTTATAAAGGGTGGCGCCGAGGGCGTAAATATCGGACCGCACATTGGTGCCGCCGCTATATTGCTCCACTGGTGAATAACCGGGGGTGAAGGCGCGGGCGCCGACAACCGTCGGCTCATCGTCGCTTTCATATTTGGCCAGGCCAAAATCGACGAGGACAATACGGCCATTGGGTGTGCGCTTAATATTGCCAGGTTTAATATCGCGATGAATAATAGGGCTGGGACGCCGGGTGGCGGGATCGATCCAGTTGTGCATATGTTCCAGGGCATTGATCACCTGTTCGATCCAAGCAAGCACCAGTGGCTCCGGCAATGGCCCGCCCTGCTGACGCAACACCTCGCGCAGATCGTCCCCCTCGACATAGTCCATCACTAGATATTGTCGCCCGGTCGGTTCAACAAAGTGATCAGTGACGCGCGGCAGGTTGGGGTGAGTCAGCCGGGCCAACATCACCGCTTCCTGTTGAAATTGGGCTTGGGCGGCTTGGGTGGCGTCGGCATTTTCTTTGATGGCAACCAGACGACCGGGCAGATTGCGATCGGTTGCCAGGTAGACCGTCCCCATGCCACCTTCACCCAGCACACTCTGGATGAGATAGCGCCCTTGTTGCAGTTGATACCCATTCTCTAAAGTCATGAATCGATCCGTGTTGCGCGTGGCGGCGCGGCTTTCATCATCATGCCAAAATAAGTTCATGATTGCTCTGCGCGAGTCCGTGACTTGCAATGGAACAGGATGAGTTACGGACTCGCGCAGAGCGCAAAGTTATTGTTTGCTGCTGATTAAGTGTAACAAAGCCTTGGTCGATGGGCAAGCGCTTTGGCCGGTTGACGACTAAACAATAAACGTCAATTTTTCCGTAATTCTGCGTATAGGAAAAAGGGCGTTTGACAATAGCGCTAAAGTTTGTTACGCTGAATAGGCAATTTTAGTTTTCGTGGCCAAGCTTAACACACCACGCCCCGAATGAATCAGTCACACCACAATTCAGGTTGTTATAAAATCTTGTCTTCACCGACAAACAGGAGTGAGGGCAAGCTTCTGAATAAAGATAATGGTAACTACCAAGCCCGCTCGTAGCCGGTCCGTGACCGGCGCCTTAGATGCCGGTCACGGACCGGCTACGAGCGGGCAGAGGCTTAGTAGTTACAAACAATGAACAATATCAGCTAGTCGCCCAATGGTTTACTGGCCTTTGTTGTGCTTTCTGGCGCTCAATCGGATTGCTTTTCTATGATATTGTTCCGGTACTGTTGCTAACTGGAATGTTCGCTATTATCTCAAATTTCTTAAGGAGTAAGCGTCTATGACGAAATTGCTTGAAGTGAAGAATCTGAAGACTCAGTTCTTCACCCAAGATGGCGTCGTTCACGCGGTCAATGGGATCACCTACTCGGTGGGTGCGGGTGAAACCGTCGCCATCGTCGGTGAATCTGGCTCCGGCAAGAGTGTCGGCGTGATGTCACTCATCCGGCTGATCCCACAACCGCCCGGCAAGATTGTCGATGGGCAAGTGCTCTTCGATGGTCAAGATCTGCTCAAATTGAGTGAGGATGAACTCCGTCACGTCCGTGGGAATCGGATTGCAATGATCTTCCAAGATCCCATGACCTCGCTCAACCCGGTGTTGACGGTGGGGCGGCAGATCACGGAGGCGTTGGAGTTGCACCTCAACATGAATCGGGAGCAGAGCCGCAAACGCGCCATTGAGTTATTACAATTGGTGGGCATTCCAGGGGCTGAATCACGCATTGACGATTATCCGCACCAATTCTCCGGTGGGATGCGTCAACGTGTGATGATCGCGATGGGGTTGAGTTGCAACCCGCAACTGTTGATTGCCGACGAACCGACCACCGCCTTGGATGTGACAATCCAGGCGCAGATTGTTGATCTGGTGGGGCGGCTCAAAGATGAGTTGGGTATGGCGATCATCTGGATCACCCATGATCTGGGCGTCGTCGCCGGCATGGCCGAGCGCGTGTTGGTGATGTACTCCGGCTTTATTGTCGAAGAAGCATCGGTCGGTGATATTTATGCCCGGCCACGCCACCCGTATACGCTGGGGTTGCTGCGTTCGATCCCGCGCTTGGACTTGGGCCGGCAGAAACGGCTGGTGCCGATTGAGGGGTTGCCGCCCGATCTGTTGGAAGCGCCGACCCATTGCCCCTTTGCGCCCCGCTGTCAATTTGCTTTTGATAAGTGTTGGCAAGAGAATCCATCGCTAGAAGTTGTTGGCAACAATCATCGCGCCGCCTGCTGGGCTGATATTTCCGAGGTTCCCGTTTTACAAATACAGAAACAAGAGGAGGCGGCCTGATGAGTGCTACCAATGGCGCCACAACCATTAAAAAAGGTGAAAAATTACTGGAAGTGCACGATTTGAAAATGCACTTTCCCATTACCCGCGGCATTATCTTTCAGCGCCAGGTGGGCGCAATCAAGGCGGTTGACGGGCTTGATTTTACCCTCTTCCGCGGTGAAACATTGGGCTTGGTCGGTGAATCGGGCTGTGGCAAGTCCACCACCGGTCGCGCCATTCTCCAATTGCATCGCCCCACGGGCGGCGCGGTTGTCTTTGAAGGCAAAGACTTGACCAAGACCGGCGGCGAGGATCTGCGCAAGATGCGGCGGCGGATGCAGATGATCTTCCAAGATCCCTATGCCTCACTCAACCCACGCATGACCGTGGGCAGCATCATCGGCGAGCCGCTGGAAGTGCATGGCATCGGCTCTGGGCGCAAAGATCGCCAGGAGCGGGTGCAAGAATTGCTCAAGACGGTCGGTTTGAATCCCTACTTTGTCAATCGCTACCCACATGAGTTTTCCGGCGGGCAACGGCAGCGCATTGGCATTGCCCGTGCGTTAGCCGTCAACCCTGCCTTTATCGTTTGCGATGAGCCGATCTCGGCGCTCGATGTCTCGATTCAGGCGCAGATCATCAACCTGTTGGAAGATTTGCAGGATGAACTGGGCTTGACCTACCTCTTCATCGCCCATGATCTTTCGGTCGTGCGCCATATCTCGGATCGCATCGCGGTGATGTATTTGGGCAAAATCGTCGAATTGGCTGATCGCGATGAGTTATATGCCAATCCCAAGCATCCCTACACCCAAGCGCTCTTATCCGCCGTGCCGATCCCCGATCCACAAATTGAAGGACAACGCCGGCGCATCATTCTGGAAGGCGATGTCCCTAGCCCGGCCAACCCGCCCAAAGGCTGCAACTTCAGCACCCGCTGCCCCCGTGTTATGGACGTCTGCCGCACCCAAGACCCGCCCTTCAAAGAGTACGGCAATGGTCACTACGCGGCTTGCTATTTGTATGAATAGATTCAGTAGTCCGCAGTCCTAAGTCCAGAGTCAGGCTCGATAGCGTTGCGGTCTACTGAGATTAGATGATTGGGTGATTGGGTGGGCGTCTGCGGGGCGCGAAATCACCCAATCACCTGATTTCAATCCGTTGCTTTCTAAAATCCGTTGTGTAACCCGTTTGCCTATATCAATAGACTTTCCTCACGCTGTGGGGGAAATCGGCATAAAAAGCGGAGAAACTATTCTTGATGCGACAGTTGTGTCGGAGGCAACATCGGGAATAGTTTTTCCGTGTTTCCTTTATTATGCTCACGAGCGGCAAAGGGAAGGGCGCGATGAGCGTCAACCGTGTCGATCTTCCCGGCGCTCGTTGGGATCGATTCCTATAGAGCGTGAGCTATGTCATCAAGTGATCTAAAACATGTTGTACCGTGGCCCCCGGTCGCCACTCTCCACAATGTCGAATGGCATCGTTCGGATACGGTAGCTTTGTTAACGGCTTTCCAACAGCGCACCGGCCTGGAAAAAGCCGAAGCCTTTTCCGCCCTCTATAACCGCTACTGTCACCCCATCTGGGACTACATCTATCGTCAAGTCGATGGCGCTGAAGCTGAAGCCAAGGATATCTTTGGGCAAGTCTGGTTGCTCGCCTTAGAAGAACTGGACAGCTTTCGCTATCGGCCCGACAGCGCCGCCGATGATCCCTTGCGCTCCTGGCTCTTTCGCTGCGCCGCCAATCGCATCAAACAATACCATCGCGAAAAACGCACACAGACGCCGCTGGAACTGGTCGAAGGCTTTCTCTGGGCGCGCCTGAGTGGGGAAGACACCACCCTGTACGAGCTTTTTGCGCCGGCGGTCAAGCATAAGGCCAGTGATCTCCTCTATGCGGCTACCCAAAACCTGTCGCCGGAACAGAAGGTGATCCTACGTTTGCGTTATAACAGTAACCTCTCCTTTGCCGAAATCGGCGCCTATCTGGACAAAAGTGAAGGGTCGGTGAAGGTGCAACATCATCGCTTGCTCAAAAAGTTGCGTAGCTGGCTGGAGCAGGCCGAGCATGGTCATCAACCGGTCGGTGATGACTTGTGGAACGATGAGTGAGGCATCATGCAGAAGAACCATCAAGCTGACAAGCAATTCCTGAAAGAGGTGGGCGTTTTGTTGGCGGCGCGCGCCGGTCAAGGGCGGATTGCGTCGCCGTCCAGTCTAAGCCATTTGGCTGAACATATTGCCAGCGCCCGTCGCCATCAAAAGTTGACCCGCGCGGCGCTGGCGCTAAAAATGGGGGTCAGCGAAGCGGAAATCTATGCCTTGGAACAAGGGCTGTTGCCGTATACGGAGCTGGATCTACGCTTTCTTGGCAAGTTGGCGGTCGCCCTACATGAAGATCTGGCAACGTTGCTGCTGCTCTTGGGGCGGCCGACATTGGTGCAGGCGCTACAGCCGCCCAAAGCGCACTGCACAGAGGATTACACAACAGCGTCAAAACAACGTGGCAACCGGTTGGCCCGCCGCCAGTGGGCAAATGCTTTGTACAATGGTTGCCTAAATTTGATCGATTCTTTGCGACAAGGTAGACTATCATCTTACAGTAGAGTCAACTATCAATTGTACCCAATCGCGGCTGTTTTACTCTGCATCTTCCTTATCGGGGTGAGCACTTACAGTCTAGCCGGCCGCTTTGGCGCACAATCAGCTATGCAAGCGAGCATACCTAAATCAGTACAAGCTGATGATCTAGGCACTGTGCAATACCAACGCGCTATAGATCAGTCAACAGCCCGATCCCCCCAACGGTTGTATCAACCGGTTGAAGCAATGACGGAACCCGTTACAGTTTCTATTGGTGGGCCTGCCCCCGATACTGCATTGATGGTAGATCATGTTGCTTCTGAAACGCAACAATGTGTTGTACTAGCTGGCGGCCGTCCTGCTATATGTCGAGTCTAGTGGTTAGCTGCAACTAGCAGGCTGGAATGGCTCTTTACGTTTGTGATACACCAGACGATTTTGTCGCCAAGCTGTTGTCAAAGGATGGCGACAGATCTCTGGAGCGGTCTTACCCATGTTTTTGTAGGGCAAGATCTATTTTACCCTTACAAAAAATATGCGAGTCCTACGTTTTCAAATTCAACGTTTAATCAAAGGAGTAGCTTACATGAAAACTAGAAGTTTTTCGCTGTTAGCCATCCTGGTGGTCGCAGCCATGCTTTTTAGCGCCTGCACCCCGCCAGGTGGCGCTGTACCCGGCGCTGTGCCGCAAACTGAAGATAGCGGCGCCGCGGCTGGGGATGATCTGAGCCAACCGCACCCGGCGCTCAGTGATGTGCGCGTGCGCCAGGCCATCGCGCATTGTATCGACCGCGACGCGCTCATCTCGTCGGTCTATACTTATGTGCCGGATGATGTCAAGGCCAGCCTGCGCATGGACAGCTTCCTGCCCAAGACCCACTGGGCCTATGGTGGTCCTTACCAGGATTATGAGTACAATGTCGAAGGCGCCGGCGCTCTGCTAGATGAAGCCGGCTGGACTTTGCAAGAAGGCAGTAACTACCGTGTTAATGCTAATGGCGACACGCTGGAACTGACGCTAACCACCACCAATGCCCAATTCCGCCAGACCTGGGCGGCTGTCGTGGAGCAACAACTGGCAGCCTGCGGTATCCTGGCGATTCGCCAACATACCCCAGCCTCCTGGTGGTTTGGTGACACCACCGGCCTTGCTCGCCGTGACTTTGAATTGGGCGCCTTCGCTTGGGTCGGTCAAGCTGATCCGGGTGGTCGCACACTCTATGCCTGTAACCAAATCCCAACCCCAGGCAACAATTGGGAAGGGCAGAATGGTATGGGCTGGTGTAATGAAGCGGCCAGCAATGCCATTGTGCTTGCCAACAACACCCTCAACCGTGAAGAACGCATTGCCGCCTACAATACGGTGCAGACCGAATTTGCCAAGGATATGGTCTCTTTACCCCTCTTCCAACGCGCTGAAGCCGAAGCGTGGAGCCTGAACTTGGAAGGGATCGTTGTTGATCCGACCGAGTATGGCACGGCCAGCGCCGCCAATTGGACATTGGCTGATGGCGGTGACACAATTGTGTTGGGCTTCTCACAGGAACCGGCTTCCATGTTCAGCCTAGTGGAAAGCGCTGCTGTACAACGGCAGATTGCCCAAATGGGGGTTGGTGTTATTAACACCACCTATAGCTACGACTTCCAACCTTTGCTGCAAGAACCATTGAGTACCCTGGAAAATGAGCTGGCCACTAATGAATTGGTGACGGTCAAGGCCGGCGACATGGTTTACAACGAAGCCGGCGAACCGGAAACGCTGGCCCAAGGCACCAAAGTCTTGGTTGATGGCGCAAGTGTCGAGTATGATGGAACAAGCGAATTGCAATTACCGCAATTGGTTGTCACCTACAAGCTCAATCCCTATACCTGGAGCGATGGCACGGCTGGTTCCGCAGCTGACCTAGAGCTGGCTCGTCAGATCGAATGCGACAAGGAATCGGGTGCAACATCCTTCATTACCTGTGATGCTATGCTTGACGTGACTTATTCGGATAGCGAACTGGCGATGACGGTTACCTATGTCCCGGGTTATCAAAGCCCGACCTATTTCCTTTTCCCCTTCACCGATATCTATCCAAGTCACCTGGTTTTGAGCGATGGTCGCAACCTGCGTGATGTGCCGGCGGCGGAATGGGCCACCCTGCCCGAAATTGCCGAAATGCCATTGAGCTATGGCCCCTTTATGATTACCGAATGGCAAAAGGGCCAAAGCCTGACCTTGACCGCCAACCCGCACTATGCTGCCGGTACGGGTGTCCAGGAGATCATCGTCCTCTTCATCCCAGACACCAATCAGACCGTTGCTCAGTTGCTGGCTGGTGATGTGGACTATGTGGAAAAGGCGACGCTGGCCGGTGGCGCTGAAGTGCAACTGGTCGCCGATGCTGCTGCCCAGGGCAATATCAATTTTGAGATCATTGCCAGCCCCACCTGGGAACATATTGATATGAATATGTTTGTCAAGCAATAAGTTGACAAGCATGAAGTTAGACTGAAGTAAGAGGAGAGATTGGGAGATTAGGAGATTGAGAGATTTTCTACTCAATCTCCTAATCTCCCAATCTCTTACTCTCTACCCAAGGAACGCCTATGACCGCCTACCTGATTCGACGTTTATTTCAAATGGCCTTTGTGACGCTTTTGGTGGCAATTGTCACCTATTTTCTCTTTAGCATTGCACCCGGTGGCCCACTCACGGGCTTGAGCCAGACTCAACAACGATTGACCGCCGAAGATCGGGCGCGGATTCGCGCTCAGTATGAACTGGATCTCTATTGGCCGGTACGCTTCTCCCGCTGGTTGATTGGTCTACCCAATGGCCCATTGATCATTGGCGGTCAAGAGTATTTTGCCAATGTGCCGGTCGGCTGTTACCTCCTAAACGAGTCGACCAATGTTTGTGAAGATTACGTCTATATGGCGGAAATCCCTGAAATTCACCCGGCAGTGCGTAGTAGTCGCGGCATTTTACGGGGCGATTTTGGGCGTTCAACCACCGTTCGCATTGGTCAGCCGGTCTTCGACGAACTTATGTCTCGCTTGCCGGCGACGTTGGAACTGGGTATTGGCTCTTTGTTGCTCTCCTTGTTGATTGGGGTGCCGATTGGCATTATCGGCGCGGTGCGCCAATATTCGCGCTTTGATTATTTTGTCACCAGTCTCTCCTTTATTGGCTCAGCCATGCCGGTCTTCTTCTTTGGTATTCTGCTGATCCTCATTTTTTCGGTAATGCCGGTCTTTTTGGCTGATCAATATCCGTGGATTCCGCGGTTGCCGTCCGGCTCACGCGAGGCTGTGCGCGATTATGCCATTGCTTCCTGGCTGCCCAACGTGGAAGCCGGCAGCTTTACGGATCGGACGCTGCGTCTGCTGATGCCACTCTTTGTCCTCACCTTTTTTAACACTGCCCTGTGGAGTCGCTTTGTGCGTTCCTCTATGTTGGAAGTGTTGCGCCAGGATTATGTGCGCACGGCACGCGCCAAGGGATTGATTGAACGCATCGTGATCATGAAACATGCCCTGCGCAATGCGTTGATTCCCTTTGTCACCATTCTGGTGTTGAGCCTGCCCGGCATCTTTGGCGGCGCCATCATCACGGAGACAATTTTCGCCTGGCCGGGGATGGGCCGCCTCTACTGGGATGCGTTGACGCGTAGCGATTACCCGATTGCGTTGGCCTTTATTTTTATCACCGGCGTCTTGACGGTCATTGCCACCCTATTGGGTGACATCTTATATACAATTGTTGATCCAAGAATTAAATTCTCATAAACCGTCTTGCAGGCGAGATAGTTATGATTTAGCAAGTAGTAAAGACTTTAGTCTTTTCCCAAGGCAGAAAAAGACTAAAGTCTTTACTACAGTTTCTATAGAATGAAGGTACATTTATGGCAACCGCAGCCGGTGCGCTGACCTCGACGAGAAAACCGGTGGTAACCAAACCGGAAAGTCAAATGCAAGTTGTCATGCGACGGTTTTTGCGCCATCGTATGGCTGTTGTGTCGCTTTTTATCATCGCCTTTTTGTTGCTGGTTTCACTTCTTGCCCCGGTCATTACCACCTTTCCGCGCGATTTGATTGATATTAGCAGCACCGAACGCCCCGCTCCGCCTGGCGTGGTGGACAACCAGGGGCGCACTCACTGGCTGGGTATTGACAATCTGGGGCGGGATCTTTTTACGCGCGTCCTCTATGCCGGTCGCATCTCCTTGGTAATCGCGATTGTTGTCACTTTGATCTCTGAAACGATTGGCGTCATTATTGGCGCACTCGCCGGTTATTACGGTGGCTGGGTGGATAATCTGGTCTCTCGTGTGATCGAATTCATGTTGGCGTTGCCACTCTTACCGATTCTGCTGATCCTTTCCAAGTTGACGCTCGATTATGGTGAGGTGATTCCGTTGCCGAGCTTTATCCGCAGTGGCATTAGCGCCATTCTCCTCACGCCGGAACGGGAGTCACAGCAGGTGGTGCTGTTGATGCTAATCCTGATTATCTTCGGTTGGTTAGGCTCGGCCCGCTTGATGCGCGGCATGGCGCTCTCGCTGCGTGGTCAGGATTTTGTCGAATCGTTGCGCGCCTTTGGCGCTTCCGATGTGCGCATTATCTTCGGCCATATTATCACCAATGGCTTGGCGCCGATCTGGGTCAATGCCACGTTAAGCCTGGGTGGCGTCATCATCACTGAGGCGGCGCTCAGTTTCCTGGGTCTGGGCATCCAAGACCCAACGCCGACTTGGGGCAATATGTTGGCCCAATCGCAGAACTATATGTTCAAACACCCGTGGCTACCGTTGGTGCCAGGCATTCCGCTGGTGCTGGTCTCGCTGGCCTTTAACTTTGTCGGCGATGGCTTGCGCGATGCGTTGGATCCGCGGTTGAAACGCTAAGTTACAAAACTATAGGGACTCGTCCCGTAGGGACAGTTGAGTTTAGCGGAGGGGAATCTTCTCTATGGTCTAAACTCAGCCGTCCCTACGGGACGAAATCATACCTTTACAGAAGCGCACCAATTTTTATATTATTTATTAGTAACTATTCAGGCATAGAACGACAACCTAATTGAAACAAAGAAACAACAAAAAACAAGTAAAAAAC